>CAWHJM010000061.1:0-45498 GCA_963829615.1 uncultured Chloroflexia bacterium
GGAGAATGTCATGCACTTTCGTAAACTATCTGCCTGATTTTGATAATAGCTTCATGTTAAGCATCTTGCCCGTGCAGTTTTCGGCCAGCGCTGCAGCCCCCTAGAGCGTGTTTTTTTCGGAATATATCGAAGGTTCGAGCTACAACAAGGCACTCGAAATCTATACGGTACCGTGCAGCGGTAACCTCTGTGCGGTGGAGTAGCGCTCAAAATCTATTTCAGTGGCAGTGCAACAGCCGGCCTCACTCTTAAAGCGGCGTTGTCGCAGATGGTGATGTGTACGTAGCACACTTTTGAGCGCGGCTGACCCGGCCATCCTTGCCCAGGCTGACCTCGTAAGCCTGGCTGGTTTTTTCAATGGGGATGGATGCTGTTGCTCTGCTAAAAAATGGCGTTATTATTGATGTCATCGGCAGATCTGGAAATGATGGGCTTTTCTCAGCTGGGGTACAGACCTGACGAGCACAGCTGATAACACACTTTGCCTGTATTTGTGTCGGCGACTTAGACGGGCAGCGATGTCTTTGATCTCAATTGCAGGATGGTTTTGCCAGAAACATATTTATGAATTTCCAAGTTATCGGCAAAACCATCCCATTGAATTGAGGGATCAAAAGCATCGCTGCCGTCTAGTTGCCGACACAAATATCCGACTTGCGGCGAAGTGTGTTATCAGCTGTGCTCGTCAGGTCTGTACCCCACTGAGAGCCAGGATCGTTTCCAATCTGCCCGATGACATCAATAATAACGCCATTTTTTAGCAGAGCAACAGCATCATCCCCATTGAAAAAACCAGCCAGGCTTACGCGGTCAGCCCTGGGCAAGGATGGCCGGGTCAGCCGGCGTAACAGAATTGGAATTTGCTATTACGTACACATCACCGTCTGCAACAACGCCGCTTAGGTTTAGCGTGAGGCCGGCTGTTGCACTGCCATTGAAATAGATTTTGACGCTATACCCACCGGCCGCAAGGTCTACCGCTGCACCGGTGCCATTATAGATTTCGAGTGCCTTGTTGTAGCTCGAACCTTCGATATATTCCGAAAAAAACAGCTCTGACGGTGCAGCAGCGCTGGCCGAAAACTGCACAGGCAAGATGCTTAACATGAGAGCTATTATCAAAATCGGGGCAAATAGTTTACGAAAGTGCATGACATTCTCCTTTTGAATTTTTAGTCCAGTCCGTTCCTAAAACCAGCATTTAGGTAAACAAGGCTGAATTGAGTCGAAATGAATTTCTCACCAAACCTTAAAAGGACTATTTATTTTTATCCCCTCCTTTCTTAATGTTTTGATCATTATTAAATCACAAAATTACCTTGCGGTTTTGTAAGGTATATACAAGACGAGAAAAAAAACAAAAGGTTACCCTTTTTCTCATAAGTTGGTAATCATATTCTATGTGAGAGCTAACAAATATGCAAGCATTTCATTATTACAAGTCTCTTAAAATTGTCTTAATATTCCAAGTTCGCTTCCGAATTGCTCTGCTATAATCCGGCGCATGTCAACGCTGCGCCGCGCCCTGTCAATATTTGGCTGGACAAAGCACTCATCCATCTTGCTCGGCGGCTTTCTGCTGACCATCTTCCTGATCGTCTACATCTGGTGGCCGCTGGCCGAGGAAGTGCTCTCCTACATCGACTGGAACGGTCCCTGGTGGCTGTACATGGACTGGCTGTTGATTGGCATCTTCCTGTTCATGTCGCTGACCATCATCTCGCGCGCAGACTTGAAAACCGATGGCCTGATCGTCTTTGTCGGCGTCTTCGGCGGGCTGGCAATTGAGTCGTGGGGAACACAAACCAATCTGTGGCATTACTACACTGCCGAACGCCCGCCATTGTGGATCATTCCCGCCTGGCCGATTGCCTCTCTTTCGATTGACCGCATTACCCGATTTTTAGACTGGACAATCCACAGAATCGAAAAAGCATCTCTTAACTATTCCCCACTCTCTGATCTCTATTCTCTACTGGATCACCTTCGCATCTTTCTACGTTCTCATGCTTGCTTTCGTTACCCCGACCTTTGACAAGTCCTATACCTGGCTCTCCCTGCTCCTGTGCGGACTCCTGATCCTGACCCCCACCGACCACCGCACGGCCACCCTGACTTTCCTGGCCGGAGCCGGTCTGGGGTACTACCTAGAACTATGGGGCACCACCCGCGAGTGCTGGACCTACTACACATTTCAGAAGCCGCCTTTCTTCGCCGTACTGGCACATGGTATGGCCGCTGTGGCTTTCTGGCGCACGGGTCTGATCGTAAAACAGATGTTTGGGGCAGACTCACATACAGGTGGAAACCTGTACCTGAAAGTTCAAGCGAATTGCAAATCGAATGCCTTCAAAATTTGAGGGCATCTTTTGTTTGTGTTCATCTTGTCCATCAACAAATATATTTTGATAACCATACATAGACAAGGTCATTCGCATCGAATCATCTTGACAAATAGGGAAAATTTGATATACTCGCATAAAATATAAACTTGTAGAGTATTTTTAGTCCGCGTGTCTGCTTAGCCCTAAAAAGGATTTCCAGGCAGCGCGGGCTTATGTGTGCGTGTGAGCGTTGCGCAACATGATTACCCTACGGAGGTAAAACGTGTCAACATTGATCAAAATTGCCTGGCGTAACGTCTGGCGTCAACGCCGTAGGACATTCCTGATTGCCGGAGCAATGGGCGTCATCATGGCTCTATTGGTGCTTTTCGATGGCATTATCGTTGGCTTCGAGCAATCCATCTACGGGAATGCGATCCAACTGCTGGGCGGCAATATTCAAGTCCATGCCCCCGGATACAGCCAGAAATCCGGCCAAAAGCCCTTGCTGCCCCTGAATAATCCCGACGCAGTCGTTCAGGCAGCGGAAGCGAATCCCAACGTGGTTGTTGCGACCAAGCGCATCGTCACTGGCGGGTTGGTCACCAACCGTGAGGGCGCTTTTTCGGTCTCGATCATCGGCGTCGAAACAGACAAAGAAGCTCTCGTCAGCCCGGTGGCAAAGAACATTTCCATGGGTCGCTATCTGAAACCGGATGACCAGGACATGATCGTCATCGGCCAGGGACTGGCGACAGCCATGGGAATCACTGTCGGTGACCGCATCACCATGGTCGGCAACTCGACCCATGAGCAAACCCGTCAGCGCACGATGAACATCGTTGGCATTTACGATGTGGGCGTGCCCTCGGTTGAGAAATCCACCATTTACATGTCCCTTGCCGAAGCGCAGACTCTCTTTGGCCTGGAGGGGCAGGTCACGGAAGTAGTTGTGTCGCTGAAACAGATCGGCCAGGAACCCGGCGTGGTCAACCAGATCAATAAGACCCAACCTGGCTACGAAGTAGAGACCTGGGTCACCAGCATCCCTGACCTGAAACAGACCATGGACATGAAGACATCCGTCATGAATATCTTCGGTGTCATCATGTTGGTCATCGCAGCGATCGGTATTCTCAACTTGCTGATGATGGCGGTCTTCGAACGTACGCGTGAGATCGGCGTATTAGGGGCCTTGGGACTCAAACCGCGCGAGATCACGCTGCTATTCCTGTTGGAAGGCATCCTGATCGGTGTGGTAGGCGCCATCTTGGGCACAGTTCTGGGATTGGCCCTTAACGGAGCTCTCAGTATCGTTGGCATCGACTACAGTCAGTTTGCCGACCTGACCGAGTACACAGCCCTCATCACCGGTAAGATCTACCCCCAGCTAGTACCACTCAAAGTGCTCAATCACGCACTGACTGTAGCCCTTATCGCCGCCATCGCGGCGCTATATCCGGCTCGAGAAGCTTCCCGCCGCGAACCGGCTGAAGCCCTGCACTACGTATAGGAACCTCATCATGAAAAACATATTCAAAATGGCTTACCGCAACCTGGGCCGTAACCGCCGTCGTTCCGCTCTTTCGGCGCTGGCGCTAGCCATTGGGTTGGCTCTACTGATGTTCATGTCTGCTTTCTTCAAAGGCGAGATGCGCAGTTCGATGGAATCTACCCTGCGCCTCGACAGCGGACATATCCAGGTCAGAGCCAAGGATTACGACCCCGATAAACTCAGCGTCTCCTGGGAATATCTGCTCGAGAACCCGGAGCAGATTGCAGCGCAGATCGAAGCGCTGGCTCAAGTCCAGGTTGCCACCCCACGCCTGGTTGCCAGCGGGATCGTCTCGGTGCGGGACGAATCCAGCGGCGTCCAGATCATGGGCATTGACCCCGCCTCCTCAGCGAGCGATCCCTATCGACAAGGGCTGGTCTCCGGTGAATTCCTGACCGCAGACGACCGCGATGGCGTCCTGATCGGTTATCCGCTGGCAGACAGCCTGGGGTTGAAGGTTGGCGATCAGATCAAGCTGCTGGTGAACACATCCAACGGCACTGTGGACGACCAGTTGTTTACCGTGCGCGGCATCTTCTCCACCGGCACGACCACCTATGACAAAGGGATTGTCCTCCTGCCACTTGCCAAAGCGCAGGCTTTCTCCGGCGCAGAAAACCACGCCAGTTACATTTTCATCCTGTTGTACGACCGCGAACAGGCAGATGCAGTTGCCGCCGCGCTCAAGGGCCCAAACCTCCAGGTTAAGACCTGGAAAGACATGAATGAGATTCTTGTGCTGATGGACACATTTGCCAACGCCTACATCATGATCCTGAACCTGATCGTGCTGGGCGTGACCGCTACGGTCATCGTCAACACGCTGGTCATGTCCGTTTTCGAGCGCACGCGCGAGATCGGCATCCTGACCGCCATCGGTATGAAAGGACGCCAGATCATGTCCTTATTCCTGGCAGAAGCCAGTATGCTGGCCGTCGGCGGAATCGGGGTTGGCCTGCTGCTCGGCTGGGCAATTTCTGCCTACTTCGGTAAGGTTGGTATCTACTTTGGAGACCTGGGCATTAGCGGCATGTTACTTGGCGACCGCATTTATGCCTACCTGACATTACAAGATACCATCAATCTGACCATCATCTCATTTATTATCACCTTGCTCGCTTCTCTTTACCCGGCCCGGATGGCCGCCCGCATGGAACCGGTCGAAGCCCTGCATGGTAGCAACTAAAGGAAAAACATCATGGAAGTCGCAAACTTAACTGACGTAAAACGCACATACAAAATCGGCGAAGTCGAAACCCACGCCCTGCAAGGCGTAACCCTAATCATCGAGAGTGGCGAATTCACAGCCCTGGTTGGTCCTTCCGGGTCCGGCAAAACCACCCTGTTACAGCTCATCGGTTGCCTTGACCAGCCCACATCCGGCCGGGTCGTCATCAACGGCAAAGAGACCACTAATCTCACCCGCAACCAGCGCGCCGACCTGCGCAAAGGCACCATCGGCTTTGTCTTCCAATTTTTTGCCCTCATCCCTACTCTCACCGCCTACGAGAACGTGGAAATGCCGCTCCTGTTGAACGGCAAAAGCCCGGCCGAGCGCAGGCAGCGTGTGATGGAATTACTCAAAGCTGTTGACATGGTCGATCATTCTCACCATCGTCCTGACCAACTCAGTGGTGGTCAGCAGCAGCGTGTGGCCGTGGCGCGCGCACTGTCCACCGATCCAATGATGGTCCTGGCCGACGAGCCCACCGCTAATCTCGATACTGAAAACGGCGAGCAGGTTATGGGCATCATGCAAAAGCTCAACCAGGAAACCGGCACAACTTTCATCTTTGCTACCCACGACCCGCGCGTCATCAAATACGCCAAACGGATTGTAACCTTGCAAGATGGTTTGATAGTTGCTGATAGCAAGAACAAGTAAGATTTCATAAACAATCTTTAAGTACAGGAAAAACGAATGAAGAACATTACATTGATCCTAATCCTGGCGCTGACTCTCGCGCTGACCGCCTGCGGACAGACCGCGGCCCCTACTGCAATCCCCACCGTTGCCCTGGACACCGGCGCATCGGGCTCAGGTTCGGCTGCTCCCGCTTCAGCAGGCGGAGTCGTGGCTTCAGCCGAAGTCCGGCCTGTGGACTCAGTTAACCTGAGCTTTCCCCTGCTCGGCAGCGTCAAAAGCGTGGACGTAGAAGTTGGTGATACCGTCACCGCCGGGCAAACCCTGGCCACGCTCGACACGACTATTCTCGAAGCCCGCATCGCCGAGGCTGAAGCCAGCGTTGTCGCCGCGCAAACACAGGTCACTTACCTGCAGCGCGTGGGCGTGGGCAACGCCTATGAGCAAATCGACGCCGCGCAAGCCGACGTAGATCGCGCCCAGGCGGTTGTGGACCAACTCAAAGCGACACTGGAACAGGCCACACTGACCACCCCCGTCTCCGGAACAGTCATCACGGTCAATGTCGCCCCCGGCGAAACCGCCAATCCCGGCCAGGTTAGCATCATCGTCGCAGACTTGACTCACATGCGCATCGAAACCACTGACTTGAGCGAACGTGACATCCCTGCCGTGCAAATCGGACAAACGGCCAGTGTTTTCATCGATGCCCTGAACGAAACCTTTGATGGCAAAGTAGTGGATATCGACCGCCAGTCAGAGACAGTCGGTGGCGATGTTACTTATAAGGTGACCATCGACCTGGACCAGCAACCCGCTGGGCTGCGCTGGGGCATGAGCGCCGAAGTCACCATCCAGACGGAATAACAGCATGAAGCATACCCAATGGGCAACGCTCGCAGGATTGGCGCTTGTTCTCGCGACGTCTGGCTGTGCTCCAACAGCCACGGCAACACCTATTCCAATCGTGGTGCTGGATTCCGGTTCGACGGAAGTCAGAAACGTGCAAGCCTCTGCGGAGGTTGTTCCCGCCCAGGAAACGCGTCTAAGCTTTGTTATTCCCGGGCCGATCAAGGAAGTTAATGTAGAAGAAGGGAGCGTAGTCGAGGCTGGACAAACCCTTGTCACCTTGAGTTCGCCTGACTTGGAATATGGTCTCTTGCAGGCAAAGGACACTGTGAATAAGGCAGAATTCGACTATCAATACTGGAAACTCCCACGACGCAAAGGAAATCAGATCATCGACAGAGGTCAAGTCGCCGCGCAGGAACTCGAAACAACTCGCAGATCGTTGGATACAGCATATGCTGAGTTATCCCAGACGGAACTTGTTGCGCCTTTCGCAGCTACAGTTATCTCAATAAGCGGTTCAAACCCGGTGAATACGTGCAGCCCGGTCAGGTTGTTATCGTGTTGGCGAAGTTGGACAATTTGCAAGTCGAAACCACCGACCTGAGCGAACTGAACGTAGCATCGGTCAAGATTGGACAAGCTGCGACTGTCCATATCGAAGCGCTGGGCAAAGAAATTCCAGGAGTAGTGACCGCCATTTCCCCTATCTCAGATAAGATTGGTGGCGATGTGGTCTTCAAAGTCACCATACAACTAAATGAACAACCAAAAGAATTGCTCTGGGGTATGAGCGCCGATGTCGAAATTCAAACGGAGCAATAGCGTGAAACATACTTTCTGGATAATATTCATAGTGTCTGCGCTTATTTTGGCTGTATCGGGCTGCAGTCCCGCCGCTACCGCAACACCTATCCCGTCCGTTTCACTGGATACAACCAATACGTCTGCATCCGGACAGGTCAAGGCTTCAGCTGTAGCTGTCCCTGTGCAGGAATCGCGTCTGAGTTTTGTTATTTCAGGCCTGGTTGATGAGGTAGCTGTAAAGGAAGGAGATACAGTTGAGGCAGGGCAAGCATTGGCCCAGCTTGACACAACTAATCTGGAATTCGATATAGTTGCAGCAAAAGCCGCCCTAACTTCAGCTGAAATCGACGCACAAATTCAGAGACAACCCAGGAAAAAATTCAGTCTCGACACATTCAAATTCACATACGAAAGTGCTCCACCCGAAAAGCTTCAAGCGGCAGATTCCAAAGTGGATCAAATGCGATCTGCCCTGGATGTGGCGAAAGCGTCCCTCGCTCAAGGGACACTTGTGGCACCCTTTGCAGGCACAATCACCTCTGTGGATGTGCAAGCGGGGGAATATGTCAATCCCGGGCAGGTGATCATCACATTGGCGAAGCTGGACGAGTTGCAGATCGAAACCACCGACCTGAGCGAACTCAACATCGCTGCAGTAAAAGTCGGTCAGCCTGCTACAGTCTTTGTTGAAGCGCTCAATGCCAATTTCCCTGGAAAAGTGACCGCCATCTCCCCCATCTCCGATACCATTGGCGGCGACGTGGTCTTTAAGGTCACTGTCAAATTAGATGAACAACCAGAGGCCTTGCTCTGGGGTATGAGCGCCGATGTCGAAATCAAAACGCAATAGAGTTGGATAACCCCGCCGTTATGCGTAACAAAAAGAGGAGACTGCTCATGAACGGTCTCCTTTTTGCATTCTTCGTTGTGCAGCAATACCCTACCTTGGTATTAGCATAAAAGCACCATACACAAAATTGCTTTATTTGTTATAGTTGATAATATCTCTGTAATTAAAGTAACATTTAAAGATATTTCTATGACACTCCCTACTAAGATCGTTGTCATCGGCGCAGGTAGCGCCTCCTTCGGCGAGAATACACTTTCCGCCCTGCTCCGCTCCAAGAAACTGCGCGGCTCTACGCTCGCGCTGGTTGACAGGAACGCCAAAAGCCTGGATATCGTTCATCGTCTGGCGAACAGGCTGAACGTCGAGTGGGGTGCGCAGTTCACCATCAGCGCCCACGCCCATCACAAAGATGCGCTCGAGGGCGCGGAGTTCGTGGTCTCGGCCATTGAAGTCGGTCCGCGCGAGGAACTGTGGAAGTCCGATTTCGAGATTCCGCTCAAGTATGGCGTGCGCCAGCCCTACGCCGAGAACGGCGGTCCCGGCGGTTTTGCCCACGCTGCGCGCAACATCGGCCCGCTGATGGAGATCGTGCATGACATGGAGCAGATCTGCCCGGATGCCTGGTTGATCAATTTCACCAATCCGATGACACGCATCTGTGACGCGGTCAACCGCCACAGCCAGATCAGGACGGTCGGGTTGTGCCACCAGATTTTTATCGGTTACGCTTTTGCGGGAATGGTTCTGGCAGATGATCTAGGGTTCGAAATTCCCGAAGGCATCGAAGGTATGCACGCCGATTTCATACAGCATCCCCTGCGCGAACAGGTTATCCAGCAAGTCCTGCCGCGCGTCGAGATCACGGCGGCCGGACTGAACCATTTCACCTGGATCCTGTACATCCGTGACAGGGAAACCGGCGATAACTTGTACCCGCTTTTCAGGGAACGCTTCGCCTCCTTCGACCCCACATTTGAACCGCTCACGAGAGACGTGTTCAATGCCTTCACCCTGTTCCCCGTACCGGGCGACACACATCTGTGCGAATATCTGCCCTGGGTGAGCGATCCCTTGACCAAGCCCTGGGAAAAGTACAACATCCGTCTGTATGATTGGGATACGTGGGCCGGATTGCGCGATTTCAGCCTCGACCGCTTGAACGATATGGCTGACGGGCATCTGACAGTCGATGGCCTGCTGGATACGGATTCCGAAGGCGCACTCGAGATGATCGAGAACATTGCCGGAGGCGGCTCTCACTACCATCTCGCAGCGAACAGGCCAAATATCGGCCAGATCGCGAACCTGCCGTTCGGGGCTACCGTCGAGACGCCGGTTCGCGTCAGTAACATGGGCATAGATCCAATCCATGTCGGTGCATTGCCTGAACCTGTGGCCGAACTCCTGCGCCGCGAGATTACCGTAGGCCAGCTTTGCGTGGATGCCGCTATCGAAGGCAGCCGCGAAAAAGCATTGCAATGCTTGCTGCTAGACCCCATGATCACAGATATCGGCGTAGCACGGCAAATCCTCGATGATTATCTAACGACATATAGAGAACATTTACCCCAGTTTTGGAAGTAACCTCTCTCCCTTTCAGGGAAAGAGGCAGGGGTGAGGGTCAATCAAAAATCTTCGATTGAACTCGCCCCATTGCTCGCCTGGCAGACATACATCCGCGCTTCAAGCCCGGATTTTCGCCTGTATCCTGCCCTGACCGCGGACACAAAATCCTCAACTTTTCCCCCATCCACCAACGCCACCGCACAACCGCCAAAGCCTGCGCCAGTCATGCGCGCCCCAAAACAGGCAGGATACGTCTGCGCCTCAGCCACAATCTGGTTCAAGGCTTCATTTGTCACTTCGAAATCATCCCGCAGGCTGGCGTGACTTTCATTAAATAAACGCCCCAATTTTCGGACATCATCTGAACGCATCGCAGCAACCGCGTCCAACACGCGCTGGTTCTCGCTGATGATGTGCCGCGCCCGGCGCATCACCGCCTCATCTTTCATCTTTTCTCGTTCCAAATTGAATCGTTCCAGGCTGACATCACGCAGAGCCGGTACTCCAAAGAACTCCGCTGCCGCCTCGCATTGCGCGCGACGCTCGTTATAGGCCGAATCGACCAGCCCCCTCCGCGTGGAAGTGTCCATCACAACCACAGCAACACCTTCTGGCAAGGGGATATGCTGGTATTCCAGCGAACGGCAATCCAGGAACAGGGCATGTCCCGCCTGCGCCGCCGCGCTGACCATCTGATCCATAATGCCGCAGTTCACTCCCACCCACTGGTTCTCGGCCATCTGCCCAACTTGCGCCATACGGGCAGGCTCCCAAGCGAAATTGGAAACAGTCGCAAAAGCGCGCACCGCCGCCAGTTCCACCGCTGCCGAGGAAGATAGTCCCGCTCCCTTCGGCACATTGCCACTTAAAACACCTTCCCACCCTGTGAGTTCGTAACCTTCCATTTGTAAGGCCCAACCGACCCCGATCAGATAATCTGCCCAATTGTCTTTTCGCCCAGCGCCGTCCAACGAAAAATCTACCTGCTCATCATAATCCAGCGCGTAAACGCTCACCTGCCGGTCACCCCGTGGACGCACGGCAATCCAGGCAGCCCGGTCAATTGCCATTGGCAAGACAAAGCCATCGTTGTAATCGGTATGTTCGCCAATCAGGTTAACTCGTCCTGGCGCGCGGACCAGGAAAGTTGGCGCTTCTCCAAATATTTCTTGAAACTTTTGAACGACTCGTTGCTCGACTTTCATGCCTTCATTTCTCCGACCATCTTGCATACACTGCTTGCGAAAGCAAACGTTCCGCAGACTGTTCACGTGTCACCAACTCGCCGTTTTCAACATTCCCATCAAACATTGACATCATGTCTTGCAAAGCCTGCCCCACATGGATTGCGGAAGCCTGCACCGCATAAACCGTCACCACCACAAACAAAGGCCTGTCGCTCAACACCTGTCGGCAGGCTTCCAGCAAGCCAGGCAGTGACTTATAGATTTCCCACACCTCGCCTTTAGGGCCGCGCCCAAACTTGGGCGGATCGAGCAGGATGCCATCATATTTGTTTCCACGTCGCCCCTCGCGCTGGACGAATTTGAGCGCATCGTCCACAATCCAGCGGACGGGTTTCTCCGTCAGCCCGGATAGGGCCTGGTTGTCACGCGCCCAGGCTACGGCTTTTTTCGAAGCGTCCAAGTGAGTGACCTGCGCTCCGGCCGCCGCTGCAGCCAGGGTCGCCAGTCCGGTATAGCCAAATAAATTCAAAACCTTAATGGGCCGCTTTGCTTTTTGAATCAAATCCGCTGACCAATCCCAATGCGCCGCGCATTCTGGAAATACTCCCAGATGCCGCCCCGGCGTGGTCATTGTCCAGAATCTTAGAAGTTCCCCTCTCCCCTTTGAGGAAGAGGGGTCAGGGCGTCGGTTGAGGTCGAAACAGTGAGGGGATAATCCATCTCCCACTTTTCTGCCACCTTCTTTTTAAACTTCCAATGCCCACCGCTCTCCTCGCTGGTTGGCTGAAAGACCGCATGCGCCTGTGCCCATTCCTTCTCCGGCAAAGCACGTGACCACATGGCCTGCACTTCCGGGCGGACAAACGTGTACGACCCAAAGCGTTCCATTTTCAAGCCGTCGCCGCTATCGAGCAAGGCATAATCTGACCAGTTGGGTGATTCGAGCAGGGAGAAAGTGGGAAACTTCGGCATATAAAGTGAGTCAAAAGTACTATCGAGGTGGGGGAAACATAATTGCTACTTGCTTTTTGTCCACAGAATCTGTATAATGTGGGAAAAAGTGGTAGAAAGTGGAGGACGAGCGCCGGAAGCCCCGGCGTTCGCCTGTTAAATGGAGAAGTAGAACTAATGTTCTTAGGCCAGTTCCAGCACAACCTCGACGAGAAAGGTCGCCTGATGATTCCGGCTGCCTTCCGTCAAACGCTGGAAGGTGGCGCTTTCATCACCCAGGGCTTTGACCGCTGCCTGATGGTCATGGCAGAACCCTATTTCCAAGAAGTCTACCAACGCATCAATGCCATGAACCTGGCAGATCCCACCGCCCGCATGCTGCGCCGCTTGATCCTTTCCAATGCTTACCAGATCGAGTTGGATAAGGTCGGGCGCATCCTGGTTCCGCAAAGTCTACGGCAATTCATCAACTTCGACGGTGAAGCAATTGTAGCAGGTCAGGGCGAATATTTCGAGGTCTGGACGCCCGCTGATTGGAACGAGCAGATGAACGTCATCCAAGACCCCGAAGCTAACAATCAGCGCTTCTCAACACTGAACCTCTCCGGCCAGAATATCGGCTAACGCGCTATGACAGGCGCGCCGCACCAACCTGTTCTTTACCATGAAATTATACACGCGTTGCAGCCCAATAATGAAGGGTTTTACGTAGACGGAACACTGGGCGCGGGCGGACATGCCCGCGGAATTTTGGAGGCCTGCGCACCAGACGGGCGTCTGTTGGGCTTGGATGTAGACCCGCAGGCGTTAGCGCTTGCCCGTGAGACCTTGGCTCCTTACGGGAAGCGCGCCCGTCTGATGCAGGCCTCCTATGACTTCTCTCACGGAGAGGCTGCGCGAAATCGGATGGAATGGCGTGGACGGCATCCTGCTCGACCTGGGGCTTTCCTCGATGCAACTGGATACCCCCGAGCGCGGCTTCTCCTTCCAACAGGATGCGCCGCTGGACATGCGCTTCGATCCGGCCTCCCCCACCACAGCGGCGGACCTGGTCAACAATCTGCCGCAGGATGAACTAGCGGACTTGATCTACCGCAACGGGGAAGAACGCGCCTCCCGACGTATCGCGCGGGCCATCGTCAAAGCGCGACCGCTTCAGACCACGCGTCAGCTTGCTGCCGTTATCGAAACCGTCCTGCCCCGCAAGGGACGCATCCACCCCGCCACGCAGACGTTCCAGGCCCTGCGCATCGCAGTCAACCAGGAATTGGAACGGGTCGAGAATGTGCTTCCCCAAGCGGTAGCAGCCCTGAAGTCCGGTGGGAGGCTGGCGATCATTTCCTTCCATTCGCTGGAAGATCGCATCGTCAAAGAGTATTTTCGCAGGGAAAGTCGCGACTGCATTTGTCCACCCAGGCAACCAGTCTGCACCTGCGGGCATAAAGCAACGCTAAAAGAAATTACCAGAAAACCGATCACCCCTGGTGAAGCAGAGATCGCAGCCAACCCGAGGGCAAGGAGTGCAAAACTTCGCATCGCAGAAAAATTGTAGCAGCGCTTCGCTGCCTACGATGACCATCGCCCAAATAAAAAGGTCATCATGAACACTACTAACCGTCTCAACCATGCTTATTCTCAAGCTCCCTGGCGCGTTCAACGTCAATGGGTGAGCATTTTCCTTTTAATCGTACTGGGATTCGCGATGATCGCAACCCTTTACCTGATGGTGACATCGCAGGCTGCCATTATTGGCCGTGAAATCCAAGACCTGCGCCTTGGAATCATCGAGACCGAGAATACCAATGCCGACCTGCAAACCAAGCTCGCCCAACTGACATCCAAGGATGAGGTGGAAAAACGGGCGTACGCACTCGGATTCCGGCCAGCAAAACCCGAAGAAGTGGAATATCTGTATGTGCCCGGCTACGTAGCTCCCAAGGGTGTCAAACTGGCGACCGTGCCCGAACTACAACCCAGCGCGCCAAGCATTCCGCCAGAATATACCCAATCCCTGTTGGATTGGTTAGACGAGCGTCTTCAAACAACGGGCGGAGGCCTAAGATGAGACAACAATACGCGTGGCGATCCCTTTTGCTGAACGGCTTTTTGGCATTTGTAGCCACTTTGGTCGTACTGCAAATGGTGCGCATCCAGGTCAGCGCTGAAGCGGAAGCGTTCCGGGCGCAGGCCGATGCTTTCAAAGGCGGATATAAAACCTTTTACCCGGAGCGCGGTGAAATCTACGACCGCAATGGCCACCTGTTAGCCGGAAACCAGACCGTGTACGAGGTCGGCGTGGACCTGACAACCGTGATCGATCCGCACAGCGTTGCCATGGCCGTCAGCGTCAACCTGGGCAAAGACTACAACGAAGTTTACAGTGAAATTCTCAACCCGCCTCCGGGCCTCTCCTATCTGGTTGTAGACAACTTCGCTTCTTCCGAAGCGGTTACTTATCTTAAAGGAACTCAAGACAGAACTGAGCAATTCAGGAAACCCAACTCCCAGCCTGGCAGGCCTGGAATTCAGTCCGCGCTTGGAACGCAGTTATCCCGAAGACGCACTGGCATCGGATGTGATTGGGTTTGTCAACCGTGAAGGGCGGGGCTATTTTGGCATTGAAGAAAAGTACAATGACTTGCTGGCTGGTAATCCGGTCAGAGTGTGGGTACCGAATGAACCCAACCGGGCCGTGGAAATCCCAAACGTTCCGAATGGGACCAGCCTGATCCTGACCATCAACCGCGACTTGCAAGGCGCCGTTGAGGAGATTTTGGATCAGTCGTTGAAAAAATACGATGCACAGCACGGCGCCATCATCGTCATGAACCCGAAAAACGGCGAAATTCTGGCCATGGCGAGCACCCCGCGCATGGACTTGAACAACTTTGAAAATTACGGCGTGATCTTCAACAACGCCAGCGAATACAACCGCGCCATCGGCATGCCGTATGAGCCGGGCTCGGTCATGAAGATCTTCACTATGGCTGCCGCATTGGACACCGGGTTGGTTAATCCTAACACCACCTACCTTGACACCGGTGAAATCCAGGTCGGCGGCGTTACTATCAAAAACTGGGACAATCAGGCCTGGGGCGTGCAGAACATGGTCGGTTGTTTACAGCACTCACTCAACGTCTGCATGTCGTGGCTGGCCGTGCAACTCGGCCCACAAAATTTGTACGGCTACCTGAACCGTTTCGGCTTCGGCCACCTGACAGGGGTCGATATGTCCGGTGAAGCGGCTGGCAGGCTCAAAGTCCCGGGAGACGCGGATTGGTATCCGGTTGACCTGGCTACGAATTCATTCGGGCAGGGCATCACCGCAACGCCATTGCAAATCTTAACGGGCGCTTCGGCAGTCGTTAATCAAGGTCGCATGGTTACACCGCACACCTTGTATGCCATGCTGCGCGATGGAAACCAATTCAACGTTCCACCACAATATGCCGGTTCGCCCATCAGAGCCGAAACCGCAGCCACGCTAAATGAGATGTTAGCTACCTCGCTCGAAAACGAAGCTTCTGCTGCGCTGGTGCCCGGCTACCGTGTCGCTGGCAAGACCGGCACCGCCCAGATCCCCACCCCGCTTGGCTTTTATGATCTCAGCCAGACCAATGCCTCCTTTATCGGCTGGGGACCGGCGGATGATCCACAGTTTATGATTTACGTTTGGCTCGAACGCCCCACAGCTTCTATCTGGGGCTCGGAAACAGCCGCACCCGTTTTCTCGGAAGTGGCCCAGAAAACCGTTGTCCTGCTCAATATCCCGCCCGACGCGGTGCGATTGCAAATGGCTACTCATTAAGAGATTTTCATGCTGACACTCGCCGACGCGCTCGAAGCCCTGACAAACCTCCGCCCGGAGGGGAACACCCCGGTCATCACCGAGGCGGCGATCAACTCGCGTCAGGTTATTCCCGGCTCGCTATTCGTTGCCGTCCCGGGTGAGCGCGTCGACGGTCATGACTTCCTGGACGAAGCCTTCAAGCGCGGCGCATCCTTCGCGCTGATTCAACAAGACGTAGACGCCTCTTTCCGCACCCTGGACCTGCGTGCCAGTCTAAGTGCCGAGTCTCTCCCTGACCTGACTCTGCCCCTCTGTCTGCGGGTCGAGAATACCGTCACAGCCTTACAACAGATCGCTCGTTTCTGGCGTCGCAAATTGGACCTGCGCGTGATCGGTATCACCGGCAGCGTCGGCAAGTCCACCACCAAAGAAATGGTTGCTGAAGTGCTCAGCCAGCGCTATCACACGCTAAAAAGCCCCGGCAATTTGAATAACGAAATTGGCCTGCCGCTTTCCATTTTGAAACTGAGTTCGGGTTACCAGCGTGCCGTGCTGGAGATGGGTTTCTACGTTCCCGGCGAGATTGCTTTTCTATGCGACATTGCCCAGCCGCAAGTCGGCGTGGTGACCAACATCGGCACCGTCCATGCCGAACGGGCGGGCTCGCAAGAAGCTATCGCGCGGGGCAAATCCGAGCTTATCCAGGCCTTGCCAGAAGATGGCGTAGCCATTCTGAACTTCGACGATCCCTGGGTGCGCAAGATGGAAGAGAAAACCCGCGCGCAGGTCTTCTTTTACGGTCTCTCGTCTGAAGCCGACTTGTGGGCCGACAACGTCGAGGGACAGGGACTGGAAGGCATCCGCTTTCGCCTGCACTATCAGCGTGAGACCCTGCACGTGCGCGTTCCATTAATCGGACGGCATTCCGTCCACACGGCCCTGCGCGCCGCCGCTGTTGGCCTGGTGGAAGGTTTGACCTGGCAAGAAATCTTCGACGGCCTTAACCAGGGACACACCCAGTTGCGTTTGGTGGCTGTCCGCAGCAAGACCGGTGCATTGATCCTCGATGACACCTACAACGCTTCGCCCGAATCCATGTTGGCGGCTTTGAACCTGCTCGATGAACTGGATGGCCACAAAATAGCCGTGTTGGGCGACATGCTCGAACTTGGTCAATACGAGCGCCAGGGACATGAAATGGTTGGGCTACGCACGGCACAAGTTGCAGACACCTTGCTCACGCTGGGTTCCCGCGCGCATATGATCGCTGAAGCAGCTCGCAGGTCTGGCATGAGAAAATCATCTGTCCTGGAATTCGAAGAGCTGGAGCAGATTGTAAACTGGCTGGATGAGAACTTATCCAAAAACAATTCTGTACTGATCAAAGGCTCACATGGGCTACGCATGGACCGCATTGTCAATGCCCTGGAGGTGAGGCCTTGAAAGACACAACCCTGGCGCTCAGCCTGGCTGGGCTGGCTTTCATGATGACCGTCATCTGGGGCGGACCACTGCTACGCATCCTGCGCTATTTCAAGATCGGCAAGCTCATTCGTGTGGAAGAACCCGGTCACCATAACGTCAAGATGGGCACACCTACCATGGGCGGCGTCATGTTCATCCTGCCCGTATTGTTGCTAACAGTGTTGCTCAATACGGTCGCTCTGTTGGGCCTGGATGTGGTCGGTCGCTCCGTGCTGGTGCCATTGATCGTCATGGTCGGGTATGGCACCCTCGGCGCAATCGACGATTGGCAGGGTCTGCGCGGCAAACGCCGCGGCGAAGGCATGACCGCCCGCGTAAAATTTGCCGCACAGGTTCTAATGGGCATTGGTACAGCCTGGGTGCTCAAATACTTGTTGGAAGTACCCGAAATCTATCTTCCGGGTGTCAACATTCCCATCGAGCTGAACGAATATGTGTACATCGCTATCGCCGCTTTCATCATCGTCAGCGAGTCCAATGCGATCAACTTCACCGATGGTCTAGATGGTCTGGCCGGCCTGATTGCTTCCACCGCCTTTGCCGCGTACGGTGGCATCGCTCTTATCCAGGGACAAATCTATCTGGCGCGTTTCTGCTTCACATTGGTCGGCGCCATTTTCGGCTTTCTATGGTTCAACGTCCACCCTGCCGAACTGTTCATGGGCGACACCGGTTCGCTCTCTCTCGGAGCTACCCTGGCCGTTGTTGCCCTGATGACCGGCCAGTGGCCGCTGTTGCTTGTGATTGGCGTTATTCCTCTCAGTGAGGCGTTGAGTGTCACACTGCAAATTGGTTACTTCAAATTGACCAAAGGCAAACGCCTCTTCAAGATGGCACCCATCCACCTGCATTTTGAATTACTCGGCTGGAGCGAAACGCAGGTTGTGCAACGCTTCTGGCTGATCGGATTATTAGCCGCCATGCTCGGCATTGGATTGACACTGGTTTAACCATGACAGATTGGACCGGGAAACACGTACTCATTCTGGGAGCTGCCCGTCAGGGACAGGCGCTGGCGCGCTGGCTGACACTGCACGGCGCGCACGTGACCCTGTCCGACAAACGCCTCGAAGCGGACCTTGAACCTGCTCGCCAGTCCCTGGCCGATCTGCCCATCGAGTGGGCACCGGGCGGCCACCCACTGGAATTACTCGATAAAGCTGATATGTTATGTCTCTCCGGCGGCATCCCGCTGACGCTGCCCATCGTGGTCGAAGCCCAGAAGCGCGGCATCCCGCTCTCGAACGACACGCAAATCTTCATGGAAGTCGCGCCTTGCAAAACGGTCGGTATCACCGGCTCGGCTGGCAAGACAACCACCACCGCGTTGCTCGGCAAAATGGCCAAAGCCTCTTATGCAGAACACGTTGGGCGCGCTTTCATAGGCGGCAATATCGGCGATCCGCTCATCAACTACGTGGACGAGATGCAGTCCAGCGATCTGGCCATTCTGGAAATCTCAAGTTTCCAACTCGACCAGATGAACATTTCCCCAAATGTGGCAGCCATCTTGAACGTGACCCCCAATCACCTGGACCGCCACGGCACGATGGAAGCCTACACCGCCGCCAAAGCGCGCATCCTGGAGTTTCAGAGCAAAGAGGATATTGCGATCCTGGGGCGCGACGATCCCGGCGCGTGGAACCTGCGGGAGCACGTAAAAGGCAAGCTGCTTTCATTTGGATTGAGTGACCTTTCCATCGAACAGTCTGGCACGTACGTCAGTGATAGCTTATATCATCTGCGCGACGGGAACGCTTATGTGTTGCTGCCCATCCAGAATTCCATCCATCTGCGCGGCGACCACAACCGCCAGAATATACTGGCCGCCATTACCATCGGTCATGCCGCCGGATTGAACCTGGATGCCATGTTGGAAGCCGTCGACAATTTCCGTGGCGTACCGCACCGGCTGGAACTGGTCCGCGAACTGCACGGTGTGAAATGGTATAACAACTCGATCGCTACCGCCCCAGAGCGCACCATGGCAGCCATCCGCTCATTCGATGAACCCATCGTATTGATGCTGGGTGGCAAGGACAAAGACCTGCCCTGGGAAGATTTAGCGGAGTTGGTTCGGGAACGGGTCGATCATGTAGTGGTATTCGGTCAGGCGGCGGAAAAAATTCTGGGTGCGCTGGGCACATCGTCCCTGAAGGGGAATTCGGGGTCCGGAAAGAAGCGACCGTACAGCATCCAGCGTAGCGAGAGCCTGCAAGAGGCAATCCGTCAGGCCGCAGAGATAGTCGAGTCCGGCGATGTTGTCCTGCTTTCGCCGGGCGGTACAAGTTTTGATCAATTCAGCGATTTCGCCGAGCGAGGAGAATGGTTTAGAAAATGGGTACAGGAACTTTCGTAAAAGATCGTCGCTATGCTTCGCCCCGCAAACGGGAGAAAGCGGCTGCCTCAAGGCACGGCTTTGACGTCCCCTTGCTGCTGACTATCACAGCTTTACTGGTTTTGGGTTTGGTCATGCTCTATTCAGCCTCCTGGGATTTTTCGCTGAGCGCTTATGGCGACCCGATGCAAATGTTCGTTCGCCAGGTATTATGGATGATCCTGGGCGTAGTTGGCGCTGCTCTCCTGGCCAGCTTTGACTACCATCGTTGGCGCACGCTGGCGTTGTTCGCTATAGCGTTTACCATCATCCTGCTCATCAGCGTATTGCTGCTCAGCGAAATCCGTTTCAATGCCAAGCGCGCCTTTTTTGATGGTTCGGTGCAACCCTCAGAACTGGCAAAACTGGTTTCGATCATTTACCTGTCCGTGTGGATGTTTTCCAAACGCCAGAGTTTACAGGATATACAACTCGGTCTAATTCCGTTGGGCATGATCCTGGGTATCGTCGGCGGCTTGATCTACCTGCAACCCGACTTGAGCGCGGCAGGGACTGTGCTCATTTTGGGCGGCCTGCTGTTCTTCCTGGCCGGCGGCGACCTGAAACAAATTGCTCTACTGCTGATCGCTGCGCTGATCATGGGCTGGCTGGTGGTGCGTATCAGTCCTACCGGGGCAGAACGTGTGGGCGATTTCGTCAACGGAATCAAGGATCCGACTCAGGCTTCATATCACGTGCGCCGGTCGTTCGAGGCTATCGTCAACGGTGGCATCTTCGGCACTGGCATCGGACGGAGCGAAACCAAACTGCTCGGTCTGCCCGTCCCGCCCACCGATAGTATCTTCGCGGTCGTCGCTGAGGAGCTTGGACTGGTCGGCTCGATCGTGCTGATCGGTCTGTATGGCACGCTGGTATGGCGTGGCATGGTCATCGCCCGCCGCGCGCCCGACATGCTGGGCACATTGCTGGCTTCGGGTTTATCACTTTGGATCGGGCTGGAAGCGTTGATCAATATGGCGGTGATGGTTGGTCTGATGCCCTTTGCGGGCAACGCGTTGCCATTCATCAGCGCAGGCGGCTCGAATCTGGTTGTCTCACTGGCAGCCATCGGTATTTTGTTGAACATCTCCCGGCAGTCTGGAATGACTGTCGATGAAAAAAACGACTGGAGGTCTTTCGGTGCGGTTGTTGATCTGCGCTGGCGGAACCGGCGGCGGCGTATATCCCGCGCTCGCCGTTCATAGCGCGCTCACGTCTCAGCCTAGAAACGTGGAAACGCTATGGGTTGGCAGCGAAGGCGGTATGGAAGCGGAACTGGTGAAACGAGCCGGTATCCCCTACCGCATGATTCCGGCTGCCGGCGTGCATGGCGTTGACCTGCGAGCTTTGCCTGGCAATCTGCTGCAACTGACACGCGGGTTTGTGGTCTCCAAGCGCATCCTGCACGGGTTCCGCCCGGACGTGCTCTTCTTCACCGGTGGGTATGTCGCAGTCCCTATGGCGTTTGCCGGGCGGCGCATCCCAACTTTGCTATATGTGCCAGATATCGAGCCTGGGTTGGCGCTCAGGACTCTCTCACGCTTTGCAGACCGGATCAACGTGACCGCGCCGGATTCGCAACGTTATTTCAACAAGAAGGTAATCATCACCGGTTACCCGCTTCGCCCGGACCTTTCAAGCTGGGAGCGCTATCAAGCGCGCACCGCGCTGGGACTTTCTTCCAATAAACCCACGCTGCTGGTCTTCGGTGGCAGCCAGGGCGCGCGTTCCTTGAATAGAGCAGTGCTGGCGCACCTGCCCGCCTTGCTGGAACTAGCAGAAGTGGTGCATATCAGCGGCCAACTGGACTGGGACGAGATCGAAGAAGCGGAAGCAGGCCTGAAGTCCGCGCAAAAGAAGCGTTATCACACCTTCCCATACCTGCACGAGATGGGCAAAGCGCTGGCGGCGGCTGACCTGGTTATCTCACGTGCGGGCGCGTCTACGCTGGGTGAATTTCCCTTCTTCGAACTACCCGCGATCCTGGTTCCTTATCCGTATGCCTGGCGCTACCAAAAAGTCAATGCCAGTTACCTGGCACAGCGCGGCGCGGCGGTGATCGTGGACGACAGTCGTCTTCAGGAAGAATTGCTGGATACCATTAAAGTTTTGCTCGAAAACCCGGGCAAACGCAAAAGTATGCAGGCTGCTATGCGTTCCCTGGCGAAGCCAGAGGCCGCCCAGACAATTGCAAACCAACTCATGGAGTTGGCCGGAGAAAAAAGCCTATGATGAGTATTGTGTACGTTTTCTGGATGTATATCATCCTGTTTGCCGTCATCGGCGCAATGCGAGGCTGGGCCAAAGAACTATTGGTAAGTTTTAGCGTAATCCTGGCCCTGACCACCAATCATGTGCTGCGCCGCTACATTCCGCTCGTGTCGGCCTTGCCAGAGAATAGTTCTTCCTTGTTCTGGATCCGCACCATGATCGTCATCACATTGGTCTACTTCGGCTATCAGACCGTTATCAGCGTCGCACGGTTGGCCTCACGTGCAGCTCGCGAACGCTTACAGGATACGCTCTTTGGCATTTTCATGGGCGCTATCAATGGCTATCTGATCTCTGGCACAATTTTGTTTTATTTGAACGAGGCCAATTATCCCTTTCCTGATATTGTCAGTGCGCCTACCGGCAATGTATTGACAAATGTCCAAACCATGATGAACTGGATGCCGCCGCACCTGCTGGGTGAGCCGGGCGTTTACTTCGCCGTCCTGATCTGTTTCATTTTTGTCATTGTGGTATTCATCTAACTGACTATGGCTAAAGTTCACTTTATCGGCATCGGGGGCAGCGGACTTTCCGCAATCGCCCGTCTCCTGTTGGAACGCGGCGATACCGTCACGGGTTCTGATCGCACACTCTCCTCCTTTGCCATCGAATTGCAAAAGGCCGGTGCGACAGTATACGTCGGACACCACCCACGCAACGTTACCGGCGCGGACTATGTAGTGCGTTCTTCCGCCATCCACGATGACAACCCGGAAGTCAATGCGGCGCGGTTGGCAAAAATTCCCGTCTACAAACGCGCAGATTTCCTCGGTCAACTCATGGCCGATAAAACCGGTATCGCTGTAGCCGGCACGCACGGTAAAACGACGACCACCGCTATGATCGCCTGGGTGCTGACCGAACTCCAACGCGACCCGTCCTTCATCATTGGCAGCACCATGATAAACCTGGGCGTCAACGCACACGCAGGCGAAGGCAACACCTTTGTCATTGAAGCAGACGAGTACGACCGTATGTTCCTGGGACTTAAGCCGCGCATCGAAGTGGTCACAAATCTGGAACATGACCACCCGGACTGTTACCCCACCTACGAAGATATGCACGCCGCCTTCGAATCATTCGTGGACCTGTTGCCTGCTGACGGCACCCTGATCGTCTGCGCCGACGACAAGGGAGCCGCTTCGCTCATCACACGTGCCCGGCAGGCAGGCAAAGCCGTGGTCGGCTATGCCATTCAGGGCGATATGACAATCATGAGCCCTATGTGGATCCAGGCGCGTACACTGGAACCCAACTCACTCGGCGGCTACAGATTCCAGGTGCTATCCAACTTGAGCGGAGAAAACACATCCATCCAAAGTGGACTTGCAGGTTCCAGGCGAACATAACGTGCGCAACGCACTGGCAGTGCTGGCCGTGGTTGAAATACTCGGTTTACCGGCGCAAAAAGCTGCGGAGGCGTTGGCCAAGTTCAGCGGTACAGGTCGCCGTTTCGAGATTCGCGGCGAGGCAAATGGTGTGACCGTCATCGACGATTACGCCCACCACCCCACCGAGATCAGGGCGACATTAGCCGCAGCGCGGGCGCGTTACCCGGAACGACGCATCTGGGCCGTCTGGCAACCGCACACTTACTCGCGCACACAAACGCTATTTGCTGAGTTCAGTCGCGCCTTCAAGGATGCGGACGAGGTTATCGTCAGCGAGGTGTATGCCTCCCGCGAACCGTTGCAGGAATTTACATCGGCCGAAGTAGTCAGCGCCATGCCGCACGCTTCTGCACGCTACATCAGAACTTTGAAGGAAATCAGCCATTATCTGATCAAACAACTTCAACCCGGCGATGTATTACTGGTACTCTCGGCCGGGGACGCCAACCAGATTTGCACGGATGTGCTGACTGGCTTACAGGAAAGGTAGAGGAACACATGCCAAAGGAAGAGAAAAACCGCACGTTCGAATCAGAGACCCTGATCCTGCCCGCACTGAAAATGGTCTTAACCGAAGACAATAAGAATACAAACATTAAGTCGGCTAAGAAAGTAAGGAAAAAGGTCGATAAAGATTTCAGCGAAGAAACCGTCATGCGGATCATCGATAAGTTGATTGCCAAGGAATGAGTCATCCGCTCAAGACGAAAAAGAAATGATTACCATGCCCACCACCCCTCTCTCCACCCTGCGCGCCGCGTTTGGCGAACGGCTGCAAGAGAATGTGCCGCTTGCGCCCTATACCAGCGCGCGCATCGGCGGCCCGGCGGATGCGCTCATCAACGTCACTTCGGCGGATGAGTTGGCTGAAACCGTGTCACGCCTGTGGGAACTGGATATTCCCTATGCGCTGCTGGGCGGCGGTTCGAATGTGCTGGTCAGCGACCGGGGCGTGCGTGGGGTGGTGGTGTTGAACCGGGCCAAGGCTGTCCGCTTCGATAAGGGCAGCCCTAGGGATCGAGACAGGCCGAAGGTCCGGGCAGAAGCGGGCGTGGTGATCGCCAATCTGGCGCGCCGCGCCGCATCCCACGGACTGGCAGGTCTGGAATGGGCGGCAGCCGTCCCTGGCACTGTCGGCGGGGCCGTTTATGGCAACGCAGGCGCATTCGGCGGCGATATGGCTGGCAATCTCATCCACGCCGAACTGCTGACAGAACAGGGCCGCGAAAGCTGGTCGGTTGAAAAGATGGAATACGGCTATCGTACGTCAGTTCTGAAGCGCCAGGGCTTAAAAGTAGTAGTACTTTGGGCTGAATTGCGTTTGGAACACAGCACAAAAGAGGCAGTGTCTGTTAAAATCAGTGAATTCAGCGGACGCCGAAAAGCTACGCAACCGCCGGGCGCCAGCATGGGCTCGATGTTCAAGAACCCGCCAGGCGATTTTGCCGGACGGTTGGTGGAAGCAGCAGGCCTGAAAGGGACACGCATCGGCACCGCTGAAATCAGCCCGGTGCACGCCAATTTTTTCATAAATCACGGCCAGACCAAAGCGGAAGATGTCCGCGCGCTCGTGAATCTGGCACAAAAGACGGTTGCCGAGAAATTCGGCGTCAACCTGGAATTAGAAATTGAATTCATTGGAGAATGGTAGTTATGGCAAGCACTGACCGCAAACTCAAGATAGCCAGTCCTCTTCGGAGGGCGCTCAGGCGAACATGAAGTCTCGCTCATGTCCGCGCGGTCGGTGCTGTCTGTGCTCAATCCGGAACGCTACGAAGTGACCCAGGTTGGCATCACACGTGACGGGCGCTGGTTCACCGGTCCGGATGCCATCGGCGCACTCGAAAACGGGAAAACGGACGGGCTGGAACATGTCATCTTTATCTCCTGATCCATCTGAGCACGGCCTTTATGTTTTACGTGGTATCGGAATATGCAAAACTGACCGATATCGATGTCTTCTTCCCCGTCATGCACGGAACTTACTCCGAAGACGGCACCATGCAGGGTCTGCTCGAAATGGCCGACGTAGCCTACGTGGGCGCGGGTGTGGCCGGCTCTTCGGTCGGCATGGACAAAGGCATCTTTAAAGATGTGATGGTCGCCAACGATATCCCGGTAGTGGATACGCTGGTCGTCCTGCGCCGTGAGATCGAACAGGATATGGATGCTGTCATCCGGCGCGCTGAAGAGATGAGCGAATATCCACTCTTCACCAAACCCGCCAATTTGGGTTCATCCGTCGGTGTGAGCAAGTGCAATAATCGTTCCGATCTGCAGGAAGGCCTGTTCGAGGCCGCGGCTTACGACCGGCGCGTGCTGATCCAGCGCGGCGTCAAGAACGTACGCGAGATCGAAGTCAGTGTGCTGGGCAATGACGACCCGCAGGCCTCCGTGCCCGGCGAGGTGGAACCCAGCCGCGAGTTTTATTCTTACGAATCCAAATACGTGGACGGCACTTCGGGGCTGCTCATCCCGGCTCCCCTCCCCACCGAAACAAGCGAACTGATCCGGGAGATCGCTGTCCGCGCCTACAAAGCCATCGACTGCGCTGGTTTGGCGCGCGTAGATTTCATGCTCGACAAAGACACCAATGCCATCTACCTGAACGAAGTCAACACGCTCCCTGGCTTCACCAAGATCAGCATGTACCCCAAGCTATGGGAAGCCACTGGCCTGCCCTACGCCAAACTGGTAGACCGCCTGATCGAACTGGCATTGGAGCGCAAAGCCGAGCGTGACCGCACCAAACACGAATATCGGAGTGCTGAATGAGCGAGAAAAGGACTTTATCTCACTCCGAGACCGTGCGCCGCAAACGCCGCTCGAGCACGCAGCAGTCACGCCCGCAAAAAAGAAAGTCACGGGCCAAGAGCAAGAGCGGCTACCGGGAACTGCCGCCCATCACCGCACGAGGCGTGGTCAACGACTTCGCTATCGAACGTCGCAAGAAAGCTGGAAAGCGTCGTTTCAACGCTATTCTCAGCCTGCCCCGACTGCGAGGCCTGTCACGTCCCGCAGCCAGCACCTTATCATTGCCGCACAGAAGAATTCGTGCCAGTTGGCGTTTGCTTTCCCTTGCGATGATGCTGCTACTTGGAACAGGCCTTTACTTGTTATGGACTTTGCCCGAGTTCCGCGTGAACAGCGCACGGATAAGCGGCAACCAGCGCATCCCTACAGACGAGATCAACGCAGCGCTGGGATTGAACGGAAACCCGATCTTCTTGCTGACCCCAGCCCAGATCAGGGAGCGAGCGCTTCAGGCGTATCCCGAACTTGCTTCCGTTAAAGTGACGGTTGACCTGCCGAACATTGTCACCGTCAAAGTGACCGAACGGGAACCGGTCATCCTGTGGCAACAAGATGGAGGCTACGCGTGGGTCGATGAAACGGGAACAGCTTTTCGTCCGCGCGGCGAAGCGCCGGGTTTGATCGTTGTGCAGGCGCTGGGCGCGCCACCGGCTATCAGCACCCCGGAAGACAACCCACTGGTCCCGGCTCCATTCATTTCCGAGGAGACGGTCAAGGCGCTCACAGAACTGGCGCCTTACGTTCCGGCAGGAACACCCATTCTGTACGATCCGGCCACAGGCCTCAGTTGGACCGATGGCCGTGGTTGGCAGGCCATTTTCGGTACAGGCGGTGATGATGTGGAAGTAAAAGTTCGTGTGTACCAGGCCATGGTCGATTGGCTGACCCAACGTGGCATTCGGCCTATCCTTATCAATGTAGCGTATCCAAATGCTCCCTTTTATCGTGTGGAGCAGGTTGAACGCAAGCGAAAGAGCAATAATCATGGAAGAGATTGTTGTAGGAATTGACGTCGGCACCACCAAAGTCTGCACGCTGGTCGGACGGATTGAAAGTGAAAAGTCTATCCGTATCCTGGGCGTGGGCATCGAGCCGTCCGAAGGTATCAAAAAAGGCACTATCGTCGACCTGGAAGCGGCTTCAGGCGCCATCACCCGTTCCGTGGAGCGCGCCGAGAGCACTTCCGGCCTGGAGATCACCACTGCGCTGGTCAGCATGGCAGGCGCACATGTTGCCTCGGTCAACAGTCGCGCCTCAGTGGGAGTGAGCAGCGGGTTGATCGAAGAGTACGACGTGTTGCGCGTGCTCGAACAGGCGCGCGCTGTGGCAATCCCCCACGACCGCGAGATCGTACATATCATCCAGCGAGGCTTCACAGTAGATGGACAGGATGGCATCCGCTTACCGATCGGGATGCACGGCTACCGCCTGGAAGTGGAAGCGCACATCATTACCGCCGCCAACGCAACCGTGGACAACCTGCGCCAGTGCGTTGAAGCGGCCGGCGTGCAGATCCAGCAATTTGTACTCAACCCGCTGGCTTCCGCAGAAGTAGTACTGACCGACCAGGAACGTGAGATGGGCGTAGCCGTGTGTGACATCGGCGGCGGCACCACCGACCTGGCTATTTATGTAGATGGCAATGTGTGGCACACCATGGTGCTGGCTATAGGCGGCAACCATGTCACACAGGATATTGCGCACGGTCTGCGCCTGCCAGTGGAACAGGCCGAAGAGATCAAAAAGCAACATGGACACGCCGTGCGCAGCGAAGTCGGCGCGGACGAATACTTCGGCATCCGTCCCTTTGGCGAGGAACAACTGGTAAATATCAATCGTCAGGACCTGGCACATATCATCGAAGCGCGCGTCGAGGAGATCTTCCGGCTGACCCTGCAAGAGATCAAACGCTCCGGATACGACGGCCTTTTGCCGGCCGGTATGGTTCTTACCGGCGGCACCAGCGCCCTGCCCGGCATCAGGCGTATTGCCAGTGAAGTGCTTGCTTTGCCCGTCCGCACGGCGCAACCGGAGCAGCTTGTCGGTCTGGTTGACCGGCTCAATTCGCCAGCTTATTCAACCAGTGTGGGATTGTTGCGTTGGGCAATGACCATGCACGCCCACGAAATAACACCCGGGCAACGACGCCCAGGAGGAGAGAAGCGTATGGATTTTAGTTTTGTGAAGAAATGGTTCGACCGATTAATCCCATAGTTTAGGAAATTCCGCTTATAAAACCGGAATTATTTATAGCAAGGAGGAACATAATGGACTCGACCAAGAAACAGCAATCTGGAAGTGAAGCCTTCGCCCGTATCAAAGTCATCGGTGTCGGAGGCGGCGGCTCAAACGCCGTCAATCGTATGATCGAAGAGGGCATCCAAGGCGTAGAATTCATCATCGTCAACACAGATGCGCAAGCTTTGAACCTCTCGAAGGCAACCGTGCGTGTCCGCCTGGGTGACAAACTCACTCGCGGCCTGGGCGCAGGCGGTGACCCTGAGATCGGTCGCAAGGCAGCTGAAGAATCAGCCGACGAGTTGTACAACGTGCTAAAAGGTTCAGACATGGTCTTTGTAACCGCCGGTATGGGCGGCGGCACAGGCACCGGCGCAGCCCCCATTGTTGCGCAAGTCGCCAAGGAATGCGGCGCACTGACCATCGGTGTGGTCACGCGTCCCTTCACCTTTGAAGGCGCGCGCCGCATGCAATCTGCCGAAGCAGGCATTGGCAAGCTCAAAGAGCATGCCCACACCCTGATCGCCATCCCCAATGACCGCCTGCTGCAAATCGCAGACAAGCGCTCTAGCTTGCAGGATGCCTTCCGCCTGGCGGATGATGTGCTGCACCAGGGTATCCAGGGCATTTCCGAACTCATCACCATTCCCGGCCTGATCAACCTGGACTTCGCCGACGTCAAGACGATCATGTCCGAAGGCGGAGCCGCATTGATGGCAGTTGGAACCGGCACCGGCGAAGACCGGGCCAAGAACGCCGCCGAGCAGGCCATTTCCAGCCAGTTGCTGGACATCACCATCGACGGCGCGCGCGGCGTGCTGTTCAACGTGACCGGTGGTCCGAACATGACCCTGTTCGAGGTCAACCAGGCGGCTGCCATCATCCGCGAGACTTCACACCCGGATGTCAACATGATCTTCGGCGCGGTCATCGATCCGAACATGGGCGACGATATCCGCATCACCGTCATTGCGACGGGTTTTGAGCGCAGCGGCGTACCGCGCCGCATGTTAGAACGCACCAGCACGCGCACACTCGATCAGCGTCCCGTACACTTTGTGCGTCCGAGCGAGTCGGTCAGCGTAAGTGTTGATGTTGCTTCCGGTGGCGAGTCCAAACCCAGCATGCCGCCAGCGATCAACAGCGACGATCTGGATATTCCGACCTTCTTCAAGAAACCGCCGGTAATATTTCTAGACCCTAAAGGTCTCGGCCCCTCACTTCGTTCGGGGTGCTTCGCGAAGACCTTTAGGGTCTGGGAATTACCGTCAGGTCAGTCCATCCCCTTTTTGCCGGGGCGGTTCCGACGTGTCTGGGCGAGACACGCCGGACCGCTCTGTGCAATCCCCACCTGCCATCTCCCAATAATCAGCAATGGAGGAGGTGGCCGGATGGGGTTTTATGTTAAAATCAGACTTAATGGAATCCAAAATCTCTGAAAACCACCCCTCTTACCAAAATCACCGCCGTCAATTTTGGCTGCAAATCTTCCTGCCAATGATCCTGGCGGTATTGTTCATCATTGCTGTGGCAGTCATCACAGGCGTATCTGCTTTCGACAAGGCGATTCCCCTCGCTGGGCAGCCATCTCCACCATCTGGCTGGTCATCCCGGTCATGTTCTTTGGTCTGGTTGTTCTTGCTCTCTTGCTCGGTCTTGTCTACTTGCTGGCACGGACGCTGAATGTCCTTCCGCCCTACTCATCTCAAGCGCAATATTACGTCAACCGCGCTGCCAGCGAGGCCAAACGTTTCTCAGACATGGCAGCCAAACCCGTGTTGTTTATCGAAGGCATTACAGCCAGCCTAAAAGCAATTTTTGGAAGAAATTAGGTTCAATCGGGAAGGAAATCTAGCAATGGACAACAAAAACAAAACTTTAATTTTGGGCGCATTGATTGGCGCTGCGACTGGTCTGCTGGCAGCCATGTTGCTGCATCGACGTGTCGAAAAGGATGAACGTGAAACCGCCATCACAACCGGGGAGGGACTCAAGCTCGGTGTGCTTGTGTTTGGTTTGTTAAGAGCGATCGCATCGCTCGGTGATGATTAGTCCCGTAGGGGCAGGTCTGAGACCTGCCCCTACTCTTTTATGCAGACCAGCCCCTTCAAATAGGCCCCCTCGGGAAAATTAAGCGCTACCGGATGGTCTGGCCCCTGGGTCAAATGCTCCACGATCTGCGCCTCCACGCCCGCATCCAGGGCGGCCGCAGCGACAATTTTCTGAAACAGATACGCATCGATGCCACCCGAGCACGAGAATGTGACCAGAATCCCGCCCGGCCGCAACAGCTTGAAGGCCAGCAGGTTGATATCTTTGTAGCCGCGTGAGGCTTTCTCGGCCTGCGCCGCAGTGGGGGCAAATTTCGGGGGATCGAGAACGATCAGATCGAAAGAGCGAGCCTCATCCCGGAATTTTCGCAACACCTGGAAGACATCCCCTTCGCGCCATTCCACACTCTCAGCCTGTCCCCCATTTAATGCAACATTTCCGCGCCCCAACGACAGCGCCTCCGCGGAAGCGTCCACTGCCACGACTGATTTGGCCCCGCCCGCCAGCGCATTGACCGTGAACCCGCCCGTGTAACAGAAACAGTCCAGCACATCGCGGTCTTTTGCCAGTTCACGCACGCGCAGACGATTTTGGCGTTGGTCGAGGTAGAAACCGGTCTTGTGGCCAGATTCCAGGTTGAGGGTGAATTTGAGACCATTTTCGTGAATTGTGATTCGAGAATCGGGCAATGTGCCACGTAATAGGCCAACCAATGGTTGCAAACCTTCCAATTCGCGCACATCGGCATCGGAGCGTTCGTAAATGGTGTGCAATCCCGTTTCGTCGAGCAGGATGTCGGCGAGGGTTTCCTTCCAGAGTTCGGAGCCAGCCGTGAGGGATTGCAGGACAAGCACGTCCGCGTAGCGGTCTACGATCAGGCCGGGGATGCCGTCCGATTCAGCGTGAATCAGACGATAAGCATCGGTATTCACCACAGAGAGCACGGAGCCCACAGAGTTTTTTTCCCCAGTGTTCTCCGTGGTTAACAATCCAAGAGTTGCGCGTGTCTGGAGCGCAGTGTGAATGCGCTTACGGAAAAAGTCTGCATCCACGACCTCGTCAGGGTCGAACGTCCAGACACGGGCGCGGATCTGGGAGCTTGGCGAGTAAGCGGCCTGGGCCAAGAAATCGCCTTTAAACGAGAGCAGGTTCACGGTCCCGCCGGATGCGATATTTCCATCCACATGATGGACCGCCCCTGAGAAAATCCAGGGATGCCGGCGCAGCAGGGACTTCTCACGTCCGGACTTGAGAACCAGGTCAGCCATCGAACTTCATCATCCAGCGTTCAGGTTGCTCAAGGAGGGCATATCCAAATTGACTGTAAAGGCCATGAGCATCATTTGTGACGAGCATCCAACGGCGTACATTTACCAACTCCGGGTGGCTATGGACTGTGCTCATTAGCCATTTTCCAAGCCCCTGACCGCGATAACTCTCGTGAATAATCACATCGCAAAGATAAGCGAAAATAGTAAAGTCGCTAACAACGCGCGCCAGGCCGATTTGACGTGAACCGTCATATAGTCCAAAAACAAACGAGTTCGACAAAGCGTGTTCAAGCTGTGCGCGTGTGCGCGTGTTCGCCCAGTAGGATCGCGAGAGCAGGTCGGCAATGACATCCACATCCAGGCGGGCAGGGTCGGTGCTGATGGTGAAATTTTCGCGATTGGTTTCGTAAAGTTGAGGCATAGACCGAGTCTATCATAGATGATATGATGCTGACTTACAGGGTGCCGCGCAAATATTTGCACCAAAACCTTGAATTGGCAGGCAATTTATTAGATGCAAAATCAAAGAAATATACAAACGAGCGGTATGTTGAAACCCATCCGTTGGAAAACTTTCCCCCGCGATTTTCTCGTGATCCAGATCGGTTTTGTGCTTTACGGGCTGTCGATTGCGCTGGCGATCCGCGCCAACCTGGGAACCGGCACCTGGGCGGTATTAGACGTGGCGCTTTCTCAAATCACAGGGCATACGCCGGGCACAATGACGGTGGCGGTAGGCTTTGTGGTGCTGATTTCTGCATTGCTCATGCGCGAACAGATTGGCTGGGGCACGCTGGGAAACATCCTGAGCATCGGCCCCTGGCTGGACCTTTTCCTGTGGTTGATCCCCGAAATGGAAAAGAACCTGCCCGTGCAACTGGTACTATTGCTGACCGGAATCCTGGTGCAGGGCGTGGCAACCGCCATCTACATCGGTGTGGACGCGGGCGCAGGTCCGCGCGATAGTTTGATGTTAGCAATTAAGCGTACCACGGGCGTCAGCTACCGGGTGGCGCGTGGCATGATCGAACTCAGCGTGCTGGTGATTGGCTGGCTGTTGGGCGGACCGGCCGGGATTGGGACAGCCATCCACGCGCTGCTGATCGGCACGGCCATGCAGTGGGCCTTCAAAGTTTTCCATGTCCAGCCGCATCGCCAACAGGAAAGCCCGATTTCTCCGGCAGAAAGCGCGGCGGATTAGGAAATCAGGTCCCTAATCCCCTATCAGAAATGTTATCTGTTCATCACCGAAATAGGCATATACTGCTTCTTGCATTAATACGTGAATTTTGAGAAATTAAAATACGAGTAAATCACAACTATTAGGTTCAAATATTTACGCAGCACTCTGTAATTTTTTTCCGAGGTATTGTTATGACAAAATCACAAATTGAATTTCCCACAAAAGTGGATATGGAAGAAAAAATCTCGGAATGGGCGCACGACCTGCGCTCACCTTTCAATCACGTGCTTGGTTTCACCAAAATGGTATTAAAGGGCATGAGCGGCCCGCTAACCGACCAGCAAACGGAAGACCTGACCACCGCTTATAATAGCGCCCTGCGGGCCATGTCACAGGTCAACAACCTGATCGAGATCGCTCGCTTGCAACGCGGTGAAAAGGAAGTCAACCGCACAACACAGGAATTGCAAGCCTACTTGGATCAGACCATTGCACAATGGCAAAAGAACAATCCCTGGGTAGAGATGCCTATTGCCACTATTTTGACAGCGGGCTCTTCCACGGTTGAGTTAGACAGGCAGCAAACGGCCTGGATCCTGAACGGCTTTTTCTCTTATCTGGCTGCATATTCTGATGGCACCGGCAGCCTGACCCTGGAAATCAGCGAGGATGCTAATACGCTGAATTTCAAATTACACCAAATCGGAATCACCAAAAAGGGGTACGACGAGATGACCATGGAAATGTTCGCCCAAATTTGCCAGGCGTATATCGAACTGCAAAACGGGGAAATTCTCCAGAGCGAATTAGATGAAAGCGAAGCAGTAGTTCAGTTTAGTTTGCCGAAATAAGTGAGAGGAATAAACTAGCGCTAAATATGAATTTGGAAAATCACACGAAATTAAACGATTAAGGCGGAGTTTTGCACTCCGCCTTATGTTTTAGTTGCTGTCTGATTACCTAGCAGACAACCTGAGTTATTACTATTAGTGGATATTGGTAATCGCCCTTTCCGTGATGGCGCATGTTGTATCCGGTTCGGTGGCAACTCCATACCGTTTGTGACCATTGTTTCAACTCCCATCTCTGTAGTCGGTATGTATTCGATAACGAGACACCTTTGCCAGTTCGGAAAACTGCAGCTTGGTTAGGAGCAACGTTCGATGCTTATAGATGTAGATTATCAACATCTATAAGAGACCGGCCTTGCAAACGCAAAGCCGGTCCATAATATTTAGCTTCTCTATTATCTCGCTGTGACGGCGATAAAGATCGCCATTACGGGACTAGGATGTAGTCACCGCTGGCCAAAGGCAGATCAGCAGAATATGAGAATGTACCACAGTTTGGCATTGTATTTTCACCTGGCGTGTAATTCAAATTGTCGGGCGTTCCATCTTCAACGCCAAAGCGCACGTATTGGCCCACCAACCAGTAACCTGAATTGGAAGCGGTCACAATACCAGCCAGATACGCAGTGGTTCCATCGAAACGAACGCACATGATCTCACCGCTGACATTCGCTCCAGCATAGGTGTGACTTGTTCCGGTTGGATAGGCAATGCTGAACGTTCCAACTGGTGCCGCGTTTGTATTGAAGGTAATTGTAGGTGAGCCATACAGAGCATCCAATGTGCCGCTACTTGTGACAGAGTTGTTGATTTCGCACGTGGCTGCATTGCAATTGACGCTGTCGAAGATATTTGTCTTTGAGCCCTTGACCACCTTGACATTATAAGTGTCTCGTAGGACGACCAGTTCGGCAGAGTTGTTCTTATAGGTGCGGTTGTCGACGTTGCCACCCGTAGTACCGACATTCCCGTCGTCCAATTGCACGTAGGTGTGGACGCTATTGACGCCGGGGAAGTTGACGGTCAGAGTGGCAACGATGTCGTTGACTTCGCATGTAGCAGAGTTGCAAGGTACGGCATCGATGATCTTGACTTCGGAACCTTTGACTACTTTGATGTCGTAAGTATCCCGCAAGACGACCAGTTCGGCATATTCGTTCTTATAGGTGCGGTTATCGACGTTCCCACCCGTAGTGCCTATATTGCCATCATCCAACTGCACATAGGTATGGACACTGTTGATACCTGGGAAGTTGACGGTCAGAGTGGCGGTGATGTCACTTACAGTGCAGGTTGCAGCGTTGCAAGGCACAGCGTCAATGATCTTGACTTCGGAGCCTTTCACGACTTTGACATCGTAGGTATCGCGCAGGACAACCAGTTCAGCAGAGTCGGTTTTGTATGTGCGGTTGTCGACGTTGCCGCCGGCGGCTGTGGTTGGATTCCCATCGTCCACCTGTACGTAGGTGTGGACACTGGACATTCCCGAAAAGTTGACGGTCAGCGTGGCGACGATGTTGTCGACAATGCAGGTTGCTGAGTTGCAGTCCACACCATCGATAATCTTGACCTCGGAACCCTTGACCACTTTAACATCGTAAGTATCACGCAGAACTGTCAGTTCAGCATAGCCGTTCTTGTAGGTACGGTTATCCACATTCCCGCCAGTGGCTGTACCCACCGTCGCATCGAAAAGTTGCACATAGGTGTGGACGCTGTTGATGCCTGGGAAGTTGACGGTCAGCGTGGCGACGATATCACTGACGGTGCAGGTTGCACCGTTGCAGTCCACAGCATCGATAATCTTGACTTCGGAGCCTTTGACCACTTTGACATCGTAAGTATCCCGCAGGACGACCAGTTCAGCAGAGTTGTTCTTGTAGGTGCGGTTGTCAACATTTCCGCCAGTGGCTGTTCCCGCTGTCCCATCATTGAGTTGCACATAAGTGTGGACGCTGTTGATGCCCGGGAAGTTGACAGTCAGTGTGGCGACGATGTTGTTTACTTCGCAGGTTGCCGCATTACAGTTCACATCATCGATAATCTTGACTTCGGAGCCTTTCACTACTTTAACATCGTAAGTATCCCGCAGGACGACCAGTTCGGCAGAGTTGTTCTTGTAGGTGCGGTTGTCAACATTTCCGCCAGTGGCTGTTCCCGCTGCCCCATCATTGAGTTGCACATAAGTGTGGACGCTGTTGATGCCCATGAAGTTGACAGTCAGTGTGGCGACGATATTGTCAACTGTTGCCCAGTTTCCCAGCACAACTACATTGTCGATTATCTTGACTTCGGAGCCCTTGACCACTTTGACATCGTACGTGCCGTTGGATAGGTTGTTGAAAACAGCCTGATCGTTCTTGTAGGTTTGGGAAGCGGAGAGCGGACCTGAGACAGTTCCGTTGACATTGTTGGTCTTGTATACGTACGTATGTACGCTGTTGATGCCGGGGAATTTTACTGTAAGCATTCCCTTTTCTAGAGTGCAGGTATTGCCCGTACAGTCAACATTGTCGTAAATATACGAATCGCTGCCTTTTACAATCTTAACATCGTAGAAACCTTTTAGGACAGCCAGGACCGTTTCATCGGTTTTATTGAGACGCGAATCCACATCTCCGCCTGTAGCTGAATTATTGATACCATCTGGGATCTTGATGTAATTGTGAACACCGCTCATACCTGGAAATTCGATTGTAAGTGTTGCAACGATATTGTCCACGAGGCAGTCGCCACTGTCTGTGCAGTCTACCGCGTCATAGATGTTAGCCTGAGCGCCTTTGACCAGCCTGACATCGTAAATACCTTTGAGGACGACGATGGTTGTGCCGTCTGTCTTGTTGAGGCTGCTGTCGACATCGCCGCCTGTGGCTGAATTCGGGGCGCCGTCATTCACTTTGACATAGGAATGCACACCGCTAATGCCTGGGAAGTTGATCGTCAGTGTTTTGACAATGTTGGTCAATGTACAGGTTCCACTATCGGTGCAGTCCACCGCGTCATAAATGTTTGCCTGAGCGCCTTTGACCAGCCTGACATCATAAATGCCTTTGAGGACAACAATGGTCGTGCCGTTTGTCTTGTTGAGGCTGCTGTCAACGTCACCACCTGTAGCGGAGTTCGATGCGCCGTCATTCACTTTGACATAGGAATGCACACCGCTAATGCCCGGGAAGTTGATCGTCAGCGTTTTGACGATATTGTCCAGAGTGCAGGACTTCCACTATCCGTGCAGTCAACCGCGTCATAGATGTTGGCCTGAGCGCCTTTTACCAGCCTGACATCATAAATGCCCTTGAGGACGACGATAGTCGTGCCATCTGTCTTGTTGAGGCTGCTGTCGACGTCACCGCCTGTGGCGGAGTTTGCGGTGTTGTCATTCACTTTGACGTAGGAATGCACACCGCTAATGCCCGGGAAGTTGATCGTCAGTGTTTTGACGATATTGTCCACGAGTGCAGGCTGCCACTATCTGTACAGTCCACCGCATCATAGATGTTGGCCTGAGCGCCTTTGACCAGCCTGACATCATAAATGCCCTTGAGGACAACGATGGTCGTGCCATCTGTCTTGTTGAGGCTGCTGTCGACATCACCGCCTGTGGCGGAGTTCGGCGGCAGTGTCATTCACTTTGACATAGGAATGCACACCGCTAATGCCCGGGAAGTTGATCGTCAGCGTCTTGACGATGCCATCTACCAAAGCATTATCACCAAGCACGATAACATTATCCACGATCTTGACTTCGGCGCCTTTGACGATCTTCACATCGTAGATGCCATTCGACAAGTTGGTAAATACAGCCTGGTCCGTTTTGTTGAGCTGTGAAGCAACCGGCGAACCTGTAACTGTGCCTGCCACGCCGTTGCTTGTATAGATGTAGGTATGTACACTCGAAATACCAGGGAACTTGACAGTCAGTGCAGATTTATCCAGGGTGCAGGTTTCACCGGTGCAGTTGACAGCATCCCAAACGAATGTATTGCTCCCTATGACCAGCTTTACATCATAGTAGTTTTTGAGCACGTTATAGTGCCTTATTGCACCGTGCTGATTGTTCACTGACCAGATAAGCGAGCCTGTTGTGTCGGGGTTGCCATCATCAAGATTTAATTGGACCGTGATGCTGCTAGGCCATGTGCCGCCTAGATCTACGGTGAGATCTGCGGTTACATCACCAGCAGAACATGTTCCACCATTGCAGTCGATGTTTGCAACATCCAGTGTTTTGGGACCCTGGACAAGCTTCAAGTCGTAGGTGTCCTTAAGCACATTGTAGGTGCGAACATCACTCTGCTGGTTGTTGACCGACCAGATCAGGCCACCGTCATTGACGTAAAGTTGGACTGTGATGTCCTTGTTCCAACTCCCGCTCAGATCGACGGAGAGTGTTTCGGTCACATCACCTGCATCGCAGGCTTCGCCGGTACAATTCACATCGCTCACGGTTAGCGTCTGTGATCCCTGAACCAGGGTTATATCGTAGATATTCTTGAGCACGTTGTAATGTCGTAATGCACCCTGCTGGTTATTCACTGACCAGATCAGATCACCACTCTCTGTCTTCAACTGGACTGTGATGTCTTTATTCCAGATCCCGCCTAGATCTACGGTGAGATCTGCAGTTACATCACCAGCAGAACATGTTCCACCATTGCAGTCGATGTTTGCAACATCCAGTGTTTTGGGACCCTGGACAAGCTTCAAGTCGTAGGTGTCCTTAAGCACATTGTAGGTGCGAACATCACTCTGCTGGTTGTTGACCGACCAGATCAGGCCACCGTCATTGACGTAAAGTTGGACTGTGATGTCCTTGTTCCAACTCCCACTCAGATCGACGGATGAGCGTTTCGGTCACATCGCCTGCGTCGCAGGTTTCGCCTGTGCAATCATTGTTATCCACAGTTAGCGTCTGTGGTCCCTGAACCAGGGTTATATCGTAGGTATTCTTGAGCACGTTGTAATGCCGTAATGCACCCTGCTGGTTATTCACTGACCAGATCAGATCACCACTCTCTGTCTTCAACTGGACCGTGATGTCTTTATTCCAGATCCCGCCTAGATCTACGGTGAGATCTGCAGTTACATCACCAGCAGAACAGTCGCCGCCATCGCAGTCGATGTCTGCAACGTCCAGCGTTTTGGGACCCTGGACAAGCTTCAAGTCGTAGGTGTCCTTAAGCACATTGTAGGTGCGAACATCACTCTGCTGGTTGTTGACCGACCAGATCAGGCCACCGTCATTGACGTAGAGTTGGACTGTGATGTCCTTGTTCCAACTCCCACTCAGATCGACGGTAAGTGTTTCGGTCACATCGCCTGCGTCGCAGGTTTCACCGTTGCAATCCACATCATCCACAATTAGCGTCTGTGGTCCCTGAACTAACTTTATGTCATAGGTATTAGGATCGACATTATAGGTTCTAATACCACCTTGCTGATTGTTTAGCGACCATAACATGGTTGCTCCATCGCTAGTCCACAGTTGGACAGTGATGTCCTTATTCCAGGTGCCACTCAAATCCACGGTGAGAGTGCTGGATCCATCAGCACTAGCGGTGGATACAAAAACCGCAGTTGCCAATATCAAGACGATTATCACGCCAAAATACTTAATGGTTTTCATTTTTTCCCTTTCTAAACAACCCATTATTTTGAATGAATGAAATGGAGAGAGCAGGAAAATTCCCTGCTTGATTGCTTGTTATCAGATCACCTCCTCTTCTGTTTCCCTGGAAACAAATAACCGGCCATACCGGCCGGTTTCGCTATTAGCTTCCCAAAGATCTATCCCCTGTAATGATGTTAGTTATGACGGGACAAGCGACCAAGTACATTCTTTGGATCATCGCATCCGTGAATTAAGTTGGATATTTTTTTGTCCCCATACCGCTAAAGGATATTGTTACTCTATGCCCATAAAACCATTTTACATTTTATATGTAAAAATATTTTTATCTCTATTGAAATGTTTAGGATTTCTTAGACCCTATTGATTGAATAAAAGCACCTTTTTGTATAATGTAGGTTATGACGGAGGAAAGTGACCAGCCCTGTCTGCCAGGGCTGGTCATCGATCTTCGGTCTTCCTTCGATCCATTATTAGGGCATAGTGTGGGTAAGCGTTTGATTATCTGCTGGCGAAGGAGCATTTACGGTAAAGCCACTTGGGGGCAGTTTGCCGCTGTTGTAACTGTTCTTTTCGACCTGATATTGATAGCCTCCCTCGATCAAGTAGAATGTCGAGTCTCCACTTGCATTGGTCCACTGATAACCCCATTGGCTTCCAGCCGGATAGTTGTACATGCGTACAAGATAACTTTGCAATGGGTTGTTTCCGCTATCTTGGACATGAACAGTCACGAGAGCAAGCAGATAGGTTAGCATATCATCTTCAGCGTTGGCACCAGGTGGGTTGACAGTGAAACCGTACTTTCCGCTCTGAGCACCATTCTTTTCTACCAGATAACCATAGTCGCTCTCAACCAGATAGAACGTACTCTCGCCATGTGCGTCGCTCCAGGCATACCCCCACTGGGAATCAGTTCCGCTATTCCCATTGTAGACGCGCACCAGATAACTTTGATGATCGCTACCTTCGCTGTCGCTGACATGGACTGTGATCTTGGCCAGCTTGTAAGTTAGCTCCTGATCATTGGCATTGGCACCGGGTGGGTTGACGGAAAAGCCATACTTTCCGCTTTGTGCACCATTCTTTTCTACCAAATAACCATAGTCACTCTCAACCAGATAGAACGTGCTCTCGCCATTCGCGTCGCTCCAGGCATACCCCCACTGGGAGCCAGTTCCGTTATTCCCATTGTAGACGCGCACCAAATAGCTTTGATGGTCGCCACCCGCTGTATCACTGACATGGACTGTGATTTTTGCCAGCTTGTAGGTGAGACCCTGATCGTTGGCATTGACGCCAGGCGGATTGACGGTAAACCCGTACTTGCCACTCTGCGCACCGTTCTTTTCCACCAGGTAGCCATAGTCGCTCTCGATCAGGTAGAATGTGGCCTCTCCGCTAGCGTTGCTCCAGGCATAACCCCACTGCGAGCCAGTTCCGTTATTCCCATTGTAGACGCGCACCAAATAGCTTTGATGGTCGCCACCCGCTGTATCACTGACATGGACTGTGATTTTTGCCAGCTTGTAGGTGAGACCCTGATCGTTGGCAGGGCTGGCAGGTGGATTGACAGTGAAGCCATAGTGGCCGCTTTGTGCACCATTCTTCTCCACCAGATAGCCATAGGCACCTTCGACGAGATAGAACGTGCTCTCGCCATCCGCGTCACTCCAGGCATAGCCCCACTGTGCGCCTGAGCCATTGTTTCCGTTGTACATGCGCACCAAGTAGCTCTGATGATTTCCACCTGCAGTATCGCTCACGTGAACTACAATTTTCGCCAACTTATATTCAGTCGATGTGGCTCCACACAACTGCGTTCCGATAGGTTTCTTGTCACTTTGAGCACCATTCTTTTCAACCAGGTACTCGTAACTGCCAAGCGCATCCAATTCAAAATTGGTCATGCCATTATTATCGCTCCACTGATAAGCGATCTGGCTTCCACCCGTGTTGTAGACTCGGACTAGGTAGCTCTTGTGACCGACATTATCGTTGTCACTGACTTTGATGGAGACATCCTGCGTGGCCTTGTGAGTGTAACTGGCATCTTCTGCCACGACCAAAGTAGGCGTATTGCTGTCATCCAGTGTTACTGTGAAGTCTACGCGACCGCTGTTGTAGCATCCTTTAGTGAGCAGATACTCAAAGTCGCCATCCACCAGATAGAACGTGACTTCGCCGTTGGCAGGTGTGTCTTGATAGATGAAGTGAGAACCGCTGCCGTTATTGTAGACGTAAACCCGGAAGCCGGAGAGCGCCTGGTTGTGACTGTTCACAACCTTTATGATTATTTTTGCCAGGTTGTAGGTCAGGGAAAGATCGTTGGCTGTGACCACGGGTGGCGCTTCGGCGCGAGTGACGGAAAAGTCAATCCGTTGGCTGCTGTGTCCGTAGGAGACCAGGTACTCATAGTCGCCGTCCACCAGGTAGAAGGTGGCTGTTTCTCCGGCGCTCACATCTTTGTAGGTGAAGTGGGAACCGCTGCCGTTATTGTAGACATACACGCGGTAGCTGGCAGACCCTGCACCGGCCACGGTGATATCCACCTGGGCCAGGTTGTAGGTCATTGAGAGATCTTCAGCCGTGACCATACCCGGAGCGCCTGTCATATCGCGCGTGATGGTGAAATCGACCCGTTGGCTGCTGTGCCCGTAGGAGACCAGGTACTCGTAGTCGCCGTCCACCAGGTAGAAGGTGGCAATTTCTCCGGCGCTCAGATCTTTGTAGGTGAAGTGGGAACCGCTGCCGTTATTGTAGACATACACGCGGTAGCTGGCAGACCCTGCACCGGCCACGGTGATATCCACCTGGGCCAGGTTGTAGGTCATTGAGAGATCTTCAGCCGTGACCACACCCGGAGCGCCTGTCATATCGCGCGTGATGGTGAAATCGACCCGTTGGCTGCTGTGCCCGTAGGAGACTAGGTATTCGTAGTCGCCGTCCACCAGGTAGAAGGTGGCAATTTCTCCGGCGCTCACATCTTTGTAGGTGAAGTGGGAACCGCTGCCGTTGTTGTAGACGTACACGCGGTAGCTGGCAGATCCTGCAGCCATCGGGGGTTATTTCAACCTTAGCGAGTTCATAGTCAAGGGTTTCATTGCTGCATGTACTAAAAGCAACCCGCTGACTGCTGCGCCCGTACGAGACCAGATATTCGTAGTCTGCGAGAGCATCCAGTTCGAAAGTAGTCATTCCGTTCGAATCGCTATCCTGGTAGGCAAAATGGCTGCCTGCTCCCGGCAGGTACATATAAACGCGATAACCGGCATGATCGCCCCCATCGCCATCCGTGATATGGATGCTGACTGGTTGCTGTCAGTTTGTGATTGATCAGTTGGTCGAAACCATAAATTGACCAGTGAAAGGAACTTTTGCGCTTACGTGACATCCCTTCGTGACCTGATATTTGAATTGTTCTGTACCGGCTGGTACTGGCAGGAAGAAACGCGCATTGCCACTACTATCGGTATTGTTGTAGAGCATGTAGGCATCATTGGCCAAGTACAAATTGACTCTTGCTCCTACTATTGCTGTTCCAGGCAGGGAGTTACCTTGATATGCGTGAATGGTGACCGTTGAAAGTCTGTAAGTTTCGGATCTATCGAGACCTTCATCCACATCGACCGCCTGTTTGGTACCGACCGCGCCCCAGCGACTGACATCGAATTTGAACTGGTTATCTCCGGCAGGAACCGGCACAAAGAAGCGAACATCGCCGTTGCTGTCAGTGTTGCTGTAGAGCATGTAGGTGTCATCGGCCAGATACAGATTGACTCGATAGCCTGCGTAGCCCGTATTCGCTGATGGATAATCAGCAAACACATTCACTGTGATCGTCGAGAGACGATAGCTCGCATCTGTGTCTGCACCGAAGTCCACGTCGACCATTTGCTTGGTACTGACCGCGCCCCAACGACTGACATCGAACTTGAACTGGTTATCCCCGGCAGGAACCGGCACAAAGAAGCGGACATCGCCATTGCTGTCAGAGTTGTTGTAGAGCATGTAGGTTTCATCGGCCAGATATAGGTTGACACGATAACCTGCGTATCCCGTTCCAGCTGATGGATAATCGGCATATAAGTTCACTTTGATCGTCGAGAGACGATAGCTCGTATCTGTGTCTGAACCGAAGTCCACGTCGACCGTCTGTTTGGTACTGACCGCGCCCCAACGACTGACATCGAACTTGAACTGGTTATCCCCGGCAGGAACCGGCACGAAGAACTCTGCATGACCATCCCCGTCGGTATTGCCGTAAAGCATGTAGGTCTCGTCGGCCAGATACAGGTTGACACGATAACCTGCGTATCCCGTGTCATTTGCCGGATAATCAGCAAACACCTTAACTGTAACGGTGGACAACCGATAATTAAGGGTCTGATCCACTCCTGCAACGGTGAAGGCTTGCTTTTCGCCCACAGCGCCCCAGCGCGTGACTTCGTACTCGTAGTCGCCGTTATCCAAATGGAAAGTGACATCGCCGCTGGAGTCAGTATTCTGGTAACTGATGTAAGCCCCACCGGCATGGTAGACGTTAACGCGATAGCCCGACCGGCCCATTCCTGGTGCGTCACCAGTATGCACATGGATGGTTGCATCGGCATCAGGGTTGGCAGAAGGTGGGTTCGTGGCAAACAGGATTGGATCGTTGTCATCATTGCTAAGGTCAGTGTAATGCTTACCACTCACATCTCCGCTATAACCATCATCTACACCATAGGTGGATTTCTCATCGGCTGTTTGTCCGGCCTCGTTGGTGACATAAAAACCGTCGGGTGTTACAACGATGCCCGTGAGACTACCGTCAGAGCTATTGCCAACTGGGTCCAATTCCAGGCTGGACCACGGCGGAATTAGTGTATCGACCAGCGATAAATCATCTATATCCAGTACTGAAATGATGCGTTGGTAACCGCCGGTGACTAGTACCTCATCGCCGTTGAAGGCAATGGCGTATGGGTTTGGAACTGCCGTATTCGAAACGAGGCCAGTTCCGTCGCTGTCCACACGAAATACTTTGCCGTTGCCTTCAGTAGCTGAAGGGTCAGCAATCCAAATGCGCCCCGAAAAGTCAACAGCCACACCGCGCATATCGCTGGCCCCGGTAATAGTGATTACACCATCACCATCAAGGCCGGCCAGGGATGCGCCTGTGATTACCCCTCCACTCTCAGTCAATGCCCAACGGGTGAGGGTGTTCGGTCCGCCACGTTCAGTGGCATACAAGGCTAATGTGCCACCCTCCCGCTGAACCGCCACACCTTCGCATTTCGTTGTGGATATGGTGTACTGAACAGCGCTGAGGTCTGCATCGAGGATTTTAATTGATGCACCTTCAGCCAAATATACACGTCCCTGATCGTCCACGGCGATGGCCTTGCCGCGCGAGACCGTTGTGCGTGCAACCGTCGCTGTTGTGTAGTCAGCTTGGGTCAAGTCGATCTTGCGAACCTCCGGGCCGTTGTTATACCCGGCATACAAGTATTGACCGTCAGGGGAAATAGCAAGTCCACGATTGTCACGAGGGGCTGCGGCCTGTGGGCTTCCCAAAACGGTTTGGCTCTGGTCGATCAGGTACTGTACTGACCAGTTCAGGCTACCCAGATCGATCTGACTCGCGTTGGCTTTGGCATGTACTGCCCCTCCTATACCTAATGCCAGTCCCAACGCCAGCATAAGCGCTATGGAAATAGTTTTTCTGATATTCATGTCAATTTTCTCCTTCCCTAAGAAAGACGGCAAATGAGTGGAACGGAATCCAAAGAAAATATAGAAGTGCAATAAACAAGACTATGGGCTCATGATCTCCTTCCTCGTGGTCACAGAATAAATCGGTAGTGATCACACGTACCAGAAAATTAAAAACCGGCCATACAGGCCGGTTTCGCTGTTAGCTCCCCAAAGATCTGTCCCCTGAGATGATGTTGGTCGTGACGGGACAAGCGACCAAATACGATCTTTGGATCTTCACTTCCGTTTATTTTTATCGGTTGTGGAAGCTCTTACGTCTAAAGTTCCCACATAAAAGATACGTTTTCAGTGTACAACATTTCACAAGCGTTTACAAATGACTTTGGTACTATTCATTTTATGACTTTTTAATACCGCATATTTTGGGTGATCAGCATCCCACCGAACAAATAAAGTACCTCAATTCGGCTATAATCGGAGCATGAATGAT
>CAWHJM010000062.1:0-11950 GCA_963829615.1 uncultured Chloroflexia bacterium
CCAATGATTTGGATGTTGGAGTTACCTCTATCGGTTTAACGTTCTTTGTAGATGTGCCCTCCGATACGTCGACGATCGTTCTACAAGTTAGTGGAGTTGAGGATGATCCTATTTCCGACGATGATTTGGCTGGCTTCACGCACGTATGGGGCCAAGCCCAAAATTGGGGAGTGGGGGCACAATCAGGAACGGCTAGCGACTTTAACATCACTTATCGGCTAAATTACCAAATCACCTGCGCACGTCAGGTTGCAGTTTCCATTTCTCGGCAGGTGCTTATGGCTTATGCACGGGAGAGAACCAAAACAAGAAAGAAAATGCAGCCGCCAGTGACTCTGACACTTCCTCTCGTGGAGCCTTGATCGCGTAAGGAGAGCAAATTGGGAACTTATGCAGGCAACCGATGAACAGTTCGTATTCAAGGGGTATGGTAATCTTCCCCGACTCCTAGAGCAGAGATATGCACGAAGAGGAGACAAAAAGAGAAGCGAGCGGGCAAATAACGACATCGTCCGAGTCCTATGCTAATTACCCCATCTGCTTGCAAGGAGTGGATTCTGAAAGTCCACTCCTTACAATTTAATATCTTCCTCGCTCCAACACTACATCAGGATTCGGCAACTCATCATCTCTGGCCGGGAAAACCTGCACGGCGCAGGCTTTGAATTCGGGGATTTTGGCCTGCGGGTCGAGGGCGTCAATGGTCAGCAGGTTGGCAGCGGCTTCGGCAAAGTGCCAGGGGACGAAGACCACGCCCACGGTGGTTTTCTCGGTCACGGAGGCGCGCACCACGATCTCGCCACGCCGTGAAGTGACCTTGACGGCCATGCCGTCACTGATGCCGTGGATTTCGGCGTCGGCGGGGTGGATCTCGACCCGGGCTTCGGGGTAGAGCGTGTTCAACTGCGAGTGACGGGTCATCGTGCCGCCGTGCCAGTGCTCGAGCAGGCGTCCGGTGGTCAGGATGAAGGGATACTCGTCGTCCACGGGCTCGACGGCCGGGACGTAATCGAGCGGGGTGAATTTGCCCCGTCCACGCGGGAAGGACTCGCTGAACAGGTGCGGCGTGCCGGGGTGGTTCTTGTCCCAGACGGGATATTGCAAGCCGACTTTGTCGATGCGCTCGTAGGTCACACCGGCGAAATCGGGGACCACCGAGGCCATCTCGGCGAAAACTTCTTCGGGGCTGGAATAGGTCCATTTGGCGGTGGCACGCTTCCCAGCGTCGGGCATCTCGATGCGCTGGGCCAGGTCGCAGATGATCTGCCAATCAGCGCGTGATTGTCCGCGCGGAGGATGTGCCGCTCGCACCCGCTGGACACGTCGATCGGTGTTGGTGAAAGTCCCGTCTTTTTCGGCAAAGGGCGTGGCGGGCAGGAACACATCCGCAAAAGCGCCGGATTCGTTGATGAACAAATCCTGGGCGACCAGAAATTCCAATTCCTGCATGTGTTTGCGGGTTTCGTTCAGGTTGGGCTCGGACATCATCGGGTTCTCGCCCATGATGTAGAGCGCCCGCACGCCGCCGGGATGGGCGTGACCCAGAATTTCGGTGGTGGTCAGGCCGAGTTTGCGGCTCAGTCCGCCGGGTTCGATGCTCCAGGCGGCTTCCCATTTTCGGGCATTTTCTTCGTCGCTGACCAGCATGTAGCCGGGGTAATGGAAGGGCATGGCGCCCATGTCGCTGGCGCCCTGGACGTTGTTCTGTCCGCGCAGCGGGTTGAGGCCGGTGCCTTCGCGCCCAACGTGGCCGGTGAGAAAGGCGAGATGGATGAGCGCCAGTGCGCTGGCCGTGCCGTGCGACAACTGCGAGATGCCCATGCCCCAGTAGATCGATCCGTTTTCGGCTTCGGCATATAAACGCGCAGCCTTGCGAATGTCATCGGCAGGGACGCCGGAGATCTCTTCGGCATATTCAGGGGTAAATTTTTCGAGGCTCTGGACGAATTCTTCAAAGCCCTCGGTGCGGTTCTTGACGAACTCGTGGTTGACCAGCCCTTCCTTGACGATGACGTGCGCCATCGAGGTCAACACCGGGACGTTGGTGCCCGGCTTGAGCGGCAGCCACAACTCGGCGAAATCGACCAGCTCGATGCGGCGGGGGTCGATGACGATCATTTTTGCGCCATACTTGCGGACGGCTTCCTTCATCTGCAAGGCGATGATGGGATGGTTCTCGGTCGTGTTCGAGCCGGTCACGATCATGACGTCATTGTGGATGACTTCGCTGGCGGTGTTGGACATGGCCGACGAGCCAACCGCCTGCTGGAGCGCCACCACGCTGCCCGCATGACAGAGACGGGTGCAGTGGTCCACGTTGTTGGTGCGGAACAACGCCCGGAACATCTTCTGCAGCAGGTAGTTGTCTTCGTTGGTGGCCTTGGCGCAGCAGTAGACGGACATGGCGTCGGAGCCGTCTCGTTGGTAGATTTCGGTGAGTTTGGAGGCGACGAGATCGAGGGCAGTGTCCCAATCGGTTGGAATCCAATCGGAGAGAGTAGAGAGTGGATCATTAGAGAGTAGTGAGGCCGTGGGATCACTGATCTCGAATCTCTGTTCTCTAGTCTCTGGTGCTGGCTTACCTTCGAGCAAATAGCGCTTCACCAATGGCTTCGTCACTCGCCGAGGATGGTAAATATAGTCATACCCAAAACGTCCCTTGACGCACAGGTTGCCCTGGTTGACAACCGCATCGAAGGGCGAGGTCACTTTGAAGATGGTATCGTCTTTGACATGTAACTGTAAATTGCATCCCACGCCGCAGTAGGGGCAGGTGGTGGAAACAATTCGGTCTGCTTTTATCATTGTTGCTCCTAAACCTATCCCCCCGCCCCCCTTTCCTAAAAGGACAGGGGGTGCCTTCCCTGGGAAGGGTCGGGGGTTAGGTCAATGGTTCAAATTCTCCAAAATCTTCTGCAAAACACCTTGCAAATCATTGTTCACTTCATCATTGTCACGCGCAAAATACGGAACCCTCGTGAAATCAAATGAGCATCGCGCTCAGCATCTTGTGCTTTTTGTGTTTCATGAATGCCGCCGTCGACTTCAACGATCAGGCTGGCAGCATGGCAATAAAAATCAACGATAAATCCATCAATTACCTGCTGGCGGCGGAAATGCCAGCCAGCGAGTTTATTCGTCCGCAGTTCATGCCAGAGAAGCATTTCTTCGGGCGTCATATTCTGGCGCAGTTCCTTGGCACGCTGACGCTTCTCGGATGTGATCTTCTGGCCAATAACGATATTTTTGATAGGCATGGTTTCCAACCTATCCCCCCGCGCCCCCTTTCCTAAAAGGACAGGGGAAGTTTAGGGGAAAATTGGTTTTGATTAATGTGATGGCTAAAGGCCATCACGCACTCCCCTTCCCTTGCAGGGAAGGGGCTGGGGGTTAGGTCTGCTTTCTCCGCTTTCTTCCCGAACTCATCACCGTGATCTCTTCCGGCGCGATGCCCTGCTCCAGCAGAAACTCACGTTTGGGCTTGAGCGCCCCGGTCGGGCAGACACCCACGCACTGGCCGCAGAACACGCAGGTCGATTCGGGGATGGTGCGGTCGAAGAACGTACCGATCTCGGTCTCGTAACCCCGTCCGCTGAAGTTGATGGCGTAAGTGTACTGCGCATCCTCGGCACAAACCTGCACGCAGCGCCAGCACAGCACACACTTCGAGTAATCCCGCAGGTACATCGGGTTGTCGTCCTTGACTTCGATCTCACGCCGCTCGGCATCCGGGAAACGCTCGGCGGATGCGCCGTACTCGTCCATCATGGCCTGGATTTCGGGCGCATCGGACAGATCCACGCTGGTGGCCAGCATCTCAAGGATAGTTTTCCGCGCCCGCACGACTCTCTCGCTGCGGGTCTGGACCTGCATGCCTGCTCCCGCCTTGACGATGCAACTCGGCTGGAGCACCCTCTGCCCCTCCACCTCCACCACGCAGAGTCTGCACAATCCATTGGATGTGGTCGCTTCATGCCAGCAGATGGTCGGGAATGTCTACGCCAATTTGCTTGGCCGCATCCAGCAAGCGTGGTATCAGGTTCAACAGTTACTTGTTGACCATCAATCTCTAATTGAATTCCCATAAATTCTCCAATTGAACCGCTATAGTCGGACAACCGAGCCGTAGGAAGGCTAAGTCAAGCTGCTCTTTGATTCTCCACTCTCGCTCACTTGCGCTGTGCATGTCGCGGTTACTGTCACAAACAGCTCCGGAAACTGTTTCATCGCAGACAACACTGCCCCCGCCGCCGTCTGCCCCAACCCGCACAAAGACGAGTCAGTCATCGTCCAACCAACATCCTGCAAGCGCTCGACATCGCCAACCAGCGTATTGCCTGCGGCAATCCTGATCCAAAATCTCCATCTGACGCTGCGTGCCCATCTGGCAGGGATAGCATTTGCCGCAGGATTCGTGTGCGAAGAACTTGCCCAGGCGTGCCAGCACATCCCGCAGATCACGGGACTCATCAAAAACGGTGATCACGCCTGAACCAAGTGGCAGCCCGGCAGCGCGCAGGTCTTCGAAAGTCAGTTTCACATCCAATTGTTCTGGCGTGGCAAAGGCTCCCGCCGCGCCACCAAAAAGCACCGCCTGGAAAGTGTCACAGCCTGCCATTGCCAGCAGTTCGCGCAGTGTCACGCCAAAGGGAACTTCGTACAGTCCCGGTTTGGACACATCGCCAGAGACACAGAACAGCTTCGGACCCGGTGATTTTTCGGTGCCAATCTTGCGATACTCCGCCGCGCCCATGCCGAGGATCAGCGGCACATTGCAGAGCGTCTCGACGTTGTTGATCACAGTCGGCTTACCGAACAGGCCATAAGTCGTAGGGAAAGGTGGCTTGACGCGCGGAAATCCACGTTTGCCTTCGATGCTCTCGAACAGCGCGGTCTCCTCGCCACAAATATAAGCGCCAGCGCCCAAGCGGATTTCAATATCAAACGCCCCGCCGATGTATCCCGCTTTACGGGCTTCGGTCAGGGCGTTTTCCAAAACGGGCAAAATGTAGGGATATTCGCCACGCAGATAAATGTAGCCTTTTGATGCGCCAATCGCATAAGCGGCGATACACATGCCTTCGATGGTGCGGTGCGGATCATCCAGCAGCAGCACCCGATCCTTGAAGGTGCCCGGCTCGGATTCGTCCGCGTTGCAGATGACATATTTCTCGTCACCGGGAGCGTTGGCCGCGCCTTCCCATTTGATGCCGGTCGGAAAAGCTGCCCCGCCGCGCCCGACTAAACCCGCCGTTTTGATTTCAGCAATCACATCTGCGGGTTTCATTGACCGAGCTTTTTTAAGTGCGACATATTCGCCATAAGCGGCTAAATCGGTGGTTTCGCCACCACAATTCTGGGTAAGTTGGCGAATCGAACCGTAAACCAGCGAGCGCGGACGACCAAGCTCGTAGTGGCCGAGTCTCAGGTTGATATCCGTCTCGGCCTGCTCGTCCACCAGAGCGGCGGGAGCATGTTCGCACAGGCCCAGGCAGGGAGCATGCTCGATGGTGGTAGCACCGTCCAGCGTGGTCTGACCCGGCTGGATGCCATGATGAGCGCACAGGTGGTCAAGCACATCGTCCGCACCTTTCAAGGCACAGGCCGGATCCGTACAAACACGGATGACGCGCTTGCCAATCGGTTCGTTGTAGAACAGGCTGTAGAATTCGATCACGCCGTGCACATCGGCCAGCGGAACTTTGAGCGCAGTGGCAACATTGGCGGCTACTTCTTGCGGTAACCAGCCGTAGTGTTTCTGGGCAGCATGCAGGGCGGGCAACAGACCCGGTCGGCCTAGCGGAATATATGGTTGTAAGATTTTTTCAAGGGGAACAAGGTCAATTTCAGACATGAACACTCCGATATACCCTAGTATAGGCGCAATTTTCACACTTGGCAAGTCATGTGGTCAGCTACAGGTCAAGCTGCTTGATGAGGCTCTCCCAATCACTGAAATGTGGCACGCCCGCTTGCTCAAAGGCGGCGGATTTCGCGGCGCTGCCTGAAGTCAATCCATACGCGCGTACGGTCACATCCAGGCCGGCCTTTTGTAGGATTTCACCTGCCGCCCGCACCGAGCGGATGCCACCCAGCGTATCTTCGACGATGGTCACATCGAAGGCTTGTGACAGTCCGGCCAAAACGCCCTTGAGTTGACCAGTTTCATACCAATCGCAGGCAGCCTGCAAAGCGGCCCACTCGTCTCCCGTCAGTGCGGCAGCGATGCCGGCCAGGGCTTGCACAGGCGAGGGCTTCAACAAGACTTCGGGATCATAGCCACGTTGCTCACCCAGATATTGTAGCTTTCCGAAAGAAATCAGCGGGATGTCGGGCAGCCCAACCAGGTCAAGAGCAATTTCGGCTTCGGGGGCATATCCCAGGGGCGGCGCTGTCCACTTCACGCGGCGGTGCAGACGGGCGTGCGGTAAAAGCTGCCAGGTGCAAACCGGGTTGGCGTAGTTTATCCCGAATGGTGTCGTTAATGTTGGACCTGTCGTACTTATGCAAAAGCGACTCAGTTTCCACCTCGACGGGCAAGTCGTAAGTTTGCGTGAAGGCCTGGTTGCCAAGCGTAAAATGTTGGAAGATGCGCATGGTCTGCGAAAAGTGCACATCCCGCGAACGGTGCAACAGGTTGGTGCGTAATGGCATCGGGATAGACGAGAAAAAGCCATTTTTTAAGGCCGTATCAGCAGGATATTGTCCTGCCACCAACTCAAATTCAGGGATGATCAAATCCGATGGCCTGTAGCCGTTCAGGTGAAGTCCGATCTCGACCGCAGCCGACGATACACTCGCAGGTAGATTTACTCTCGTCTGGTGGGACAGGATATCATTCCACAGCACCCCCAGCAAAAGCGGCACCATATCCCACTCACTGGTGATGCCACGCCTTTCGAACCCGGCCAGTTTTTCTTCTGGGAACTCGAAATGGGGCAAGCCCATCAAATTGACGAAATAATTCAGGGTGGCATGCAAGGCGGCGCGATACCCGCCGGGGCTCACCAGCACGCCGTCGATGTCGAGCAAAAGGACAGTTGTCATAGGTTACATCTAAAAAATGGTTGCAAAATACTTATCAAGAGGACTGCGATTTTGGTCCCGATATGCCCTTCGAAGAACACTCGGGGCTACTCGACCAAGCTTGATTACTCAAACCGTCAAATCAGCCGTCGGCAAAAATTTCGGTGGGACACGTACCTGCGTAGCCTGCTCGAAGGCATAGGCCAGCCGGATCAGCGTTGGCTCCTGCCAGGCGCCCGCAAAGAACGAGAGCCCGATCGGCAGGCCAAAGATATACCCCGCCGGGACGGTAATATGCGGATACCCCGCCACCGCCGCGTACGAGGTGCTGTCCATATCCCAGTTGCAACCGCTATCGCCGTTGATCAGGTCGATCATCCAGGCCGGGCCGCCGGAGGGACACACAATCGCATCCAGTTTGTGTTCTTTCATCATGGCGTCAATGCCTTCATCACGGGTCAGACGATGATTCTTCTCCAGCATGTTCAGATATCTCTTGCCGGTCAGCGGTCCTTTTTTCAGCGCCGCTTCCATGCGCTCATGACCGAAATACGGCAATACACGTTCGCGGTTTTCTTCGTTGAACTTGATCACATCTTCCAGTGAATGCACTTTCGCCATGCGGCCACGGTTGGCAAGATAAGCATTCAGATCCGCTTTGTATTCGTACAATAGCACTTCCAACTCAGTCTTGCCAAATTTATCGCTGGAAGCCAGCTTCGATATCAATCAATTCCGCGCCCAGCGACTTCATCGTTTCCAGGCCGGACTCGACGATTTTCAGGACTCGTTCATCGGTTCCAAACAGACTACGCGCCACGCCGATGCGCGCTCCTTTGAGCCCGTCCGGGTCGAGGAATTGGGTGTAATCTTCATAAACGCTTCGCCCTTCGGACTAATGTGGCTGCATCCGTTTCATCGACTCCCGTCATCGCCCCCAGCAGCGCCGCCGCATCTGCTACCGTGCGCGCTATTGGACCGGCAGTGTCCTGGCTATGGGCGATGGGAACGACCCCGGTTCGACTGATCAAGCCCACGGTCGGTTTGATGCCTACAACACCGTTGGTCTGCGCGGGGCAGATGATCGAGCCGTCCGTTTCGGTGCCGACTGCCGCGGCGCACAGGTTAGCCGCTACCGCCGCCGCTGACCCGGATGATGAGCCACAAGCAGTGCGATCGAGCGCGTAGGGATTGCGAGTCAGCCCGCCACGGCTGGACCAGCCACTGGTCGAGTTTTTCCCGCGGAAATTAGCCCACTCGGAAAGATTGGTTTTCCCCAGGATCAAAACCCCGGCCGAGCGCAGTTGCTCCACCAGAAAGGCATCCTGCAAAGCAACCGAGCCCTCCAGAGCCAGCGAACCGGCCGTAGTCGACATGCGGTCGAAGGTGTCGATATTGTCTTTGATGAGCACCGGAATGCCATGCAACGGACCGCGGACTTTGCCTTCTTTGCGTTCCGCATCCAGGCTCTCAGCGATGACTAGCGCATCCGGGTTGAGTTCGATGATCGAATTGATGCCATTCTCACCCTCGTCGACCATAGCGATACGACCCAGATACATCTCAGCGAGTTGACGTGCCGTCAACTCGCCGGATGTCATTTTTCGCTGTAGTTCCGCGATGGTCCACTCTTGCATTAGCGTCCGCCACCTGTAATAAAGCGTTCAAGCTGGGCGATCAGCGACTTCTGCACATCTACAACTTCCCGCAGCACATCGCGGACAGAGATCAAGCCCAACAATTGCGTGTCTTCATATACCGGCAAGTGACGAATGTTCTTCTCGAGCATGGCCTGTCATGCATTCTTCAAGCTGTTCCGTCACCTGGACTGAGATGACTTCACTCGTCATAATCTCACTGACCTTGGTCACGCGCGAAGTGCGTCCCTGTAAATCCACTTTGCGAACGCAGTCGCGCTCCGAAAGGATTCCATTTACCTGGTCACCTGTCATGACCAAAAGGGCGCCGGCATCTTTCTCGGCCATCATCTGCAAGGCTTCATACACATTGGCATCTGGCGCGATAGACCAGACATCACTTCCTTTTCGCGGATAATATCTCGGACAGTAGTCATTAGAAACTCCTTTGTTCATATGTGGATGTAAAAAGTATAGACTTAAAATCGAACGGCTGGCAAGCGATTGAGAGGGAAAATGCAAAAAAGCGCCAAATTCGTTCGGCGCTTTTTTCTATCGTTAGGATTCGCTCAATAAACGGAAGCAGGTTCAGCCGGGATAAGGCAGCGGCGGGGCGTTCAAACTCTCGTGCAAAGCTTTCGAGTGGAATCTTCATCTCGACGATAACACCAGGGCCGTCAGGTCGATTGCGCAAATGCAAGTCCCCGCCTGCTTTCCAGACCAATGTGGCGACCATTGGGAAACCAAGTCCCATGCCGGGCAGTTCACCAGTGAAGTCCTTCTCGCCCTGCACGTACGGAAGCCAAACCCATGCTAGCTGTTCGGTGGAGAGGGTCTGCCCATCATCGGCTACGCGGATTTGAACGTGGTCTTCGTCAAGCTGTCCCACAGACACTTCCACGGTAGGATTTTTCTGGGGGTGGAATTTACGCGCGTTTGCCAGTAGCTCGTACAGGATGCTCTCCAGAGCATCATAGGTAAGAGCAACAACCTTAGAAGCCAGATGCTCGGGCAGGAAAACGACTACATTGCTTAACCTGAGCGGCTCACAGATGGTTCGCACCATCTTAGGAACCGTATCCAGAGACACCGGTTCGCCGACATTCAACGCAAGAGGAGCATCAATATAGGTCAGGATTTGCTGCACTTGCGATGCCAGCCTGTCAACACCTTTGATGCTGCTGCGGACAAGTTCCTTGACTTCATCGCCAGAAAGCTGATCGAGACGGGATTTGAGCAAAGCCATTGAGCTGATCAGCATGGACATAGGCGTGCGCAGCTTGTGCGCGACTACGGTGTGAAACCGACGCATATCCTGATAAATGGACATGCGCTCGGTCACATCTTTTAAGCGGACGATACGATGCTGCTCCGCACCCAGCAAGGTGTCCAGCGCATCCAGCATGACCCAGGCCGTGCGTGCGGTCGGACTTTCCGGCTGGACCAGAAAACACGGGGCAGGCTCATTGACCCAGTTGGTCCAGGTATCTTCGGGCTCGGGCACAAAGCGGTATTCAACAACCCGTACAAACGGTAATCCCAGATAATCTTCCGGTAAGTTGAGCAGGATGTGAGCTTTCTCATTAGCATAATGGATGACCCCGGATTTATCCAAAAGCAAGTAGCCATCCGCAGCGTGGGAGGCCATCCAGGTGAAATGGGTCAGATCGGTAACCATCAGGCGCCTGGCATTGAAGCGGGTGACCGTGCGCAGGCGCGAGAGCAATTCAATGCCGTCAAAGGGTTTACCGATAGAGTCATCTGCCCCTGCACTGAGACCGAGCGCACGCGAGTCGCGGTCACCGTAATCACAGAGCATGAGGATGGGCATGCCTTGCAAGACACGATTGGCGCGCAAGCGGCGGCAAACATCTAACGCATTTCCTTCCAGGTTAAAATCCAACAGAATGGCATCAGGGAGCAGTTCTTCGGCCATTTGTAAACCCGTCAATGAATTAGGGGCAATTTCCAGGGCAAACCCCGTACCCTGTAGCATATCTTTTAAACTCCGAGCAACACTATGATCGGAAATGACGGCCAGAATAAAGGCTTTCTCTTCGCGGGGCATATCTCCATTTTAGAACATGTGCGCGCCACGGTAAATTACATCTTGCGTACAAAATACTCCCACCAGGCTTGGCGGGAGTCGAACGAATCAGGAACAAAGTTTAGCGCCACACAGACAGGATCGCACCGAAAAGAAGCAGGTTGACCAGATGGTTCCCGGCTTCGATTCCATTTCAGCTGTTAGAAAATCACTTACTCTTGGGCGTCATCTTGGTTAATCATCCGGGGTTATCCCATGCTATACTAAATCAACTTTTTCATCTTTTTTACTGAATAAAATTATTGCATAGGAGGAGGAACGTAATGAAGAGCAGCATACTCAAGGGATTACTTGAAAAAGGCTCTCAAGCCGAAAAGCAATTTATTGCCGACCTATCCGATGCAGAGCGCAAAGCAGATGGAACAATTGAGATTTGGACAGCCAAGGACAACATTGCTCACAATTCCCATTGGCGAAAGCAACATGCTGAAAACCTGTTGGCTGCGCTTGCAGGACAGACACCAACTCACACTGAGGATATCAATCACGCTAACGAAGAAATCTACTATCAATACCGGGACCAGACATGGGATGAGATCGAAGCGTTGGCCAGGAGCAGTTGTGAGCGCATGGAAGAAGCGCTCAATGCATTAGGAGAAGAAGGTTTAGAACGAGTTGATTTTTACCCCTGGCAGGACGGCCGGCCTCTGTGGAGGTTTGTGGTCGGGAATATTTATACCCATCCAATCCTACATTTGGCTAACTGGTATGGCAAAAATGGGGAGAATGCTCGCGTGGTCGAAATGTATCAAAATATGACTGGTCTACTTACAGAGCTGGACGACAGTCCAGACTGGCAAGGAAACATCCGCTATAACCTGGCTTGCAGCTATTCACTCGCAAGAGAAAATGAGAAGGCTATCCGCGAATTGGGCGAGGCCTTGAAACTGAACCCGTCTCTGACTGAATGGTCCAGGCAAGACCCGGACTTTGATCCGATCAGAGGAGAACCCGGCTATCAGGAGTTGTACAAATGATCAGCCGTAAAGGAAGAACAGCCTGTATGTGCTCAAGTTGTTCTTTGTGACTTGGTAGTGTTTAATCCGATGTAGGGGTTTTTACAAATCAAATCTTTCTTAAGAAGAGCTCTACGATCTCGGGGTCGAAACGAGTTCCTGCTTCCTTGCGGATATATTCAATAATCCTGGACGCAGTCCACTTCTCACGATAAGGGCGGTCA
>CAWHJM010000063.1:0-12949 GCA_963829615.1 uncultured Chloroflexia bacterium
CGCATCAATGTGGAGGGGACCATGCAGATGCTGGCGATGGCAGCCTATCGCTCTGAAAAGTATGACAAGCATGTCAAATTCCTGTTCCCAAGCTCGATTGCTGCGTACGGGTTTCGAAGCCTTGAAGAAAAGAAAACCGCCGGGTGTGTGAAAGAGAATGAGTATAACGCGCCCCAGACGATGTACGGGTGTAACAAATTGTATTGCGAGAAATTGGGGGTGTACTATAGTAGATTTTTAGGACAACGTCACCTGGAACCGAATCCGCCTACGATGCTGGACTTTCGCGCTATCCGCTTTCCGGGATTGGTCAGTGCCTTCACCGTGCCCAGCAGCGGGACGAGCGATTACGGCCCCGAGATGCTGCACGCTGCCGCTCAGGGCCGCCCCTATGCCTGCTTCGTGCGCGAGGACACAAAAATCTCCTTTATGGCCATGCCCGACGCCGTCAAGTCGTTGCTGATGTTGATGGACGCGCCACGCGGGAACCTGACCTGCCCGGTTTACAATATTTCCGCTTTCAGCCTGGCGGCGGGCGAGTTCCGTGATCGGGCGCTCAAGGCTTTCCCCGGCGCGCAGATCACCTTTGGGCCAAACATCCGCCGACAGGGCATCGTCGATTCATGGCCCGAAGACCTGGATGATTCCAAGGCGCGCGAGGAATGGAGTTGGAAACCCGATTACGATGTGGACAGGTTCTTCAATGAGTATTTCCTGCCGGAAATCAGGAAGCGGTATCAGTAAGAATTTTTGGCAAGGACAATTCACCGGAGATAAACAAGGATAAACGAAGAGTTTGTGATGCCTCTTTATCGAACAGTTTGATGTTCATCTCCGTTTATCTCCGGTCTGATTTTTGCAATTTCAAACCCTGATATAATCCGCGTACCTATGAACCCAAAGCGATTTCTCATCGTTTTTCTTCTTCTACTCCCCCTTTTGCTCTTCGGACTTATGCTGCCGGCCCAGGCTTCCCCGTCTGCTCAAGTGCAGTTTCCTTCCCCAACGCCGGGAGCCGACGGCCGCATCATTTACATCGTGCAGCCCGGGGATAGCTGTTTTCGCATCGAAGCGTTATATGGCATCACAGTTGAACAGTTACGCGGCTTGAATCCCCAACTGGATGATAATTGTACGCTCGTGGTGGGCAACGAACTCATGCTCGGTATCGGCGGCCCGGCGGCGCTCTCGCCGACCCCGGGTCCCTCGCCAACGCTCGAACCGCCCACAGTCACGCCCACGCCGCCCGCCGGGACGACTGAAATCTGCGTATTATTATATGATGATGTCAACGGAGATGCGCTGCGTCAGGAAACCGAACTTGGCATTGCCGGGGGCGCTGTCAGCGTTAGTAATACAGCCGGCACTTTTTCAGAGACAAAGGCCACCGTCTCCGAGATCGACCCGGATACGCTGGCACCAGTGCAGACCTGCTTCACGGATGTGCCGGAAGGCGAATATAACATCAGTCTGGCTGTGCCTGAGAATTACAATCCCACCATGGAATTAACCTATACCTTCTCTATCAAAGCGGGCGACCGGGCTTTTGTGGATTTTGGTGCCCAGTCCCGGACAGAGACGACCGCTCAAGAGACTCCTGCGAACGGTGGGGGCGGTCCTTCTCCCATCTTTGGCATCCTAGGTGGATTACTCTTGCTTGGCGGGCTTGGACTGGGTTGGTATGCCTTCCAGCAGCGCAAGCCAGCCAACAGACTCAAAGGCGGCGGGGGTTTTAGAAAGTAATTTCCTGGCGATATACACCGTTTTGTTTACGCAGGGTCAATGACCCTGCGTTTTCTTTTTCCAGTAATTCACTCCGCGAAAAGTACCCGTAACGGGGAAAATCTAGTGTTTGTGCGGATGCTCGTGAGAATGTACCTCCGTACCGGAGGCATGTTCGACCTGTCAACAACCGGGTTCGCCGTGGTGCCCGCAGCAGCTTTGCCGTAATAATACACGTCGCCACAGGTTGCGAATAAGTTTGTATGTTTTCTCATGCAGCGGCATGGGCTGGTCGAGATTGGTCAAGAAAGCTCGGAACGATTTTTGAGTCATGAGTTGTCCTTTCCTGCAAGCTGATTATGGCACAAGCCTACCCCTTTTTCCAGTCCTAACCTAGTCGTTTGACGGATGCCAACTGGCAAGCGGACAGCTATACTGGTATAAAATGAAATTGGACAAGGAGCAAACATGTCGAACATACTGGTAGAACTATCGAATGCGATGGCGGCCGCGGCTGAGAAAGTCGGCGCATCCACGGTGATGGTCAACGCGCGCCGGCGTATGCCTGCCACCGGCATTGCGTATGCCGCTGACCTGATCCTGACCGCCAACCATGTAGTGGAACGCGAGGAAGGGATTACGGTTACATTGAGCGACGGAACGGAGATCCCGGCCACGGTTGTCGGACGGGACCATGGTACAGACCTGGCGCTGTTGCGTTTGGAGCGTCCGCTGGCGAAACCTGCTGAAACGGCCGGTGATGCCAAAGTTGGGCAGCTTGTACTGGCGCTAGGTCGTCCGTCGGAGGCAGGCATCGAGGCCAGCCTGGGCGTGGTTAGCATGGTGGGCGGCCCGGTCCATACGCGCCACGGCGCTATCGACAAATACATCCGCACCGACACCACGCCCTTCCCTGGTTTTTCCGGCGGTCCGCTGGCCGATGCCGAAGGGCGCGTGATCGGCTTGAATACGTCCGGGTTTGGGCACGGTGTGGCGATTACCATCCCGGCTGACCTGGCCTGGAAGGTGGCTGAGCAGCTCGCCAAACATGGTTCCGTCCAGCGCGGGTATTTGGGCGTACGCAGTCAGAGCGTGGAGCTCCCCGCAGCGGCGCAGAAGGCTCTGAAACGGGAGCAGGCTACCGGTCTGATTTTGGTCGGGGTTGAAAGCGACAGTCCTGCCGAATCCGCCGGTCTGATGGTCGGTGATATCATCGTCGCTATCGACGGCCAGCCGGTCCACAACCACGACGAACTGCTGGCCCGCTTGTCCGGTGACGTGATCGACAAATCCACGCCGGTCGAGGTGCTGCGCGGCGGGCAGCCGCAGAGCGTCAACGTGAAAATTGGAGTGCGAAAATGAATTCCTCGTCCCTGCTCAATTCAGCTCTCGACGAACTGCTCACACGCGTACGCCCGGTGCTGGCAATCGTGCAGACTGGCCGGCATGGGGCGGGGGCGGGTGTATTGGCCGGGGATGGACTGGTGCTGACCAACCATCACGTGGTCGCGCGCGGACGTTCAGTACAGGTCACTTTGGACGATGACGCTTCCTACGAAGCCCGCGTCCTGTCTCGTAACCCCGAAGTGGACCTGGCGCTGTTAGGGATTCCCGCCAACGGCCACCCTTCAGCGGTTTTCTCCGAACGGGAACCACGCCCCGGCGAGATGGTTTTCGCCTTCGGGCATCCCTGGGGCCAGCGGGCTGTGCTGACCGGTGGCGTGCTATCGGCCGTCACTGTGGCGCGTACACGCACGCGGCGAAATCCCCGTGCTACGCACCGACGCGCGCCTGGCGCCGGGCAATTCGGGCGGTCCGTTGTTGAACGCCGCCGGCGAAGTGATCGGCTTGAACGCCATGATCTTCGGCGGTGATCAGGGTATCGCCATCCCGGCCAGCGTCATCCGCGAATTCCTGGACGCAGCGCGTGAGAGCATACAATCCAAACCTGTGCCGGAGGGCGTATTTTGATCCGGGTAGCGATCCTGGCGCCTGCCCTGGCTTTACGTGTCGGCCTGCGGGAGGTCTTCCGCGGATTGGAGGATATAGAGGTCGTGTCGGATGCCTCCACGCTGGATGAATTGTCCGAGGCGGATGTGCTGGTATTGACCTCCCCGGACTATCTGTCCGACCTGGACGAAGATGCCCCGGCTGTGCTTTTGCTGACCGATGACCAGAGCGCCGCTGCCCAATTGATGGACCTGCCGGTCTGGGGTGTGCTGTCGCTGGATGCCAGCGCCGAGGAGCTCTCGGCTGCCGTCCGCGCCCTGGGCGAGGGGCTGTGGACTGGCTCACCTGCCCTGCTGCAGGACTCTGCTCGAACGCCAACCCGCTTTTATGATCGAAGAAGGCGATCCCATCGTCGATCCGTTGACTCCCCGCGAGCGCGAAGTGCTGCAACTGGCCGCTGAAGGGTTGGCAAACAAACAGATCGCCCTGTCGCTGGAGATCAGCGAGCATACGGTCAAATTCCATCTCTCATCGTTGTACACCAAACTGGGAGTCACCAGCCGTACGGAAGCGATCCGCGCGGGAGCAAGGCGGGGGTGGGTGATACTATAATGAAAAATAAGCTGGTTGTCATAATATCTAAAAATATGAAAAAACTCCGAGACCAATTATCCCGGAGTTTTCATTGTGAACGCAGTATTGGTTGGTGGGTCAAAGAACGCTACCGTTCAATGAGCGGCTACAAGCGAGAACAATCTGCTCTCAATGTCAGCCGCTTGATCGCTTTCGCTGGCAATCATTTGTCTTGCGGACTTGATCTGGCCAGTTTGATCTCATAACCCCCGTTTTTTTGGAGAGATTCCCTGCCAGCTTTTATCCCTACCGTTTTTTTACCAATTTTGGAACGACTACCGAAAGAGATGCTTGAGCAGCCGTGTTTTTTTCTCGACCGCAGGTTTCCTCGCGGAACATAATCAAAAGGTGCATTGAGGGGATGGTATTCCCCTATCAGGGACGATGTCAAATCCCACCCTACCTGCTGACAGACAAAACTATTAAATCTTAAAAAGTATCTTACGATAACAAAGACCAATACTACAGCAATGACCAGGATAGCCAGTTGGAAGAGCTGGTCAAACGTGATACTCGATAGCTTTGTTATAGCAGCCATATTTCAAACGTTCAAACAGCACAATCATAACCCAAAATTGGGTACAACCTTCCCCTACGCTGTGCGATAGTACCCCACATCCACTGAATAGACACGTCCGCGCTTGATGACCTGTTTGACCAGATTCTGTTCCAAAACGATAGCCTAAATGACGGTAATCCGGCACAGACAATACCAATAAATCCGCTTGTTTACCTTCTTCGAGCGAACCGATTTTATCGGCACGACGAATGGCGTGCGCGGAATTTATCGTGGATGCCGCGATAGCCTGAGCAGGAGTCAACTTCAGCATACGGCAGGCCAGTGCGATGACAAACTGCATTGACTCATTCCAGGCCGTGCCGGGGTTGCAATCTGTGGCCAACGCCAGGATGCCGTTCGCGTCCAGAATTTTTTGGGCGGGAGTGTAATCACATTCGGCCAGCCCAAAGGGTGTGCAGGGCAGGGATACAGCAACTGTATCTGACGTACCCAGTGCAGCAATATCCGCATCAGATGTCCGGACCAAATGGTCTGCTGAGGCTGCCCCCAACTCTACCGCCAGGGAGACACCGCCCAGGTTATCGAACTCGTCGGCGTGGATCTTGATCGGGAATCCCAGCGAGCAGGCTTTCGTCAAGATTTGACGCGATTGTTCCAAAGTAAAAGCACCGGTTTCGCAGAAGACGTCGACAAAAGGCAGCGGTAGTCGCGGAGCATGGACTTCCCACCACTGGCACAGGATGGGCAGCATCGTTTCGCTAACCAGGTCAGTGTAGCCCTGTGGATCATCTTTCCTCCCGCCCGTCAGGGTATATTCGGGAGCAATGGCATGCGCACCTAGGAAAGTGATTGCCAGATCAAGCGGACCCTCATCATCAAGCGCCAACAGAGCTTTGAGCAAACGCAGTTCAGTGGCAGTTTGCAAGCCATAACCGGTTTTGGCTTCGGCAGTGGTGGTACCGGTCGCGAACATGCGCAGCAGGCGCGGACGGGTTTGGGCAATAAGTGATTCGATACTGGCTGTGCGTGTAGCACGCACCGTGGAAATAATACCGCCGCCTTCTGCCAAGATGTCGAGATACTTTGCGCCTTCGAGCCGCATTTCAAACTCGCGAGCGCGGTCACCACCCCAGATGAGATGTGTGTGCGGGTCCACGAAACCGGGCATAACCACGCAACCAGTTGCATCAAGGCTAGGTTCGCCAGGATGGGCAGCACGCAATTCGTCGGTTTTCCCAACGGCAACGATCTTCTCGCCACGGACAAGGACAGCCCCATTTTCGATGATGCCAAGGGAACCGAGCGAGCGTCCACGCTGGGGACCGCCGGAAAGAGTTAGGAGTTGAGTCGCGGAATGGATGAGCATACCTTTATTAAACCATAAAAGAGCGGTTTTAAACCTCGGGTTGTGTAGTAAACTTTAGCGCGATGAAGACCCCTTCAAGGTTCGATGTTCCCCTCTTTTTGCGACGCCTTGCACTCGTTATTTTTGTCGTATTCCCGGTAACACTTGCGCTGATTGCGCAAGTCCTTTTTTTGGTCCGCACATGGGACATCTTCAAGGCTTTTCAAATCTTCCTGCTCTTTGGAGTTCTCGTGGCCCCGCTCATCCTGTTTTTCACAAGCCCTTCACTTTGGGCTCTACTGGAAAAGCATGAAAGCTGGTTGGTGTTCTGGGTGATTGCCGTCGCTATCGGCCTGCGATTGGTCCTGCTGCCTCTTATCAGCACCAATTTCATGTCAGACATGGCCGATATCCACTCGTTTGCCGCTGAAATCATTGCCGGCACCGCTGACGTCAACAATTATCCCAATATTTCCTTTGCAGCCGATTTAAGCCTGACAAGCCTCGTTTTATCGTTTGTCTACAGAATATTTGGCGTCAGCACGACAGTTGCCAAGATCTTCCTGGTGTTCTTGTCCGTTCTAACTACCTGGCTTGTGTATCTGACAGGCCGCAAGATTGCCGGGACAAAGGTCGGGGTTTTTGCTTCGCTCTTATATGCCACCTTACCATCCCTGATCTGCTATTCGGGCGTCCTCACCGGGGACTATTTCGCGCTCCCGTTCATTGTGCTGGCCATTCTGGTACAGGCTTACCTGCACAAATCAGACCTGGGCAAGTCTTACTATTTCCTGATCGGGTATGCGCTTTGCGGCGTTGCAATTGGATTTGTCGACTGGTTCCGACCGTTCGGCATGATCCTTCTGCTCGCTATGATTATATCGATGTTTATTTTCCAGCTTCGAAGGCAAGCGTTTCTCCGCCTGGCGCTGGCATTAAGTGTTTTGCTCATCAGCTACTTTTCAGTGAGCAAACTGGCGAATGTGGTAACAAAAAATGTCTTCCACGCCAGGACGCTTTCTACGTTCCAGAAGGTCGGCAGCTACTTATTGGTCGGGTTAAACCCCGATAGTCGCGGAAGCGTTACGCTTGAGGATGGGATCACCATCGGTGAAACGTATCAGCGCTATGGCGGTGACTATGCCGCGATAAACCGCTATTTGATCCAGGCTGCTTTCGCCAGGATGGATAAGGAGAAGTTGGTAAAGCTTTTCGTAGAGAAATTTAACATCATGTGGTCCAGCCATATTGAGCTATTCGACTATGCCCTGGTCGGATCGGACGATCAGGAAATCGTATACCTGATGGCGGACTTTGAATCATTGCTCTATTCGGTGCTTACCCTCTTCATTCTTATCGGCGCAATCAAATCCTTCCGCGGCCAATCTCATCCAGCGATTTTCACGATGCAACTGTTCATACTTGGATTTGCGATCCTTATGCTCATTTTCGAAGCCCAAAATCGCTATATTGTGGTTGTTCTTCCTTACTCAATCCTGTTAGGAACTTTGGGGTTAGACAATGTATTTTCTGTAAAACGTGAATAACGGATAAGCAAAAACTGGCATCTTCCTCGTTGAGCGGAGACCGAATGCCAATGAGGCCCGTAGTCGAAGCGCAAATTTATCCAACAATGGCCCTCCGACTGCGCTATCGCTCCGCTCAGGGAGGCGGCAATCCTAATTCATAACTGACGTTATAAAGGGAAAATTCCTGTCGCAGCAAGAATAAACTCAGTCGCCTTTTTTCCCCTGGTTACAATTTTCGATCTCATTTTTGAAATTCGCGAGGTAATTCGCATCAGGCTTGTAAAGAACCATATCATAATTTTCTTTACGAATTGCTTGTCGTTCTTCCGGGGTATATCCGTCATATTGATAAGGTAGAAATTTTATCGGATGAGAGGCTCTCATCAGGATATCGCCTTGAACAGGGGGGACAGTTTGTGTCCATGTATAGATGTAGTGCAAGTTCATTGCAAGAAGGCCATGATTTTGACAAACAAGGGGTGCATAAAACCTCATCATTTTAGATGATATTTTAAAGTCGGGGTATTGCTTTTGAACTCCTTGTATGAACTCTTGAGGATAAAAGAGTTTGTATTCTAAACGGTAGTTCCACATCGCTTGAACAAAGAGAACCGCTATGACAATAGTAGTTAGCAAACGCCCCGCCGGTTTCCAAAACTGCAAAAGGGATAGGCCATAAGCCGTTGTCAAAACCAGAAAGGGCATCAGCTGTCGAGCTGTTCTCGCGTACACCACAAAAGTGTGCGTAAAATTTGAGGGAATCACTAAACCCAGGTAAACAAATAGCGTTCCTCCAAAGCCAATGTACAAGATTTTATTCTCTTTCTCCTTTAGGTGGCTCAGAGCAAAGATGGTGAATATGCCAACAATCAGGATAAATCCGTGCTCAGCGTGCCAAAAATATTCAAAGGGCAAGCTCCACCCTTCGCTAAAACTTCCCTGGGTGATTTTTTGAAGATATATGCCATAGTCGCTGAGAAAATCTTTCCCAATCAAAAAACAAAGTAATAGTAAAAGAACAAGTGGCGCGAGAAAACCTAAACCGAGAAAGGTTGACCGTTTCACAAACCAGTGTTTTTCCTTCATTCCATTGAATAAATTGACAAAAAGTGCAAAGGCTGCAATGACCCAATAGCCGTTGTACGTTACGAGGCAAAGAAAACTTAAAGTCCCACTTAGAAATAAAATACCTGGCTTATTTGAATTTTTCAGAGTCACATATAAAGATAACAAGCCGAAAAACATGGCCTCGTCGTACGGGAAAATGTGCCTCGAATAGTACAACAAGACTTGACTGCTTGCAGCGATGAACAAGGCATAGTTAGCTACTCTTGTAGAAGCATCAGTCGCAATGGCGATCTTCCAAATTAAGAAAAGGTTGAGAATGGAGAAAAGACTAAAAAAGATGGCCGGAAGGGCTAAGCTAGTGCCAAGTTTGTTTTCAAATAGAGCCGGGATGAGCGCAGTGAATTTAAAGCCTACATGGGCGAGCTCGCCCAATAAGGTCAGCAAAGCCGTTTTGACTTTTCCATCCAACAATAGGGCCATGGCATCTTGTGCAATACCATAGCGACTCTCATCAGGAAAGTAGAATTGGCCGCCCTTTAAAATTAATATCCAACGAAGAATACTAGAAACGAATAAAATGGAAATTACAAAGTAATATTTTCTGAGGAAATTTGTTATCCTGGTAATCATGTATCCTCATCATGACGACAGATAAGCCTCATGGAAACCAAGGGAAAGCCATCTTCCTGGCGAACAGCAACTCTACCCCCGCCTTCCACCCCTGCGCCGATTGCTTCGTTGCTTTTTAGGCTGACTCTTTTGTGGCAATCTGGGCTCTCCTGCTGGCCGTTCAACGGTGGGGTGTAGCATCTTCTGGTAGTAATCATCCAACAGCATGGTTATGATTGGTAACTCATCTTCGTGCTCAGCCAGTTCATGTGCTAGCGCGTCGAAGCGGTGACTGCGTTCGGTCTGCAGTTTGTCACGTTCGCGCAGGCGAGCTTCCAGCAAGGTGGTCAAGCGTTCGGCAACCACGTTGGCGACATCTTCATCACTAGGAATGACGCGCTCTTCCATGTCGATCTCGTATTGTCTGGCAATGCGGTCAAGCGTAGGTTTCTCCATAGAATTGATCAGGGAAATGGCCACGCCGGTCGCGCCCGCACGACCTGTTCGCCCGGCGCGATGGATGTAGTTCTCAACTTCATCGGGCGGCTCGTACTGGATCACGTATGAGAGCTCGGGAATGTCCAATCCGCGGGCAGCCACATCGGTCGCGACCAGGAAGCGTAGCGTCCCTTTACGGACGCGCTCCAATACACGTTCCCGCTGGCTCTGCGAGAGCGCCGAGCTGATTTCATCCGCATCGTAGCCGAAGCGCTGCAAAACCACCGCGACGTAGTGCACGCGGTCTTTGGTGTTGCAGAAGATGAGAGCATTATCGGGATTTTCAACTTCGATCAGGCGCACCAGGCTGCGGTCTTTGTCCATGCCGGGCACTTTGTAGTAAACATGCTCCACTTCGGTAACGTGGACATGGTCGCTGCTCAGGGTGATAAACTCCGGCTCCTTGATGAACTCGCGCGCCGCGCGCATGACCGAATACGGGAAAGTAGCCGAGAACATACACGTATTAACAGACCGATTCGGCAGATAACGCTGCATCTCGCGCATGTCGGGATAGAAGCCCATCGAAAGCATACGGTCGGCTTCGTCGAAAATCAGCATTTTCAGCCTGTCCAGCGAAAAGGTGCGCTTGAGCAAATGATCGAGCACGCGTCCCGGCGTGCCGACTACAATATGTGCGCCCTTCTTGAGCGCTTCGATTTGCGGACCGTACCCCACACCACCATAAACTGCCACTTGTCGCAAACCTGCGGGCCCGCATAAAGTTTCTGCTTCGTGCGAAACCTGGCGCGCCAGTTCGCGGGTTGGGACAAGGATCAGTGCCTGGCATTCATCCCGCTTTGGATCGAGTCGTTCCAGCATGGGCAGCAGGTACGCGCCAGTCTTGCCACTACCTGTCCGTGCCTGGATCATCATAGCGCGCCCGGCAATCAAATATGGGATGGCGCGTGCCTGGACAGGCATGAGTGTGGTCCAGTTTGCACGTTTAGCAGCTTCTCTCAGCGGTTCGGATAATTGTTCAAAGGCAATATCGGGTAAAGGGTTTTTTAGTTCGGTTGTCAGGTTGTCCAAAATATTCTCATTTCCTATAAACGTTGAGTATTTTCTCTCATTGTACCCCGTTTGAAAATGGAATGGGCTCCAGTGGAGGCATCCTGTAGACAAAAATCAACATCTCCCTGTCTACAAATTCAGGCTGCCAATCCGGGAAATCTGCTGCGACACTGACCACGCGCGTGCCTGCTCGCAATTCCTTTGCCAGCTTTTCCTGTAGACGCGATGTCTGTACCGACGTCAAATAAACAAAGACGACATCCGCCTCAGCCACATCCGCGCGATAAAAATTCCCGCATCGGATTCGGGCCCTGTGCCTGCTTCCGCTCAACAGAATTCTCAACCACCCCAACGCGCACTGGACGGGACCGATCTCGACCCCCACTGCCTGCGCGCCAAACTCCTTCGCTGCCATCAGCAGGACGCGACCATCGCCCGCACCCAGGTCGTACAGAGTCTCTCCCGCCTCTAACTTTGCCAATTGCAGCGCCTTGCGGATACGCTTCTCTCTTGTCGGCACCCAGGGCACGCCATACAGCGCCGGGACGATCAACCACAACCCACTTAGCAATAAAAATATAAGCCCTAACCCGATCAACCAGTAGGTCATCATCTCGTACTGTCATCCTTTTTCAATTTGCGTAAAGCCAGCAACCCGAAGACGTTGAACACCACTGCCAACAACGCCACAAACAAAAAGCCAAATTGCTGATATATGAAAGGCGCCAGGAACGCGCCCAGGGCACGGCCCAGTGAATGCCCGGTCAAATTGAACGACATGACCGTCGCCCGCGCACCGGGGAGAAGTTCCGTCATCAGCGGCACATGGCTGACCATAACATACTCAAAGGTAATATAAAACAAAAACAGGCCCACTAAAGCGCCAACTTCCGTCCGTCCGATAAAGGGTAACAGGACTGAAGCCAGCGCATTCGCTGACAGTCCTAACGCCAAGGCACGCGGCTTGCCGATGCGGTCGGTCAGCAGGGCGACCAAGCCCTCACCGCCCAATTCCGAAAATCCAATCACCGCCGAAGCGCCAGCCAGTGCAGCGATCTGCAAGCCGAACGAATCTTCCAACCACACGCCAAAGATGAGATTGACCAGTTCATTGGCCGCGCTGGCCCACAACGCGATGGAAATACCCGCCAGCGCAGAGGTATTGCGCAGCACAACTCCAAAGTTTGCCCAGGGATTGCGCGCTGGCACAAGGTTCGCATCCTGCCGTGGAGCCAACCACCAGACGACGGCAAACATGCCAAGTCCCAGGACCGCCAACACCGGGAACGGTGCTGACCAGCCGAAGCCTGCGATCAAAAAGCCCATGGCTGGCACACCCAGGATAAAGGCCAGCGACCAGCCTACTTCCGTGACAGCCAGCGCCAATCCGCGTCTCTGGTAGGGGATGCGATCACCAAAATAGGCCTGCATGGCCGGGTCGAACAGGTATTTGCCGAACAGTGCCAGAATCAGCGCAACAGTCAACGCCCACAACGTGGGAAAAACGGCCACCAACCCCACCCCGAACGTAAACAAAGCGATACCCGCCAACATTCCAAAACGACGTCCACGCTGGTCGGCCGCCGAAGCCGCGAACGGGATGAATGCCCCCACCAGCGAGCGCCCGGTCAATGCAAAGGACAGGGCGGTGATGTCTACACCCAATCCGTGCGCGAAGATTCCTAAAAACGGATACACCATGCGGTGCATGGTGTTGAAGATGGTGCGCAGCACCATGACGATGAGCAGTTGGAAGCGCAGGCGCAAGGCAGTGACCAGTGATTCGTTATCAGTGAGCAGTTTTCAGAGTTAGAAACCAGCGAGTTAGGAAGTACGCTGCCAGCCAGGCCAGTAAATTCAGAACAATAAAGAAAACGATGATATTCCACAGTCCGGAATTAAAGATGGGTGAGGGCGGCGGGTGCATTATATTCGAGGCGGCCGAAAACACTACGCGTAGGGTTACGAAGAAGATCAAATTCGCCAGCGATGTGAGCCAGTCTATGTTGATCAACCACAAACCGATCTGCATGAGCGTGCCCACGACAGCGAAGGTCAATG
>CAWHJM010000064.1:0-64366 GCA_963829615.1 uncultured Chloroflexia bacterium
ACGCTACGTGGCAGATCAGATCGAACGGGTCCAGGTCAAGTCCTACATCTTCCTGCATCTTATCCAGAAAAACCCCATTTTCAAGTAATTCCGCCACAATCGCATCCTTGCGCTCCGCATTGAACCATGCCGTCAAGAACGTCTCAATCGTCGGATACTGCGTAATGAGATTCTTGCGCGTGTAATCTGTGAACGACTCGGTCACCAGTTCGCCATTCACGCCGATATACTGTACCTGCTGCGATAACACATACACGCCGACATTATCCTTGATGACATACTTGCGCGGTCCATCATCCTGATCGCCCTCATCTTCTGGTTCTTCATCTTCCACATCTGGTTCTTCGGGCGTCACCGGGTCTTCTGGTTTAGGCTCATACACTTGAACGGGATCACCATCAAAAGCTGCGTCACGAAACAAACGCGTCGCATTGCGGAAATCCATGATTGTGAAATACAGCTTGTTTTTCTTCTCCACCACCCGCGTCCCTCGCCCAATGATCTGCTTGAATTCCGTCATCGAATTGATGATGGTATCCAGCACGATCAAATGACAGGTCTGCGCATCTACACCCGTATTCAACAACTTGGAAGTAGTAACGATCACAGGATAAGGTTCGTTCGGGTCAATGAAGTTGTCGAGTTCCGCTTTGCCTTCTTTGCTATCACCCGTAATCCGCATGATGTATTTATAGTTTTGTGAGAATAAGTCACCATTCTCATTGATCAAGGCGCGCCGCATCTCCTCCGCGTGCTGAATATCACGACAGAATACGATGGTCTTATTCATGCGATTTCGTGTTCTTGAGATGCTCGGTCACCAAATGCGCGATCAATTGAGTCCGTTCTTCGATCACCAGTGTTTTATCGAAATCGGGGCCGTAATACACTTCGTCCGGGATTTCGTTACCGAACGCATCCCGCTGTCCTGCCCGGGGTCTCCAGCCTTCGATGTCGCGGTCGATCTCAATACGGATGACTTTGTAGGGCGCCAGGAACCCATCTTCGATGCCTTGCTTGAGTGAATATGTGTAGAGTGGTTCGCCAAAGTAATCGATATTGGAAATAGCCACAGTCTCACGCGGCGTTGCGGTCAGGCCAACTTGTGTCGCCGGCTCGAAGTACTCCAAAATTTCTCGCCATGCCGAGTCTTCTGCCGCGCTGCCTCTATGGCACTCATCTACGAAGATCAAATCGAAGAACTCCCGCGAGAACTGCTTGTAGATGTTCATCCTTTCTTCAGTGCCTGAAACCGCCTGGTACAACGCCAAATACACCTCAAAAGACTTATCCACCTGGCGGTCGGTAATCTTGGTCATCACACTGCCAAACGGTTTGAAATCGTTCGTCTTGGCCTGGTCTACCAGGATATTACGGTCGGCAAGGAACAGGATGCGCTTCTTCTTTTTCGCCTTCCACAATCGCCACATGATCTGGAACGCGGTATAGGTTTTCCCTGTCCCCGTTGCCATGGTCAACAGGATGCGGTTCTGACCTTTGGCAATCGCCTCCACGGTACGGTTGATCGCCACGCGCTGGTAATATCGCGGTGCTTTCTCTCCAATGTAATAGGGTTGATTGATAACGGCTTCTTCTTCGGGCGTAATATTTTCCACCGCGCAATATCGTGACCAGAGTTCTTGCGGTGATGGAAATTCATTCATTCCCAGTGTGCGTTCAAGAATCCCGTCTTTCTTGGTGCGGTCGTGCTCGATAAACCCATCCCCATTACTACTGTAGGCAAAGGGAATATCAAGCATCTCAGAGTAACGCAAAGCCTGCTGCATTCCATCGCCAATATATGGTTATTGTCTTTGGCTTCGATAATTGCCAGTGGCAGGTTCTTTTTGTGAAACAGGATGTAGTCCGCCCGGTCGCGTACGCCACGCGCCACCCGTTTCCCCCGCACATGGATCTTTCCAAGCGTGAATTCTTCGAAAAACTGCAAATTATCCCAACCAGCCACATCCTTAATGGCCGGGGTAATGAATTTTGTGCAGATATCACGCTCAGAAAGGTCTTTTTTGTTCATAAGGTTATTCAATATACCAAAGTGATGACTCTCCCACAATAAGAATTATACAATTTAACCCGGTTATTGTATCCTTGCAATTAGAGATGCTAATTATCAAGCAGATTATTATGAATGCTTATAAGTCGACATCGAGACCAAGCAATCGTCGCAGAATAATAAAGAAATCAACGCCAGATGATTCAACCAACCAAAGCCGAATTTCTTTCCAAGAAATTTAAATTTCCTGGAAAGAAGTGAATCGTTTCTTGGAAGGAAGTTAACCGTTTCTTTCCAAGAAAAATTTTTTTCCTGGGAAGAAATTTAGGTAGCCTCTCATATAGTGTTGGTGGCAACAGCGGAGGCGTTAACTAACCGCCAAGAAACCACACCTGCCCTGGCGGGCGGTGCTAGGGAGAACGCCAAGGAAAATTGTTGGACGCCAAGAAATACCCTTGGCGACCTTAGAACTATCTTGGCGCTCTTTCCCGAAGGACACCGGGACGGTGTGCGAACATGGCGGTTCAAGAAACGCACATGTACAGATTATGTGACGGCACGTCCCCTTTGGTGTGATCTTGACAGGATTGCAAAGCGTTCTTTCCGCGAAAATCTTAACAAATAACAAAAACGTAAATCACAAAACGGGATTCATTTCCTATAATGACGGCACTGTCAGATTACCGGTAGGGCATACTACCTAATGGAGACGGCCCTTTCTGGTAAGACAAAACCTATCTTTTGAAGGAGGACCATCAGAATGGCCCCAAAATTAAGGCAGTCAATGCCTTCCGACCCCGCATCGAGCAGGGCAACACCGTGCAGAAGCCTGAATGGCTTCGCTCAGCTTCCCGCTCCACCAGCCTGGTGGAGGGTACAATCGATATGTCCATCAAGGAATTGCGCGACCAGATCCTCGAATACTGCCGCGCCGGGCGCGCCATCAAAGTGGAGGGACTGGGTATCTGGAGGCCCGCTATCGGGCTGGACGGCAAGCTCTCGATCAACTACCGGCCTGATCCCAGCTTTTCCTACGGGCTCAATCTCCCGGGTGTCTTCTCCGGCAAGATCGCCAACCGCGAGAACATCGGTAAGAACGGTGAAGAACTGGTCGCTATGTGGAACGAAGCCAATCCCGAGGACCTGGTTGAAGTGCCGGGAAATTAATCTCGTATGCACAGTTGAAGACATAATCTACAGATTCAAAACCGCCCGTCGTATCGAAACGACGGGCGGTCTTTTATTTTCCACCTTGATTTAGGACTCGCACAAAAATACCGCAAGCCTGCTTGGACGAGTACTCAGAAAGTATCGATGATCTTCGTAAGATTTGGCATCACACCGATCTTATCCACATTTGGATCCGGGTTGGGCTTTGAAGGTGTCGGGGTCGAAGCAAATGTTTTTGTACCCATTGTCGTGTCACTCAGAAAGTTTCTCACTTTCGACGGAATGAAGGGTACACCTAATTTTTCTTTGGCTGCGGCCTGCAGGATAATGGTCGCCCCAGCAATGATTGCCGCGGCAGTTGATGTACCTCCAAAATCTGTTCTATCAGCTGCAGGCGTTCCTGATATTTCATTAATATCTAATGTATAAGCAGAGTTGGACCATGCAAAGCAATTAACGCGGTTGCCAAAGTTTGAAGATGATGATCTTGTTCCTTTTTTGCCACCACCGAAACTGCCTGTGACAATGGCAGCCCCCACAATGATCGCTCCGGAATCCTGGTTAAAGTAGGGGTTATTATTGAGATTAGTGTTGAAGGGGGTTGGGGTTTCTTTAGAATCGAAATCACGCGCCCAGTTCCCGGCAGGTTCGATGACAGTAATGCCAAGCTTAATGGCAAATTGGATAACTGGGAAAACATTATTCAAGCATTCGACAGGCCAAAATGCTTCACCAAACCCCGGTACCTGAGTTTCCAACTCCAGAAGGATCACATCTCCAGGATTTAACTTATCAATTGCTGCCATGATTGAGTTTGGTATGTTCTCAACAACATGTGCAGGATTAGCAGGATTTGGATCACTCCAATAGTTGGAAATCACATAACCAGTAGCCTTTTCTGAAATACCTTTCCATCCAACCTGATTATCATTTGCAGATAAAATACCCAATACAGCAGTTCCATGTCGACCATTAAAATATGGTGTAGGAGTTGACGTGTCATGGCTAAGGTTAATCGTGTTAGTATTGCTAAGGAAGTTAATTTTCGATGTATTGGGAGCCAAAAGCAAGGATGGGTGTAGCAATTCCCAGCCTCTCTCCATATCAACATATTGTATTCCGTCTCCAAACGCCCACGGGGCATCATTTGACGCAATCCATACACCCATGGCATCTACTCCACCAATGTTGTTGGTAGAAGAGGAATACACAATTGGAGCATCAATATATTTTTGGTTTAGAGTTATAGTAGGCAGAGAAGACTGGGGCTGAACATAGGCATACTCTACAATACCCCTCCAACCAGACAGAACTTTCGCGATTTCCATAGCTGTTTCGACAGAGGAAATTGACCGCAAAAAAGGTGAAAAAATTAGGGGCCTCGTAATCCTTATTTTGCCTTTGTGCTTCAGCAACTAATTCTTGGATTCTCTCGCCAGACACAGATGTATACAAGCGCTTTAAGGTGATTTCCGGATATTGCTCGGCTAAAGAATACCAATACTTTTTCATATCATCCGGGAAGGATTCCTCGGCGCCATCTTCATAAGGAATCTGGTAATTTTCATCGTGTTCGAAATGATCTACGAATTTCACTACTATGCGGTGCTGGAACACGTACTCCGGCTCAATGGCATTGTCAGATTGATGAAACATGTTTATCCCTTCCTTTCATAACTTTAGGGTGCAGAAATGGTAAATTGCCCTTTTCCAGCGGCCTTGGATTGCTGGCCATTTTCGAAAACGTTGTAATTCCCTGGTGCAGCATTGGTAGGACTTGGATAGACCCAGACTAAATCCCCGTTTAAATCCGTGAACAATATCAAATCCAAAACTGAATCACCCGTCGCCGCAAAGAGAATAGAGATATAGACTTCCTCATTTGACGCATATTGATCGACACTTAACGTAAATTTGGTCCCTGGTGGGCCAGAGGAGGGCGACACAGTGACAACGTGATCGCCTGGCAGACCGGTTTTTGGAGTCACTACGGTGGGAACTGCAATTGTTCCGGTCGAGGATGAATTGCCGCCGCTTACCTGGGGAGCGGGCACAAAGGGGAGATAAAGAACTTGCCCGGCAAAGATCAACGTGCCTGCCAGGCAATTGGCGGTTTGAATTTGCTGTGTACTCATACCGGTTCTCTGGGCCAGAGACGACAAGGTGTCACCGCGCTGAACCGTGTAGGCCGCCCAATTCAGTGGCCTCCCACAAACCTGCGCTTGAGCCGCAGGCTGGGGTACAACCGACACGATCTCCATAATCAATCCAGATGTTGGCGTGAACGTTGGCAGCGGGGTATCGCTGGGCTGGACGATATCTGTAACGATGACAGGCTCCTGCGTTGGGGTCTCTGTCGGCAGGGAAAAGAGCGACGCGGTTGGGCTGACCTGCACGGATGGCAGCACAATTGGGGAGGCCTGTATCGTGGCAGTTGGCGGTGACGGAGCCGCATATGAACACGCAGATAAGATCAGGAAAATAAGCATGAAACTTATCTTGAAGATTTTCATTTTTCCACCTCCTGCAAGCGAGGATTGATTAATGTAATCAAATCCTGATCGGTCGTCAGGTCCCGAGCCTGCTGATACATGCGCTGTGCGTCCTGAAGTTGGCCGCGATCCTGAAATACTGTTCCCATACCATAATAAGACCAGGCTGTTATCTCAGACAGGTTCGCCCCGGGATTTTCCTGAACTTTATATGAGTCGATAACTTGTTTGTAATGGTTCAACACACAATCCTCCAATTCAGCAGTGGCGGAGGGATCGGGTTCGGAAGTTTGGTTTACATATTGAAGTTGAACCCAACAGCTATTTCCAATTCCAAAGTCTGCCTTTTCGCTGATGAAAGCGCCGGGAAGCTGGTCCGTCTTTTGCTTGGCCTTCTCGAAGTATTCGATCGCCTGGTATAGGTTGCCTTCATCATAATAAAGATGAGCCTGGGCAATGTAGGCCCGTCCATAATTGGGATTTAGCCGAAGCGCTTCATCAATATACTCTTGAGCGGTGACTCTGTCTCCCTGCAATCGAGAGATATGGGCCCCGAACAGGTACAGGATCTCTTCACCATCGAAAGGTGACTGCTGTTCACCCTGCAGAATCGCCTGCTCGATTGCTTCCTGCGCCAGCGACATTTTATTGGCTTCCAAAAAGACAAGCGCCTTTGTAAACGCAGTCATAATGATCGTTCGTTCTTGGATTAATGACATCGGATCAGAGATTGGGTCTAAAAGTTCACTCGCCAGGAAGGTGATTGGTGCAGCCAATCTTTGTTGTCCATTCAGTTCGCTCGCATCGGTACGGAATGGTTTGACAATATAAAATTGCGGCGTGAAGCGCACCTGTGCTCCAATTACTGTCACATCTCCATAAATGACCACATGCGCATGGATCTGTTGGGCCAGAATATCGGCCTCTTCAGCGTTAGTAATTAAGCCAATATTTCTATGGGAAACCTGGACAACCTCAAAAGTGATCAATTTAGCCTGGTCATCCAAAAACCTGAAGACTTGCTGGCTTACGATCTCAGCAACCTTTGGCTCCGCATCACCTACCTGTGTAAATTCCGCAACCGCGATATTAAAGTCCCCATGCATAACCCTGGGCTGCTGAGACCACCAATATCCTGAAGCAACCATTCCTCCTATGAGTACAAATCCCCCAAAAAAACGTAATCACCTGCCAGACATCCTGAAAGATGTAATACTGTATCGAGAGCTGCTCCACAACGCCAGCATTAATGATCTGATCGACATGCCCACCACTGGCAACAATCGTTGAAAAACGCTCACTGGCTTCCTCGCCCAATGCTTTTTTTACTTGACGTTGAAATTCAGGTTGATCCTTTAAGCGTTTGTCGATATACCTGAGAAGTTCCGCGCTGCCAGATTCCCGGTCTTTTTCAAATGTTCGAATAATTTTCTTACCCTCTTGCGTTCGGCTGAGGTACTTACTTAGCACATGCGAGAGAGTTCTGGATTTGTTTTCTTCCGAGGTTAAGCACCGGGTTCACTTGGGCTTCGATTCCTTTTTATAAGTGATCGTATCGATGTGATGCGCGTTAATAATCTGGCCAACCTCGCCTCCATAGACTTGGGTCAGAAAAGTTTGCGAGCTTTGTCCTGATCGATCTCATCCAGTATTTTTCGAAGGGTGTCGACGAAAGTATTATCGGCATTCATTTGCTTGGTGAGTTGACGCCGAAGCGCCGCTTTTGCATCCTCGTTCTCAGGATTAGCCTCCAAATCTGTTAAGGCTTCTTTTGCGGCCGGTTTCTTTTAAAGCTAGTTTTCAGGAACTGGTAGAGAGCGCCAAACTTGTTGGCCGCCGCCTTGCCTGCTTCCTTAGCAAATTCTTCCCCCGCCTTCGCCAGATATGGGGAGAGAACTGCCACGACACTAGCAGCCAGAGAAGCAATGGGATCCATTATGACCTCCTTCAAGTGATTACTAACAATGATCGCAACATATCACTGTAAATCGTAGATTAAGTTGCACTCAAACGAAGCTGCTTAAACAATAAACGAAAGGTTCGATCAAATTCTGGTATTTTTCCTTCGCAATTCGAATATTCGCGCATTTTCGACACCTACAGTGCCGAACTCGAAGTGAACCATAAATCGGTCATTACCCATTTGAGGCCACAAGACTGTTTGCTTCCTTGATGTATCGTCTACCAGCCGTTGGGCGCGTGTGGGACCATTACTGCTGACCTCGGTGATTGGCCAAGTCACGTCAGTTGGAATGGCTAGGAAGTTAGTTGATGATGATGAGATAAGGTAAGCCAACTTTGCAAGATGCCCGTTTTTCCTCCTTTGAATAAGGAACCCCTATCGAATTGGTCGAAGAAGTATCGAATCGAGCATCTTACAGCTTCTACATTTCATGATATCCCCCAAGAGTATATAGTCAAGAAAATTCCGATAACGAAAAAAGAGCCCTCTCGATTGTTAACTAGGTTGTCTTCAAGTAGAAGTTGTTGTATCTAAAGTATAGATATTTTTTGTACGATGTCAAGCAATTCTAGATTTTTTAAAATCACAACAATCGATCGATTTTGGCTGCCATGATGAAATCGTTTGGGCGAGGGAGCCTTCCTTTGCGACCACACCTGTCCCAGGAGCCCAGCGTATGGGATCGCCAGCCCCGGCACGTTGGTGCCGGGGTAGAACCATCAAAGACTCAAACTGTCTGTTTTTGCTGCCATAATGAAATCATTCTTATGAAGGCCTTTAATTTTATGCGTCCACCACTGGATTGTGACTCGTCCCCACTCCGTAATGATCAACGGATGATGGTCCTCCTTTTCAGCGATCATGCCGATTTTATTGGTAAAGGCCATGGCTTCGATAAAATTCTTCAACTTGAAAGTCCGTTCAAGACGCTTGACGCCTTCCACTTCGATCACCTGCCACTCTGGCACCTCGGGCTGCAAGGCAGCGATTTCCTGCATCGGTCAGTTTCGGCTCGTCGCCACGGCAGGCAACACATTTCATTTGCTGTAAATCTGTCATCTCATATCCTCTACGAACAAATCAATACCAAGGATCAACCTTAGATAAGAGCATTATACTTACACCTACCGAAAAACAACAAGCGCGACACCCGCAACGGTCAAAATCAAACCGATCAAATAACGCCAAGTGAACGGCTCGTGTAACAGCAGGATACCAAGCATACTGGCGAGGAGGATGCCTGTCACGCGAATGGTTGGAGACCCAACTGAGACGTTGACGCGCGCGAAGGTAAGGTAGAGCAGGAGGGTCACAATGCTGAACGCCACACCAACCGCAAGAGAATACAGCAGGCCCTGCCGGGTGATGAGAAGCGGTTGATGTGTGAGTTTCATATAACAAACCCAGGTCAAACCGACGGTAAATGTGGTCGCTCCGTAGACGAACATCCCCATGCTCGCTGAAATTTTGCTTGAAGCCAATTTAACGAAGAAGTCGGCGCTTGCGAGGAAAACAGAGCAAACCAGGGCATAGGGGAGCCAGCGCATGCTTATGGAAACCTCATCTCTTTATTCAAACTTTTCGCAAGGCAAACCAACATAATTTTCAGATAACACCGTTTGCCCCGCCTCTTGTTTTTACAATTTTCTTCTTATTGTCTTTGACTTAACAGAAACCCAAGTGGAACAGTACCATTAGGGTAATTCGCTACTCGAACCACCGACATCAGATTTCAAACCAATTTCACAATTTCTCGCACATCCTCCGGCGAAGGAAGGTGCACACGCAGCACCCTGCGTCCACGCGCGGTGAGCGCTTCGTAATCGCCCAGCGCTTGCGCCAGTTCCAGCGTTCCAAACGACATGCCTTGTGTAGGGATGTCTACATCCTCCAGCGGGTCGGCCGTGATTTGCAGGAACAGGCCATTGTTGGCGCCGCCCTTATGCAGTTGCCCGGTCGAGTGCAGGAAGCGCGGGCCAAAGCCCAACGTCACCGCGCGTTTGGTTTTATCGCGAATAGCAACCCGCAGGTCTTGCAATGCAGCGATCATCTCGGCATTGCGCGGCAAGAAGGCTGCGATGGCAATATAATCGCCATCTTTGGATCCGTTCAAGAACTCCGAAAGCGCCGGTTCTGCATCTTTCAAGGGCACAAATTCGCCCTCTTCCAACTTGCCCTTTTCCTGATAATCAGCGATGCGGGCTTTGGCGCGCTTTTTGGCATCTTCCACATTCGGTTGGTCGAAAGCATTCACGCCCAGGATGTGGCAGGCGACGGCTATGGCAAACTCCCAGCGGTAGAACTCTGCGCCCAAGTCATACGTCTCAGGGACGGGGATTTCCAGTACGGGCTGTCCGGCGGTTTGCAAGGCAGCTATATTTTCATCATATTCGCCGGTCTGGCGCAGGTAGACGAACAGGCGGTCCTGCCCATAGACGGATACATCCCCAAGCGGTTCGCGATCGACCGGAACGATGCCCTTATCATCCTTGCCACTCGACTCGGCGATCAATTGCTCCAACCACGAGCCAATTGTGACCAGGGGCGCATCGGCCAGGATCGTCAACTTGTCCCGGCCGGCGAGAGCCGCTTCGGCCATCACAGCGCCTAACACCAGGCCCGGGTTACGTGCAGCAAGCACATCCGGCGCAGTTTGCGCCATCATCCATGCGGCGCGCGCCAACAGGCGTTTCACATCCAGGCCCAGCAAGGCCGCTGGGACCAGGCCAAAAGCGGTCAGGGCAGAGTAGCGGCCGCCCACGTTCGGGTTAGCGTTGAAGACCTTTCGGAAACCGCGTTCGTTCGCCAGTTTCTCAAGGGAGGTACCCGGATCGGTCACTGCCACAAAACGAGAACCATCGCCGCCGGATAGCTCCCAAAAATAATCCAACATGGCCATGACTTCCGCCGTCCCACCGGATTTGCTGGAGACAACATACAGACTCTTATCTGGCGGATACTGCTCCGCGGCCTGCGCAACCTGGGCCGGATCACTCGAATCGAGAATGGACAGGCAGGGCTTTCCTTCTGCGGCTGCCGGTTCCGATGAAGCAAACACAAAGGACAATACTTCCGGCGCAAGCGAAGAACCGCCCATGCCCAGCAGCAAAACCCGCTTGATCCCTTCGTAATGTACTACATCGGAAAAATCTCGTAACTCTGGCAGCACAGGTATTGAAGTCTCTGGCAAACGCAGCCAGCCCAGGCGCTTTTTGACTTCGGCCTGCCCGGCAGGGTCAGTAGTCCACAGCGTAGGGTCGCCATCCCACAGGCGCGTGGGTACGTCATCCACTTCCAGTTGGGTAACACGCTTCGAAACGGAAGCAGCCAGAGGGCCAAGCTGTGAGACGGCGGCAGCCCGTCGTTCCTCGATCGTATCCAGTAAGGCTGTAAACGCATCCGCAAAAGACTTGACGCCTTCGTCTTCCAATTCCTGCGTAACAACCTCCATAGAGACGCCTTCTGCCTTCAGTTGCCCGAACAAAGTACGGACACGTTCCATATCTTTATCAATGGTTACATTCGCAGCCCCATGATCACGGAAGGCTTCCAGCGTTCGAGGCGGCACCGTATTGACAGTATGGGGGCCAATTAGCGTATCAACATACAGGGTGTCCGGATAAGCCGGATTTTTGGTGCTGGTAGAAGCCCAAAGCGGGCGCTGTAAATTCGCGCCTTTAGATTTAAGCGCTTCCCAGCGCTCGCCGGCGAAGGTCTGTAGGAAATCGGCATACGCCAGGCGCGCATTGGCAATGGCAGCCTGCCCGCGGAAAGCGGAATTCTCAGCCAGAAGTTTGTCTACTTTGGTATCTACACGCGAGACAAAGAAGGAAGCCACCGAAGCGATGTGGTCGATAGGCTTTTCCTCTTTGAGCCGGTCTTCCAGCCCGGAGAGATACGCTTCCATCACCTCGGCATAGCGCGCCAACGAAAAAATCAACGTCACATTGACGTTGACTCCGCTTGCAATCGCCTTCCGAATTGCAGGGACACCTTCCTTTGTGGCCGGGATCTTGACCATCAAATTGGGGCGATCCACCCGTTCCCAAAGGGCTATGGCCTGCTCAATGGTCTTGTCGGTTTCGTGCGCCAGGTAGGGGCTGACTTCAATACTGACATAGCCATCGCCGCCGTTGTATCCTCATAAAGCGAACGGAACAAATCACAGGCCTGTTGAATGTCTTCCACGGCCAGTTGCCAGAAAATATCCTCAGCGCCCCAACCAGCCCAGGCTAGCGGGGTCAGGGCCGAATCATAATCATTGGTTTTGGAAATCGCATTATGGAAAATAGAGGGGTTGGAGGTTATGCCGCGAATTTCGCCACGTTGAATTAGCCCTTCCATGGTGCCATTTTCAAGCAACCTTCTTTGAATATTGTCATACCACAATGACTGGCCTAAGCCAGTTAACTTACCAATTATGTCACTCATCTAACTACTCCTACTTAACGGACTGGCCCGCTTCTATCTTTCTTACCTTCCCAACCCGTCGTTTGTGGCGTTCCTGGCCGGGCTCATTCCCTACGAAGTGCGCCGCCAAAAAGGCCGTAACAAGCTCACGAACCAGTTCCGGGCCGACAATGCGCGCTCCCATACAGAGCACATTCATATCATCATGCTCCACGCCCTGATGCGCAGAATAGGTATCATGGCAGATGGCCGCGTAGACCCCCTTCATCTTATCCGCGGCGATACAGGCGCCCACACCAGAGCCGCACAGCAAAACCCCACGCTCGGCTTCGCCAGATTGAATTGCCTTTCCCACTTTCTCAGAATAATCGGGGTAATCCACCGCTTCGGTTGAATCCGTACCCAGGTCGAGGACTTCATGCCCTGCAGCGCGAACCGCCTCCAACACGACATGCTTCAACGGGAAGCCGGCGTGGTCGCAAGCGACAGCTACTTTCACAGTAATTCCTTTGCTTTCTCGATCACATTTTCAACAGTAAAGCCAAATTTTTCGAACAGGACTTTCGCCGGAGCAGACGCGCCAAATCGTTTCATTGAAATCACCGCGCCATCGAAACCGACGTATCGTTCCCAGCCCAGGCTTGCTCCCGCTTCGACAGCCAGGCGCTTGCGGATGCGTTTTGGCAGCACCGCTTCGCGATAAGCTTCGTCCTGTTGCTCGAACAGTTCCCACGAGGGGAACGAGACTGCGCGCACGTTGACACCTTCCGCTGCCAAAAGAGCCGCCGCTTCATAGACCAGGCTGACTTCCGAACCGGAAGCCATCAGAATCAGTTCGGGTTCCTTTTCACCAAAGTCGTTAAGCACATACGCGCCCTTCGCCAACTCGCTGGCAGAGTCCGCTATCGAACGATCCAGCGTGGGCAGGGCCTGACGGGTCAGGATCAGTGCGGTGGGGCCATCCCTACGGGTGATAGCCAGCTTCCAGGCTTCGACCGTCTCATTCGCATCCGCAGGACGGATCACGGTCACATTGGGGACAGCACGCAATGCGGCCAAATGCTCGATGGGCTGGTGGGTCGGACCATCTTCACCCAATCCAATACTATCGTGTGTAAATACGTAAATCGCCGGGATATGGGAGAGCGCCGCAATACGGATGGCTGGTTTCATGTAGTCAGAGAAAATCAGGAACGTGCCGCCGTAAGGGATCACGCCGCCATATAAAGCCATACCGTTGAGGGCGGCGCCCATAGCGTGCTCGCGCACCCCGAAATGGAAATTGCGCCCCTGCGGAGAGTCCTTTGTGAATGCCGGGCTATCTGCGATCCAGGTTTTATTGGAGGGTTCCAGGTCTGCTGAACCGCCGATCAGTTCCGGTACTTTGAGGGCCAAGGCATTGATGATCTTGCCAGAAGCAGCGCGGCTTGCCAGCCCCTTGGCGTCGGCCGGGAAGACGGGCAACTCGGAGTCCCAGCCCTGCGGAAGTTCCCCATCCAGGCGGCGTTTGAGTTCTGCTCCCTGCTCAGGATACTGTCGCTGGTAGGCCTCGAACTTCTCCTTCCATTCAGCTTCTGCTTCGCGCCCGCAATCCACAGCTCCGCGGTAATAGAGCCAGCACGTCATCAGGAATGTAGAATTTCGGCTCAACCGGCCAACCCAGATTCTCCTTGGCCAGCTTCAATTCTTCTTCGCCCAGCGGCTCACCATGCGCCTTGGACGTTCCCTGCTTGTGCGGGGCGCCAAAGCCGATCACAGTGTGACAGACAATCAGCGAAGGGCGTGGGTCACTCTTGGCGGCTTGAATGGCTTTGTCAATGGCTTCTACATCGTTGCCATCGTCCACCTTTTGCACGTGCCAACCATAAGCTTCAAAACGGGCCGCGCGATCTTCAGTGAATGCCAGATCAGTGGAGCCATCAATGGAGATGTGATTGCTGTCATACAGGTAGATCAAACGTCCCAGGGATAGATGTCCTGCCAGGGAAGCAGCTTCGGAGGAGACACCTTCCATCAGGTCGCCATCGGTGACGATCCCGTAGATGTACGAATCAATCAAGTCGAAGCCGGTCCAAGTTGAAGATCGCAGCAAGATGCGTGGCGGCGATCGCCATGCCAACGCCAGTTGCGAAGCCCTGTCCTAACGGGCCAGTCGTCGTTTCTACACCGGGCGTCAATCCGTATTCAGGATGTCCGGGAGTCAGGCTACCCCACTGGCGGAAGTTCTTGATCTGATCCAGCGAGAGATCGTAGCCAGTGACATGCAGGAGAGAATAGAGCAGCATGGAGCCATGCCCGCCCGAAAGGACAAAGCGGTCACGGCCCGGCCAATGCGGGTTGCGCGGATTATGGCGCAAATGCCGCGTCCAGATGGTGTATGCCATGGCAGCCGCTCCCATTGGTAACCCCGGGTGACCGGAGTTCGCCTGCTGTACAGCGTCTGCTGATAAAAAGCGAAGGGTGTTAATTGCACGAGCTTGGAGATCATTGTTTGTCATTTTTATGCCTCGATTATAGTGAAACTCATAAATTGTACCATCGTGCACTCAGGATGACAGTGGTATATAATGCCCCCGGGTCACAAATTGCGCTTCCCACACCGTCATAAAGGCGCAATTCCCTGGCACCGTAGGCAGGGTGTGACCGTGAAGGGTATAGTAACCACATTCTGTAAACCAAGGAGGTCGAAATGGTCAATCCGGATCTTTTCAATGAGGTTCCCCTTTTCCAATTGTTGGATGCAGACGAGAAGAGGGTGTTAGCAGAACAAGTTTCGATATTGAACTTTAAAAAGGGCGATGTAATCTATAAAGCGGGCGACCCGGGCGGATTGGCTTATCTCGTGCAAAAAGGGACGGTCTATGTCACAATCAAGGACGCCAACTACGAGAGCATCATCGTGGATATCGCCGATGATGGCGGACTGGTGGGGATGTCATCCCTGCTGGCCGGTGAAAAACACCAGACGACCGCCGTTGCAGAGGAAGATACAACCGCCATTGAAATAGACCGGCATGACATTACGGCTCTGCTCAATGCCAAGCCGTTGGCCGGATTGGACATGTTGACTATCGTCGAGAAACAAATGCGCGCCGTCCACGAGTTGATGCGTACACGCGTGGCACGTAATATCAACGAAGAAATAGATGAGCAAGAAACGGTCGGTGAGAGAGTAGCTGATGGCGTAGCAAAGTTTGGCGGTTCGTGGGGCTTCGTGATTTCGTTTGGCGTTATATTGCTTATTTACGTCGCCATCAATTCCAGTCTCTCCAAGCCCTGGGATCCCTACCCTTTCATCTTGCTTAACCTGTTCCTGTCAATGCTGGCAGCCATCCAGGCGCCGGTCATTATGATGAGTCAGAACCGCCAAGACACCAAAGACCGCTTGCGCAGTGAACTGGACTATCGTGTAAATTTAAAGGCTGAAGTGGAAATCGAGGAATTGTTGCAACGAATCGGAAAAATCGAGAAGATTCTGGTAGAACAGGATGAATGAAATATCTGAATAATTTCTATCCCGGAAAGTTACGAATTCAATAAGAGCAATCTAATATTTCTCCTTCAATTCTCTGGCAGGCAGGATTATTTTTCCTTCATCGCTGTCACCAACCCCGGTTACATCCTCGGGCCGGTGGGCTGCCAGCCAGGCAGTATAGGCGGCTACCAGCACATCTAATTGCTCCGGAGAATAGAGCACATTTGTCGGCAATATGCCTTTTATCAGTTTGAAACGCGTGATTTCTTCAAAGAAATCCATCGCATCTGTAATTCGCAAGCCTCTATCACTTAAAATCAATTGACGTTGCAGTCTCCCCTCTAAAGTTGATTTTGGTAACGGGGTGCCATCTACCAACACGCAAAAGCAGGCATACGGTTGCGTTTCCAACACCTGGCAAGCTGCATCGGCTACGCCATAGGGCTGGAATCCGATGTCCGATAGATTCTGATACAACGTGAAACCGGCCTGCATCCAGGCTGGACAAAATTCTTCGCGCGAAGGCGTTCCGGTCACAGCAATACCACGTTCGTGCAATTCATACTCAGCCAGGCGAACGTCTACGCCCCGCAAAGTACGCCCGGGAACAGAACGTGCATCTTCAATCTTTTTCCTGACCAATCCTTGATTGACCCGTACAGGCGCATTCACTGCCACAAACGCAGACTCTTGCTCCGCAAGAAATGCAACCATTTCATCCATGTCCGCATCTGCCAGCGTAACCAGGTTCAGATTGCTATCCAGAACGGCATAACTGAATTCCTTATTGCCGGAGGCAGGGTCGATCCCAAGATAAACCGAGTCATTTATATTCATAGTAAGATATAGCCTCGTAAGACGAACAATATTTTACAGAGTGCTGCGTAAATGTCCGATCCAAAAACCTGGTTTTTAATGACCATTCGTTAGATGCAAGTTCGAGATAATTTGCATGAAGCAGTAGCGTGCTATATGTAAAAGTGTAGCCTAAAAAAGGAACTTATGCAACCAACCAAAAGACGCGCATTCTACATCGTCATCCTTGTGGCTGCCCTGGCCTGGATATTCGTCAGCGCCGACCAGGCAGGCACATCAACCGCTGGCGAAATTCCCGCGCCAAGGCAAGGCTTCCTGGCTCCAGATTTCACACTCCAAACCCCCGAAGGCAAAACCATCACCCTCTCAGATTTACGCGGGCAGGCTGTCTTGGTCAATTTGTGGGCAACCTGGTGCCCGCCCTGTCGCGCCGAAATGCCCGCCATCCAAAAGCTGTATGATGAATATAAAGATCAGGGGCTTGTCGTATTGGGCGTCAACATGACATATCAGGATAATGCCCAGGCAGTTGTCCCTTTCGCACAGGAAAATGGGCTCACCTTTCCTATTTTGATCGAAGCGACGGGTGAAGTGGCAGGTAAATATGAGCTGCGCTCACTCCCCTCAAGCTTCTTTATCGACCGCCAAGGCATCATCCAAGAAGTTGTGATTGGCGGGCCTATGTCAGAGGTGCTTTTGCGCACACGTATCGAGTCGATCCTTCAATAACATGCTAACACTCTTCCGCAATCTATTTTCCCCTCCTCGCGACCTGATCCTGGTCGTAGTTGCCATCTGGGTAGGCCTGTTCCTGGCTGAAAAACGCAGCGCGAGACACGGCATAAGCAATGACGATTTGAATAACATCGTCTTCTTCCCGCTAATTGGTTATCTGCTCGGCGGACGTATCCTATTCGCGTTTGAAAACCTGTCTGCGTTCATACAAAACCCACAAAGTTTGATCTCACTAAATCTGGACTTGTTCGATCCCTTCGGCGGACTGGCAGTGGCGATCATCGTTGCGCTGGTCTACGGACAGCGGCAAAACCTATCTCTATGGCCAACGTTGGATGCGCTGACACCTGCCTTTGCGGTTTTCGCCGTCGGATTGGGGCTGGCGCACCTGGCTTCAGGCAGCGCCTTTGGCAAAGAGACCAGCCTGCCCTGGGGGATGAAACTGTGGGGCGCAGTGCGCCATCCCAGCCAGATCTATGAGATTCTCGCCTCTCTCTTGATCCTGGGCCTGCTCTGGTTTCAAAAAGCGGACACGCGCCCTGGAGTCCACTTCCTGAGCTTTGCCGCGTTGACAAGCGGCGCGCGTCTCTTCCTGGAAGCCTTCCGTGGAGATAGCACACTCGTGTTTGGCGGCCTGAGACTGGCGCAAATTATTGCATGGGCGGTATTGGCAATTTCCCTGTTCCTGTTAGATAGAAGAAGTAGAGATTCTTCGCCCGAACTGGTTATACGCAGTAAGGGATGATTTTTTGTTAATGAAAACATCGAACGCGCTCCTTTCAGCCCATTTAATGGGGATGAAGGTGGAGCGCGCCCGAGAGTAGAATCCGCTTCGCAAACAGAAGCAGGCATAGTTTGCGAAAGATGCGCTTAAATCTGTAGCGGTGTGGCTCCCCTGCTGATATTATCCAAGAATTCCTGACGAGTCGCCAGGTTCGCACGGAAGGCGCCGTGCATGGCAGAAGTGGTCATGCGGGCGTCATGCTTTTCTAACACCGCGCATCATCGAGCAGAGATGAACTGCTTCTACCACCACGGCCACGCCCTGCGGCTTAAGCAAATCCCGTAAGAAATCCGCTATCTGGCGGGTCATACGCTCTTGCACCTGCAAGCGCCGGGCATACATATCCACAATACGGGGAATTTTAGAAAGTCCGATCACTTTTCCATCGGGGATATAGGCCACGTGGACGCGGCCCATGAAAGGCAAAATGTGATGCTCACACAAACTATAAAACTCGATGTCGCGCACCAAAACCATTTCATCATAAGTAATATTGAACAACGCGCCATTGATCATAGCATCAGGGTCAACATGATAGCCGCTGAGCAGTTCCGAATACATACGGGCAACCCGTTTGGGAGTGAATTTCAATCCCTCTCGAGCGGGATTCTCGCCTACGGCTTTAATCAGTGTCGATATGGCATCTTCGAGCAATTCCTTTTCGATTCCGTTACCTTCAAGTTCCTTTTCGCTCAAATCATCATCAAAATCAAGCAACTCTTTCATACATACTCCAAAAAAACTGGCCTAGCGTCCAGCCAGGCCAGTTGGTATTTATATACCCTTTCTCTAACCAACTTCCGGCTCAATCAAGCCATAAGTTCCATTTCGACGGCGATACAACACTTTTACCCGGTTGGCATCCGCGTCGAAGAAGATAAAGAAATTATCGTGTCCTAACAACTTCATCTGCTCAATAGCCTCGGCCTCGTTCATCGGCACAAGTAAAAATTTTTTGTAACGAACAATTACATCTTCTTCATCCGCTTCTACCTCATCTACTTCCACCTCAGGCGCTGGCGCGACATCAGCTGCTGAACGACCATCTCCACGGCCACGATAGCGTTTGCCTTTGTAGCGATCGATCTGACGTTGGATCTTATCCAGTGCTGCGTCAAAAGCAGCGAATATGTCATCAGCACGCTCTTCAGAACGAAGCAGTAAATTTTTGCCGCGCACAGTTATCTGTGCTATGTGCCGGTCAGCTGCACTACGAGCCGACTTTTCAAATGAAAGTTCAACCCGCGTCTCTTCGATGGCCGATAGAAATCGGTCAAGTTTACTGGCTTTTTTCTCGATATAGTCGTTGATTCGGTCGGTCACTTCCATATTGCGAGCTTGAATATCCAATTCTGGTGACATAGAACCTCCTCTTTGTGATTTGATATACGCCCTAAAATCAGGCGACAAAAACTAAACGATTTTTAAACTCTGATGCGGCAAAGCGCGCGCGATCGTGATTGCAAATACTTCACGTGCGCCGGACGCTAGAAGCGTCTCAGCCGCGGACGATAAAGTTGCTCCCGTTGTGGAAACATCGTCCATCAATAAGATGGTTCGCCCGTTTACCTGCGTTCCATCCGCAAAAAATGCACCCCGAACATTTTCTTGCCGCTCAACTGCTGACAAACCCACCTGGGATCTTGTTTCGCGCGCACGAGCCAACGCCGAAGGATGGTAATCCAATCCCAACTGAATTGAAAGCGGCATAGCAACCATCGCAACCTGATTATACCCTCGTTCTTTGAGACGCTCTTTGCCTAAAGGAATCGGTATCAACATATCAACAGGCCATCCCAACTGTGTAACAAAACCAGACATCTGGTTCGATAATGCTTCTCCCAATCCAATGTCACGTCCATATTTCAAACGATGTAAAGCTTTCCGCACCGGTTCTTCAAAGACAGCCCAAGAACGTAGCAATTTGAACGAAGGACGCTTTTCTTGGCAACGCCCGCACAAACCTGAATTTACCTGCGGCAGGCCACAGGCATCACAAACAGAACCGTTTATTGCTTGAACCTTTTTCTGACAATCTTGACACCAACGGGTACCCGGATCTCCACATCCCCCACAAGCAGGCGGAAAAAGCCAATCAATTCCAACCCAAAGACTTTTATAAAAGTGATATTGCCAATTCGCGTTCAATAAGATACCAACTACTTCTTCAACCAGCTACCATGCATCAGGCAATAATACTAATTAGCCTCCAATTACTCCACCCCCGCCAAATACTCCCATGATCTGGAACACAGCCGGCACCATTAAAATAATCATAATAGAAGGAAAGACCAAAAGAGCCATTGGGAGTAACATTTTAATAGGAGCTTGATGCGCTAGCTCTTCTGCTCGTTGTCTGCGTTTCATCCTCATCTGGTCAGATTGAATACGCAAGACTTTTGCCATGCTGACACCAAGCATTTCACTCTGAATAACCGCAGCCACGAAACTCGTCATCTCCGGGATACCCATACGTTCAGCCATGACTCGTAATGCGTCACGTCTGGTCTTGCCAAGCTGTACTTCACGAATCGCGCGCGAAAATCCTACAGACAAGTGGTTCTCCCATTTCTCACTCACCTTTGCCATGGCTGCATCAAAGCCCAATCCTGCCTCAACACAAATTGTCAAAAGGTCGAGCGCGTCAGGCATAGCTTTTCGGATTTCCGTTTGCCGGCTATTGATCTTACTCTGTAGCCAAAGCTGAGGAAACGAAAACCCGAGAACAACAAAAAGTAAAATAACGAGAATTCTCGTACTGAGACCCCAAGTAGGAGGCGAAATGGCAAATATCAACGTCAAAAAACCGCCGAATAATCCAGCCACGACAAAGCGAGATGCTAAAAATGTTGAGGCATCCATACGGACCGGATTGCCTGCCAATTCCATCTTCAGATTAGTTTGTTCTAGTACTTTTTGAGGCGTAAAACGTGTTGAAAACTCCCCAATACCTCGCAATATTGGTACTAAAACGCGGTCGCTAAAAGGTTGGGATAACTCTAAATCTTCAAGGGACACCACATCCCCGCGCTCTGTAAATTCCGCCAAGCGCGCCATCATGGGATCTTCATCACTTTGAGATTCGGTTGCAGTGCGCCTGCCTACAATAACAAGAACAATTGCCCCGGCAACCAGCACAACACCAACAATGACCCACAAAAGAGAACCCATGACTAGACCTCGATATCCGCTATTTTCATCATAATGAAATAACCAGCAGCAATCATAATTATGATCAATCCAATCGCTGCCCACCCACATAAAGGTGATGGTCCATCAAAAAAGGATAGCAAATATTCAGGATTCATAAACCAAAGAATGAGCGCCAGAGCCATCGGTATGAATGACAACAGTGTTCCTGAGGCCCGGACTTGCGCAGTCATAACGCGGATTTCACCTTTAATCCTTACCCGTTCTCGAATAGTATATGAGATTGAATCCAATATTTCGGAAAGGTTACCACCTACTTCACGTTGCACATTTATGGCAGTAATCACAAAGTCTAAGTCTTCACTAGGAATACGCCGTAGCAAATTATCCAATGCAGTTTCCATTGGAACACCCAACTGCATTTCTTGCACTACGCGTCGAAACTCATCGCTAATGGGTGCTGGCAACTCTTTGCTAATAGCTTCCATCGCTTGCATGGTTGAATAACCGGCTCTTAAACCATTGACCATTAGATTCAGCATATCGCCAAGCTGGTCATTGAATCGACTCAGACGTTGACGTTGTTGGCGCTTTACATAAAAACGAGGAGCAAATGCGCCAATAACTGCACCAACTAAAAATGAAACCGGGTGCCAGCCTCCAAGAAATCCAAATACAAGTGCCCCAAGGAATACAGTAATAACATATAGAGCAAAATATTCAGCAACTTTTAGCTTTAAATCAGCACGAGCGAGTTCGCGGGCAATGCGATCGCCAAATGAAGATTTTTCCACCCTTCTATTGACCCAGTCAGTAACCATCGAGCGATCAGCTTCTTTGTCAGCGGTCGTTTTATCATCGCCCAAGAATCTGCCAAGGCGTTGTTCCACCAATGAACGCTCGCTATTGACAGAGTCAATGACACCAACGATCAACAAGATCACGGCCAAACCACCGCCAATAAACAATATCCAGGTCATAATATTCCTAATTTGACTACTAGGTTTTAATAACGGCGTCGCTCGCCAACACCAAATATTGAGGGTGGCAAGTTAATACCTGCTGCTTCAATTTGATCCATAAACTTAGGTCGCAAGCCAGTTGGGCGCAATCGACCAATGACCTTTCCGGCTTCAACGCCCGTTTGTTCGAAGGAAAAAATATCCGTCATGGTGATAACATCGCCTTCCATACCACTCACTTCTGCAACAGTAACTACTTTACGGGTACCATCTCGCATGCGTGCCTGCTGAACAATAACTTGAATGGCACTTGCTACCTGCTCACGAATAGCTCGAATTGGTAGGTCCATACCTGCCATCAGACACATCGTTTCAATACGAGATAGTGTATCCCGCGGAGAATTTGCATGTGCGGTTGTCATAGAACCATCATGGCCGGTATTCATCGCTTGCAACATATCCAATGTTTCACCACCACGACACTCCCCTACGATAATACGCTCAGGGCGCATACGAAGGGAGTTAATAACCAAATCACGAATAGTGATTTCACCACGCCCTTCAATATTAGGCGGACGCGACTCTAGAGTGACAACATGCTCCTGGCGCAATTGTAATTCCGCCGCATTTTCTATGGTAATAATACGCTCATCGTCTGGAATAAAACCGGACATTACATTTAGTAAAGTGGTTTTACCAGAACCTGTACCACCAGAAATTATAATGTTTAATCGTGCTTCAACACATGCCTTTAGGAACTGAAGTGCTTCCATGGAAATTGAGCCAAATTGCACTAACTGTTCAACAGTGATTGGATTCTTTGAGAATTTACGAATTGTCAAAACCGGTCCCACCAGAGAAATGGGAGGAATTACTGCATTTACACGAGATCCATCTTGTAAGCGCGCGTCCACGTACGGGCTAGATTCATCAATGCGGCGGCCAAGCGGTGCAACAATACGATCAATTATGCGCAAAACATGTTCATTGTTTTCAAAGGTAACTGGAACACGGTGGAGTTTACCCTTGCGCTCAATATAAATATTCTTTGCGCCATTGACCATAACTTCAGTAATGGTATCATCTTCCAATAGCGGTTGGAGAGGCCCTAAACCTAAAATCTCAGCCGCAATTTGTTCAAAAAGACGGGCCCGCTCCGGACGAGAAAGGACTATATTTTCTTCGGAGAGAATTTGTTCAAAAAGTTCCTGGATCGTTCGTTTGACATCTTCGGTTCTGGTGATATCCATTGAAGGATCAAGTTCTGATAATAATTTGTTCTGAACCCGGGTCTTAAGATCAAAATAGGTCCCTGCCTGAGGAGAAGTAATTGGCGCATTTGTGCGTCTAGTTTGTAAAGAAGATAGGCGTGAGTTATCCGAACCGCTGCCAGACGATCCTGCCCCCTGCGATTTAGAGCCTGTTTCCGAACTCTGCCCCTGCTCTATCCGTTTGAGTAATGACATAACTACACTCCTGTACTCCTAATTTTAGTCACTTTACCATTTCAGATTCATTTAATTCAGAGGAAGCCAGAGCTTCACGCACACTTTCTGCTAAAGACAATATACCACGCCCTGACGGCTGTGTCTTATTATCTAAAATGAATGGTACGCCACGATTCACAGCAGGCACAACAACTCGTTCATCCATAGGAATAACCGCAGCCACTGATTGCTTTAAATTATCCCCAACCCTTTCCGGCGTAATTGCAATTCGTTTATCATATTTGTTCATGCAAAAAACAATCCGTTCGCGATTGATTCCTATTGTTTGAAGCAAATCCAGAAACAGTCGTGCGTTTTTAATTGACGGAATATCTTGTGTGGTAACCAATACAAGCACGTTGCTTTTGTCAATTGCTGCAAGAGTGATATCGTTTAAAGACGGTGTGGTATCAATTACAACATAGGCATACATCTGGCGCAAATATTCGATCAATTGCGCAAACTGATCACTACTTACCTTTTCCGCATATTCTGGACGTGACGGGGCAGCTAAAACATGAACACCCGATGCTGCATGCTTTATCATCACCCCATCGACAATTTCCGGATCCAACTCAGTTACACGTGTCGCAAGGTCTATAATGGTGTTTTTACCTTGCTCGTTGATAAAAACAGCCACATCACCAAATTGAAAATTTCCATCAACAAGTGTGGTGTGCGTATCTTCATTGTGCAAGGCTATTGCAAGGTTTACTGCGATCGTTGTGCAACCTGTCCCCCCTTTGGGGCTATATACAGTAATCACTTTCCCTTGAGTGAGTGATAAACCAGCGCCCGCTGACGATGATCCTAGCGCGGCGGGTGTTCCGCGGATCTGTGCATTTTTTGCCCGTTCATGTTGAGCCATTTCACCAGCACGGCGAATGGCGGATATCAACTCATCCGCCATCGGCGGCTTGGTTAGAAAGTCACGCGCTCCCGCAAGCATGGCGCGCCGCATATAATTTTGATCACCTTGAACAGATAGAATAATAACCTGCACATGTGGCTGACTGCGAAGAATTGCCTCGGTTGCAGATATGCCATCCATATCAGGCATATTAATATCCATCAAGATGACGTCAGGATCCTGCTCTTTCGAAAATTCAATCCCCTCTTTACCTGACTTTGCTGCGCCAATAACCTCAATATCTGCTTCAAACTGAAGAAGCTTGCGAACATTTTCGCGAGTCTCAGCGATATCGTCTACGATAATAACGCGAATTTTTTGGCCAGCTGCCATTGTGTTTCACCTCAATTATCTACTATTACTGTACCGGTGCCGTAGCAGGGGCCGTTTCGTTCAACAGGGGTGGATAAGACAACGTATCAATACGGGGCTGTACCGCATAAGGCAGCTTTGCAGGAACAGGAATATTATATTGACTCAGCAGGAATTGCAATGTTGCCGCCTCTGTAGCAACTCGAGAATCATCTAATACGTTCCTTAATGTCATAGTAATCTTTGCACCGCCATAAACCATATATGACAATGTTACAGAATCTTGAGGAGTCACAATTAAAGTAACAACGTCAGGAATTTCCTGCGGTTGAGCAACCTGCGTGTCCGGGTTTGTTTGATCCGTTGTAGCTACTTGCGGTAAAGCAAAACTGCCCAACTTCAGCACGGAAACGTTCTGTAAAACCATCTGACATACCAATCTTGGACGTTGATGATCTTCAGAAGGTAACACATAGATACCCTGTTGGAAAGCTGTTTCAACTTCCGTGCGACCTTGAACACCGTTATCGCCTGTCACACCAATGGTAATACCAGGAGACTTGACCTTCAGCAGCCGTGCCTGGGGCTACCAATCCACCAACATGGTTTGGTAGCTCCGTTTGATATGATGGATCGACATCAACAAACAGAAAACACGCATTAACATCTACATGTGCACCATCTCGCACACCAAATGCTACAGACTCTAGTCTAGAAGTCGGAATTGCAATTGCTGTCATACCTTGAGGAATTTGAGAAGCCCACTCTGGACCACCAGCTGCCACAGTTCCATCAGAGATCATCGTACGGGTTATAAGAACACCCTGATCAATGGGATATCTTGCTGTTTTACCTACCAGTTCCGCCCTTTGATCAGCCGTAAGCATAACTGAAACTACACTTTCCGGTGGAATATCAATGGTAGTAAGAACTTCATCAGTGATAGTTTCCCCTTGCGGAATATTTTGTCCTGCAATAAAAACCTTCACAGTTGCGGACTGCTGCGGTGAAGCAGTTGGCGTTCCGGGAAGGAAGAACTGGCGAAATACCAAGGCAACAACAGCCAGACCTATGATCAATATTAGAGCCAGAAAAATGAATATTCGTCCGCGGCGCATATGGACTCCTCTCTATAACAAGCTTAGTTAGAGTAACTTTATCATATCGATTATACAGGAAAAATAACAAAACCATAATTGGTATATAGGTAGGGCCCTGCCTAACACAGAGCCCATAAAATCCTATATTCCTAAATGATGGAAGAGAATGCTCTCACTTCCTTGCAGGTAACGAGAACATAACACGTGTCCCTTTGCCCATTGCACTATCCACCTCAAACGTTCCTCCTAGCATTTCAGTACGTTCACGAATCAACTTCAGGCCCAAGTTCTGCCCCTGAACAGAATCCATGTCGAACCCTTTGCCATTATCGTCAACACTGACACGGATAAGGTCATCCGTCAAATCCACATTAATCTTGAGGAGTGTAGCCTGACTATGACGAGCTGCGTTTCCAAGCAGTTCCTGGATTGCACGAAACACCATCACTTCAAGATACGACTCCAGACGACGTTCATTTCCACTAATAGTTACATTAACATCAAAGCCGGTTTGTTCTTTGAATGCATCCGCATAACGGCGAATTGTTGGGATAAGACCAAGATCATCCAACATCATTGGGCGCAGTTCAAAGATAAAGTTTCTAACTTTTTGAAATGTTCCCATTGCAGACACTTTAAGATTGCTCAATTCATCTCTTGCTTGCATTGGATCCACATCCATCAAGCGCATTGCGATTTCAGTTTGCAAAATAAAATTGGAAAGCGCCTGCGCCGGACCGTCATGCATCTGGCGAGAAAGCCGTTGGCGTTCAGCCTCCTGTGCATTGACCAACATTTCCACGCTGGCAAGAGAACCTTTACCGGTGCCGCCTGACTGCGAAGAAGACGTTGCAACACCTCCCCATTCACCATTTGCCATGTTTTCCAACACCAACTTATAGCGCTCAAAATGTGCCTGATCGCTCTGCAACTTTTCTAACTGGCCACGCATAACGAATAAACGTTGTTGAGCATCTAAAGCCGAGTCATACGCCATTCGGATCTCTTCCACGGGCGTACCGCCAAGTTGGTTTTGAACCTGTTGTAAATGGGATGTAATCGCAGCGTTACGCTGGGACAACTTCGATACCTCGCCTTGACTTTGCTCAATCATAAGCGTGGTTTCACGCAAAGCCCGCTGGGTTTCTTGCAACTCAGCTTTCACATCGAATACTTGCTCTTGTTCTTGAATATCTTCAAGTTCCGAAGTCATACCAATATTACTCCTGCGGTTTATTCATATCCATATCTTGCAATTTTACCCAACCTCGCTTCAAGGCATAAACAACAGCCTGCGTCCGATCTTCGACACCAAACTTTCGCAGAATGGAAGTGACGTGGTTTTTTACCGTCTGATGGCTAATTCCCAACAAACCAGCGATTTCCTTATTACTCATGCCGCGCACAACGCAGGACAACACTTCCATTTCACGGTCGGAAAGCGGGTGGAAAGGACTTCCCGGTTCGCTATAAGAGCGGCGCGCGCCCTCCATTTGGCTGTCCAGCCATTCATCCAGTTCGTGACGATTGAACACATTCCCACCGATCACATATTTGCCGTTAGCGACCTCCCGGATAACACTAACTAAGCCTTGCGGCTGAATATCTTTGGCACAATACGCCGCAGCACCGGCGTGAGCCGCATGGATAGCCTGCTCGATATCATCGTATCCTGTTAGCAACAGGATACGAGTATGCAGTTTCTCTTGATTTACCAGATGTGTAATCTGTTGCCCATTCATCTCCGGGAGATTTACATCCAAAACAGCAATGTCAGGTTCCAAATCACGGATCAACTCAAGAGCATGCTTGCCATCTGCAGCTTGCCCAACAACACGAAATCCCTGCTCCAACGCAAGTGCATCCGCAACACCCTGCCGGAACAAGGGATGGTCATCGACGATGAGTAAAGTAATATCTTTCATCTTTTTTCCACAACCCCTGATCAAGTTTGATTTTTAAAAGTATAGCACATGAGTCCTATTACGGGAATTGATTGCAATTCAACGCCAATGAAAGACGATCATGTTTTCCCCACCCAAATCAGGCCCGATACCATTTGAGACAAAAACTGGTTCGGCTAATTCACTTAATAGCGGATAGAAATCCGGGAATGCGATCAAATAACTTGCACCCTGATGATCTAAAAATTCTGCTAATCGTTCTTCATCTCGTATAAAAGGAATGACATCGGGGGATATCAGACCAGCCAAGTCGATCAGATCATGGCTATCATAGTATCCCAACGCGCCTATATCGTGCGCGGCGATAATATCACCCTGAGGCACATTCGCAGCTACCCATTTTGCCGAAGCCACCATTTCGCTTTCGATCAGGGTCACATCTTGAGCATAAGTGTTCGCACCAACCAGCCAAAAGGCCAGACACAAGACGCCAGTCAAAACATTCCAACCTGTAGCAGCTAACCAATGATAGCGTCCGAGACCCTTTGATTTTACGAATTCTGCCATCGCCGCCAGCCCCCACAAGAAGAATATCGGCATGGCTGGCATGATATAACGCCCATGTTGGTAGACAGGCAAACGTTGAACATACAAAAACAAATAACCAACAAACCAGACCATTCCGGCCAATGTCCCCCAATCGCGCTTTCGCAGAGAGATGATAAACCAGCCAATCGCCCCAGGCAGCAACGCCAGGCTAGGTCCCGCAAAAAACTGCAATGCCAATTGCCCAAAACGAAACAAAAACGGACGCGCTTGCCAGGCGGCATACTCAGCCTGTTTGGCATAGAATGTGTTCGGCATCGGCGTTCCAGCCAGGACAAGATTGAACAGCAAATATGGGACGAACAGGGATGCAAAACCGATCACGAGCAGACTCAAATCCTGCCAGCGCTTCTTTCCGGAACCCTGGCCTGCCAGCACATGGACAGCGATCGGCCCGAGAAGCGTTACCCCGTCGGGCCGCACCCAGACACTTAATCCAGCAAGCAGGCCCAGGGTCATGAAACGACGCGAGCCACTCATCAGCATGCCCAGCACCGTTGTGATAAGTAACGCATGCAATAAAGTTTCCATCCCCGAAGCTGCCGACCAGACCAGATGCCATTCCAGGATCAGGAACAACCCTACCCAGGGAAACCGGCTCCGATAGGCTGGACTGACACGCCGGACAACCATCTCACCCAACAACCCCATGCTCAAGAGCAAAAGCCCGCCGAGCAAATAGGTCCAGATATAGGGCGCGAGTTTAAGGAGAAAACCGATGGATAGCAACCCCGTCCACAGGGGGGCAGTTGACCCCGCCGAAGGTTTGCCGTGCTGAAACGCCCATTCGCCATAGACAGCCAGGTTGCGGGCATACGTCAGGTGAATCCAGGAATCATCAAGCGGAAAACCAATATGATAATACAGCGCACTCGCAACCAGATACACTGCCATACTGATAACGCTGGCCAGAGCCAGTTGCCAGACAATTCTTCTATTCGGCAGGGTGAAGTGCATAAATTCGCGCATCATCTACCTCCCCAAGATATTCCAACCCGGGATTTACATCAAACTGTTCGTAAAGCTTCCGGTATTCTTCTAAAACCCCACCTGGTTCCAGGACAAAATACGAGGCATCATAACGCTCTGCCAGCGCCAGGATAGTATCGGGCCCGCCCGGCGGCATGACAATGGTTGGGCGCCCGCTAACGATGTAGTATCCCGCCGGGTTGCGGACAATGGCAATCTTGTCCGGGCTTGCACCTTGCTCCACCAAAAACTGCTCCACCTTGATGTATAGTTCCTCTTCAGGCTGCCAGCCCGGTTGCAAGACGCGCACCTGAAGGATGACGCCTGATAGCAAGACAGCAATTACAACCAACAATCCCTGAAAAACTGTGCCCGCATGTTTCGCAGTAAGAATATTGCGACGGTATAGAGCATCCACTAAGCGATTCAGGCCAATTGGAGCCAAGGCCCACCAGAATATTTGAAAAGCGGCCCCGGCATGAAAAAAACCGCCGCGCGCGCCTGCCAGTGGAAAGACAAGCGTCATTACAACCAGCAATAAAACCCAACCTACAGCAGCTAATCTCGCGCGAAGATCATGACGAAGATGCCACAATCCAATCAGGATAAATGGAAAAAGCAGGATACCACCCTGCGCGGCAAAAGCATTCAGAAGGTTCATTTGCAAAGCCCACAAACGGACTTTGAGCGCCGCTCCCCAACCTGCCTCCAGCCAGGATTGCATATTTACCTGGCCTGCCGGGAAAGCAAAGGTATCGTTGTAATTCGTCAGCCACAGGATGCGGCCTCCGCCTGGCGCCATCGGTGAACCGAAGACAGCTATATTACGGGCATACCAGGGTCCCATGACCAATGAATAACCGATAACAACCAGGACCCCTGAAAGAACAAAAGATTGAATTTTTCGGTTTGCGGGTTGATCAGAATCTATTGAACGCCACAAAGCCAACAAACCAACTAACCCCAACCAGAGCAAACCATCGCTGCGCGCCAGGTTCATCAGGCCAGCCAACAAGCCCATAAGCAGGAAAGCCCACCAGTCCTTTTTTTTCGCCAGTAAAAATATCAATCCACCCAGCAACATAAAGGGACCGTAGTTATCGGTCACCGGCATGAAGGGCAAATAATAGACCGAAAAAACGGCCAGCAGCCCCGAGGTCAGAGCCAGAACGCGGCGTCCGCTAATGTTATACGCCAAATATGCGGTCAGCGGCGGGATGCAGGCAGCCATCACGATAAAAATCAGTCGTGCCGCCGCATAGGTATGCTGACTGGTTACATACATACTGATGGCAGCCAGGATGGACGAGAGCGGCAGCCAATACGTGTGCGAGGGATGCGGCAAACCTGCCGGGTTATCCAGATAATTCCACAGGAAGGGCTCGGTAAAACCCTTCCCTTCCACCAATTGCTGGCCACCCACGAAGTAATAGTCTGAATCGAGGTAGCCAGGTAACTTTTGTAAAGAAGCGACACCCGAAGCAACAAGCAGCCCAAGAATAAACAGGATGAGATAAGTTCGCCAGTTCATCATCACCCCTTGCGTTGGATGCTATCCAACCAGGTGCGTGGCGGGCGGATCACCCACCAGCGGACCCAGTACAACCCAATCACGGCGAAAACAGGCCAAAAAAGGAACAAGAATTCGTCTGCCTGTAATCCAAATCCCTGCGGCACACCCCGGATGAAAAGCAACCAAGGCACACCAAAAAAGAACAACAAAACCAAAAATGCGATCCCGTTTCCCAGTTTCAACCAGCGCTCGCGTGAAAACACAATGATCAACATGATAGGCAACGTAAGCAGAACCAACTGATCCATCTCTACGGGATACCCCAACAATGGCGCTGCTGCTAATGTAAAGCAAGCTACCCATATAAAACGGTTGAAACTTGCACCTCGAGTTGCGCGCCACTCGTAACCCAGCGTGACAATCAAGGTCGCAGTCAGGGTCCAGCCAAACAGACTGCCGAACTGCGGCCAAAGTTGGATGAGAATATCATGTATGGAATATCCAAACCCAACGCGGAAACTATTCCAGGACGCGCGCAAGAATGGCATAAACCAGCCTGGATACAAAAGGAAAGAGAATGCCAGCAAGACAAATGCCAGCATTCCGGCGCCAGCGAACACACGCCAGCGCTTCTCCCAGAAGACCCAAAGAACCACAAAGAGCAGGAACAGCCCGCCAATTTCCCATTGAAAAGCAGAAAACGCCATCAGAGCGCCAGCCACTTCGTCAAGACCAGCGCGCAATGATAGCAGAATACCCACGTAGGCAAAACCAAGGAGAAGAGTTGGAGAACCTTCTAGGAATGAGCTGTAGGCATAGAAAGATGCAAAACTGGCCAGAGAAATCAAGATAATAAAGAAATAAGGAATGCGCCGGTCAACCAATCGGAAATTAAGGTAAATGGACCCTAGCAAAGCAAGTTCAACAAATGCCATCCAGAAGGCGCGCGTCATGGAGACATCAGGAAATACTGCCAGCGGGAAATAGAGAATCAACAAGTGGAAGGGGATATCCAGAATATACAGGTCTTCCCCTTTTACCGCTGGGTGGCCATAAACTTGCTCTTGTACCCGTTCCGGTACATTGGCGCTATAGGGCTCGATATGATCGAACAGGAAGGAACGCCCGCTTGTTCGCAACAGGTAGAATTCCCCACCATCCGGCAAAAAGTTTGTCAGATAATAATTCGACGCTACCAGCACATAAAGCACTATGATGGCAAAGCTTCCAGTAAGGATCAGAAGAACGATTTCTCGTGAAGTCAGCTTGTTTGGAGCCTTTTGAAAATCCTGGAATGACATCAGTCCCCTATAGAATAGCGCATGATGGGCCGCGTCTCAGAACGCCTTGTCACTTCGACAAAACCTGCCTTGTGAAATGCAGCGGCTGTACCGTGATAAATGAAGGCAGCAGGCATCTCCTTGTTAGTTTCGACAGGATAGCCTTCCACGATTTTGCCGCCCTGCTCCCTGACGTATTCCACCGCTGCCTTGAGCAGCGCCACGGTCAAGCCCTGACGACGGGCCTGCTTCGCCACGAAGAAGCACGTCACCGACCAGACTTCAGCCTCGTCAACTGGCTTGAGGATACGTGAATACGCCAATCGTTCATAAGCCGAGCGCGGCTCGACAGCTATCCAACCTACCGGTTCATCGCCACTGAATGCCAACAATCCCGGAACGGTGCCCGAATCCACCACAGACTTCTGCATCTGGCGCGCCGGCTCGCCCGTATTTTCCTCGAAAGCTTTGCCGCGTAACTTCCAGAAGGTACACCAACAGCCGCCACATCCGCGCGGGCCAAAGAGATGCTCAAAATCGGCCCACAGGTCAGGGGTCAGAGGGTGAAACGAAAATTGGGGTGACATCAACATGAATCAGGGTAGGAGTATCTTTAATCGTCCGGGATAAATGGAATATACAAAGTCCTGCACAAATTCGGGAAACAATTCCCCATCCGTATGAGCCGGAGAGGGTTTATCCAGATGAATGCTTAGTCCGGTTGTATGGACTTCCTGCATCCCGTCCATTTCAACGTAACTTCCTTCACCGGGCTTCATGGCGCGCGGCAACGCCTGGAACAAGCCCAAGCGTGTCTTGCGATAACCAAAGGCAAAGGTCAGCTTGCCATCGAACGGATCGGCATGAGGCGTCATATAAAAGCCGCCCGTGCGCGGCGCGTTGCCAATCGAGACCAGCGAGAGCGGACCATTGTACTCGCCGTCATCCCATTTGACGTCACCGTGCCATTCGGGTTTTTCCATAATTGCCCAGACGGCGGCCACAAGATAACGCACAATTCCTTTGATCCAGTGAATGCGCTCGTGTTTGATGGTCACACTGGGCTCCAGGCCCGCAGCCGAATTGTTGACGAAATAGCGCTCATTTAACTTGCCCACATCCAACAGACGCGTATTTCCATCTGCAATAACCTGCGCGGCGGCAGACAAATCTGTTGGTAGGCCCAAATTGATTACCAGATCGTTGGCGGACCCCAAGGGCAGGATCCCCAACGGACCAAGCAAATCCTGGTCGGATGTAGCAGCGCGCGCCATTCCATTCACGGTCTCGCCGATAGTGCCATCGCCGCCCGCTGCAATGATCGGCGAAAAGCCCGCGCGCGTAGCCTCCTCAGCCAATTCCACAACCTGGCCTTTCCTCTGCGAAACCACCACTTCGAATTCCACACCGGCGGCCATCAGCGCAGCTTCCGCTTCCGGCCAACGCTCCTGCGACCGCCAGCGGTTCGAGTATGGGTTCAAAATAACTTTAGCTACCATAAGATAATTTTACTCTGAATTCCCGCCTTGTAACTGCGTCAGTAGTACGCCCCCTAGAATCAATCCACACCCCAAAATTTAAGTCGGGGCCAATCTCTCCGACAAAAATAGCCACCCGGTCAACACGGCAAAGACAGCTTCCAGACTTAAGATAAGAGCTGCATCTGCTGGCGGCGTATATCGCTGCGCCCAAACCTGCAAAGTGTACCCTATGCCTACCGAAAACACTGCCGTATAGACAACGGCTCCAGCAAGCGCACCATTGAATAGCGGTTTCTCCAGGAAGAGACCTACAAACATATTGAGCAAGCCAGCCACAACAAATTGTCCTGCTGCAAATTGGACAGGCGCAAAACGCAGCGCAAATTTACCCAGAACAACAAAATGAAGGGACCAGAACAACGCTCCAACCAATTCCAGCGCATCGCCTTTCTGGACCCTAAAACTGCCTCCCGTTGACAGCAGATATGCTCCCACTACAGCCATGATCACCGCCACCACCGCCAACCAATGTGGACGCTCACGCCAACCGATCAGCAAGACAAAAGGCACAATGACAACGGACAGACTGGTGATAAAGCCAGCATTTCCGGCTGTGGTATATTGAATCCCTGCCTGCTGCAACGCTGCAGCGGTAAACAAAATCGTACCAGCAACCCCCATCCAGAGCCACTGCTCCCTGGAAATCGTTTCCCGAATTTGCCGTTTTCGAACAAACGGCAGCAAAATGAACGCACCGAGCAAAAAGCGCATTCCATTAAAATAATATACGCCTCCTTGCTCGCCAACAATTCGTTGAAAAACAAAGGCGCTTCCCCACAATATAGATATGAACAAAAGCGTCAGGTCAGCTTTGAGGCGCATCGGCCCATTGTAAGTCAAAATGAGAACAATTTTGGATTCTCATCCCCCATTAACACCTTTTTACCCAAAAAGGGTATACTAACTCCAATACAGGTGCTTAATGAACAATCCTTTTACATCATCAGATACTGTCAAATCCGCGCTCTCAGCGCAAAAATATATTCCATCCGATGAAATCGCGACAATTGTCTACCTGGCGCAGAAGCTTGGCAAACCCTTGCTGACAGAAGGGCCTGCCGGGGTTGGCAAAACCGAACTGGCAAAGGCTATTGCTGGAGCGACCGGGTATGAGTTAATCCGGCTACAATGTTATGAAGGGCTGGATGAAAGCAAGGCGCTCTATGAGTGGGAATATTCCAAGCAACTGCTATACACACAATTATTGCGCGACAAACTCAACGACACACTTGGCAAAGCCGAATCCCTGGCCGAAGCCGCCGACCGTCTTGCCCATGAAGAAGACGTCTTCTTTTCGAACCGATTTTTACTGCAACGTCCACTATTGCGCGCTATCCAAAGCGAACAGCCAACCGTGCTATTGATCGATGAAATCGACCGCGCGGATGCTGAGTTTGAAGCTTTCCTGTTGGAGGTATTGAGCGACTTTCAGGTATCCATCCCCGAACTGGGGACGCTGGTTGCAAAGCACAAACCTATTGTTGTACTGACTTCCAACAACACACGTGAATTGTCCGAAGCACTCAAGCGGCGTTGCCTGTACCTGTTCATAGACTATCCGACACTCGAAGCCGAACTGGCTGTTGTCCGCCTAAAAGTGCCCGATCTCAATCCCAAACTGGCACGCCAAGCTGTGGAATTTGTTCAAGGATTGCGCAAAACGGACATGCGCAAAGCGCCTTCCATCAGCGAAACGTTGGACTGGGCCAACGCATTGGTAGCGCTCAATGCCCAAAACATCGACAAGGGCACATTGGATGAGACACTGTCCGTGCTGCTCAAACACGAAGCAGATTTGCAAAAGGCCAGGCGTCAGTTGATGTCGCCGCCACCGAGACAGCGCCCGGATGATTTTGGAAGCTTTTCTGGAAATTAAGTTTTCGCCGATGGTCGAGTAGGCAGCGGGTTTTAGCATGTTACTGGAAAGTTACCCTGTTGCTGCCGTATCGAGACCATCAAATTACAAGCACCACGAAACGAAAGGTCTCGATACGCCCTTCACAAAAAACGTTTCGGGCTACTCGACCACCGTAGTAAGGATGAATTTTTTATGGAATCCCGCATCTTACAGTTGATCTCTGCTCTACGCGCCAGCGGGGTGCGCGTATCGTTGGCGGAGTCTGCCGAGGCGTTCTCTGCGGTTGATTTGATGGGCATTCAGGACCGCGAGCACTTCCGCCTGTCGCTGCGTGCGACCCTCATCAAAGATGTGCGCGACATCCCCGTATTCGACAAGCTCTTCCCGCTCTTCTTCGGCCAGGGACAGCCGCCGATGATGGGTGGCAATCCAATGGATGATATGACGCCCGAGGAAGCCCAGATGCTGGCAGATGCCTTGCGACAAATGGCCGAGAATCTCCGTCAGCGCATGGAAAGGCTGATGAGCGGCGAGCAATTATCAAAGTCCGAGTTGGAGGCGTTGGCGAAGTTGGTCGGGTTGAACCAGAGCGACGACTTACGTCATCAAAACTGGATGGCACAACGCATGATGCGCGCGCTGGCATTCCCTGAAGTGCGTAAGGCCATGCAAGAATTGATGGAACAACTGGCACAAATGGGCATGAGCGGCGAGCGCATCCAGCAAATCCGGGAACGCATCCAGCAAAACATGCAAGGCCTGGAGCAACAGATCAACCAGTTCGCCGGGGAGCGCATCGCCGAAAACCTGAGCGAGAAACCGCCAGCGGAAGGCGTGGATGGGCTGATGAACCGTCCATTCGATGCGCTATCCGACGCGGACAAAAAAGCGCTCCAGCGCGAAGTCCAGCGATTGGCCGCGGCGTTGCGCACACGCATTGCTCTGCGCCAGAAACGCGCCAAAAGCGGACAACTCGATCCCAAGGCCACCATCCGCGCCAACCTGAAATATCACGGCGTGCCGATGGAACTGCGCCATCGCGACCGCACGCGCAAACCCAAGATCGTGGTGATCTGCGATGTCAGCACCTCCATGCGCTTTTGCTCTGAGTTGATGCTGAGTTTTCTGTTTGCACTACAAGGACAGGTGCGCAAGACGCATGCTTTCGCCTTCATTGACCATCTTGAATTCATTTCGGACGAATTCACCGGCTCGAACGCGGACGAGGCAATTGCTTCCGTTTTATGGCGTATGCCCAGCGGACACTACAACACCGACCTGGGCTGGTCTTTGAACGATTTTCAAAACGAGTACATGGATACGCTAAACAGTGGAACCATGCTGATTGTCGTTGGCGATGGTCGCAACAACTACAACGATCCGCGCCTGGAACTGTTTTCGCAGATGGCCCGCCGTGCCACCCGAACCATCTGGTTGAATCCGGAACCCCCGTCGATGTGGCACGGGGATAGCGACATGCCAAAGTATGCACTGTTATGCGATGATGTCTTGAAGGTGGGAAACTTGAGGGAACTGGCAGCAGCAGTGGACGAACTTCTTTCTCATTGATGACAAATTTCTCAATACCACATATAATCACTCTACCAAAAATTTCTGTGGGTCCGCTTTGGACATTTTTTCGGGACGAGAAATCGGTGATTGAGAGTATGTTATGGTGAAGATCCTGGTCGTAGATGATGACATTCACGCTACAACTTTGTTCAAAACAATCCTTACGGCAAAAGGATATGAAGCAATTATCGTGAATGATAGCGCTACAGCCGTTCAAGTAGCAAATACTACAAATCCTGCACTCATTATCCTTGACCTGATGATGCCTGAACCAAACGGGTTTGAGGTATGTAAAATGTTACGCGCAGATCCGAAATTTTCCCAGACACCAATTGTTATTTTTACTGCCATGGGCGATAATGAAAGCAAGGAAACGGCCTTGGAAATAGGGGCAGATGAGTATCTGACAAAACCTTTCCGTGTTGAAGATCTCATGCATAAAATTCAAAATCTGATTGCTAAATCTAAACAAGCATAAGAATACTGCAATACACCAAACACAAGGGGTGCATTACTGTATAATAGTGACAACAGTGAAATTTAAGAGAGTTAGCAGCGGTGGCGTGAAGGAATAGAATGGCAAAGATTCTGATCATAGACGACGATGTCCAAACTACAAATTTATTAGAAATGCTCCTCTCCAGACAGGGGTACCAAACTTCTTCAGTTAATGATAGCTCGTTAGCTGTCCAGGTAGCGAACAAAACAAAACCCGATCTCATCCTGCTCGATCTCATGATGCCAGATCCCGATGGGTTCAAGGTATGCAGGATGCTACGCGCAGACGCGAACTTCATCTTTACACCCATCCTGATCATTACCGCCTTAGACGATACCGACAGCAGGATTGTCGCCTTTGGCGCTGGCGCGGACGGCTATATCATCAAGCCCTATGATATCGATGAGCTTGCAGCAACTATCAAAAACTTGCTCCGTGAAAATGTTGATTGATGTCTAAATAGCAAGGCACAGTGTAAAAATTGGGGGATCAGTTTAGCGTTTCTTTCCAGTCCGTCAATTCATCCAAAGCTTGTTTTTCCTCATCTGTTAGCTTCACATTTAGCGCACCCAGGTTTTCTTCCAACTGCTCCAACGAGGTTGCGCCGATGATCGGACTGGTAATCAGCGGGTTCGATAGTAGCCAGGCTAGCGCTACCTGTGTCACAGTTGCCTGATGCGAAGCAGCGATTTCATCCAATTTATCGAGCACGGCGAAATTCTGCTCAGTCATATATTTCTGCCGGCCATCGGCACGACGGCTGTTCGGCAAAGGCGTAGCACGACGATATTTACCGGTCAGGAAGCCGCCTTCCAGCGGGCTGTAAGGGATCACACCAAGACCATAGGTTTCGCATACAGCGCGTAGTTCCCGTTCAAACTCTTCGCGTTTGATCAGGTTGTAGTGCGGCTGAAGCGAGTCATAACGGGCCAAGTTATATTTGTCTGACGTCCACAGCGCCTGCATCAACTCCCAGGCCTTGTAGTTCGAGGCACCGATGTAGCGCACCTTTCCCTGCCGTACTAGATCATCCATTGTGCGCAATGTTTCTTCAATAGGCGTGGATTCGTCCGACCAATGGGCCTGGTACAAATCAATGTAATCGGTCTGTAAACGCCGTAAAGAGTCTTCGACTGCTTGCAAGATGTGAGTACGCGACAAGCCATCAGCGTTTGGGCCATCGCCCATCTGCCCGCGTACTTTTGTGGCGATCACAAGACGGTCACGCGGAATTTTGGCCTGTTTCATCCAACGACCAATATACTCCTCCGCCACACCACCCGGATTTCCATCCACCCACTTCGAGTATACATCAGCTGTGTCGATAAAATTAATACCGGATTCAAAGGCTCTGGAAAGGATGCGCTGGGTATCCGCTTCTTCCACTGACCAGCCAAATTGCATGCTCCCCATACACAACGCGGAAACTTTGAGTCCAGTTCTTCCAAGATTGCGATATTCCATTACAACTCCTTCCTCTGAGTGGTTAGACAACTTTGTGTTCATATTATAGCGAAATAAAAATGCCACCCATCTCGGTGGCAATCAAAAATTAGAACGGTTTTGCGATTACCGGACACTGAAAGGAACAGACTGCGCAAAAGTACCGTTCAGGTAAATATCTGCCTTGTAATCTCCAACAGGCCAGCCATTGTCATTCGACAACTGGAAGTAAATCGTGCCGCTGAAGCTTTCATCCGTAAAATCATTGATGGACTGCTCATAGATCAGTTCGCCGGGATCGTATCCTTCTATCTGCACCGCAAGCCACTTGGCCTCTACGACAGTTCCAGCAGGCGCGTTTTTCAAGTCACCCACAACATAGAACACATCCGAAGGGGAGAAAACCGTAGTCGGATTATCTCCGCCCTCGTCAAAGGCCATGTGCAAATTCTCCAGACCCAATTCCGCAGGACCGCCTGTGACCAGGCTACAAGCCAGCGTTGCAACAAACAACGCACCCAATGCAAGCAATATGGATAATTTTTTCTTCATTTCATCTCTCCTCATCATGAACAGAGTTTACGGCCGGCGCCGGTTAGGTGCGGATTTTATGCTACGGATTCAAGCCGGTCAAAGGGCTATTTTTCCTATCGTTGCAGTGCTTGTGCCGCTTGCGGCATTAAATGACTTCTATATAAATACGCTTATTGATCGCACCTTTACTCTTGTAATCTACAACTTTGATCTTTCCAATTTCAGATGTATTCTTAACATGTGTACCGCCATCGGCCTGTAAATCCAACCCCACGATTTCCACCGTACGGACTTCGGTGATGCCTTCCGGCAGTAGATTGATCTTGGTACGGATCAAATCCGGGATCTGAAAGGCCTCGTCACGTGGCAGAATTTTTACACGGATATCATGACCGGCTTCCACTTCCTTGTTAACCGCGGCTTCGATCTCACCCACAAGCTCTCCTTGCAGGCGCTCGAACTCGAAATCCATGCGCCCCTTGCCGGGCTCCATATTGCCACCCGTGACCAGCGCACCGTAATCACGAAAGACCGTTCCACACAGCACGTGCATCGCCGAATGCGTGCGCATGAGCTGATAACGACGGTCCCAATCGATTTGGCCATGCACCTGCACGCCGACTTCCGGTAAAGGCAAGTCACTACCCAAGAAGTGTAAAACGTCCACGCCCTGTTTTTTGACTTTCTCAACGGGATAAACTTGACCGCCTGCTACAGTAAGTTGGCCAATATCATTGGGTTGTCCGCCACCACCGGGATAAAATGCAGACTGATTGATGACAATTGCACGCAATTCAGCGTCCACTGCTGTAACTTCAGCATCGAATTCTTTCAAGTAACTATCGGTTTGGTAGAGCAATTCTGTCATGATTTCTCCTTCGATTGTGGGTAAAAGTGTACAACAAAAATGTGAATAAAACAACAAATATTAGTGTTTTATTAGAAAATTAAAACCTGCTTGACTTTGCCCCTCGAATTACTGTATAGTATTCAAGGTACGAGAGATTGGCACCGCCGCCATAGGGCTGCTGTGCCTTTTGTTTCGTCAGTTTATAAATAAGGAGAACTCGATGATTCGAGTAAGCGGACTTACCAAAGATTATGGGATGCGCCGCGCCATAGACAACCTGACGTTCGAAGCCGAGCAGGGTGAAATCCTGGGCTTTTTAGGCCCTAACGGCGCGGGCAAAACCACCACTATGCGCATCCTGACCGGGTACATGCCTCCCACAGAAGGGGAAGCAAACGTAGCCGGCTATGATGTTGTTGCAGAATCAATTGAAGTGCGTCGCCGTGTTGGCTATCTACCTGAAACCGTTCCGTTGTACACCGACATGACGGTTTTCGATTATCTCAAGTTCATGGCCGATTTACGCCATCTACCGGATGGGGAAGATCGCGTCGATGAGACGCTCGAAATGGTTGGCCTTGAAGAACGCGCTGATGGTTATATTGGTAATCTTTCGAAAGGAATGCGTCAAAGGGTAGGGTTGGCCCAGGCTCTGCTGCACAGGCCCGAGGTCCTGATCTTGGACGAGCCGACTATCGGTCTGGATCCCGGTCAGGTGGTCGATGTTCGCAACGTGATCCGTGAGATCGGCAAAGAACGCACCGTCCTGCTATCCACACACATCCTTTCGGAGGCCCAGCAACTTTGTGACCGTGTGCTCATCATAAATAAGGGACACATTGTTGCTGAAGACACACCGGCCAATTTGCAGGCCAGCCTGATCGGCTCTGAGCGCGGCATGTTGCGTGTACGCGGTGAAGCCGACGATTTGCTTAAGAAAATCAGCAAGATCAAAGGCATCACCAACGTGCAACCTAAAGAAGAAGGAGTGCTGGAATTTCAGTTTGCACCCGGTCAGGATGTCCGCGCTGAGGTGGCGCGCGCAACTGTGAAAGCCGGATACGACTTGCTGGAAATGCGCCCCATTGGTATGAGCCTGGAAGACATCTTCCTGCAGGTTACTCGCGAAGAAAATGCAAAAATGGAATCGTGAGGTACTTATGCGAAATATCTGGACCATCGCAAAACGCGAATACAAAATCTACTTCAGCAGCCCTCTGGCCTACATTGTAATGTTGATCATCCTGAGCGTAATTGGCGTCATCTTTGCACTCAATATTATCAACCTGACCAGCAACCCTTTCGGCCAGAATCAAGCGCCGGACATTTCTATTGTCACGGGCCCGATGGCCTTCCTACTGGTTTTTTCCGCTCCCGCCTTGACCATGCGCCTGCTTGCCGACGAGCAACGTATGGGCACCCTGGAACTGATGCTCACCGCCCCGGTCCGTGACTGGGAACTGGTAGTTGGCAAGTGGCTAGGATCGTTCCTGTTCGTATTGACCATCATCGGGATAACCTTGATTTTCCCGTTCATTCTGAATGGCATGGTTACTCCAGGTATCGACCAGCAGATGATGCTCTCCAGTTATCTGGGAATTATCCTGGTAGCCGCTGCCTTCTTGGCAATTGGCGTTAGCATTTCGGCTATGTTCAGCAATCAGTTCTCAGCCTTCTTCCTCTCAATGGGTTTACTGGTGATCCTGTGGTTCCTGATCGGTATCCCGGCACAGATATTGTCCACAGGTGGTGGAATATTTGATTATCTGAATATGAATAGCCGCTTCTACAATTCCTTGAATCAAGGGATCATTAACCTGTCAGATATCGTCTATTTCCTGAGTGTGACCGCATTGGGTTTGTTCATCGGCAGTGTAGCCACTGAATCGCGGAGGTGGCGCTAATGAAAAACGATCCGCGACGCTTCGCCCCCTTGGGCCTGGTACTCTCCGGCCTGGGCCTCCTGACACTAATAGGCATCCTTATCGTCAAAGGTTTTGCTACGGTAAATCTCTACACACCACCTGATGCAGAATTGCTCAATCGCATTCTCATCATTGCCGTGGCTGTTTTTATCGTCGGTTTGGCAGTGTATGCTCTTCTTGACCCCGAGCGTGTCCGCAAAGTTCTAACTGGCCGGCAGGTGCAGTATGGTAGCAACTCACTTATCCTGTTCATAGCCTTCGCGGGCATTCTGATAGTCATCAATATGCTGGCACAACAATACCCGCAACGTTGGGACGTGACTGAAGACAAGCAGCATACGCTGGCCCCTGAAACCATCCAGGCCTTACAAAGCCTGCCAGAACCGGTCCAAGCGACAGCTTTCTACAGCGCGCGTGTGAATGCAGGTAGTGCCAATCAATTGCTGGAAGATTTCAAAACGAACAGCAATGGTAAATTCGATTTTCAGTTCAAGGATCCGGACTCCAATCCGGTATTGGTTAAACAACTCGGGATCACCGGCGATGGCAAAATTCTGCTGCAAATGGGTGACAAACAAGAAATTGTCAGCATTGCATCCGAGAGCGAACTGACCAATGGCCTGATCCGCCTGCTCAACCCGGAAAAACCAGTGCTCTACTTCCTGACTGGCGACGGTGAACATGATACGGAAAATGCAGGCAATGGTTCATATACGCGTGTGCGACAGGTGCTTGAAAACAAGAACTATGTGGTCAAGACTTTGAACTTACAGGCCGAGAATGCCATCCCTGATGACGCACGTGTGATCGTCGCAGCCGGGCCGCTCGTCCCACTCACAGAAAATAGCGTAATGCTTATTCAGGATTTCTTGAGCAAAGGCGGCAGCCTGATGCTTCTGGCAAACCCTGTACCGTTGACACAGTTTGGCGATCAGCCCGATCTGCTGGCTGAGTACCTGGCGTCAGATTGGGGCATCACGTTGGACAACGATATTGTTGTAGATACAAACTCTTCCTCGTCGCCTTTCTTCGCTGTTGCCGCAAAATACGCTGCCCATCCGATCACAGAGAAAATGCAAGGCATCGCAGCCATTTTCCCATACTCGCGCAGCATCACAGTTGACACAACGAACACAGACGTTTCTCCGACAGCACTGGTGCTCACCATCGATCAATCCTGGGGCGAAACGAATTTTGAGGCACTGCAAAGTCAACAAGCGTTGAAATTCGATGATGGTGTTGACTTGCTTGGCCCAATGACCCTGGCTGCCGCCGCCGAAAACAAAACAACTAAAAGCCGCGTGGTTGTATTTGGCAGTTCATCCTTCGCGGAGGACGACAACTTCGACTTCTCTGGCAATGGCGACATGTTCGTCAATGCAATGGATTGGGCTGCCGAGCAGGATTCCCTGATCAACCTGACTACCAACACTGCGCAAGAACGCACCTTCAGCCCGCCCGGCTCCTTCCAGTTCATCCTGACAATCGTTAGCACGGTATGCATCATTCCGTTAGCAGTCATCGCCGCCGGCATTTATGCCTGGGTGATACGGCGCAGAAGAGGCTAACGCATGAAACGTTCGACAGGGATCGTACTGGTCGTCTTTCTCGCGTTGGTTGGGTTAATGCTGTATCTCAACCAGAAAAATGCAGCAACCGGAGCCACAGATGTCACTCCAACTGCACCGGTCGAAAACCTATTCACCGAAACTGAAGGTCTGCCCACCAGTATTGACATAAAAAGCAAGACTGGCGAACAAGTAACCATCGAGCGCAACGATACCGGCGCGTGGGTGTTGAAACAGCCAATCGAAGCGGAAGCAGACCAGGGGTCCGCGGAAGCAGCGGCCTCGCAAGTGACGGCTTTACGCATCGTATCCAGGCCGGATGTTGCTCCCGATGAAGTTGGCTTGATCCAACCCTCCTACATCTTGACCGTTAAATTGACAGGTGGAACGGTCAAAACCGTAAGAATTGGCGACCTCACCCCGACTAGTAGTGGTTACTATACCAGCGTCGACGATAGCAATGAAATCTTGATCGTAAGCAAGACTGGTCTGGATGCATTGCTCACTCTGGTTACATCGCCGCCCTTTGTAGGCACGCCTACACCGGCACCCTAGCCTGTTATACCCAAATAAATCTGGAGCCATCGCAGGTTTTATAAATAGGGTATTGAATTTGTACGCAAAAAAGAGTATTCTGGACTCAACTAAATAAGGTAGGTTGGTTTTTTTATGGATATGGATAAATTACTGATCGTGGAAGATGATGAATTTCCCGCGATTGCGCGTCTGATCGAGTTAGGTCGTCAGAAGTCGTATGTCACATTGGATGATATATTGCATTTCTTCCCTGAGGCCGAGCAAGATGTTCAGCAACTAGAAGAGGCATTTTCGGCTCTTCTGAGCGCTGGCATTCCCTTTATGGAGGATGTCACCACAAGTGAGCCTAGTGAAGATGAACTAGCCGCCGAAGAGTCTGAGGTCGAAGCAGAAGAAGATGAGACACTCGCTCTTGAAGATTACCTCGCCAATATTGATACAGACGATACCATTGGCCTGTATCTCAAAGAAGTCAGTCGTGTTCCCCTGCTCACTGCCGCGGAAGAGGTGGAGTTGGCCCAACGCATCGAACGTGGACGCATGGCACGCGAGGAACTGGCAAAAGGCAAAGTCAGCCTGCGTCGCCGCACGGAACTGCGCCGCTTGATCGAAGATGGTTGGGCCGCCCGCGAGCACCTGATCACAGCTAATTCTCGTCTGGTTATTTCAGTTGCCAAGAAGTATATGGGGCGTGGCGTTCCCTTCCTTGATCTGATCCAGGAAGGCAATATCGGTTTGATCCGCGCGACGAAGAAGTTCGATTATCGCCGCGGACATAAATTCAGTACCTACGCCACTTGGTGGATCCGTCAGGCCGTAACACGTGCCATCGCTGACCAGGGACGCACTATCCGCGTGCCGGTGCACATGGGCGACCAGATCAATAAACTGCTGCGCGTACAACACCAGTTGACACAACGCCTGGGACGCGAGCCATCCGTGGATGAATTGGCAGATGCGCTGGAGGTTCCGCCTAAAAAGGTGGAAAACATGATCCAGGTAGCACGCCGTCCGCTCTCGCTGGAAACGCCAACTGATGACGAGGAAGATTCGGTATTGGGCGATTTCATCGAAGACGACGAAGCCCCACCGCCAGACGATACTGCCACTTACAACCTTTTGCGCGAGCATCTGGGCGAAGTAATGAACGGGCTGCCTCCACGTGAAGTCCGTATCCTTCAGCTGCGCTACGGCTTGCTAGATGGACAGGCTTATACACTCGAAGAAGTCGGCCGCAAGATGGGCGTAACCCGCGAACGCGTGCGCCAGATTGAGGCCCAAGCTTTGAGCCGTCTCAGGCATCCCACCATCCGCAGGAAATTGCGTGATTACTTAGGCGAATAAGTTCGCTTCGACATTCAACGAGACTGCCTCTGTGAGACAGTCTCGTTTTACTTAAAATCTTTGGAATCATAAACATTACTAAACGGAATCAAACTCAGGTAGGGAATGAGTTGCCCGGTAAAATGAGTATGTGACTAGATATGCGATACCACGTTTAAGAGACATCCTTTTCATTTCCCTGCTAACGGTGGTCATTTTGTTCGGGCCCCGCACTTTCAATCTAGATGGCGATCTGGGGCGGCATATTACTGTTGGCAACTACATCATCGAAAATGCCTCAATCCCACGCACAGATATTTTCTCTCACACCATGACCGGCCAAGCGCTGACCCCACACGAATGGCTGGCACAGGTGCTGTTTGCATTAGCGCATCGCACTTTAGGCATGCCCGGTGTTGTGCTGATAACTGCACTGATAATATCTGCCGCTTTCACTATCGTCTTTTATGAAAGCCAGGCACGTAGCAAAGCGCCGATCATCTCATTGGGAATCACAATCCTGGCTGCCGCTGCATCCAGCCTGCATTGGCTGGCACGTCCACATATATTTACCTTCATTTTCCTGGCGATCTGGTCCCTTTTGCTCGAGCGCGTGCGGCGCGGAAAATACGCACCGCTTTGGTTCTTCGGCCTGCTCATGCTGGCATGGGCCAACACGCACGGCGCCTTCATCGCTGGATTTGTCACTTGGGGTGCATATCTGGCGGGAGAATTGTTCGAGGCGTGGAAAACTCGTCAGTGGGCAGGTAGCAGGTTCAAGTCATGGGGAATGATCGGTTTGATCTCCTTAGTCGCCACATTGTTTAATCCAGCCGGGATTCAGCTATGGAGCACGAGCATCGGCTTTGTCAGCAATCACTATTTGGTCAGTCACACACAGGAATATTTGCCGCCCGACTTTCACAACCCCGCCACGTGGCCGTTTTTGCTACTGATCGCCTTCTCCATATGGACGTTAGGGGACAAGAAACAATCTTTACCAGGTCCCCACAGTCTTTTATTAGCGGGCTGGATGATCCTGGGCTTATACAGCGCGCGCAACATCCCGTTATTTGCCATCATCGCCGCGCCAATCTTGTCGGAAACGGCAGCAAACAACCTGGCTAATTCACGCTGGAAGACGATTGAAGCTAATCTGCTAAAAACGGATCAAAGACTAAGAGGCGCAGCCTGGACCACCATAGGCATACTTGGAGCCATATTCCTTATGTTCACGCCTGTTATGCGAGCCTACGATCGTTTTGACACAACCGTACTTCCGGTAGAAGCGCTGAACTGGCTAGAAGCACATCCGCAAAAAGGCAACGCTTTCAACTACTTCCCGTGGGGCGGCTATCTGCTCTACCGGCAATGGCCTGAAACCCTGGTATTCATTGACGGACAAACCGATTTTTATGGCGAATCCCTGACGAGAGAATATGAACAAGTCATCAGTGCCTCACAGGGTTGGAAAGCTATAATAAATAAATACCAAATAGAATGGGCGATTATCCCATCCACATCCAATCTGGCCAGCGCTCTGGCAGGCGATGGCTGGGAAACACTCTACGAAGACAAAACCGCTGTCATTCTTAGAAATAAAGCAATGCCATAAGAGCAGGACACAATGGAAAACCAAACCTCGCCAGAGAAACCTGGCACTACAAAACAGGACCCAACGCTGATCGCCAGCGTGCTCTTTTTCACTTTGATTGGTCTGGCTGTTCGGCTGGCCGCCCCTTTGCAAGCAGCCTTCCCGCTCAACGATGGCGGTTTGTTCTACGCCATGATCGTGGATTTGCAGCAGGCACACTACGTGCTGCCAGCTTTCGCAACCTACAACGCCGCCACTATTCCGTTTGCATACCCTCCGCTTGCATTCTACGTAACTGGTCTGCTGGCGGACTTGCTACACATTTCGGTTCTCGATCTCGTGCGGGTTCTCCCGGCCATCATCAGTACACTGACCATCCCGGCCTTTTATTTACTGGCCAAGGAAATCACGAATTCCAAAGTGCAGGTGATCCTGGCCGTCTTTGCTTTTGCCATGTTACCGCGTGACTTCGCCTGGCTGATCATGGGTGGCGGGATCACACGTTCTTTTGGACTGCTCTTTGCCATACTGACCATGACCTTTGCATATCGTTTCTACAACAGACATGCAACGCGTCATCTCCTGGCCTGTATCCTGCTCGGCGCACTGACAGTTCTCACGCACCCCGAAGCGACTGTGCATACCGCCATCACAGCCCTGGTCTTCTACCTGTGGAAAGATCGCTCCTTGAAAGGCTTTCTACTCTCGCTGCTTATGGCAACCGGTATCCTGGCACTGACAGCGCCCTGGTGGGGACTGATCGTCACTCGCCACGGCATTGATCCCTTCCTGGCCGCCATGACCGCTTCCGGGCAGGATAGTCTTAATCCACTGGTGGGCCTGTTCATCTTCTTCCGCTTCCTGTTCACTGACGAGCCCTTCCTGCCCATTCTCGCTGTCCTGGGGCTGGTCGGTTTGTTTGCCAGTCTGGCTCGCAAACAAACCCTGCTGCCAGCCTGGATCTTTATCCTGCATCTGATTGAGCCGCGCGGCGGGCCGCTCTTCATGATGATCCCACTGGCGCTCCTGATCGGATACGCACTGGAAAGCGTTATCCTACCAGCCCTGAACCCAAAGGGCGACAATGCCCCAGCAGATGTCAGACAGGCGCTTGAAAACATCCTGCGCGGAAAAGCAGCACGCTATTTTCTCCTGTTCCTGTTTGCCTATAGCATTATGTCCGCGTACAGTACTAGCTTGAAGATAAAACAGGAACTCAGTCTACAACCGGCAGATTTGAATGCCTTTACCTGGATAAACGAGAATACTCCACAAGACAGCGAATTCCTGCTGGTGACAGGCCAATTGCCCCTGCGCGATGCCTGGTCGGAGTGGTTCCCGGTACTGACAGAACGACACAGTCAGGCCACAGTATTCGGCTACGAATGGGTCAACGATGGTCAATTCGGGCAGCGCGTCGATGCCTACAAGAATTTACAGGCCTGTGCGTATGAAGATACAACCTGCCTTGACGAGTGGGATCAAGGCTCAAGTGGGTCATCTTCCTACGTCTATCTCCGGAATCAGGCCAACCCAACGCGACTTCCACTAACCATCCACATGCAGCAAGACCCAGATTACAACCTGGTATTTCAAAACGAACAGACCATGGTTTTCCAAAAGGTCAGATAACAGCTGATAATTTAATAACCAGGTTAGAGTCAAAAAATCCCTCCGAAACGTTCGGAGGGACTTTCGCTTTAGAATACCGCATCCAGCATCAAGGCCAGGAAGATAAAAGCCAGGTACATACTCGACCAGCGGTACATCTGCCAGGCGACCTTGTTCCCGGGCACCTTCCACACTTTCCAGGCGGTGTAGATCAGGCTACCACCCAACGCCAGCGCCGAGACCAGGTAGATCGCACCGGTGAATTTGAAGATTGGTAGCAACAACGTTACCGCGACCAATTCCAGCGTGTAGATCAAGATCTGCCAGCGGGTTTCTCTTTCGCCACGTACCACCGGCATCATCGGCACGCCTGCGCGGGCATAATCGTTCTTACGGACAATCGCCAGCGCCCAAAAATGCGGGGGGGTCCACATGAAAACAATGGCAAACAGGAGCAATGCAGGGATGTTCAAACTCCCCGTTGCAGCTGCCCAACCCACCAACGGCGGGATCGCCCCTGCGCCGCCGCCAATGACGATGTTTTGCACGGTGGCTTTTTTGAGCAAAATGCTGTAGAGCACCACATAATAGATAATCCCTGCCAGCGATAAAAAGGCGGCCAGCAAGTTGACAAACCCGGCATAGATATAAAAGCTCAATACCGACAGCGCCAGCCCAAAGGCCAAACCTTCGGCTGGCGTCATGCGTCCGGCGGCCAGCGGACGTTTGGCGGTACGCTGCATGTTTTTGTCCAGGTCACGGTCGATGTATTGGTTCAGAGCCGAGGAACCACCCGCAGCCATAAAACCACCCAGCAGCGTCCAGAAGGTCAGCGAGGCGGACGGCCAGGCTTTCCCGCCTACGACCAACCCGGCGTAAGTAGTCACCAGCAGGAGCAACACCACGACCGGTTTGGTCAGCGTCAGGAAGTCACGCGCGCGCTGGCGCAATATCTAGCGGCGGAAACGCCACAGTCTCGCGCGCCAGGAAGCCGGAGGCCAGCACCAAACCCAACAAGCCAACCCACAACGCAACAACTGTCAGCGCGTGTAATACCATCAGGTAAACCGGAAAACCTCGCGTGGTCACCATCGCGCCTACGAAGACCTGTGCGAAGAACAGAACCACGGTCAACGTAGCCAGTGGAAGCAACACGCGATGGTCACGCACATCCCGCCAGGCGCGGTAGAGCAGATAAAGCATCAAAGCGCCAGCAAATCCCGCCGATATGCGGTGGAATAACTGCATCCAGCCGTTCGTCCCTTGCGGATCGCAAAGCGGCCAACCACTGCAAGCCACGGTTGCGCCGCTCAAAGCTACCAGACGGCCACCGATGGTCACGAAGAAATACGGCCATCAATACAAATAGCGTCAGGCGGGCAAAAGAGGATGAAAGTGAAAACTTCATGGTGTCTCCTTTAGTTGTCGGCGAAGATAAAACGGATAGCCCAGATATAGTATGGCTGCAAATGTAAACCACTGCAAAGCATAGCCAAAGTGCGGGCCTTCGGATAATTCGATTTCGGGCTGATACGGTATCGGCGGGGTAATATCATTCGTATCAACATCGGGCTGAATGTAGACTGGTAAAACCGGATACGGAATCTGTTGCGAGATGCGTTCCAGATTGGCAAAATTCCAATAATCGAGACGCGTCTGTCCCGGCGTCAGAGTCGGATCGGGGACGCCGCCCATGTCCGGCCTGGATGGCCCCAAGCGCATCACACCCTGGACTTCGACCTGCCCGGCCTCATCATAGCGGGACCAGCCCCCGGGCGAGTCATTGCCATCAGCCGGTACCCAGCCCCGGTCGACCAGCACAGCAGACCCATCGTCCAGGAGAAGAGGCGTGAGCAGGTGATAGCCGTATTCCGATCCATGGTATTGATTCCGTAAGGCCACCTGATTGGTGAAGTCGTACGTCCCTGTTACCTGCACGTGGCGATATTCCATATCTGTCAGATCCTGCGGGATTTCTAAGTTCAAGTCCAGTGGTAGAGCAGATTGCATGGCAATGAAGTGGGCATTAAAGGCGCGCCGCTGGTCAAGCCGATCCAACTGCCAGATGCCAAGCCGTATACACAAAACACCACCGGCCAGCACCAACAAGGTGGTCAGGATCCATTTGCGGGAAAACATAGCGCGAAAGATCATACATCGGCCTGTTTTTTATCATCTTTGACGAGCAAAACGCTATACACAGAAAGTAATGCACCCAGCGGGAGACCTCCGAACAGGATACCAGTCAGTCGCGTGGCGAGCGTAACCGGCTCGTGGACGTCCAGGCCAAATACTTTGGTCGGCTGGAAAGAACATTGAAAAGCGTAGTTCTGCTCAGTATCCAGGTTCAAGCTGGCAGAAGTCCCGTGTGGAATCCAGAGTGGGCCGAGCTGGTGGTCAACGCTATCCTGGTTAACGACGACCAGCGTATCGCCGACCACAAAAGTCATATCTTCTGGGATGGTCGGCGGCACTTGCCCTTTAGCAATCTCATCCGCAGTTCCAGAGGGGATAGTCAACTCGATGCGCTCCGGCGCGCGGTTTTCTCGTTTGAGTATCCGGTAAGATACTTCCGTAAAGATAGTTGCTATGAGAAGGCCCAGCGATACGGAAATGACGATGCGTTTAATCATTGGTGTTTTTACTCTGGCGCTTCAATCACTATTTCAACAAAAGTTTGACATCGTGAGCGATATCATCCGGCGAAGTACCGAAGGAATAGGACAGGCGCAGGTTGCCTTCCTGGTCAATCAGGTAAAGAAGCGAAGAATGTGTCACGGAATAATCCGTGGGTGACGTGGAGGCTTCGATCTTGCGATATACACCGTATTCGGCCCAAACCGGTTGGAGTTCATCCATGGAACCACTCAGGCCAACAAACCCCGGGTCGAAAACAGAAACGTACTGCTGCACTTTCTCGGGAGTATCGCGGTCCGGATCAACGGTCACAAAAACCACATTGAACTGATCGGCCTTTGCGCCTACGGCCTGGCGCACCTGGCGCATCTCCGCCATCGTAGTAGGACACACGTCCGGGCAAGAGGTGTAGCCAAAGAACAGGAATATCAGCTTGCCTTTTTCAGCGCTCAAGCGGAACGGTTGTCCGTCAGCACGCGTCAGGGCGATCTCCGGTGCAGGTTGCGCCGGGTCGTAGAGCGTCCCGCGAAAACTATCTGGTTTCTGAAATGCAAACGTCAACACCGCGACCACCCCGATCAATACAACCAACCCCAACCCCACTCGTATTTCTTTCGTATTCATTTTTCCTCGATGTGGGGCGGGTCTCACAAAATCCGCCCCACGCTAAAACGGATTTCTTATTTTGCCAGCGTGCCAATCAGGTATAACGCCGGGTAGAAGAAAATCCAGACCACATCTACGAAGTGCCAATAGACGGTAGCGGCTTCTACACCCCAGTGCTTCTCCGGCGAGTAGACACCACGACGCGCATTGTTGAAAACAATCAGCAGAAAGATGACGCCAGTCAACACATGGAAAGCATGCATACCGGTCATCATGTAAAAGATCGCTCCACCTGCATTGGCACTGGCCGTCACACCTTCAGCGGCAGCCAGACGCCACTCCACACCGATCACGCCTGCCACGAACGACGCGCCCAGGATGATGGTAATCAGAGTATTGGTCAGGAAGCTTTTGCGATCACCGTTCTCCATAGAAATCTCTGCCCGGTTCATGAAGAATGAAGAGATGAGCAGACACAACGGTCACAGCCAAACCAAGGATACTGGTTCAAGTGCGGACGTGTCAACCCCAGTAAGTTGAAGCGGCTGACCAATAATCCCGAAAACACGAACGAATCTGACAGGAGGAACAACCACAAACCAAGACGATTGGTGCCAGTCTTATAAGCGTAGGATTTATGGTCTGTCATTTCGTCCATAGCACTGAGCTTGGAAATGTGCATGTAGTAATACAGCACCAGCCCACCTTTGACGAGAGCGATTGCAGCCAAAATCGGAACCGCATCCAATACAATGGCAACGAAGAACTCCAGCCCGGTCAATACCGCCAGGAAGATGAAAATGGTTAAGCCTAAACTAAATGCGGCCGATTTGTTTGAGTGTTCCATGAAAAGTACTCCCTTCCTCTATTTTGTTACTTTCTCGTCTTTGATCAGCCGGTTCGCTCTCCGTTCCATCCACAGCGAAACGGACATACACAGATCCCGGCAAGCCATAGTCGTAAGGTTCCCCAACTACTTCCAGGGGCCGGTCATAATTATGGACGGGCATCGGCGAGGGAACCTGCCACTCGGGAGAACGAGAATTCCAGACATTGCCGTCCGCTACTTCGCCGTGCTTCATGCTGTGGAAGAAGTTGAACAAAAATATGATCACCGAAGTCGCGATCAGGTAGGCCGCAATGGTCAGGACGAGGTGTGTTGTGTCAAAGCCCAGCGCCGGGTCATAGTCGCCGATGCGGCGGCGCATCCCCAACAGACCGATGCGCATCATGCCCAGGGTCAAAACCAGGAAGGAGGGCGTCATCAACCAGAAGTGCAGCTTGCCCAATTTCTCGCTCATACGGCGACCGGTCGCTTTGGGAAACCAGTAGTAGAGCGCCGCAAAGAAGGGGAAGATATAACCGCCAAACATCGTGTCGTGGAAGTGGCCGACGATCCAATAGGTATCGTGCAGATGCAGATCCGTCGAAACGGTAGCATTTGGAGGTCCAGAAAGACCGCCTAACAGGAAGACGATGATCCCGCCCAGAACGAAGAGCATCGGTGTGGGCGTAGAAATCTTTCCCTTCCACATCGTCGCAACCCAGGAAAAGAACTTGACCCCAGTCGGGATAGCCACCAACAGCGTGCTATACATGAACGGGACACGCAGATACTCGTTCATGCCGGAGGTGAACATGTGGTGCGCCCAGACCAGGAAGCCCACCAGAGCAATCCCCAGGGAGGACATGGCGATCCACTTGTAACCGTACAGGGGTTTACGCACAAAAACGGGCAGCAGCTCACTGATGATCCCTAAGCCAGGCAAGATGAAGACGTATACCGCTGGGTGCGAGTAGAACCAGAAAAGGTGCTGGTACAGAATCGGGTTGCCGCCCTTGGTGGGGTCAAAGAAACCCATCCCCAACAAGCGCTGGAACATAACCAACTGGAACGACAGACCGATCATCTGCGTGGCCGTCAATGATATGAGCGAGGTAGCAATTGCCCCCCAGACGAAGATGGGCAAACGGAAAGCTGTCATTCCCTTGGCACGCAGACGCACAACCGTAGCCAGCAAGTTCAACGCACCCAGGATGGAAGACCAGCCTGCCAAGATCACACCTAAGAAGAACATCTGCATGCCAACCGGAGCGCGTGTTGAAAGTGGCGGATAGCCCGTCCAGCCAGTGTCAAAGCCACCCAGGAACAGGGCTGAGAGCAACAGCACCGCTGCGGGGACAGCAATCCAAAAGGAGAAAGCGTTCAAACGAGGAAAGGCCATATCGTCTGCGCCCAACAGTAACGGAACGGTATAGTTCATCATGCCACCGATCCCTAATAGGATAGAGACGATCATGACCATACCGTGTAAACTCATCAACGTGTTATAAAACTGCAAGCCGGTCTGGTCGAAGGCACGGAAAGTGGTCGTCAGAAACTGCAATTGAGAATGGGCTAACTCCGTGCGGAAAATCAACGCAAACAGGCCGCCCACACTCAAAAGCACCAGCGCTGTGATCGTATACTGGATGCCGATTACCTTATGGTCAAGTGACACGCCAAAGTATTTCACAAACCCTTCCGGGTCCGAATGATGATCGGAGGTCTCCTCCCCTTTGACCCATTTATACCAATCGCTCACTGCACCAACACCAACCAGGAACGAAAGCGCGCCAACCAGCCCGCCAAAGACCCAGGCCGGTTCAGAGAAAAAGAAAGTGCCGAATGCTTTCAATCCCATCAAGGCGCGGATGCCAGTGATAAACAAGGCGCCAACAGCCGTACCAATCAATTGGAAAACCAGGCCGCGAGTAATGCCGCGATAGCCGACCAAACCGGAGAAAAATCCGCTTACCGAGCCAAGCATGGCAAACAGACCCGCTAACGGACTGGTGAAATCGAATCTTCCCCCCACAAGCGCATCCAAACCCAGTCCAATCAAGTATCCAATCAATCCACAAATGACCAGAAAAAGGAGGCCACGTGTAACAGGTTTCATTGATTTCATTCTTCCTCCACCTATTTCAAAGTCTTTATATACGCGATGATGTCTGAAATCTGCGCGTCAGTAAGATTAAAGTTCGGCATCTGTACCGCTTCGAACCCAGCCACGATCTTTGCAGACGGATTCTTGATGGATTCCGTGATGTAAGCATCATCTGCGGTGACCGTGCTGCCATCCGATAATTTGACTTGTGAGCCATAGAGCTTGAACCAGGTCGGGCCGACCAGGGCGCTGCCATCAGTCGTATGACAGCCCGTGCAACCATTCTGGGCAACCAGCGCCTGACCACGCGATTCGGGCGTTTGCGAAGCGGCCAGAGCCGCAGCCTGCTGGTCCGAGACCCAGGAGTCGAACTGGTCCTGAGACACCACCTGGACATCCGCTAACATGTACGCGTGTGAAGTTCCGCATAGTTCTGCGCAGCGGACCTTATAGAATCCCGCCAGTGAAGGCGTGATACGATACTCGGTAATGCGACCAGGTACAACGTCCTGCTTGACACGAAACTCAGGAACCCAGAAGGAATGGATAACATCCCTGGATTGCATCAGGAGCACAACTTGCTTGTTCACCGGCAAATACAATTCTTTGGTTGAAATTCCGTAGTCGGGATATTCAAATGCCCAGGACCATTGCTGGGCAGTGACATTGATGGTCATCGCATTCGGATCGACACGGCGTATCTCGCCGAGCGAGTAAGAGCCCAGGTAGGCAAATGTCAGCACAATAAAAAGGGGAATGACCGTCCATGCAACTTCAAGCGGCGTATTACTTGCAATTCGTTCGCCATCTCCCGTCTCGCCTTTTTTCCGTCTGAATACCACCAGGCTATAGAACATCGGCACTACAATCAAAGCAAACAGAAATGAGATGGCTCTTATATCCAAATCAAAAAGCCAGTCAATCGAGATTGCCTGTGCGCTTGCCTCGACCGGTAACAAGTGCAATCCCGTCAGTCCAAAGTAGAGCAGGACGGACAGGACGAGCACAAGGATTGTTACAATCACAAAGTGGCGCATATATACTCTCCTGAATAAAGGTGTTGGGCTACTCGTCCCACGGGTTAGCAAGCCAGTCTTCCGCCTGGGCCGCGGTTAATTGCATGCGGTTGTAAATTACGATTGGCTCGGAAGAAGCTAACGAAACCAGGATAACCTTCATGGGCATTTCACCTGTCACGAATCGATTCAAAAATTCACTGCGGTTGATCGTCATATCATCATGGTCTACGATCACCAGATCGGGTTGATTATTTTCAAGAAAATCGAGTGTTTCTTCCATAGTTTTTGCCACATCAACACTGATTTTTTGGTTTCCCCAACGGGGCATATAAACCTTAAGCAACCCTTCCCGGAACAAAGGGTTGGCAGAAGCGATCAAAACCCGGCGAGATAGTTCAAAAGATTGGCCCACTGGCAAGTATCCATTTCAGAGATGAGAAGACTTTAATAATTTACCAAATATTCTCTAATTTGTCAGCAATAATTCCTTTCCAAGCGAGGGATTTTTAAAACACAAGCGGGTGATATTGCTATCACCCGCTGTCATCACCCGATTGTCACATCCGTTAAATCAGGCCAAGTTGAGATGCCCTCGCAACAGCTTCAGCGCGATTGCTTACTTCCAGCTTTTCAAGAATGTGACGGATATGTGTCTTGACCGTGTTTTCCGATATAAACATTTCTGTGCCAGTTTGAGACGTGGTCAGGCCGCGTGCAAGATAACGCAAGACCTCCACTTCACGCTCCGTCAAAACGTTGGACGAACCGACCTGCCCGTTTCGCACCAGACGAAAAACCTGCGCGGTGACCTCAGGCGCGAGAACCGACTTTCCAGCCATCACCTGCTTAATCGTGTTCTGCAGGGTCTCCGGTTCCGCATTCTTGAGCAAATACCCCTGTGCACCTGCACGAATTGCGCCTAACAAATCCTCTTCTTGTTGCGAAATCGTCAGCATCAGCACATGGGATTTCAAACCCTGTTTCTGCAAGGCAGACAGGGTTTCTATACCACTTATACCTGGCATATTGATGTCCAGCAACACAACATCAGGCCTCTGTTCCGCGATGACACCCAACGCGTCCTCTCCATTGGACGCTTCCCCTACCACTTTAAAGTTCTCCATTTCAGAGAGCAAGCCCACCAGGCCGCGACGGAAGAGCGCGTGATCATCCACCACAACTATGCGGATATCTTCGCTCATAGCTTGGCCTGCTCACGAACCGGGATTTGCAGCCGTACAGTGGTTCCCATGTCGGGCGCACTGACAATCTGAAAATCTGCGCCAATAGACTCAGCCCGTTCTCGCATACTTCGCAAGCCATGTTGTGAGACAGACTGCTTCTCTATCGGGGAAAATCCACGCCCATTATCCTTAACTTCGACAACCACGCCCCCATCATGTTCAAAGGCCGAAATGGAAACTGTACGTGACTGTGCATGTTTACGAATATTGGTCAGCGCCTCCTGCACGATGCGAGTCAATTGTACTTTCACCGCCGGTGAAAAAGCATGTTCAAATTCCCCCGAGGAAACGTTGACCTGCATTCCTGTCAATGTTTTGAAGTCAGTTGCTGTCATCGCCAACCAATCAGCCAGGTCTTCCTCCGGAACACGGCGCAAATTGTCAATCGCCTGGCGCGCATCCAGATAAGCATCTGACAGGGTTTGGTAGCAGGCCTGTAGGGTTTGGTTGACTGATGGGAAATCACCCTTCGCAATGTAACTCTGCATCCGCGCCGCTTCCATCTTGAGGAAAGCCAGCGTTTGCGCCAACCCGTCATGGATCTCACGGGCCAGGCGGGTGCGCTCATCCAGAACAGCTTGATATTCAAGTTGTGTCATCAGCAGGTCATTTTGAATGAGCAGGGCGGCCTGCCCGGAAACCGTTCGCAACAACAGCAATTGACGGCGGGTGAACTTGTGAAGTGGCTGGCTGCCAAGCAGCAGCATCCCCAATGGCTCATTCTCGCGCCAGGCCACTGGCAAAGCCAGTAGCTTCAAGCCGCTTCTACTGGCAATCTCTCGCGGTAGAGTCACACTTTCCAGGGAAAGCGTTTTATTCGATTTCGAAACCGTCTGCCAGACACCTTCGAGCATGCTGGGATTCTCCAACCAGAAAGGTTCATCTACATTCTCAGGACAGGCGCTTTGCAAGAGTAATGGTTGCCGCAAGCCTTCCTCTGCTGGCACCCAAATCAACGCCAGATCTATATCCATTGCCTGGCGGATATCTTCCAGCAAACGCCCCAACAACGTGGATATTTCTTCTTTTTGAATAGCCGGGCTTTGCATATAGCGCAAGGCCGAAATTTCCTGCTCATGCACGCGTAATCCGTCCAGGGCAAGGTCGGTCAAGCGCACCAGTTCGGTCAAAAAAAGATGTTGTTCCTCAGTCACTTGTACGGGAGTTGGGAACAAATAACTGATGACGCCAATCTCCCGGCCACCGCAGCGCAGAGGCACACAATAGATATTTTCTGTATCAACTGTTTTTTCCAGCAAAGTACACTCTGAACCAGCCTGTCGATCCGTACAACTTCGACAGGCATGCCGGGTTGCCGGATTCGATAAGCGTGCCTGCCAGTCTGGCTCCTGCAGAAAAGGTAAGTCCCCATGCTTCAAAGCCGGTAAAGATTGCTTCCACTCGTTGAATGGGACAAAGGCGCATCCTTGCGCGCCCAACAAGTCAGTGCCAGCCCGCATCGCTGCCAGGATGGCAAACTCCTCATCATGGGCTTCTAATAAATACCCACCCAGTGTAAAGCTGGCATTTAAATTCTTATGGATTACTTGATTCTCACGCTCGATCTTTTTTTGCTGCAAACGACCGCGCCACGCAAACACGCCAAGAACGCCCAGCATCACGGCGAGCAAGGTAATAATTGTCAGATCGGTTAAAAAGTCAAATATGGGCATAGAATGATGACGCTAGTCTACGCCAAAACTGCCAACAGCTCAGTGCTATGCTCAGCCGGCTTAACCTTTTCAAACACGCGCACAATTTTTCCTTCTTCATCGATCAGGAAGGTTGTCCGCAAGACACCCATGTACTCACGTCCCATGAACTTCTTCAGAGCCCAAACGTCATACAACTCACAGACCTTGTGATCTGCATCCGCCAGCAAGGGAAAAGGCAATCCAAATTTTTCCTTGAATTTAACATGCGACTTGACCGTGTCCGGGCTAACACCCAAGATTACAACATCCGCTTTCTTATAAGCCGAATAGTCGTCTCGAAAATTGCAGGCTTCGGTTGTACAACCAGGCGTATCGTCCTTTGGGTAAAAATATAACACCACCGGTTTGCCGCGAAAATCGGATAACCGCCGCAACGCTCCGGTTTCATCTGGTAATTCAAAGTCAGGAGCGGGAATACCGCTTTCAATTGGCATAAACACCTCCAAAGCAATTATATCAAGCTTAAAAAGATAGACCGGGTAATATATACCCGGCTATGCATCACATCTTGAAATGAACACTTACAAGACTTTTGCTTCCTTCAACGCGCCTTCCAATGTTTCCAGTGTAGCTGGTTTAATCAACATAGCCGTCGCACCGCCCTTCATGACCCGCACACGCGTCTCGGGTTGGTCGTCAGACGTGATCACGACCACAGGAACGGGAGCAAGCCGCGGTTCCCGGCGCAGATACGCCAACACTTCCAGACCATCCACACCGGGCATGTTAATATCCAGCAGGATCAGCCCCGGTGTGAACATCCGTAAGATTTCCATGGCCGGGCTTGAGCCATATGCAACGCGAGCTTCCACTTCTAACACGCCCAGCATTTGCTGCAGAGCGTCAGCGGTTTGTCGATTATCGTCAATGATAAGGGCAGTCATTCTCTAATCCTCCACAACCAAGTTTCCCATTTTGCTCACATCGTAACCCGGTAAGGCTGCCACCGCTGCGCGGAATTCCTGATTCTCCAGCACTGCGAAAAGTGGAGTGAGCAAATCGCTTTCGGCGTATTCTTTTGGGATAACCAGATCGTAACGTTCCTGGTAGAGCGGGATGAAATCCAGTTCAAGCGCTTTTGCCGCGGCCGCTATCCCCAATCCACAATCGGCTCTTCCAGAAGCGACCGCAGCAGCCACACCCAGATGTGTGTATTCTTCCTGATTGTAGCCAATTATACTATCAGGTGCTATCCCCAATAGGTTCAATTGATAGTCCAACAGGACGCGCGTGCCGGCCCCCCGCTGACGGTTCACGAAACTGACGCGCTCCGCATCCAACTCCGCCCCCGGCCTGCTGAGGTCACCCAGGCTTTTGATATGCTTCGGATTACCCCGCTTCACCAGCAAGCCCTGTTCGCGGCCCACCAGCGTCACAACTTTAACCTTTACGCCCGGCAAATAACGACGGATATACGAAATATTGTATTCTCCTGTTTCGGGATCGAGCAGGTGTGACCCAGCCAGGTGCGCCTCGCCACGCCGCAAAGCCACCAATCCGCCTTGCGAGCCGACGTTGGCCGAAGCCAGCCGCCGGTCGTGTCCCGCCAGGAATTGCGCGATCAGGTCGAGTGTCATATCGTGCGAACCGATGCAAAAAATGGTTTTGTCCAATTCTGCCCGCGGACGATAGAGCCGCACCTGCACCTGCTCCCCGGCTTCCGCGCCCTGCGTGCCGTGCGGCAGTAACACCAGCCCGTCCGCGCGGACGAACGAGGTGATAACGCCCGCCCCGCGCGAAAGCGGCGCGGCCAGCAGTTTTTCGCCTACACGCCCCACCGCCACGCGCACAAAGTCGTCATCGCCACCTGGGGAGGTGATCTTGCGGGTCAACTGCGCGGTTTCGGTCGGCATTTCGTTAGGACGCCGTCCCAGCCATTTGGCGATCAATGGCTCGACGAAGATCTCGATGGTCAATGCGGCGGAGACGGGATAGCCGGGAACGCCGACGATCGGAATCGGTCATTGCGAGCATTCGAAGGATGCGAAGTTCTGATTTACCGGGAGATTGCTTCGTCGGGCCTACGGTCTACGCAATGTCCCATAATATGACCGGATGTCCCGGTCTGACGGCCACACCATGCACCAGTAATGTGCCGAGTTTCTCTACGACCCCGGAAGAAAAATCTTCTGCGCCCGCCGAGGAACCCGCATTAAGCAGGATCAAGTCGTGGTCTTGAGCAGCTTCCCGCACGTGCTGACAGATCAGGTCGAAATCGTCTATGGTGATGGGATAACGAGTCGGCTCTCCACCCATGGCCTTGACCTGCGCTGCCATGACCAACGAGTTGTATTCGAGGATGTCGCCTGCTTTGAGCTTAGAGCCGATGGGAACCAGTTCCGTACCAGTGGGCAGGATAGCCACACGCGGTTTGCGCGCCACCGGGATTTCCGTATGCCCGGAGGCCGCAATGGCGCCCAGGTCTGCGGGACGCAGCACGTGACCGGCTGGCAAGACCAGTTCCGTAGCGACAATGTCTTCCCCCAGCGGGCGGACGTGCGTCCACGGGGCGACGCTGGCACGGATGCGGATGGAGGCCGGGTCACGGATGGCATCGGTCAGTTCATCATGTTCATTGAGCGCTTCAGTGTTCTCGATGGGGATCACGGAATCAAATCCGGAGGGTAATGGATCGCCTGTATCGAGGTAGCAGGCATCGGTAGGGATTTGAAGCGAGACCGGTTTCGATGGCAGCGCCCCAGCCGTCTGCGCCGCACGGACAGCAAAGCCGTCCATGGCAGAAGCGTGATAATGCGGCGAGGAAGTCACTGCCCAGACCGGTTCGGCCAGTGTGCGTCCGAGCGCATTTTCATCCAGTTGGATGGTTTCAGCGCCCAGCACGCGCCACAAGTCGGCATCGCGCAGGGCGGATTCCAGTCGGGTTTGGGCTTGCGAGAGGGGAATATCGTGAAGGTAAACAGACATTAGAAAGTAGCCTTTAGTTCTGCAATGTGAGCGGGAGTGGTGCCGCAGCAGCCGCCCACGATGTGGACCGGCCAGTGTGCGGCATGTTGGCAGTAGATGAGCGGGTCTTCGGAATCAGTATTGACCCAGCCAACCTGCTCATCGGGATAGCCGATGTTGCCATAAGCGATGAGTGGAAAATCAGGGCCGCAGGCGGCGCGCAATTCATCCAGCGGAGCAGCCAGGTTGGGCGTGGGTCCGCAGTTGACGCCCAATGCGACCACGCCCAGCGGCAACAATTGACGAGCCGCTTCGGTCAACGTTTCGCCGGAAAGGATGCGTCCCGCCGGGTTGCAAACAAAGCTGACGATGACAGGCGTTCCGGAGATGGTCGCCAGTTTGGCAGCGATGACCGCTTCGCGAACCATATTGAACGTTTCGAGCAGCAGCAAATCCACGCCGCTTGAAATCAGATGGCGGACGCGCTCGGAATGCTCGGCGCGGCACTCGTCTTCCGGCGGGACCAGGTCTGGCCGGTAGCAGTCTTCGAGCGTAGAGATGGAACCGGCCACAAAACGCGGTTTCTCGCCCGGCGTTTCGGCGATAGCCGCGCGGGCAATCTCCACCGCACGTTGGGTCAGCTCCAGCGCGCGATGGCCGTTCCCGCTGGGGGCCAGCGCCCGGACATGCGTGCGAAAGGTGTTCGCGGTAACGATGTCCGCACCAGCCGCCAGATAATCGGCGTGGATCTGCTGGAGCACGCGCGCGCCTTCGTCGGTCAGCAAAGCATTGGCCGACCAGAGCGGCAGGCCGGTATCCACCCCGCGCCGCGTCAGCTCGGTGCCGGTCGCGCCATCCAGCAGCAAAGGTTCAGGTTGTTTTAATCGAGTCAGGAAGTCCATACGGGGAATGATTATAGTCAATATTTGGAATGGCGTAAATTCACACTCGAACTAAGATTTTGCAACAAGTCCAATAATGAAGGGAGTGGAGGGTCACAAGCAATGAGCGTGCAGAAAAATGGGTTGGACGAGTTTTTCAGGGCAAAAGTGCTGGCAAAAAAGGTGCTTTTTGCGCAACAAGTCATGTGCGTGAAAGCAATAAGTCAGGGTAGATCGAGCAGAACTGGGGAGCGGGCGGGCAAACAGCTCGGACTGTGCAGGCTACGGGACGGGAAAAAGCGATGTGCAGGCGCGTGGAAGCAGGCCTGCAACATGCTTGCAGGCCCCGTTGAAGGCAGAGTCAGTCGGAGTATCTCACGGGGCTTGGGCGCAGAGAGATCGGTGCCTGGCAGCCTGGCGCAGAAGCTTCGAAGATCAGGCGGGTGAGATTGAACGCCAGAGAAAGAGTATCGCTGATCAGCATGGCTTTGGCGGTGTTGGACAAGCCGAAGGCGGGAGAACGTTTGATGTGTCTGCGAGCCTGGGTGGCATTGCGGCTCTCGGCATAGGACTGCCTGCCGATACGCAGCCGCCAGGTATCGGAACCGACCTGCATGTCGCGCGCCAGGCGGATGGAACCATCGGGCAGGGTGAGGTAGTGGTCAGGGAGAAACCCAGGGGATGTGCCGGATGGCAAAGGGGCAGGTGGTGTGGGAGAGTGCGGCAGTTGCGCCGGGGATGTCGGGATCGGGTTGATGGGCGCATTTGAGGCGACAGACCCATTTGGTGGCGTGACGCTGGTAGTCATGGCCATTGCTGGACAGGCGGTAGCCGTGTGGACAAAGTGGGATTCCATTGCGGTTGTACCCGCGCTGGAGACAGGTGAGCGGGATATCATCGCCTTCGGTATGGCGCAAATGGATGGTGCGCAGAGCCTGCAAATCCTGGTGGACGAAGCGTAGGATCTCATCATAGCCTTCGCCCGCATCGCCGAGCAATTCACCAATCTTCAGGCTCGGGAAGCGCTTGTGCAGATGTTGGAGACCTGGGAGGGTCAGCAGGTGATCATTGCGGTTGGCCGGGGTCGTAGGTCCGGTCAATGGCCAGATCAAGAAGAGCCGGTCATCGATGATGTTGAATGCTTTGGATTTGTACCCAAAGTGATGCTTTCCCTCGCACGTTGGAAGCGGGCTGCTGCGATGGTTCTTTGGCAGGCTTGGGTGTATTGGGATTTGGCCCAGGCTGGTTGGAACCAACGTAATAGACATAGGCTGCCTGTGGATCGCGCCAGGCAGCGAAACGGCAATGCGCCCGGCAGGCTGGGGTATCGCAGGCGCAGCCTTCCTTGCCAGCCTCGCGCGCCGGACAAGTGCGTGCCGCGGCGGGCTGCGAACAAGTGGGGATTTGGTAGCTGCATTGCATACGCGAGCGCGAAGCGATCAACTGGCAATCGGTGGCGATGGAAAACGCCCTGTTCGAGTGGGTCACCAGGGAAAGTACTCCAGGTCGGGATGAGTTGATAGGCC
>CAWHJM010000065.1:0-10146 GCA_963829615.1 uncultured Chloroflexia bacterium
TGTACGCGATTTAGGTGGGCCAAGCCAGGAGCGTTCAATTGATCAGCAAAAAGCTGAAATCGAAGCCTACTGTCAACACCATAATCTTGAACTAAAAATGATATTTGGCGATGAGGCTTGCTCTGGTAAAACAACCGCGGGACGAAATCAATTCAACGAAATGATCGATCTTAGTGAAAGTGAGGTGATCCGACCTGCCGGCATATTGATCTGGAATTATGCTCGATTTGCCCGGGACTTGGATGATTTACAGTTTTACAAGGCAACCCTTCGGAAGCGCGGGATAATCATTCACTCTTTAACCGATCCTATCCCTGAAGGCCCATATGGCAAAATTGTGGAAGTGTTGCTTGACATCGCTAACGAGGAAAAGAAACGTCAGGCATCACGGGATGCCAGTCGCGGACTTCGCCAATTGGTCGAGAAATATGGTTGTGTACCTGGTACTCCACCTCGAGGCTTTTATGCGGGAAAGAGTCGAGCTTGGGTTCCGTCGCGATCATACACCACGCATAGCACACCGCTGGGTTCCTGATCCAGAGTGGATACCGCGCATTCAAAAGGCTTTTCAAATGCGTGCTGCAGGATTTACCCTTGAGGAAATCCAAGAAGAAACGCACCTATTTGGATCTCTCAATTCCTATACGACTTTTTGGAGTAAGCCACTTTATCGGGGAATTCTCCAGTATGGTGATCTCGTAATTGAAAACTATTGTCAAGCCATGATCGATGAGGAAACCTGGACCCGTGTTCAGGATATTACCAGGCAATACAAAAACCATTCGCATATGAAAAGCACGTATGCTCATCCAAGACGTGTACATTCCAGTTATATGCTCAGTGGATTAGCAAAATGTGCACGATGTGGTTCCATGCTGTATGGTCAACGTTCGGCTCAACGTAACGGGAAAGCAATAGAATCGTATCGTTGCACCAAGGGAAGACATAAGGAAAAATGTGATCTACAGCGTATTCCTGCAGAGATTTTCGAGGAGGAAATTCTTCATGCAATACAGGAATGTCTCAGGCCACATCGGTATTTAGAGATCTGTACCAGGGCCAATGATTTTTATTCAGTGCTTTTGGAAGAACAAGAAAAACAACACAAAAGATTACAGGAGGAAATATCGAATGTGCGTACAAAAATTGATAACCTGACGAAGGCAATCGCTGTGGGTGGGCATTCCCGATCATTGTTGGATCGTCTTTCAATTCTTGAGGAGCAAGAAGTTACCCTACTTACACAAAAAGAACGGTTAAAAACAATCAATGTGAGAAACCCAATGAGTTATTCGGAGGATACGCTCACATCATATGCCCAGCAGCTTTCAGAGAAACTGAAAACAGGCGAGAAAGAACATTTTCTCAAAAGAGTTTTGCAAGCTTTGATTTATGGAGATTTTGGTCTTATCGTCAAAATAAGGAAGTTATTTGTCAAATTACAATGTATGCTGGTGGCAGGAAACCATCGAGACAAAAATTACCTTCATAAAAATGAGGAATTAGTTTTCCGGTTCGCAAAACACCTTGAAAAGCAAAGATAAACTTTAAATTGTTTCACATTTTGACAGTGAAAGCGTTTCTGTAAAGCCAATGAATTGAGTGAAGAGAGGAGGTTTATGCGCTGGTTCTGCGTCAAGATGGAATTCTGTGCTAATCAAGGTTTTTGCTGCACTGGTTAAAAGTGAGGGCGGGATTTTCGGGTGAAAAAATCATTGGATATTTAGTGGGTTCTAATTTTGTTAGATTTTTTTGAGTTGCCTTTCCTATTTCGTGTGCAATTCGTGTGCAAAAGCGGTGGAAACAATGGAGATAATGGACACAACGGACACTTTTTCGCCCCTATTTTTGGACACAATGGACGCTATAACACGCTGTGGACACGTTCGCCATTAAATGGGGTGCAAGAGGTCGGAGGTTCAAATCCTCTCGCCCCGACCAATAGGACTCTCGTAAGGAGTCCTTTTCTTTTGTGCAGGATCGGAATTCCCCTACGGGGACGATGCACCTTCTCGCCCCGACTGATAAAACCGCTGACTCAATAGGTCGGCGGTTTTTCAATTAAGACAAGCCGCTTCGCTGAATCTATCATTCAGTTGCAATTTTTCTGCCATAACCCCAATGCGTACCCTTCGTCATGTCTGTGACTTTTCATTTTCTCCTCCTTTGGCTTAGGTTCGCCCTGGATGTATCCACAGGGCGAACCTTCGCGTTTGTCAATGACAAATTATCCCTATCGACCTTTTGTCTGCTTATCCGAATACCGTGGAATGTTTTGATGAACTTCCAAAATCAATGCCAATTTCATTTAAAAAATCTTAAATAAAATGCTATACTTTTAACATGAGCAATTCAGAGAAATTATCCACCATCCTTGATCTGTGTATCAGAATTGACCAGACTGCTGTTGAGCTATATACCAGCCTGTCTGCCTTTGCCGGGAATGATGCTCTGAAGGGTTTTTGGGACAAAATGGCGGCAGAGGGATTGTCACATCTGGAGTACTGGCAGAAACTGAAAACGCTCGCTGCTTATGATGAACTTCCTGAAGCATTTGACAAACCGGAGCAGGTCATCAGCGAGTTGCAGGAGCGAGCGGAGCAAATCCAGGCTTTGCAGACGCAATGGGAAAAGGATAGAACTGTCAGCAGCGCCTTTGTCATCGCCTATCGTCTGGAATCTTACAAACTCCATCCCGCGCTCAGAACCCTGTTCCAATACTTCCGCCCGATCACAGATGGGAAACTGCCCGAAGACAAGGAACTTGACGAAACCAACATCAGCGCCTTTGTGGCTGCCCTGCGCAAATACGGCGAAGTCGACGCCGGAACTGGAACTGGTTGGCGAGACTTTGCAGCGTTTGTGGGACCAGAACAAGATCCTTTCGCAACAGGCGCTGATCGACCCTCTCTCGAATTTGCTCAACCGGCGCGGATTTTTCATGATGGCCCAGCAATGGGCGCATCTGTCGAAGCGGAATGGCAGTCCCATTTCGATCTTGCTGGTGGAAATCGACAGTTTCAAGACCATCAACGAATTGCACGGCCCGCAAAAGGGGGACGAAATCATCACGGCTGTTGGCAAAAAACTGAAGTCAACTTTAAGACAATCGGATTTGATCGCTCGCTATGGCGGGGATAAATTTATCATACTGCTTCCCAACACAACCGAAGAAGGGGGCGTGGCTGTTGCGGAAAAGATCAGAAACGTCATTCTAAAAGCGCGCCCCATGGGAGTGATGGTCAGTGTCAGCGTCGGGGTGGCGGAAGCAACCATGAAGGATGACATCGAGCAGGAATTCCCCATGCTGATCCGTTACGCGGAAGGGAATCTGATCGTAGCCAAAACTAATGGCAAAAACCAGGTTGTTTCCTGACAAATAAAAGGGATTACCCGACCGAACCGCCAAGAACACAAATCTCCGCCAAGGCATAACCAAAATCGCCAAGTTTTCTTGGCGATTTTAAAGATCCTTTGTGCTCTTTACGAGCTTAGCGGTTTAATCAAAAATTTCTGTTATGATTCTTTACGAGATAAGAGCCTGATTAGATTAAATGGTCAGGCCCTTTTCTATACTTGCCAATCCCCTTGCATTCGAGTATCCTTGCCGTGGGAGTGGTTAGGTCCCGGTGGGCTTCCCGGTCTTCAAAACCGGTGGCGGGTCGCGTTGCGGGCCGCGGTGGGTTCGACCCCCATCCACTCCCGCCTCTATTTCTAAAGGTAAAAAATGACTTTTCCTGAAACTGAAGTTCTGACATCCCTGGTTGCGCGTGTTTTTCGAGTTGACGATATAACTGCGGGCGACGCCGAAAAAGGACCGCTCTTCCGCTATCGCGGTCAACTGCTCCTTGACGATTCCGTAGCGGCCTACGACCAGTTGGCTGCTTCCGTTAAATCATACGGACTCACGCCCCTCTTCCGCCTGGAAAAAGGCGATCAGGTCATCTACCTGATCAATACCCCGCCGAAGCAAAAACCTTCTAACCCCTGGGTTAACATCATCTTGTTCGTGCTCACGGTGTTCAGTGTGATGTTTGCCGGGGCAACTCCCGCTGGCCCCGTCCCGAACGATGTCTGGGGCCAGCTCCTGTCTCTGTTGCGCGGTATTTTTTCGGGCTGGCCTTTTGCGTTGAGCTTACTCTCGATCTTGTTGGCGCATGAGTTCGGTCACTACCTGATGAGCCGCCATCACAAGACCCCGGCTACCCTGCCATACTTCATCCCATTGCCATTGCCGCCGCTGGGAACCATGGGCGCCGCGATTTTTATGAAGGGCATTCCCAAGAACAAACGTATCCTGTTTGATATCGGTGTGGCTGGCCCGTTGGCCGGCATGGTCATTGCCATCCCGGTGCTGTTCTTGGGGCTTAAGATGTCCTACTCTGGGTGCTATTACTGCTACTCCCGGCAGTTTTATCGAAGGAAATTCCCTGATCTACCTGTTGGCAAAGTATGCAGTCTTTGGCAAAATCCTGCCCCAACCAGCCAGCTTTGGTAATTTGCCTCCATTCTTATATTGGTTGCGCTATTTCTTCACCGGCCAACCCTCGCCCATCGGTGGGATGGACGTCTTCATCAACCCTATAGCATTTGCAGGGTGGGCCGGGCTGCTGGTCACCGCCTTGAACCTGGTCCCGGCCGGCACGCTGGATGGCGGACACGTGGTCTACTCCCTGTTCGGAGACAAAGCGCGCAAAGCATTCCCCTATTTGATTGTCATCATGGCTGTGTTGGGCATCTTCTGGAGCGGATGGTGGCTATGGGCCCTATTGCTCTTCTGGCTGGGACGTGTCAAGGCTGAGACGCTTGACCAGATCACACCGTTGGATCAAAAGCGCCGTATCGTGGCGATCCTCACTATCATCCTGTTCGTGTTGGTCTTCACGCCAGTCCCGTTCTCCCTGCTGGGCGCATGAACCGTCTCCGGCTCATTTCGCTTCTCCTACTCCCCCTTATTTTTTCGGCCTGCCAAACACCTTCCAGCCCGGATGTTCCTACGTCTACGCCGAGAGTTATCGAGACCAAGGTCCCGGCAGCGACGGAGACTCCGGTCGTGGAAAGCAGGCTGGGGGTTCAGGCTGAAGCGCTGAACGGTCTCACCGTGGATGTCTGGCATGCCTGGTATGGTGTGCCGTCCAGTCTGTTCGAGTCGCAGGTCGAAGAATTCAACAGCACCAATCCCTGGGGCATCCTGGTGCAGGCCAAAGGTTTTCAAAATTACACCGAATTGTACGCGCAGGCCAGCGCGGCTGTGACCGGCCCTGACAGGCCGGATGTGGTGGTCGGCCTGCCGGAATACGCCGTCGAATGGTACGCTCAGGAGGCGGTCCTGGACCTGAATCCGTACGTCTCCGATCCGTTGTATGGTTTGAGCGACGCGGAAATCGCAGATTTCCCATCGGTGTTCTGGAAACAGGATCAGGTGGGGGATGTACGCCTGGCTATGCCGGCGCAGCGTACGGCGCGTTTGTTGCTCTACAACCAGAGCTGGGCGAACGAACTGGGCTTCGAAGACCCGCCCGCCACTTCCACTGAATTCCAGGAACAGGCTTGCAAAGCCAACCAGGCTATGCGCTCGGACGCGGACCCCCAGAACGATGGCCGGGGCGGCTGGTTAATCGATACGCAACCGATGACCGGTCTTTCCTGGTTGCTGGCCTTTGGCGGCGGCGCGCAGGAAAGCAACAGTTTTCGTTTCCTGACCCCTGAAAATATCCAGGCCACCCGTTTTATCAAAGGGCTGGAAGAAGATAGCTGCGCCTGGAAGACACAGAATATAGTGCCGTTGACTAAATTCGTGGACCGTTCGGCGCTGTTTGCCACCGCCAGCCTGGAAGACCTGCCTGATCTGGCGCGCGCTTTTGCCAGCGCCGGCAGCACCGACAAATGGACCGTGTTGGCCTTTCCCGGTCCCGCAGCCAGCGCGCTGGTCGTTTACGGTTCGTCTTATATGCTGTTCGACTCGGATAACCCCGACCAACTGGCAGCCTGGCTGTTCGTGCGCTGGCTGCTCTCTCCGGAGAACCAGGCCGAATGGGTCAACAGCGCTGGATATTTCCCGCTACAGGCCTCGACCATGAGCCTGCTGGCCGATTACGCTGCCGGACACCCGCAATGGGCCGAAGCCGTTAATCTGCTGCCACAGGGACGCATTACCCCGCAACTGGCCGCCTGGCGGACCGTCCGCGTGGCGCTGGGGGATGGCTTTACCTTCATGTTCCGGGTGGATACGCCGGTAGGACAGGTGCCCACCATCCTGGCGCAAATGGATGCGGTCGTGACGGATTTGAACAAATAATACTCATGTTTGAACCGTAAGGCGCAGACCCTTCAAGATTAGAGAAGGCGCTTTGCTAAAACCAAACTGGGTCTGCGCCCTGCGGTAATTCAAAATGTAAAAATGTTGGGGAAAAAACATGACAATCTACATATTTCATTCATCGAACTGTAATATATAATATGTGGGGAAGGTTCCTATGCCAATCTACGAATACGTTTGTCTCGACTGCAAGAAAGAATACGAAATCCTGCGCTCCTTCAACGAAGCCGATAAGCCGATGGCTTGCAACGAGTGCGGGGGTGAAAATGTAAAGCGTAAACTGTCCGTTTGTTTTGCCCAGAGTGGCGGGCAAGCGATCAGTGGGGCAGGTGGGGGTTGTAGTTCATGTTCGGGAGGCAATTGCGCTTCTTGCGGACATTGATCTAACCGGGGTAATATTAAGATGGGTGGGCGACCAGACAGGGTCGCCCCGTAATTTATTATGGAGGAAACAATGGAATATACACAACTTGGACGCACAGGCCTGAAGGTCTCACGTTTTTGCCTGGGGACGATGAACTTTGGCCCGCAAACGACCGAAGCCGACAGCTTTGCCATCATGGACAAGGCGCTCGATCTGGGCATCAACTTCTTCGATACGGCCAACGTCTACGGCTGGAAGACCGGTGAAGGCGTAACCGAACAGATCGTCGGGCGTTGGTTTGCCCAGGGCGGTGCGCGGCGCGAGAAAGTGGTCATTGCCACCAAGGTGTTTGGCCGCATGGGCGATTGGCCCAACCAGTCGCACTTGTCAGCCAAGCATATCCGCGAGGCGGTGGAAGGTTCGCTCAAACGCTTGCAGACCGACTACATCGACCTGTACCAGATGCACCACATCGACCGGGAAACGCCCTGGGAAGAGATCTGGCAGGCGATGGAAACGCTGGTCCAGCAGGGGAAAATCCTGTACGTGGGTTCGTCTAACTTTGCGGGCTGGCACATTGCCAGAGCGCAGGAAGCTGCCAAATCACGCCACTTTATGGGACTGGTCAGCGAGCAGTGTCTGTACAGCCTGAACGACCGCATGAATGAACTGGAAGTTTTACCCGCTTGCCAGGGCTACGGATTGGGTGTCATTCCCTGGAGCCCGCTTTCGGGTGGTTTGCTGGGCGGCGTGCTGGAAAAGATCGAGAAAGGCCGCCGCGCTTCCGAGCACATGCAAAAAGAGATCGAAGAAAAGCGCAGCAATCTCGAAAAATGGGAAGCCTTCTGCAAGGATATGGGCAAGCCGCCTGCCGAAGTAGCGCTGGCCTGGGTCATGAATAACCCGGTCGTGACCGCGCCTATCATCGGTCCGCGCACGATGGAACACCTGACAAGCGCGCTGAAAGCGGCGAAGATCCGTTTTAAGAAGGATGAACTCAAGAAGATCGACGAGATCTGGCCTGGCCCCGGGGGCGCAGCGCCGGAAGCGTATGCGTGGTAGATTAGCAGTCAGCTTTTAGCTTTCAGCGGTTAGCGGAAGATGAAGACCGACGACTTTCCGAAGTATGGAATTCCATCCGGAGTAGTTGTCGGTCTTGCTTTTGCTACGGTGTTGGGATTGCAGCGCAGTTTCCGGGAAGATGCCATCCGTTGTATCGGACAGTTGAAACCGTCCCTACAAGTTTCGGGAAAAGAATATATCCCCCAAAGCGGACCTTGCGTGGTGACCGTCAACCATTACCACCGTCCCGGTTTTGGGGCGCAGTGGCTGGCGTTGGCGGTCAGCGCCTGTATGCCGTGCGAGATGCACTGGGTCATGACCGCCGAATGGACCGCACCGGGCAAGTGGTACGAACCACTCAAAGGCTTGTACTCGCGCTTGCTCTTGAAATATCTATCACGCGTGTATGGTTTCACCACCATGCCGCCCATGCCGCCACGCCCAAAGGACCTGGAGGCGCGTGCCCAATCTGTGCGTAAGGTGTTGGAATACGCAAAGCGACATCCCGATTTCGTGCTCGGAATGGCCCCGGAAGGCGTGGATCAGGCTGGCGGCAAGTTGTCGGTACCTGCTCGGGGGGCGGGACGCTTCGGGCTACTGCTGGCAGGCCTGGGGTCCGCGTTTGTACCGGTGGGCGCCTATGAAGCGGACGGGGTCTTCTGTCTGCGTTTTGGTCCAGCTTACCGGTTAAGCGTCCCGTCCGGCTTGTCCGCGGACAAAAAAGATCGGGTTGCAGCGGAGATCATGATGAAGAAGATCGCAGTCCTGTTGCCTGAAACGCTGCGAGGAGAATTTGCATGAAAAAGTTGTCACTGCCTCAATTGCTGGTTCTCAATGCCTACTGGGTGGGACTGTCGTTCATGTGGAACGCGCTGCACCCGATCATCCTGCCGGCCATCTTGCTCAACTACGTGCCGGACGCGCAGAAGAACACCTACCTGGGCCTGATGACTTTTGTAGGCCTGATGATCGCGATGGTGGTCCAGCCGGTGGCCGGGGCGCTGAGCGACGGTTGGGTCTCCAAATGGGGCCGGCGACGACCGTTGATGGTGGCCGGCACGCTGTTCGATTTTGTGTTCCTGGTTTTATTGGGCTGGGCAGGCGGGCTGTTCTGGCTGTTCGTCGGCTATATCGGACTGCAGTTCAGTTCCAACATTGCGCACGGCCCGGCGCAGGGACTGTTACCGGATGTGGTGCCGGAAGAGCAGTTGGGCGCCGCCAGCGCCTGGAAGACCTTCATGGACATGTTCAGCCTGATCATCGCTTCGCTGGCGGCGGGACGGCTGCTGAACTCTGAGACGCGTGACCCAACGTTGATTATGCTGGTGGTGATCGGCGCGCTGGCGATTTTCGGAGCGATTACCGTGTTGGGAACGAAGGAGAAGCCCTCACCCCTACCCCTCTCCCAGCGGGAGAAGGACGGGGAGAGGAACTTTCGGTGCTCTCCGTGCTCTCGGTGGTGAGTTCAGGCACATCGACTTTCGCTCCAACACCTCTTACTGGTGGCTGATCGCCGAGCGTCTGTTGTTCCTGATCGGCATCTACGGCGTGCAGGCTTTCGCGCAGTATTACTTGCAGGATGTGCTGCAAGTCCCGGACCCACCCAAACAGACCGGTGACCTGATGGCCGTGTTGACCATCACGCTGATCATCATGACGCTGGTGGGCGGCTGGCTCTCGGACAAATTCGGCACGAAACGCATCCTGAAGATTGCCAGTTACCTGACCGCTTTGGGGATGTTACTGATGTTGCTGGTGCAGGATATGCGTGGCGTGATGATCTTCGGCAGTTTCCTGGGCGCGGGCATCGGTCTCTTCCTGACCGCCAACTGGGCGCTGGCCAACCAGCTTGCGCCGGGAGATCAGGCCGGGAAGTTCCTGGGCCTGACCAATATCGCTACGGCCGGCTCGGCGGCCATCGCGCGCCTGGAAGGCCCGGCGATCGACTGGCTCAACGGTCTTCACCCCGGGCAGTGGCTGGGTTATACCGGCATGTTTGCCTTTGGGGCGGTGTGTATGCTATTGAGTGTGTTCTTGCTGGGAAGGATCAATGAAAAGAGGCCGTAAAACTTGCGGAAATTATAGATTATCATTAGGAAACTGATATGACTGATAAATTACCTCCTATTTATCCTGGCGAAATCTTATTAGATGAATTTATGGAACCGATGGAAATCAGCCAGTACAGGCTGGCGAAAGACATCAATGTGCCACCGCGTCGCGTCAACGAAATTGTGCTTGGCAAACGGGCTATCACGCCGGATACCGCTTTGCGACTATCCCTGTATTTTGGGCTATCCGAACGGTTCTGGATCAACTTGCAAACACGCTATGACATTGAAGTGGAAAAGGACAAGTTGCAATACTGCCTCGAGCGTGAAGTGCACGTGTACACAGTTAC
>CAWHJM010000066.1:0-45703 GCA_963829615.1 uncultured Chloroflexia bacterium
TCGTAATTGCCGGTGAAATTCTCGTCTAAGTAAACCTGGTCGCCAATCGAGGTGCGGTAAAAGCCAAAATCAATTGTCATATTGGCCTGGATGTCAGGCTGGGCACCTTGCCCCACGCCGCTTTCCAGGTCGGTTTCACCGGTGGGTTCGGATGCGCCCGGGCCTAAGGTGACGGCACTGGACAGAACCCGTCCGCCTGCGAAGGTGCCATTGTCGTCCGAATCGGTCGCGTCGGTATCCGCATCGGGTGCAGCCGTTTCGCTGATAGTGCCATCCGCTGCCATGCTGGTGCCGGAAGACCAGTAACCGACCAGCGCGCCCGTTCCGGTAAAGTTGCTGCTTGGGAGCACGACCACATAATCGCCTGCATCCAGGTAATCAAAGAGGTAGTAGCCACCGTTGGCAGTAGTATCCGTATCCAGAACCGAACCGGTCGGAGCGCCGGAAGCGTCGGCTGCATACAGCTCGACGTCAACGCCATCCACCCCAACTTCGCTGCCGTTAATATCGCTGCTGTTATCAGTATCGAACCAGACGCGATTGCCGAGCGCATAGGCGTTGATGAAGCCGAAGTCGACGGTCAGATCGGTGGTGGTACCGTTCGCATTCGAAACAGTGATATTGGTTGCTGATTCGGCTGCATCCATCGTCAACGCACCGGACGAGACTATGCTAGATCCGGTACCGATGCCGTTGTCGTTATTGTCAGTGTTGACATCTGGGTTGGCGTTGTCAGCGCTATCGTAGGTATCAATCGTGCTGGTGTAATTGGCCAACCCAGCCGCGCGGACAATGTAATCGCCTTCCGGCAGACCGGAAAACAGGTACAGGCCACCAGCATCGGTGGAAACGCCACCGGGCGCATCGTCGCTGGTGCCCAGAATTCCATCCGGGCCGACGTGCATCTCGGTGGTACCATCAGAAGCAAATAACTGCACAGTCATGCCGGGGATGATGCTATCCGTGCCACTGTCGTAATTGCCATTCTTGTTCGTGTCGGCGTAGACCAGGTTGCCGATTTCAGTCTTGTAGAAGCCGAAATCGACGGTCATATTGGCACGACCATCGGGCTGGTCGCCCTGACCAACACTGGCTTGTAAGTCGGTTTCACCGGTAGGCTCGACCAAGCCGGACAGTCCAAGTGTGACCGGCAGGGAAACGACATCGCCAGACACCTGGCGCGTGCCATTGTCGTCCGAGTCAACATCATCGTCCGAATCTGGAGCGGCGGATTCAGTAATCGTTCCAACGCCATTGATGCTCGTACCAGAAGACCAGTAGCCATGCAACGGCCCGCCGGACGCAAAGTTACTCGCCGGGATGACAACCACGTAATCGCCAGGGAACAGGTAATCAAAGAGATAGTAGCCACTCGCATCGGTGAGCACGCCGCCAGAAGCATCATCCGCTGTGCCAGGGATGCCGTCCGGGCCCACCAGCACTTCGGTGGTGCCATCAGACTGGAAGAGTTGCACTCTCACGCCCTGTACACCGACTTCGCTCCCATTAATGTCGGAACTGTTATCGGTATCGAACCAGACACGATTGCCCAGTCCATAAGGATAGACAAAACCGAAATCTACCGTTAGATCGGAGGTGGTACCGGTCGCAGCCGTGACCGTGATGTTGGTCGCCGTTTCGCCGCCACTCAGCGTCAATGTGCCGGATGCGGTTTGACCGAGGGCCGTGCCGATACCGTTATCGTTGTTATCGGTATTGGTATCAGGATTGGCGGAATCTGCGCTATCGGCATCATCCCGCGTGCTGACCGTCCCAGCCGGGCCGCTGGCCTTGACGATGTAATCGCCATCCGGTATTCCGGTAAAGAGATATTCGCCATCAGTTGTGATAGTTGTAGTGGTGAAGGTATCGAGCAAGGTGACGTCATCGGCGGCATACAGTTCCACGGTCATGCCGTTTTGCGGGGTATCCCCAGCATCGTACGTGCCGTTGGCATTGTTATCGAGATAGACCAGGTTGCCGATTTCGTTCTTGTAGAAACCGAAGTCCACGGTCATGTTGGCGCGGCCATCGGGCTGTTCGCCGTAGGAACCACCATCCAGGTCGCTTTCGCCGGTGGGCTCGGTCAGTCCGTTCGGGCCGAGCGTGACCGCCAGCGCAACTACATCCCCGCTCGGTTGCAGCGTGCCGTTATCATCCGAATCGGTCGCATCTGTATCCGCATCAGGTGCGGCGGTTTCACTGATGACTCCTGTGCCGTTCATGCTGGTGCCAGACGACCAGTAGCCGTCCAGCACTGCCCCACCGGCAAAGTTATCAGCTTGCGGGAGCACCACGACATAGTCACCCGCTTCCAGATAGTCGAACAGGTAGTAGCCGTTCGCATCAGTGGTGACGCCGCCCGTAGCATCATCTACTGTTCCGAGTTTGCCATCCGGGCCAACGGGCACTTCCGTGACGCCGTCAGATTCGAAGAGTTTGACTGTCACACCACTCACGCCAACTTCCCCGGCATCGATGAGGCTATTGTTATTGGTATCGAACCAGACGCGGTTGCCGAGCGAGTAGTATTCCAGTGCGCCATCGTGGGTGGCTGCATCACTGTAATCATCCCACGCATCTCCGCTTATGCCATTGCGCTCATCTGCGTTGGTGCCGGGCATGGAGGTCCACGTCATAGCCACGTTGTTCGTAGCGGTGTCGGTGCCGGTCAGGGCTGTGGCAGCCGGAGGGCTATCCACAGTAACAGTGAAGGTGATAGTTGGAGCCGTATCGGTTGGGGCAAAGGAACAGCTATTCGAAGAGAGGCAGCTAAAGGTCAGGGTTGGTGCGCTGTAGCTTTGCGTCCAGCCCGTTGGGAGCGATGTCACACTGGCAAAGGTCAGTCCGGCGGGGATCGTATCCGTCACTACAATGTCATAAGCGACCGAGTTGCTGTCGTCCGCCGGGTCGGCGCTGCCGCTGATGTGGGTGATATCCAGCGTGTATTCGACCGTCTGCCCATAAATCCAGGTGTTGTCATCCGCAGACTTGGCGATGTTCAGGTAAGGCTCGACAATGCGGGTTTCGACCGAATTGGAGGGGCCTTTGGTACTGCCAGCGATCGAGACTGTGTAGTCGTTGTTATCCAGGTCGGTATTGTTGTTATCGGCGCTGTCGTTGACAAGCACATTGAATTCGATGACCACATATTCTGCGTCAGTGTTATCGCGATCATTGTTGATGAGGTCGCCCAACGTGAATGTAAGGTCTTGACCTGCTTCAGTTATGCGCGCGGCAGGAATTGTAAACGTCGGCGGAAGGGCATCATTGTCCGCGCCCACCAAGATCCGCATCTACGGTCATAGCATCGGTAGCAATGAAAGACAGGCGAGGATTACCGGCATAGGTAAAGCCAGCCGGGAGGGTATCGTATCACAGTAAAGGCCAGGGAGGTGCCTTCAGGGATGACCGTCGCCAGACGGTAGGTGGCTATCTCGCCGATGGTCAGATCGGGATCGGTGGTATCCGGATTAGAACTGCCCACTAGCGATTTGACCAGGTCAAGCGCATGGGCAGTGACGTTGGCGCTAACGGTGTCGGTGTAATCGTTAGGCGGGGTAGCGCCTGTACCGTTGCGTTCACCCTCGACGCCGCCGGGAACATCCGTAACGCTGGATCCTGTGGGATTGGATGTGGTTCCGAAATTTCCGGGCAGGCTGGTGTAAAACACATTGGCATCGTTCACCAGAATCTCGTCAGGAGCAACGGCCCCGGTAAGTTGCGCAGTGTAATCCACTGTCACCTGACAACCCGCGTTCAGTGAAGTAAAGGTGAGTGTAATGTCGTTACCAGAAGAAGTGTCACTCCCCAAAACCCCGCAGGCCGCCGGAGCGAAGGTATATCCGACCAGGGTGACATTATTCATCTTGGCGGGCACACTATCTGTAAAGATGACATCATAAGCAGTGGCGACATTCGTTGTGCTGGCCCCATTGATGTTGCTAAATGTGACCTGATACGCAATCGTATCGCCCGCATCGCCCGAGTTGGGGGTTGCGGTCTTGGCCAGGTTTGTGATGACCGGTTCAACGATGCGGCCATTTACGTTTGCGGATCGGCCCTAAAGCCGTACTCCGTTAATAATAAGATCAAAGTTATTATTGCGATTATCACCAATATCATTGGAAGCAGTACCAGCATTATTATCCACCAATGCGTTAAATTCGACCACGACCAGTTCAGCATCGTCATCGGAATCCGTGTTTTGTAGGGTTCCCAGCTTGATCTGCGGATCGGTGCCCGAATTGTAATTATCAACGTCATCACCAGTAATCGTGGTGGCTGTGCTACTGCCCACATTCCAATCTGCCAACTGGCAAGGCAAAGCCCCGCTAATATCGGCCACGCTGGTACCCGTAATCGTACAACCGGCAGGGATAGCGGGAATATCATTGTAGTCGCTGGAAAGAATACCCGCGCCGTTTGAAATAAATGCCACCCGCGCCGTACCATCCTCCAGAAAAGTCAGGCCACCGGGCAGGTTATCGTCCAGGCGGAAATTGGTCATCAGACCTTCAGGCACGGTCACCGCAAGCCGGTAACGAACGATCTCGCCAATCGCCAATCTGCACCGGAGAAGGCGTATCTGCTGTGTGAGCTTCAGACGTACTGACCAGATATTTCGCAAGTTGGGTGCCGTTGATCGTCACAGTGGCGCTGGATTCATCCGCGTAGTCGTTCAACGCGCCGCCCACGCCATCTGCGCCGGTGCGTTCCACAGAATCGGTTACATTATCGCCTGAACGCGGCACTGGAATCCCAGCATGGTTGTATGTAATCCCCATCCAGACTGGTCCAATAGACAGTGGACGTATTGGTCAGTACCTGCGTCGGAGTGACACAATAAGCAAGCGTGCCACTGACCTTGATCTCGATGCTGCGCGTCGCATCCAACGGGAAATCGAAACTGCTCCCGGCCGGGTTTTGCAGAGTCCAGCCTGTGGCGTTATCCCCGCTCAACTCGAAATCGGCAGCGGTCACCAAACCGGCAGAATCCGTCACCGACGAAATAACCGGGGTATCAATCGCCGAAGCGCCGCCAACTCGCGCACAAAGGCAGCGGATCGCTCAGGGTCACATCGTAGGCATCCGTTTCACTGGCGGCATCGTGCGTGATGGTCAGCGTGAACTCGACCGAGTTGCCCGCATCCCCGGTTGTCGGGTTGGCAAGCTTGGCAATATCGAGAACCGGCTCGATCACCGTCACATTCTCAGCCGAGACAGGTCCTTGTGAGCCAGTGACCGTGTTGCCGTCCACGTCCTTGGTATCCCAGGTCATGCTGACGGAATTATTGCGCGTACTCCCGCTTTGATTGGCGCTGACGTTGAGCACAACCGCCGTGTATTCAAAGGTCAAGGTTTCAGGGACGCTATTGTCAGAATTATTATTTTCAACGTCTCCCAAATCCCAGGTAATGGTGCCGCCGCTATCCGTGATGGTCGGCATGGTACTGCCGCTAATAGTCATGTCGGTGGAGTTTGAATTCGTAAATGAAGCCTGACTGACAAATGCCAGTTCGGGATCGAGCGTATCTACGATCTGCGTGTTGGGGGCCAGGCCTTCTGGCACGGTGACAGTCAGGCGGTAGGTTACCAACTCACCGATCACTACCTGTGTCTTGTTGTTGGTGTTGGTGGTCGCAGAATTGTCGATTTCCGTGCTGACCAATTCCTTGAGCAGCGCCGGGTTGCCGATTTCGCTATCGGAAGTGTCCGTGATCGGCTCCGGGATATACGTGTCACCGCCTTCGCTGCCGGAGTAACTGGTGACCTGGCCCTCATTTTGCAACACAGTACCCGGAGCAATATCCGGGTCGACCATCAAATCATAGGTTACGATGATGACGTTTTTTCCGCTGGCCGCTTCGTGCAACTGGCACAAGCCCTGTCCATATTCGGGGTCAGACGGGGCAAAAGCGGGGTTATCCGCCGGGTCTCGCAAGCGAATACCATTCCCGAAAAAGTCGGTGGCATCGTCCGTTTGGCCCTAAAAACTCAAACCCCGAACCAGTACCGTCATCCAGGGCAAGGCCATCTCCTCGATAGGCTTGCAAGTTAAATCCACCCAAGCCAACACCAGGGAAAATATAGCCAGCGGGCAAAATATCTTTCAAGGTAATGTCATACGCGCCATTGATGCCGCTACCAGTGTTCTCGATCACGATGGCAAACTTGACCATATCGCCACCGTCAATGTCACCGATACCGCTGCCCAGCGGATTGGCATCCAGATAGTCTGAGTTGATCGGTGTCGTGCCTGAATTCCAGGGAACCCCTGAACCACCGGGTGATTTCAAATACCACCGGAGCAGCCATCGGGGGATTGGGTTCCACACCAGCATGGTCGGTAGAGACCACGGTCTTCTCTCCCACCAGGATTGGCTCAGTCAGAGTTAGATCGACAAAGTTGTTGGTAGTCGAGGTTGTTCCCGGGCTGTTGGCATCCTGTTGCAAAACGCTGTTACGCATGTTCATGCCGTCGCCAAATTTTTCATTGGTAACCCGCACCGTAAACAGCAAGTCTATCGTTTTGGGTAAATTGGTGGCGTCATCGTACGAGCCGAATTCGAATTTAACCGAGTTATCGTTTAAATGATCTGAGATGGTGACAGGGTTCGGATCAAAGCCGCGCGTATCGCCCGGGCCCCGCATCCAGGTTCCGGAGTCCGGAATGACCGCAGCGCCCGCGTATTTAGGCCAGGTCGCCAGCGATGAACCGTCCACATTGGGATCGTCCGCATAGAAGATGGGCAGAGGCAGAAAGTCTGTCAGGGTCAGGTTGGCAAAGTCGCCGGTCAACAATTCGTAGGTAAGGCGATAGGTAATTTCATCCCCGGCGGCCACCTGCACCGTAGTACATGGATCGAAAGTAGCCGGGTTACAAACTACGCCGTTACGCGCTACGATGGTCTTCTCCAATGTGCCACGCCCAACACTGACGCCTGCGCTGGCGCTTTCACCGGAAACCGTAGCAGTGATCGTACATGGTCCGGGGTTACATGTTGCCGGGTCCACCTGGTTGCCGGAAATAGTGGCCGAATCGTTCAATGAATCCCCCATCTTGACACTCTCGCCGGGATAGGTATCGGTATAAGTATCCTGGATGGTTGCATAGAATGTGATCGTACCGGTCGTGGTGGCGTTTGCGGGGCTGCCGTTATCGTTTACCAAGTCACCCAAGATCTGTGGATTGACACCTTCACTAATCAATTCATCATGAATATTGAAAGTTACAGTGGTTCTGCCGTCCGGAGAGGCTGTCGGGCCGCTGTCACATTCAGAGCCGGGAGCACCCGTATAATTACAGGCTACATCAACGTTCCCTGCTGCAAATGCATAGGTTTGCGTACTGCCATCGCGCGTTACGCTCAACTGCGGATAGTAGGTTGCATTTTGAAAAAAATGTTGACCATCCGACAAGATATCTTCCAGGCTTAGGTTTGCATATCCATAATAATCAGAGATTTCAAACGTCAGTGTATAGCGAACAATATCCCCAGGGGTCGCGCCATTTGAAGCCGGGTCTACAACAATAGAGCTGTCTTTTCCCAATGTCAGGGGCCTGTCACTGTGACTGGCCACCCCTGGCCCAACTCCGCTGCTGACATCTACAGGCGCTGAACCATCAGATGGAATCCAGGTAATAGAATCCAGTGTGGCGGCATTCGTTGTCGTTCCAGGCGCGATTACCAGGCCATCCGCATCCAGTTCAGGAACATAATAATCAAAGGTAACTGTAATATCGCTTGACACCGGTCCATCCCAGTGCAGTTGGATTTGTGCGCCGTTATACGGGCCGCCAACGGGAGGCTGGCTTACCGTCGTGGCAGCTGGATTAACAGCTCAGATTGCCCAAATAAACTATACTGTTTGGCAGATTATCAGTGATATCGATATCGGTAAAAGATTGTCCTTCCGCGACATTGACTGTCAGCGTATAAGTCGCCGGATTGTTTGGACCGGTCGCCAGTTCCCCTGCATTGGTAGACTTTGAGAAAGTAACAACAGTTGGAATTACATCCGAGAAAGGTACCCAGGTATCTGGAGTGCCTCCATCCGAAACGATGGTGGTATCGGTTGGGGTGGTACAACACCAGTCGACCATCGGTGTGCGTCCGTAGATAAAGCCTGCGCGTGCGCGGATGGATAAAGTGTCACCCAGATTTGCATTGTCACTCAGGTGCGCCGGAATCGAAATAGTCAAAGGCGGTTGTCCGGGTGTATAAGAGCCATATGGAAGTTGTACGGATACCAACTGATCCCCCGCAACGCCACATACATCCAGGAAGTAACCGACATTGTCCAACGCCCAGGGATGTTTCACACAACCGGTACCAGCCCCATCATCCGGGAAAGTTTGCGTAACAACTGTCAGCGTTTCTGTGCCCAGTGTAGCGGTGTAATTCGCACCCGAAGCCGGGCTGATTCCATCGTAAGTCAATTCATCAGGATATACGCCATCTGAGCCAACGTGAGGAATGTACAGGTCAATGAAAGGACCATATCCGGTTTCGTTCCCGCTGTTCATGAAGGTTGCACTGATCGTGAAATCTTCCCCCAACATGACCGACCCGGTGCTCACAGTGACATCCGGCAAGGGGACAAAACGGGGTGCTGGCTGACCCGCATCAGCATTCGAATCTGCGCCCACTGATTGCACTGACACAATCATGCCCATTGCAAATAACAGGCTGGCAATAGCTACGAACCGCCACCCCATAGTGGCTATCAAATGAATGAATAACTTCGACCTAAATGAACGCATCTTTCCTCCACCAACACCCAAATAATTTAAAAAAGCGCAACCCCAGCATTAAAAACAGCAAAACCGTTACGGTCGGTTTCGCTACTTGCTCGCCTGGGCTTCTCCTTCATCTAAATAAAAATGATTTCTAGGAAAGCGGCCAAATGAAAGTCCAGGGTCATCGCACCCGTAATCCACTTAATCGTGCTTTTTGTTATATTGTATAAGATCAAATTCAGAACTTTTGAAAAACAAACGAATTTGCAAGAATAAAACTTACAAGTTTGTTAGGAGTCATACGCATTCTTCCTATTCGAAAGCAAAACCAGAAAATATCTTATGGCCGCGTCAACTCGATGAACCGCCCTACAGAAAACTGCGCGTCACGTTCGCCCCCGAATTTGTTCCCGTTTTTCGAATCGAAAGGCCCCTGGAGGTTGTTTCCACCAAGGGCCTGTTTCTTGCTTCGAGTTTTTTATTCAGTTTGGTTCATATCATCCTGGAAAGACATCACTTGAGACTAACGCCCATCGAACCACCAGCGTTCAGGCTGCGACTGGACCAAAACCGCCTTAACAACCAGACGATTCAGGTAGGTTCCTGCCTTTTCATTATAGTCCGCGCACGTTACCAGCGTCAGCCAGGATTTGTCTTCGTGCCGCAAAATCGAAGGATCCGCTGGATTTAATTCCTTGATCGATTTGACCTCATAAACATACAGGTTTCCGAAAGGCGTGCACAAAGACCTTGTCCCCAGTCTTTAGCTTGTTCAGGGTAGCAAACGGCCCTGCCTGTCCATATGGCAATGTGACATGACTGGTCAAAACGCTGTTGCCGGAAAATCCCGGGAAGGCGCTACCTTCCAAGCCAACCGGCCTGGTTCAACAACCAGTTGACATCCCAGGTTTTGTTCTTCATCGGTACACCAACAACTGGCAGTTTCAGTTTGAGAACCGGCACTTCCAGAGTGACGCTATCCAGGGCATCGTACTTGGTGACCGGCAACCTGCTCAAATCAGTCACCCGGTCAGGCGCAAATCCGGTGACCGGGATCAGCCCGGCAAGACCAGTTCCGCCACCAGTTCCACCACTTCCCCTCTATTTCCACCCCCACCTCCACCGCTGCCTCCCGAAATTTGAAGGAGGGCGGTAGCTGTATCGTTCGGAAGCGGATCAGGTGAAACACCTTGTGGGGGTGCACTCGCAATCAGGGTAGCCTGGTTTTGTATCGGGGGCTGACCCTGAGAGTTAGACTCGCGTTTCAACCGTGATCGTAATCACATCGTTCACGTCAACTGTACCGATATCAACCTGCACAGTTCTGGGCGGAATCAGTGTGATCGTTCCACGAGGCAGCGATGTAGCCGCATCAATTGAAGTCGCGCTAACGTAATCGAGGTTGGCAGGCAAAGGATCGGTAACAACCACCCCGGCAGCAGCTACATTGCCATTGTTGTTCACAGTGATCGTGAAGGTTACTGTATCTCCTACGGCTGCCAATGCCGGATCCACGGACTTGGTCAATGCCGGGTCAATGAAAGCCGGCCCCGGAACTGAACTGGTATCCTGAACATCTGGCCCTGTGGGAGGCGTACCTTGCGCAACAACGGTATTTATATAAGTAGCATCTACGCCGCCTAAATCTACTAGCACCACTAACGTGATCACGCCGTTGGCACCCGAAGCGAGTGTATCTGCGCCGGTCAAAAGATTGGTATCCGTGTCACCATCAAAGCCAGTGTTGACTGAGAAGGTTCCCGACAACAGGGACACAATGCTGAACGTGGCGGGAGGAGTAAAGGCTGTGGTCAAATCATCAGTTACCTGGACATTGCTGAGAGTCACATTACCCGTATTTAGCACCTGGATCGAATAAGTCATCCGAACCACATTCGGGCTGACAAAACTGACAGCCGTGATTGTTTTGGTCACCTGAATACCAGGGCTTTGCAAATATAGGCCCGCATCCAGCGTATTATTTACCTCTCCCGCCGCCAGAGTGACATTGGCGGTTTCACCCGTCGTCGCACTCGCATCGCTGTCTATTGCATCGTTCGTACCCTGGTTGGCCGGGCTAACGGTGTAACCTGTAGGCGGCACGAAATCCACCCTATAGGTTCCAGGTGCCAGGTTTGTAAAGCTGTACAATCCGTTCGCATCCGTTGTGGTTGTCGCCAGTTCATTTCCGTTCCCATCCAGCAGGCGCACGGTCACGTTCGCAACCCCGATCTCGCCCGCATCCTGGATACCGTTAAAATTCGTATCGAGCCATACGAAATCACCCAACGCCGCAAAATTCGTAATTGTCAGTGTATCAATAGCAGGTTGAGTATTCGTCGCTTCCTCATTGTTTGTGAGAGCCCCAATCGGGATGATATTTTGGTAATCTCCGGGCACGTTACCGGTTACAGCCACGACAATCGTACAGGAAGAATTCGCATTCAAAAGGCCGTTCGCTAGCTGGATATCTTGCGTCCCGCTTACTGCTGAAAGGGTACCCCCACAATTATTGACCGGGGCAGGTGCTGGCGCGCTGGCAATGAATACACCGGTAGGCAAAATTCCCGGGAGGTTATCAGCCAATCCCATTCCACTCAGCGGGACGTTGCTCGTGTTCTCAATCGTGATCGTCAGCAACGAATAACTCCCCACAGCAATTGGATTGGGTGAGAAGAACTTGCTGACACTGGCACCTGCCAGGTTGGTCAAGGTGGCTTCAGCCGGATCCAGATTAGTCACCCCATTCGCAGTACTTACTGCACCTGCCGGAATCCTATTCGTTAGATTCCCGTTGACATCCATGGTCACACTCAGGGTCAGCGTACAGCTCGAACTAGCCGCCAGGCTGCCCCCGCTAAATGAGAAAGAGCCATCTCCGGGATTCCCGCTAAGCGTTCCCCCGCAGGTTCCCACAACGAAATTAGTAGGACTGGCCAGGTACATTCCAGATGGCATAGTATCCGTAAAACTGATACCGGTCAACGCCACAGCATTGGGGTTAAGGAGTTGAATGCTCATCGTTGAGGAAGAACCGCCAAAAACCGTCAGGGGATTGAAACCTTTAACGATCCCAATCAAAAGGTCTTGAACAACAAGAGTGGCAGAAGCATCTTGTGCAGGGTTGATCGTGGTGGTGGTCCCTTCAATCGTTCCAATGACAGCCGTTGTTGGGATCGTATTTGTACGATTTCCTGTACTATTACTTCCTTGAACATCAACACTGATCGTACACACACCCGGGACTCCTCCAATTTGCGCCGGGATAGTGCCGCCTGTCATTTGAATCGTTTGTGATCCAGGAGTAGCCGTGATAGCTCCTCCGGCACAGGTGGTGCTGGCATTTGGCGTCGGGGCAACCAGCACAGTATTGCTTGCATTTGTACCTGGCAGGTTATCGGTAACTGTTACATTGACCAGCGCAGCCGCGTTCGTGTTTTGCAGCGTGATAGTCAACGTAGAGATTCCATTCGAAGCCACAGTATCCGGAGAAAACGCTTTGCTCACGGACAAATCGCTCAGGCCCAGCACTGTCAGGTTGGCAGTGATGTCGTTAGCAGGGGCCCTGTTCTGGTCGTTCGTAAAATTCGAGGGAGGAATTGTATTGGTCACAGTGCCTGGCGTGCTGCTGGTTACATACACGTCAATGCGGCAAACAACTCCTGCCGCAATCGTAGCGTTCGACAAAGTAATTGTGTTCGCACCAGTTATCAGCGGTAAGGGTTGCCGATGGACCGCAATTCGTGGATACGAACGAACTCGTTGAATTGCTGATCGTCACACCAGATGGGAGGGTATCGGTAACCGAGAAGTTTGTAAGATCGGTATCCCGGGGTGCACGTATATTAAGTCGTAAACGCGAATTGCCACCCGCATCGATAGTGCTCGGGAAAAAAGACTTATTTGCCGATATGCCTGCGCCTGTTGCATAAACTTGAACTCGGGCTGTAGCTGGAATAACATTGGTCACACCAGGTTGGTCAGCACTCAGGGTATCGGCAGGGATAGTATTGGTATATGTCGCATTCGTATCAGTAACAGGTGCAGTTACCAGGACAGAGATCGTACAAGTTCCCGGAGGGCTGGGAGGTGTCGCACTCGCAGGAATCGTGCCACCGGTTAAAGTCAATCGTATCTGGTAACGTAGTAGGATACCGTCCCGCCACAGGTAGTTGTAGCCGATCCGCTAACAACGGATAGAGCAGCACCAGGTAGGGTATCCGATATGCTCACACCCGTATAGTCAGAACCGGTTGGATTTTGTAGCGTGATGGTCAGCGTGGTGTTGCTCCCGCCCTGAAACGATGTGGGCGAAAAGGCTTTCTCCACTCCCACCGACTGGACATTAAGCGGAGCAGATACCGGTGAAGTGTTTGTAACCCCTTGTTGTGTAGAGATAGCGTTGGCTGGAATAGTATTGGTATAAGCCCCAGCAGTAACCGATGTGACGTTAACCCGGATAATACAATTTAAATTTGGCGTAATCGTCGCATTGCTCAAAGTGATCGAACTCCCCCCCGAAGTTGCATCCAAAACCGCGGAAGCACCACAGTTTTGCAGGGGGGTCGCGGGCAAAGCAGGGTTAGCGAGCACTACATTAGATGGCAAATTATCCGTAAGTGATGTTTGGGTAAGATCGCCGTTGATATCATTATTATTGATTGTGATAGTCAATAAGCTTGTCTCTCCAACAAACATCGTATTGGGCGAAAAAGATTTGCTCAAAGAGGGCGGGGCTACACCGATGACAGTCAGCGTGGCGCTGGCTGGAGTGGTATTGGTGATCGTCACGCCTCCCCCTGTAGAATCCAACGCGTTAGTGGGGATCGTATTAATAAGGTTGCCCGAGGTAGATGCAGTGACATCAACTTCCACGGTGCATTGACCTGGCGTAATACCACTCTGCGCAGGAACAATCCCTCCGCTGAGAGCCAACGTAGTTGATCCGGAAGCCGCAGCAACACTGCCGCCACAGGTATTGGAAACATTCGCAGGATTCGCAATCGATAACCCAGGTTGTACTCCTACCAGATTATCTGTCCAAGACGCACTGGTCAGTGGAAATGAGTTTGGGTTATAAATTGTGACACTAAGACGCGATATGCCCCCGGATGAAATCGCTATCGGCGTAAAGCTCTTATTGATTTCCGCTGGAAATGACAGTCCTTGAGCATGAACAACAAGCCCCGGCCCGGTAGAGATGATCATTACTGCAATGAAAGCTAACCGCACAGCCAACACAATTTTCTTTTTCATGCTCTCCTCCAAAGAATAACAAAAATTTTAATTAAAAACAAAGCGAAACCGATACGGTCGGTTTCGCTACTCGCTCGCCAGAGCCCTCACCCCTCCATCGTTTCAGGGAAAGCCACCAAATTCAGGCTCGGGGTCATCGCACCCGTATGTTCATTTATTTAAATTGGCTCTTTTAATTCTAATGTTTTAATTCCACAAAGTCAATCCAAAATGAACTAGTAGATTTGTCATAATAAATCTACCATCACAAACAGGCACGACCTTACTTACCTGTAGTCCCTTGCGTTAATGATGATACAACACATTTCTTACACTTCACCAATTTGCGAATGATAAAATAAGATAACTTGATTTCACAACGGCGATTAATGTTACCTGACTTCCGTGTCCGTCAACGCGACTACCTGCTCGAAATCTCACGCGCCCTCACCCAGGAACTTGACCTGGAAAAGCTGCTGGCGCGCATTTTGCGTATCTCCATCGAGATGCTGGCCGGACAAGCTGGCCTGATCGCGCTTAAAGAACAGGATGGTTGGCGCGTCGCAACCGCCCATGGAATTGCTCCCGCTTTTCTAAGCTATCTCGCTCCCCTGCTTGCCGAGGAGAAAGTCCGCGAGCTGGACGTAGATGAGCTCAACCGTATGCTGAAGAACCTGACCTACACCGCCAGCAAAGGACTGCTCAACGGTGTGGGGCTGCCACTATCTGCGCATGGACAATTGATCGGCGTCATTTTCATCTTCCGCAACTACCCCGACCTGTTCTCGCCCAACGACCGCCGGCTGCTGCAATCCTTTGCTGACCAGGCCGCCATCGCCGTCTACAATGCCCAGCTTTACGGACAGGTCACCTACGAGAAGCAGCGTCTCGATGCGCTGCTCGATTCGGCTGCGGATGGCATCCTGATTCTCAATGCCGACCACACCATCGAGCGCGTCAATTCTTCCTTCGAAAAAATGATCGGGGTAACTCGCGCTGACCTGGCTGATAAACCCCATGATGATGTTATTCATTGGGCGCGCGATCCAAAGGGCACTACCCTCGAAGAGGCCGAACGGGGCGGTTGGCCGCTCACACCCAATGCAACGCTATATGTAGAAGGCGACATCGAAAGGGCCGAATTGCCGCCATTGCCTGTTGGTGTGACCTATGCGCCGTTACTTTCTGAAGAGGGCAAGCTGCGTAATATCCTCGCCAGTGTGCGTGATATTACTCATTTTCGCACCGCCGAAGAAATCAAATCCACATTTATTTCCATCGTCAGCCATGAACTGCGCACGCCTGTAGCCCTCATTAAAGGTTATGCATCCACGCTGCGCCGTGATGACGCCAAATGGGATCGCGCCATCATCAAAGACAGCCTGTCCGTCATCGAAGACGAAGCAGACCGCTTGTCCAAGATGATCGACGACCTTCTCGATGCCTCTCGTTTGCAGGCCGGTGGGCTCAGCCTCAGCCGCTCAGATGTCTCCCTGCCTGTTCTTGTCGAACGGCTGGCTGAGCGCTTCCGCACCCAGACCAAAAAGCACACGATCATTGTTGACTTTCCCGAAAATTGCCCGGTGATCCTGGCCGATGAGAGCCGCCTGGCCCAGGTACTTTCGAATCTCATTTCCAACGCCATCAAATATTCCCCAAAAGGCGGCGAAATCCGAGTCAGCGGGCAGGTGCGTCCTGAACAGGTTGTCATCTGTGTCAGCGATCAGGGACCCGGCATCGATGCTCATGACCTGCCGCACGTCTTTGATCGTTTCTACCGCTCGACCAATGCTGTCAAGCAGACCAAAGGCGCCGGACTGGGACTTTATCTCGCTCGCGCCATCGTTGAAGCCCACGGCGGGCGCATCTGGGTGGACCCCAAGCCTGATTCCGGTGCGAGGATTTGTTTCTCCCTGCCACGTTAGCTAACCCACTCGCAGATGGTACAATTGTGCTTCGTGTGCCAAAAAGCGCAATCATAAATCTAAAATCGTAAATTGGAATTTCCTCATGCCCCAAACCCAAATCTCCTGCCCCCAATGCCGACAAATGATCCCGGCCAATGTCGAACAACTCTTCGACGTTACCCAGGATCCCGGCGCAAAACAACGTCTGTTAAATGGTGTATCGAATGTTGCGAACTGCCAATTTTGTGGATACCACGGACGACTGGCAACACCCATCGTTTACCACGATGCCGACAAAGAACTGCTGTTGACTTTTTTCCCGCCTGAATTGAGCATGCCGCTCGACCAACAAGAGAAGACCCTTGGTCCGCTCATCAAACAGGTCATGGATCGTTTGCCGCCAGAGAAACGCAAGGCTTATCTTCTGAAACCGCAGGCCAACCTGACCTATGAGTCGATGATCGAGACTATCCTCGGCAAAGACGGCATTACCCCTGAGATGATCAAGGAACAGCAGGAACGCATGATGCTGATCGAGCGTCTTCTGCAAGCCTCCAGCCCGGACGTGCGTTCTGAGATCATCAAGCAAAATGAAAAGTTGATTGATGAGCAATTCTTTGCCTTATTCAGCCGCCTGCTGCCCCGCACTGCGAATGCGGAACAGGAAACGGTTGTCAGGCAACTGGCCGACATTCAGAAACAACTGCTCGAAGAGACGGAATTCGGCCGCGGGTTGCAGGAGTCGGTTGGCGAACTGGAAGCAGCCTCGAAGACATTGCAAGAGGCGGGGCAAGGTCTGACACGCGAAAAACTGCTGGACCTGGTTATCGAAGCTCCCAATGATGCGCGCATCCGGGCTTACGTCAGTATGGCGCGTGGTGGCATGGACTACACCTTCTTCCAAAACCTGAGCGAAAAACTGGATGCTGCCCAGGGCGATGAGAAGAAGAAACTAGAAACGTTGCGCGAAAAACTGTTGGATTACATCAATGAAGTAGACCGCCAGTTGGAAGAACGCTTTAAGGAATCCCAGGCTTTTGTGGAGCAGATCCTTGAGCAGGAAGATGTTGCCAAAGCCACGCGGGAGAATATCCAAAGCTTCACGCAGGAATCGGTGGACGCCGTCAGCCAGATGTTACGACAGGCTTCTGAAAAGAACGACTACGCCCGCATGGGCAAGCTGCAAAAAATGGTGGAAGTGCTGCAAGAAGCCAGCGCCCCGCCGCCAGAAGTGGCTTTCATCGAGCAATTGCTCGAAGCGCCCGATGACACCGCTATCGAAAAAATGATGAGCGAAAACGAAGATAAGGTCAACGAAGACCTGATGAGTACGCTCGGCGGGCTGATGGCGCAACTCGAAGCGCAGGGACAACAGGCCGGTCAGGGCGGTGAGCAGGCCAGAGAACTGACAGAAAAGCTTGAAGCTGTGTATAAAATAGCGCTCAAGTTTTCGATGAAGAAAAATATGGGATAAAGTAAAGGACCGTCATCTGGTTGATGACGGTCCTTTTTTGTTTAAAACGGCTTAAAAACCATCAACCACAATATCAATCCTGAAATAACGCCCCCCACCCAGGTCAGCATTCTTGGGTTGGATTTTTCGATCAACGAGCGGACCTCTTCCATGCCAACCGGATCGACCGGTTTATTCTCTTTAGAGAATCCTGTCATGTAAGGCATGCCCAGGGCCTTGCGCAGTGGACTGTATATTTTACGAGCATACCACGTCATCCAGAAGGTCATGCCATTCAGTAAAATGAAAGACAACCACGGCCAGGCTTGTTGCCACCATGTGGCCATAAAGGTCAGCGCAATTCCAAATGCTTGCAGTAACAGATACGATCCGAATAAAAATGGCAGGGTCATGCCGGTGATGTTGAGTAAGGCGCGCATCCCAGCCACGGTCCCTTCTTGGGGCAGGCGGAAGGCAATTGCCATGGCCGTCCCATGAACAAAGAAAAACACAATCGCTGTAGCAATATGAAGCCAAAGTAGCCAGGGATAAGCGTTTATCTCCTCCATCATACCTCCAGGACGCTATTCCGACAAAATCTCTCGTAATTTATTATACAATGCTACATTTGTTTTTCAATCCCCAAATACTACATCTTTGTCCCTGCTTCAGAGTATTATCCAGCGAAACAGATCGGCTGCATGATCGGAACAAATCGTGCCAGCAAGCTTCCAATCAGAACTCAACTTTCACCCTTTTCCATTTCCAAGTACTTCTTCCTCAACCGATCTATAGGATATTTTTGTCCATACTCATCAGTGTAATACCATTTTTCCCAGCCGTTGGCAGGCGCATCTAACAATTGTTTGGCCACCTTGTGAATAGAGCCAGCCAATTCACCAGACAGGATGGACGCATCTGCGCGGACAATAGCTTCGATATTACCTTTCGCCCAGATACAGGGTTTGTCCTGGCAGAATCAAGCCGGTTTCCAGTAAACGACTGAAGGGGACGCGGCGGGCTTTTCGTCCGGACGAAGAGGCGAACAACGCTTCATCATACGCCGGGACCTGAATCCCGTTAATCCGCTCTTGCGCTACGCGGATATATTCTTCGTCCCGCTCGATGCCAATCCAATGACGATGCAGCTTCCTGGCAACCGCACCGGTGGTGCCCGTTCCAAAGAATGGATCGAGCACCACATCACTGGGATTGGAACTGCTCAAAATGATTCGATACAACAAAGCTTCCGGCTTTTGGGTGGAATGCGCTTTTTGCCCATTAAGTTTGATACGCTCCGCGCCAGTGCATATGGGCAGAACCCAATCGCTGCGCATCTGCAAACCATCATTGAGCGCTTTCATATCTCGATAATTAAAGGTATATCGTGCCCCCTTGTCTTTTTGCGCCCAGAGCAAGGTTTCATGCGCATTGGTAAAGCGCACTCCACGGAAGTTGGGCATGGGATTGGTCTTGACCCAGACAATATCGTTGAGTATCCAGAATCCCAAATCTTGCAGGATGCCTCCCACGCGATAAATATTATGATACGAGCCAATTACCCAGATCGTCCCGGTGTCTTTGAGCACGCGTCGACAGGCGGCCAGCCAGTTTCGCGTGAATTCATCATATTCTTCGAAGCTTGGAAACTGGTCCCATGAATCGATAACAGCATCCACTTTGGTGAGGTTGGGACGCCACAGTTCTTGTGAGAGTTGTAAATTGTAGGGAGGATCGGCAAATATCAAGTCGATTGATTTTTCAGGCAAAGAGTCCAGGATTTCTATGCAGTCCCCCGAAAGGATTTGATCTATAGGAAGTTTATGTTCATCCATAAAGTTCAGGCATCAAAAGCCTGGCAGGTTCGATGAACCTGCCAGGTTCTTATATTAAACCGGCGGATTATCCAAGCGCACACCATGTCCGCGCACGGTATCAATAAATTGATGTGCCGGATCGAGCGCTGCCAAACGGTCACGCAAGCGGCGGATGAGCGCATCCAGCGCCTGATCGGAGACCCCTGCCGATTGCTCTTCGCCCCACACAACCGAAATCAAGTCAGCGCGGCTGATCACTTGCCCCTGGTTTTCATACAACACCCATAAAAGCTTGAATTGCTGCGCCGAAAGCGGTGGTACGAGTTGCTGCTGGTTGATCCACACGCGACGTGAGCGAGCATCCACCATCAGGCGTCCTGAACGGATCGGGCCATCCGTCAACGGCATGGTTGCGTCAGACGTCAGGTATTGGAACTCCTGAGCCAGCGCGATTTGCACGATATCGCCGTCCTGCAATACCAGCGGGGCAGCCAACGGGGCACCATTGCAATGTGTGCCATTCTTGCTACCCAGGTCTTCCAGAATCATGCCTTCTTTTGTCGGTGTGATACGCGCATGATAACGAGAGACCTGCCTGTCAGGGATGACGATATCACAGGTAGAATCGCGGCCCAGCACAACCGTCCGCGCCAACGGCCAACGTTGGTCGCTTAGCGGCCCTTCCTGTGCAACCAACATGGGAAATTCTTCCATTGAAAATTCCATAAAACCTCAATAAATAAATTGCAGAAAACAATTATAATATAGCAGAAAAGCGTATTTCTGTGCAGAATCAACGCCGAAAATCTTCCTGCACAACCTGCTTTCGATACGAAACAAATAATTATGTCTTTCCCACTTAAGAATGGGGAGGTCTTGCGTGGTCGTTACCAGGTCCGCGAACGGATCGGCCAGGGCGGGATGGGTTCCATCTATCTGGCCGAGGATTTGCGTTTATCTGGCCGCCTTTGTGCGCTAAAAGAAGTTCTTTACGACCGCAACCTCCCGGACAAAATCCTGCAACAGGCTCGTGAACAATTCTTTCGCGAAGCCACTGTGCTTGCGCGTCTCGACCATCCCAACCTGCCCAAAGTATCCGATTTCTTCTCCAGCGGCCAGCGCGACTACCTGGTCATGGACTATGTACCTGGGAATGATCTGCGGACGCTGATGCTGGACGCCCGTCGGCACAAATCATTTCTCTTAGAAAAGGATGTACTCGACTGGGCCAGCCAACTGGCCGATGCGCTGTCCTTTATGCACGAACAGGATCCATCCATTGTACATCGCGACATCAAACCCAGCAACTTAAAGCTAACTCCAAACGGCCTGCTCAAACTGGTCGACTTCGGATTGGTCAAAATCATGGCCCCGGAAGAAGTTACTATCACGGTGATTCAAGGGCAGGGAACTGCCCTATACACGCCCCTCGAACAGTACGGCGGTGACGGTCTGCACACTGACGTACGCGCTGACATTTATGCCTTTGGCGCAACGCTTTACCACCTGTTGACCAACGAAGCCCCAGCAGACGCGCGCAAACGCTTCTTACAGCCCGAAAGCCTGCTCCCGCCTCGACAAATCAACCCGGCCGTCAGCCAGCGCACCGAACGCGCCATCCTGTGGGCCATGGCCCTGCACCCGGACCAGCGTCCAGACTCCATCGACACCTTACGTCAATCCCTGTTTGGCACACGTGAGCCACCGGCTATCCCGGTTGCTGTTTCAAGACGGCAAAGGCCCCTTTCCATTTGGGAGACAATCACATCGCCACCTGATGTTGTTTTGCTTTGGATTGCAGCAGGATTATTTTTTGTTAGTTTAATTACAACCCTGATTCGCTAGCCTGCCGGGACCAGAGCCAGGCTATCCCCAGTCCGATCAATTCCCCCACCGCAGAAATCCCCAATACACTGCCAAGACCGCCTGCCAGTACAATCTGTGTGCTGCCTAATAGGCCCAGCGCCGTAAAGTTATACCCAGCCAGGCCGCCTAATAGGACGCAAATCCCCCAACGCCAGCCCCAACGCTGTGATTGCAAGAGACTGCCTGCCCAATACGCCAATGAGGCACTTAGCACAATAAACAGCACTGCCAACATCCAACTGTTGAGGCGCGGGAAACCTTCCGGTGTAACAAATTCATCTTCTTCGACGAGTGTGGGCGTAATTGGCGTCGGTGCAATCGTCTCGGACGGAATCGGCGCAATCACCGTGATGGCGGCGGCCTGGCCCGAACTGACATCAATCTGGATGGCTTCCGAGAGCGTTGCCGGATCGCTTGCTGCGCGGATCTCGACCAGCCCCGGTTTTTCCAAAGCGAATGAGGCCTGCGCCATGCCGCTTACTGTAGTCTGGTCAGACTGTTGAATAATGCCTCCGCCCTCCCCGCTCAATAACATCGTGAAGCGTACAACAGTGCCATCCGGCACAGAGTGGCCGTTATGATCATAAATCACACCCGTGCGGATATAGATCGTATCACCGATCCGCAACAAGGGAATGGGGGTTGGTTCGGGAGGAACCGTAGGGGTTTGGGTAGCGAAACTGATGAAAGGAGTAGGCTCGCTGGTCGGAACGGAAGCAGGTGGCAGGTCCAAAGAGAGCGTGATAATCTGGTCCGGGTTTGGACTGGTCACTTCGATTAAGTCATAACCAGTACTGGGAATCGAAACAGGAGAATATCCTAACGGTGTCAATTCTTGATAGAGCAAACGGGCCGCTACATCAATAAAAGCAGGTTCCCGGCTGTAGAGGGCATAATAAGCGCTCAACTTAGAAATATCGGTAGCATCCAGAAAATAGGGTGCGGTGAACGAGAACAACACAATACGCTTCTCCCGCAATAAATCCTGGCGCTCGGACAGGAAACGGCTGACCAAATCAGGCTGTCCGCGACTGGAACCAGACAAAGCCAGTACAATCCAGTTCGCGCGGTTGATGTCGGAAACCATTGTCTCCAATTCCGCTGCATTGAGCAGAGCCGTCAGGTCATCAAAAGTGTATGAACTCATGCGCGCTTCGGAAACCTGACCACCCGCAGTTGGCCCGTAGAGACGTACGATGGCATCCTGCAAAGCATTCACAGATAATGAGGATTTCGTCGGACAAGTACTACATTGCTTGTACTGCACGGTATCCGTGATAAACACCAAACGGTCACGCAAAGCCGGGGGAGAAGGTAGCAGGGACGTCAACTCCTGTGCATCCGGGCTGATCAAAGTAGCCGAACGGCGCGCCACATCATAGACCAATTGCTGCGATTTCCCGATCTCTGCCAGAGCACTGACTGGCGTGAGTACATCGGAAATCGCTAAACGGCCAAACAACGCGTACTTTCGTGTCAAAATGCGGGTGACCGCTTCATCTACCTGTTGCGCAAAAGCCGGATCTTCACGATAACGTTGGGTAAAGAAATTCAGAATACGGATTGTAGTGGAGTACGAATCGGCCAAATCGCTAGAAACAATGTTGCCAAGATAAAGCAAGTCGTTGCCAGCCAAAAAAGCATCGCGCGCGACGATTTCAGCCTGGAAGCCTTCGTTCGAAGGGGCATAAAAGGTACGCACAGCCCGACTCCCCAGGTTGTCACTGACAATCAAGCCATTGCTGTTGCGCCAGTCGGATATTTCTGGCAAAGCTAAAATCTCACCTAAAGCTGATTGATCGAAACTGACCGGGCGTGTGGTCGCACGGATATTGCCCTGTAGGCCCTGAATGCGGATCTGGGAGACCAGCAAGCCATCAGCCGTGGACAAAGGATCTGGCGTTTCACCAGTCACAGCAAAAAATGGCGCTAACTCGATCTGCTTCAATTGCTCCAGCGACTTACGCACGGTAGCTACTTCTTGATCCGCCGGCCTATCAGAACTGCCCAGTCCAGGAAAATGTTTGGCGATCACAAGCATGCGCCCATCACTGCCAGTGTGTAAACCGCTAATGAAGGCACGCCCCATCTCACCCACCCAATACGGGTCGCCGCCAAACGAACGCGTACCGATATTGCTGCGGGCAGAAGGGTTGGGCGTGTCCAGCACGTCCAATGACGGGCCCATATACAGGTTGATGCCCAAAGCCGCCAATTCCTTGCCCTGGATTTCGCCAATCTGCTGCGCCAGTTCAGGCCGCCAGGTGGCACCCAATGACATAGCATCTGGTATAGGAGTCAAGCCATTTAGAATCTGGTCATTGGGAGAACCGCCTCCCTCTTGCTCTATTCCGACGAACAAAGGTACATAGGCGCGCTCGGGCAGCGTTCCTGTGTTGGGATCAACCGCTGGCGATACGGAGCTTTCCCACTCAATGCGTTGCAAGTTGGCGATCAACTCATGCGCACCCGTCAGGGTATCTGGAGAAGGTGTGAAGTTATCATTTCCGGAGCGTAAAACAACGCCACCGATATGGTAGTTTGTGATCAAGTTATAGATTTCTGATTCCAGACCCGTATCCGTTCCGGTAAACGTTACCAGGAACAACTGTCCCACCCGCTCTTCTGGGGTAAGAGAGTCCAACAAAGTCAGCACTTCTGCTGGCGGCATCTCTCCCTGCGCGTGAACACGCGGCGCGGGTATGAACGTCGTCAATATCATGATCAAAAGAAATAAAGAGAACGCACGCTTTACTGCCATATTTCCCCTACAAAACGCGTCACAATCTCAGCATGGACTTCGGGCTGCACATTGCCACCCGAAACAACCAGGACCGCCGGACGCTCCTTCACCTTATCGGATAACACGGCTGCCAGGCCAACTGCCCCGGCTCCTTCCAGCTTCTCGCCGTATACGTTCCATGCAAATGCCATAGCATACGCGATTTCATCTTCGCTCACCAATACAATTTCGTCCGCTAGTTGTTTGACCGTGGGGATGGTCACTGAACCATGCTCTACTGCGCCCGTCAACCCATCGGCAAGACTTGGTAAATCCGGGGTGTCATCCTGGGTATTTCTGTAGAAAAGGCTGTGCATAAACGCCGAGGCTTCCGACTGCACCCCGATCAACCGCGGACGATGTGCCTGCTCCCGTATCGAAGCGCCGATACCAGACAACAAACCGCCCCCACCTACCGGCACAAGCCAGACGGCTGTTTCATGCAACAACTCGCGAGATAACTCCAATCCTATCGTGCCCTGCCCGGCGATGACCTGTCCATCATTATAGGGCGAGACCCAGGTTTTCTGCTGTTCTACGGCATACGCCTTGCCAGCGGTTTCTGCTTCCCCATAGCCACCCGATACAACATGAATGACTGCCCCCAGCGCGCGCATGGCTTCTACTTTGGCAAGGACGGCATGTTCGGAAACGAAAATTTCTACCGCCGCACCGACTTGCTGTCCAGCCAGCGCCAGGCCCAAGCCGTGGTTGCCAGCCGAAGCAGCTACCAGACCAACCTCGCGTTCCCACTTCTCGAGCAGGAGCACTTTGTTGAAAGCCCCACGCGCCTTGAACGAGCCGGTCACCTGTCGGTTCTCCCATTTAATATACAGATTACGCGCCGCATCATGAGTGAGCGGCGTGCGTTGGATATAGGGAGCAATACGGCTGTCAGCCTGTTCAAGCCATTCATACGGAATCATGCCGAGGAACTCCCTGCAACCCGTACAGCCAGTTGAGGATCGTCAGTCATGATTCCATCCACGCCCCAACTGAACAAGCGCCGCATATCATCTTCCCTGTTCACCGTCCATACGTTGATCCTACGCTTCAACTTGTGGACACGTTGCACCTGCTGTGCAGTCACGTCACCCAGGTAAGGATGCAGGGTAGCATAATCCCCAAAATTAAAACCAAACGAACGTCCCCACACACCCCACCTGCCCTTTATCGTAATCAGACCGCGCGGCACTTCCGGCAGGATACGCGCGGCTTTTTTCAAATTCCAGGGTAGGAAAGATGAAAAGAGAATGTTTTTCTGCATTTCATGGCGGCGGACCACTTCGCATACTTTTTCCGCCAGGTTATCGAACGGTGTAGAGAAGTTTTTCAACTCCACATTGATGATGGCGCGTTTGCCGATGGTCTCGAACACTTCATCCAAGGTGGGAATCTTCTCACCATGAAATTTCTCCGAGAAGGAACTGCCCGCGTCCAGTTCACGCAGTTCAGCTAGTGAAAGTTTGGAGAGTTTGCCATGCCCATTTGTGATGCGGTCCACTGTCGGGTCGTGAAACACAACAACATGACCGTCTGAAGATAGTTGAGTATCCAGTTCAAAGCCATCTGCGCCCAATTCAAGGGCGATTTTGAAGGCAGCCAGGGTATTCTCGGGTGCGTAGTTCTTCGCGCCGCGGTGGCAGAGGATAAGGGGAGATGGCAGTTCGTTGAACATGAGACGATTATACAATACGTGTTGCGTATTGGTGTTACGCGTTGCGCAATTCATAGTAACGACTTTAGTCGTCCAGAGAAAACGGCTAAAGTCGTTACTGTTTCGTGCAATTTCGCTTATTATCCCAACCGATTATCCTCCACCGATCGTTGCCTTGATAACCTTATATCCTTCCGCTTTGAACGCTGAAGCGATCTTATCCTGAAGTTCCTTGCCGGGCGTCAGGGAAATCATATAGCCTCCGCGGCCTCCGCCCGTCACTTTGGCCCCCCAGGCCCCTCGCTCCAGGGCTTCCTTGCACATTTTATCCAGAATCTCGTGGGAATACTCCATCTCGGCCAGGAGCTGGTGATTGTTCGTCATAATCTGTCCCACCGTCTTCAAGTCCCCGGCTTCGAGCGCTTTTTTCATTTCCCGTCCCTGGTCTGTGATGGTCTGCATGCGCGAAGCATAGAGAGCGGGGTTTTCTTTTTTCTGCCGTTCGCTGAACTCATCCAGGAGCGCAGTGTTCGCGGTGATGCCGCTGTTGGCCAAAACGATTTCAAAAGATTTCGGGGTTTTGATCCTTTCGAAATGCTGTTCCTTGTTTTTCAGGTAGAAAAGGAGAAGCCCGCCATAGGTTGAGGCGGTATTGTCCACCCCGCTCGCGACCCCGTGATAAGGGAATTCACCTTGCCAGGCCACGCGGTTAATCTCTTCAATCGAGTAACCCAACTTGAACTCCTCGTTCAATGCCCGTGCGAGCGAGACACAAATGGCCGCACTGGCACCCACGCCGCTTCCTGCCAGCAAGTTTCCTGCGACAGTGATCTTGATCGGATTCTTCTTGACGTCAATTTTCATGACTTCGATGATTCTGTCAATCGATTGCACCTGTTGCTCTTCTTTCTTTTTCTTGTACCCAGGCACTTCGATGCGGTTGTCCTCTAAAATCCATCCATCGCCCGTCGCGAGCCGCTCGACGGTTGTCTCCGTTTCATATGAAATCGCCGAGACAATGGCTGGAACTTCTTCCAGCACAAATTGATCCCCAATCAAGATGGTCTTGCCAAAACCGGTTCCTTTAGACATTCGATTCTCCTTGGATGATTTTTTCCATTTCTTCGATGAGTTGTTCTTCCTTGCCGATGGCCACAGTGGTGGCAGCCGTCAGGCTATGACAGGCATCCGAAAAGCCTCCCAGTCTATTCGTGGCTTCGGGGAGCAGGATATTGAGTCCCATTGTCCTCCCGGCCCTGATCTCCCCTTCCATATAAGGGGAAACCCGCATGGAAATCTTGACATCGTTGAACTTGATCGCGCCAAAGCCGGGAATTTCGCCGGGGATGATTTGGAATCCCGCCAGGTATTTATAGGGATCGATCAACTTCGTCTCTCGAATCGCGTCACAGAATGCCCCGATCATTTTTACGCCCATCGGGAAGAAGCGATTTTCCACATGAAACCACTGGATGTGAGGCGCCTGCTTCCATCCACCGGATTGAAGTCTGGCTATCTCATCGTCAAAGATCTTCTTCCTGGTAGCTTTTAATTCTTCCACCATCTTATCGGATTCGGGTGAAACGCCTTCGAGACAAACTTTGACTCCCATATCCGGTCCGTTATGGTAATAACCCACACCTCCCAACAGATCAAGATAATCGCCAAATTCGAGAACGGGGATTTCACCTTTTGGATTTTTCAACCAATATTGCTCGCCGGTCTCGACTTTTTTGATCTCGAACTTGCCCTGTTGAACGGCTTCCAGCGCCGCATCCCGGTTCTGACTCACCAACCGGCCGTCCACAAAAAAACCGTCCGCTACTGCGCCAACGGCAGCAATCGGAGCCAGATCGTGGTTAATCGGATCCATCGTCACCGCGAAAAGATAGCAGGTCGTCGAACCGGAAATGTCCCGGTCGCCCTTCAATCCAAAGAGATCAGGATCGAGATTGTGGACTTTTGGATCGGTCGAGGCTTCCGCAACGTGGTGATCCAGAATCAGCGTCAGATTTCTTCCTTTATTCAGGTCGGAAATTAACGGCGCAATTCGCCCCGCAAAATCGGCAAAGATAATGATGCGTCCCTCTTGTTCATAAACCTTCTTTAGCACAGCGGGATACGGCTTTTCCAGACAGAATCGCTGAACCTTGTACCCCTGCCGTTCAAAAGCGCGAGTTAGGATGGAGCCTGAGGTGATTCCATCCGCATCATTATGGTGAAAAACTTGCACAGCCTTTTCGGGCGATTGCTTGACTTCCCTAATGGCCTTTTCCATAGAGTCAAACCAATGATTCAGCATATTTCTCCTTTTGCAAAAGCGATTCTATCACGGAAGAAACTCAATGGAACCTCCTTAAATCGAGGGGGAAAATGTCAAATCGTTGAGTATCAGTATGATTCCCAAGCACAAAATCCCCAAAGAGAAACGAACGTAAAAGACAAATCTTTCCCCTTTGGGTACGTTGTGACCATTGTGGTTATGGCTTCCTGAAAAGATGAAGTTCGCCCCAATTGAGACATCTGCGCCGGGGAAGTAATCTCATCATGTTGACAGGGAAGTTTACTCTGCGTATGATTGAACGCGCCAGCCTGTATGGGCATTGTTTTGTGGAATCCCAATTCTGCTGCAAAGTAACGGTTGAAAGATAAACCATCAGCAGGTGGAGTGTTCTCTGTAACTCTGCAGGCAAAACTACGCATTCTGGGAACAGGTTTTCAAGATGAATGATATCGAGAAATTGAGTACAGTTCGCGGCTTCCTGCTGGATATGGATGGCACTTTCTATCTGAGTGATCGCCTGCTGGAGGGCGCATTACGCTTTATTGATCTATTGCGCGAGCAAAAGAAAGAGTTTCTCTTCCTCACTAACAACTCATCCAAACATCGTCGTCAGTATGCAGAGAAAATCAGCCGGCTTGGACTTCCCATCTCGGAGGAGTTGGTGCTGACTTCGGGGGAGGCCACCGCGCTCTATCTGAAAAGGCAACATCCCGGAGCCAGGCTTTTTGTGGTCGGTACACCGTCTCTCGAAGAGGAATTACGTCAGCATGGCTTCCAACTCGTAGAGCAGGAACCAGACTTCCTCGTGCTGGGCTTCGACACTACCCTGACGTATCAAAAATTGTGGACATTATGTGATTTCGTACGGGCAGGCATCCCTTACATCGCGACGCACCCGGATTTCAATTGCCCCACAGAAACAGGCTGGATGCCGGATGTGGGCGCGATGATCGCCTTTGTCAAAGCAGCAACGGGCAAGGAGCCAGACCTGGTGGTAGGCAAGCCGAATCGTCTCATCGTAGATGCCGCGGCCACCAAGATGAAACTGCCGGTCAACCAATTGGCTATGGTTGGCGACCGGCTGTACACAGACATTGCGCTTGGTCAATCGAGTGGTATTGTTACTGTCCTGGTTCTAAGTGGTGAAACAAAAATCGAAAATTTGAAAGACTCCCCTTTTCAACCGGATTACACATTCCAAAACCTGGCTGGCGTGGCAGATTGGCTAGAAAGGAACAGTTAATCCTCCTTTCGGCAATCCTCTATGTAGGCGACGATTTCAATCGTCCTACAAATCCACGAAGTAGGCCGAGGCTGCGCGGTCGATCATGTCGCGGTTCATTACAGGCGGGACAGAAAGATAGCTGGAAATATCAATGATTTGGTCGCACAAATCGCGCGGATGGGAGGCACGCAGTTTGCGGTTCCGTTTGATATACCATTCCTGCAACAGATAGGCCAGACCCTGGTCGTTATATTCGACTTTCTTGGCATCTGCAACGCGTTTGAATATCTCTCTATATGCTTCAAAAGAAGGATCGCCAATTTCAATTTTGTGACGCAAACGACGCAGGAAAGCCTCATCCACCAGGTCTTTGGGCGGCAGGTTGGTAGAAAACACGATCAAAACATCGAATGGAACTTCCACCTTGCGGCCGTTATGCAATGTAAGGTAATCCACACGGTTTTCAAGCGGGACGATCCAGCGGTTGAGCAAATCTCTCGGACGTACCTGCTGTCTGCCGAAGTCGTCAATCAACAGAATGCCGCCATTGGCTTTCACCTGGAAAGGCGCTTCATAAAACTTGTACATATCATCATAGACCAGGTCAAGGCCTTCAAGCGTCAACTCGCCGCCGGTCACAATAAAGGGACGGCGTATCTTTACCCAGCGTGGGTCGCGGCGCGCGTTCGTGCGCAGACTACCAGTGGTTGTTCCTGGCGAATCCGTCTTCGCTTCGGACGCCAGCTTGTGACTAACAGCATCATAGACCTTGATAACCTGTCCATCCAGATACAGTGCATAGGGAATGTACATATCCTGGCTCAACACCAGGTTACCAAAGGCACGTGCAATACTGGTCTTGCCATTTCCGGGAGGTCCATACATGAAAATAGATGTGCCGGAATTCAGCGCCGGGCCCAGGCGCTGGAAGGTTGTTTCCGAGATGACCAACTGTGAAAGGATCTGGCGCATGGTGCGCGATGTGACGGTCATCCGTCCGCTCTTCTGGCGGCGGATAGCCTCGTTATACACTTCGAACGGGACTGGCGCCGGACCCGCATATTGACTGCGATCCAACGCTTCACGTGCCCGCTGGGTGCCTGCGTCGGTAATCCCATAGGTATATGCGCCTTCGCCTAATCCACCCTGAGAAGATTTGACCTCGATCAATTTGTCCGCTTTCAACGCGATCAAGATTTGATCGGTCACACCTGCGAAGGGAAGTGCGATCTCTTCGGCGACTTTAAAACCGCTTAGATAGCCACGAGAATATAAAACCTTCAATACCAGGTCCTGTAACCAGAGCGGATTCAAGCCGGTATCTTCCAGGCTGGTAACCTGCGGAGGCAAGAAGCCGCCACTAGCTGACGAACCGAAGGAACCTGATACAGGTCGTTGTAATGGATTAACCATAATACCTCCCATCGAGAATTAGATGGTATTTCGATTATAGCATGGCTATTAGAACAACAAAACTGCCAACGGATTTTTCGTTTATAATCCCAAACTATGAAACTATCCGTAATCATCCCCATTTACAATGAAGTTGAAAGCATTCGTGAGATCGTCAAGCGTGTTCAAGGGACAAATCTTGCCTGGGAAATTGTCCTGGTCGACGATGGTTCCATCGACGGCACACGTGATCTATTGAAAGAAATGGATGGCAAGGACAATGTCCGTGTTATTCTGCACGAGAAAAACCAGGGTAAGGGCGTAGCCGTTCGTACAGGCTTCGATGCCGCCAGGGGCGATGTCTTGCTTATTCAGGATGCCGACCTCGAATACGACCCGCGCGATTATCCCACCCTCATCAAGCCACTGGAAGAAGGGATCGCCGACGTGGTCTACGGTTCGCGCTTCCTGGGTGGCCCACGCCGTGTAGTCATGTTCTGGCACATGATCGCCAATTACATGCTCACATTCATGACCAACATCCTCTACAACACCATCCTGAGCGACATGGAAACCGGCTACAAGGTTTTTCGCAAAGAAGTGATCGTGGGGATGCCTCTCCATGCCAAACGCTTTGATTTCGAGCCGGAGTTCACCGCAAAGGTGCTCAAACGCAAATATCGTATCTATGAAGTGCCCATCTCCTTTAACCCACGCGATTATTCCGAAGGTAAAAAGATCAAGCTCAAAGATGCTTTCGAAGCTGTATGGACTTTGATTGAAATATCGTTTTGTAGATTAACAAATTCGCGGCGGCAGGTTTCAAACCTGCCCTACTTCATTTCAAACAACTGAACGAGCAAATCGCTCCAACCCCCTCATCGCAATATCCACGCTTCGTGACAGGCCCAGGCCTGTTTCCGTTTGCTCGGGCTGGATCGCTACCAGAACTGCATCCGGTCTGCTGGCTTGCGGGATGACTTTGAACAACAACGCCAGGTTAGCGGTATGCGTCGAAATGCCCATCCCTTTCAACTGACTCATTTCGATCAAGGACAGGTCACCCGGCTCGGCACCCAGGTCCGCCGCATCTAGCACGAGTACCAGGTCCGCGCCGCTGGCTTCGATGGGGCCCAGATAATTCTCAGGCACATCGCCAGCATCGATGATGGGAACATCCAACTTTTTTGCTAAGCGTTCTGCCAGGATAGAGCCAACAGCATCATCCCCGCGCAGGCGATTGCCAATGCCAAGAATAAGAACTTTTTTATCCTGAGTGCGTTGTTGAAGTTCTTCGATCATCGAGAAGGCCCCAAGTTCTTTTACGTTTTATGTAATCGGGACAGGAAATGCCACAACTTACTAATCGTTAATACGAACTTACTTTTTTCTTCCTACGGGATGTACCACCTTGCCTGACATAAATCGTTCAGGATCTTCATCAAACTCGCGCAGGCAATCCTGATTGCAAAAGTAGACCTGCATGCCTTTATACTCTCGCGACGGGTATCGCGATGGATCCTTCAAGACGCCGCCACAGGCAGTAATAGCTTTCCCTTTAAGTTTTTCCCATTTGTCCATTGGGCAAGTATAATCTGAAGGATGACAGATTGGAAAGCCCAAATAGAAATTGAATTCGAGCGCGCCGAAACTGCCCGCGCCCGCGGCAATGAGGGACAGGCGCGCGTCTGCGCACGCCGCGCGGCCGGGATCGCCATCCGCGAATATTACGCCCGCCGCGGACAATCCGTCCGCACGCCGAGCGCCTACGATTTGTTGCAACTGCTCGCGAAAGAGCCGCATCTCTCCCCGGATCTCAAGCAGGCTGCCGGGTACCTAACCCTGCGCGTTACTGATAAATTTAAGCTGCCGGTCGATGTAGATTTATTGGAAGAGGCGCACAAGCTCTGCAATGGCCTACTGAGAGAAACAAAATAGACCCTAAAGGTTTTAGAAACCTTTAGGGTCTATATTTATCGGCAGAATTTACGCCATGTTCCTACGCCCGAACAAGTAGTACAAGGCCCGGGCAACGGTGATGATGGCCAACATGCCTGACATCACGCCGCCCAAAACCACGAACAGCCGGTTCCAATCTTGCAGGCGACTGACGATCACTGCGCGTTCGGGCAGGTGGACGCGGTCGCGCAGGCGGTGGACAAAGTCCTTCGGCAGCATAACAGGCCGCAAAGTCCCGGCCAGATGCGCTTCCAAAGATTCAAAATTTTTGAGAGAGGGATCGTTCTGTTGTTTACTCATACTTCCTCGCTTACTCGGCAGGATACAGCACCAATCCGACTGTGCCGGGTCCAAAGTTAATCGCTAGTGAAATCGACAGGTCGGTCAAAACCGAATCCTTAACGTTAAACCGTTTCCTGGCTTCTTCAAGCAGGGTTTGACCGGATTCAGCATCACGAGCATGCATAACAGCCATATAAACAGGTTGGTCGCCATAGGCATCCTTACCCATTTGAAGGACTCGTTCCAAAGCAGCCTTGCGAGTGCGCACTTTTTCTACCATGTCGACCACACCGTCTTTGAGCACAGCGATTGGTTTTACATTCAAAACAGAAGCCAACGCCGCTGAAAGTGTGCCCACACGACCCGAGCGACGGGCATAGTCCAAGGTATCGAGGGTCAGGATGATCAGCACCGCCCCCTTGACCGACTCAATGTATTTGACGATCTCATCTACGCTCTTGCCTGCGCGTTCCATTTGACGGGCAGCGCGGCACATAAACCCCAAGCCCATCGAACCGCCGGCCGAATCGACGGTGATAACATTGAACATATCCTTGACTTCTTTGGCCGCGGCTACCGCCGAAGCATAAGTGCCCGACAGTTTGCTGGTGACGTGCATGGAAAGGATGGTATCGCCAGGTTGGGCGATCTTCTTATAAAACTCGACAAATTGGTGGGGAGAAGGCTGGGAAGTTTTGGGAAATTCTTTGGATGCGTCCACCAGCTTGTAGAAGCCTTCAAAATCCAAATCAACAAACTGGAGATATGTCTTTTCCCCAAACTGAACGTTGATAGGAATAACATCTATCTCAAATTCTTCTTCCCACCCGGCTGGTAAGTCGGCGGCGCCATCAGTAACAATGCGAAGCATGAAACTCTCTCCTTGCTAAATTTGGGTTTGGTCGCCTATCTGGTCACGCAACGCCAGAAGTGTGCGATGATAGAGGCTTTTGATAGCCCCTTCGCTGCGTCCCATGATCTGCCCAATTTCAGCGTTGGAGAGATTCTCTACGAATTTCAAGATGAGGAGATGCTGTCGTTCCGGTGGCAGCTTGCGGATGAGTTTGAGAAGCGCATCCTGCTCTTCGGTACGGACAAGTTTGGTCTCCGGTTGGTCGCCTTTGGCGGGCAGCACAGGAATGTCGGTAATGGGAATTTCCTGTCTACGGCTGCGGTCGCGATGCCAGTTGGCAACCAGGTTGTGCGCAATACGGTACAACCAGGCAGAGAATGGGACGCCGCGGTCGGTGTAATTGTGAATGTGATTCATCGCGCGCTGAAAAACGCGTGCGGTGAGATCTTCCGCGTCGTGCGTGTTCCCCGTCCGGTAGTACACGTAGTTGAAGATGCGGTCGATGTAACGCGCGTAGAGTTCGCCAAAAGCATCGCGGTCACCCTGCGAAGCGCGCATCAGCACATCTGCTTCGTTGTATTCAAGTTCCGGCACTAAAAAACCTTACCGGCGAGGATTTGCTATCTTTAACCCCGCCGGATTTGAGAAGTTGCAGTCAGTATATCATGTGTATTGTTTTTGCAATTTTCCTTATTTCTAGGCGCCTGTATGGATTTCTTTATCTCGCCCACTCTGGCATGACATACCCTTCAATTCCATATTTCATCCCCAGTTCCCGCGCCAAATCGGGCAATAACGGATACAGATTATCGCCAGGACATTCTGTCCCGTCCGAGCTTTGACCAGGGTAATCTTTATGTCCGGCCAAATATCTGATTCCGTACGTGTAACGGAGGTAATCCACCAGACCTCGCAAACTGTTGAGCTGAGATTCGACAGGCTGCTCGTCGTTGAAATTCCCCAGCAGGACGATGCCAACCGAGCCGGTGTTGAAGCCCTGCACGTGCGCGCCACGGATATTGATCTCCCGGCCTTCGAATATGGTTCCATCAGAATCGATCAAGAAATGGTAAGCAACATCGGCGAAACCGCGTCTGTCCATGTGCAAGCTCTGGATCTCCACCGGGCCAGCGTTGAGAATAGCCGAATGATGGACGACGATGGTATTCAAGACACTGCTCAGATCATCTGGATAAGTCAACACGCCTTCGGGATTGGTCTGTGCGTTAAAGACACCAAACTCTTCAGGCGCTTCCAGGTTGAGCGGACGCGCACCCCATTCCGCCCGTGAGACGATAGTTGGCATTGGTGGCGGAGAATTTTTTAGAGAAACGGTCTCTGCTTTTACAAATCGATACAAGAGCCAGCCAAGTCCGGAAGCTATCAAAAGTACCAATGCAAATGAGGATATTGTTTTTCGTACGCAAAGGACAGACATGCCCCCATTATACAGAAATTGAGAGAATGCCCGGCTGGTATAATTATTAGTTTGCGTATTCAAAATCGCATTAATGAAACATATGTGCTATAATCGAGTAGTCCTCAAATTTTCATAAGGAATCCCATGTCACCCAATGTCATTCGCGTGGTCGGTGCACGCGTCCATAACTTGAAAAACATTACTGTCGAGATCCCGCGCGATAAGTTCGTCGTTATCACCGGTTTGTCCGGTTCGGGCAAGTCATCCCTGGCCTTCGATACCATCTTTGCTGAGGGCCAGCGGCGTTATGTCGAATCGCTCTCGGCCTATGCGCGCCAGTTCATCGGCCAGATGGACAAGCCGGATGTGGACTATATCGAAGGTCTGTCCCCGGCCGTTTCCATCGACCAGAAATCCACCAGTCACAACCCGCGTTCCACAGTCGGCACGGTGACCGAAATCTACGATTACCTGCGTCTGTTATTCGCACGTGTGGGCATCCCGCATTGTCCGATTTGCGGGCGGGAAGTGACCAAGCAGTCGGCGCAGGAGATCGTAGATGCTATCGAAAAGCTGCCCGAAGGCAGCCGCATTCTGATCCTTTCACCGCTGGTGCGCGGACGCAAAGGAACTTACCAGGCTGTCTTCGAGGAAATCCGCAAAGCTGGCTTTGTGCGCGCCCGTGTCGATGGGCAGGTATACAGCCTGGATGACGAGATCACGCTCGACCGCTACAAACAGCACACCATCGAAGCGGTGGTCGACCGTTTGGTCATCAAACAGGAAGACAACGAAGAAGAGCAGGGTGCGGCCCGTACGCGCCTGACCGACTCGGTCGAAACGGCGCTCAAATTTGGGGAAGGCTACGTTACGATCCACAGATTACCCTCACCCCCGACCCCTCTCCCTGAGGGAGAGGGGCGAAGGGGTGATGGAGGCGAAGACACGCATTTCTCAGAACACCTGGCCTGCGCCGAGCATGGCAGCACCGTGCCGGAGATCGAACCGCGCACCTTCTCGTTCAACACGCCACACGGCGCCTGCCCGGACTGTCAGGGTCTGGGCAACAAACTGGAAATCGACCCGGACCGCATCATCCCGGATCCGGAACGGTCTCTGAACGAGGGAGCGATTGCCAGCATGGAGTGGAGCGGCCCGAAAGAAGAAGGCGGCTACTACTGGCAATCCCTCGAAGGGGCAGCGCGGACTTACAAGATCGACCTCGATAAACCGGTCAACGAACTGACCAAACAGCAACTCGACATCGTTCTGTATGGCACGAATGGCAAAGAGATCGAGATGCGCTACAAAAACGCCAGCGGCAACGAGTTCAAGTTCAAGCGTGTCTTCGAAGGTGTGATCGGCAACCTGGAACGCCGCTACCGTGAGACCAACTCGGAATACATCCGTGCGAAGATCAGCGAATTCATGTCCGATCGTCCCTGCCCGACCTGTGGCGGGGCGCGTCTCAACCCGGGAGCGCTGGCCGTGACCGTTGAGGATGTCAACATCATCACGGTGACCGGCTGGCCAATCCTGACCGCCCTGCAATGGGTCGAGAAGATTTCAGGCAAAGACTCAGCGCTAAACGCGCGCCAGAAAGCCATCGCCGAGCGCGTCATCAAAGAAATCCACGAACGTCTGAACTTCCTGGTCAATGTCGGTTTGGATTACCTGACACTCAACCGTTCAGCCGGGTCGCTTTCCGGCGGCGAGGCCCAGCGTATCCGCCTGGCGACGCAAGTCGGCTCGCGGCTGGTGGGCGTGCTGTATGTGCTGGATGAGCCGTCGATAGGCCTGCATCCGCGCGACAATACGCGCCTGCTAAACACGCTGCTGGGCCTGCGCGACCTGGGCAATACCGTGCTGGTGGTGGAGCATGACGAAGAAACCATCCGCACCGCCGACTGGGTGCTGGACCTGGGTCCACGCGCCGGGGAACACGGCGGCGAGATCGTCTGCGAGGGACCGCTCGAGCAGATCCTGAAATGCCCAGACTCGCTGACCGGCGCGTACATTTCGGGCAAGATGCGGGTTCCGGTCCCGGAGAAGAGGCGCACAGGCAACGGCAAGGCCTTGAAAATCGTCGGGGCACGGGAAAACAATCTGAAAGGCATCGATGTCAAAATCCCGCTGGGTAAACTGGTTTGCATCACCGGCGTTTCGGGCAGCGGCAAGTCTACATTGATGAGCGACATTCTTTACAATGCGCTGGCGGCGAAATTGATGGGCTCACACACACAGCCAGGCGCGCACGAGCGCATCGAGGGCATTGAGCAACTCGATAAGATCATCAACATCGACCAGTCCCCCATCGGGCGCACACCCCGCTCCAATCCCGGCACCTACACAGGGCTGTTTGACGAGATGCGCAAGCTGTTTGCCGAACTGCCGGAAAGCAAGGTGCGCGGGTACAAGCCGGGGCGTTTCTCGTTCAACGTGCATGGCGGGCGCTGCGAAGCCTGCCAGGGACAGGGGCAGTTGCGCATCGAGATGCAATTCCTGCCAGATGTGTATGTGCCCTGCGATATATGCCACGGCAGCCGCTTCAACCGCGAAACCCTGCAAGTCAGGTTCAAAGGGCATAACATCGCCGATGTGCTGGACATGACCGTTGAGCAATCTCTGGAGGTATTCTCAGCCTTCCCGAAGATGATGAGCAAATTACAACTCCTGGACGAAGTAGGCCTGGGATATATACGGATCGGACAACCCGCCCCCACCCTGAGCGGCGGCGAAGCCCAGCGCGTCAAACTGGCGAAGGAACTTTCCAAGCGCGCTACGGGCCGGACCCTGTACGTGCTCGATGAACCCTCGGTCGGACTCCACGCTGCGGACGTCCACAAGTTAATCGAAGTGTTGCAGCGTCTGGTGGATGCAGGCAACTCCGTGCTCATCATCGAACACAACATTGACATTATCAAAACCGCCGACTGGGTCATCGACCTGGGGCCAGAAGGCGGCGACCGCGGCGGCGAAGTAGTTGCCGAAGGCACGCCGGAAGAACTGTGCGTGGCAGAGGGTTCCTATACCGGAGAGTTCCTATGTGCGCATTTGAAACCATAGTTGTAAATCTTCGATTACGCGCAATTTTGAACATTTCCTAAAACCTGCAACATCAGGTAGAATGTGGATATATGGGCATCGGGTGGCAAGCTTCCACACGAGGTACCTTTTGCAGAAAAAAGGAAAAAACATGGATAACAAGAAATCCACGCGCAGTGTCATTGACAACTACCGAAAGCGACGACAACAAAACCAGGTTTTCATCGTCTGGGGTGGAGCTGCTTTGCTGATCTTGATTGGCATCATCCTGCTGGTCATCTGGCTGACCGGGCCGAGCAAGCCGCTCGATGCCTTGTTCGCCACCGAAACCCCGACCCCAACCTTGACCTTTACACCGACGCTCACCTCCACACCGACGGAAACGCTCACCGTTACACCAACCTTTACGGAAACGCTGACCCCTACGCAAAGCGCGCCTTACACATACATTGTGCAAGAGGGCGATTACCTGGCAACCATTGCAGAGAAAGAGAATCTTGGGCCGGATGGGGTTGCGCTTATTCTTTTGCTCAACAACTATACTGAAGAGGGCGCAAACGGTAGCATTGATCCCATTACCCAGGTCGTTTACCCCGGGCAGGAAATCCTACTGCCTAATCCTGGCATGCCACTTCCAACAGCTACGCCCATCCCGGCGGACCTTCCACGTGGCACGAAACTAACCTATTCCATTCAGGCTGGCGATACACTAGCTGGCATTGCAGCTCTGTTCAATAGCACAGTGGATGACATCATTAAAGAGAACAATATCGAAGACCCGAATGCCATCTTTGTGGGGCAACAACTGACCATCCCGACAAACCTGGTCACGGCGACAGCCACCTTCCCACCGACGAGTACACCGCTCACCCCGTTAGCAGAGACGCCTTCTGCTACAGCTACACCGTAATACCGCAACGGACTGAATAGGATAAGGTAATCTGGCTCTCATCGTATGTATCATGACATCTAGCGCAACTTTCACACAGTTGCGGCACAAGTTCGGGCTGGACAAATCCCCGCCCATCATGTAAAATAGCGTTTCGTGGCTACACAAGCCGCGCTGTACTCAGAAAGATTTTTCAGGAGAAAGACCTTGGCAAACATTAAGTCTCAGATCAAACGCAATAAGCAAAATGAAAAACGCCGCCTGCGCAACCGCGTATATCGCGGCACAGCCCGTATTGCAGTCCGTGAAGCACGTTCCGCATTGGCATCAGATAACGTTGAAGAGACCCGGGCTGCCGTTATGCAAGCAGTCAGCGCCCTCGACAAAGCCGCTGAAAAAGGCGTTATCCACAAGAACAACGCGTCTCGCCGCAAGGGCCGCCTGATGAAGCAACTGTCGTCTCTGAATGTGGATCTGAAATCCACTAAAGAGGAGAAAAGTGCTGTCGAGGAAGCGCCCAAAGAGAAAGCAGCCACGAAAAAAGCCAGCAAGAAATCCTAACAAGCAGTTCAACTTTTAGTATGGAAGCGGGAGCGCCGGAAACGGTCTCCCGCTTTTTCGCGCTTACTGACATGATATAATCCCCCCGCTTCAACTTCCCAACTTGACTACAACAGGTACTCCATGTTTGAGAACGAACAAAATACCATCGAAACCAAAATCAAAGAGTTCTGTAAACAGAGCGATATTCCGCTGGCGGAACTCAAATGGCAACCCATCCCTTTCAACGGGGAGTGGGGTGTTTCCACGTCGTTTTTCCAAACAGCGGCAGATGAAGCCCGCGCCGGAAAAGGGACAGGAAAGCCCGTCCCACAGAGGGCGCAGGAGATCGCCGAGCAGGTCAAGGTCCAGATCGGAAGCGTAAAGGGCCTCAGTCACACCGAAGCGGTCAAAGGTTACCTTAATCTGTATTATTCGACCGAGGAATATGCCACCCAGATGGTCAATGCGATCCTGGAACAGGGCATAGACTTCGGGCGTAGCGGAAAAAAATCCGAGCGGGTCATGGTGGAATATGCCCAGCCAAACACACACCACTCATTCCACATCGGACACGCGCGTAACGCCATCCTGGGCGAATCGCTGGCGAGGATCGTGGAGTTTGCCGGGTTCGAGACCATTCGGGCCACTTACCCCGGTGATATTGGGTTGGGCGTGATTACCGTGTTATGGGCTTATAACAAGTTCTACAAAGGTCAGGAACCGAGAGATGTGCACGCGCGTGGACAGTGGCTGCTGAAAATTTACATCGAAGCCACCAACCTGCTGGAAGCCAAAGAAAACGAGACTCCCGAAGAAAAAGCTCAACGTGAAGCTTACGATGCCGAACGGCGCGAGATGTACCGCAAATGGGATTCGGGCGATCCGGCTGTGCGTGCGCTGTGGCTGGAAACACGCGAATGGAGCCTGGAAGAATTTCGAGAAATTTTATCCATGCTGGATATCGAGATGGACGTGTGGTTCTTCGAAAGCGAAGTAGATGAACCATCGAAGGTCATTGTGAACGAACTGCTGGAACGCGGCATCGCCGAGGACGAACGTGCTGAAGGCGGGCCGGTGATCGTCAAGATCGACGAAAAACTGGGGCTTGACAAAGAAAAGTATCGCACGGCCGTCGTCCTGCGTAGTGACGGCACCAGCCTGTATTTAACCAAGGACCTGGCGCTGGCCAAAGTCAAATTCGAGCAATATAAGGTAGACCGTTCCGTTTATGTGGTCGATAACCGTCAGAGTTTGCACTTCCAGCAGGCCTTCAAGATTTTGGAATTGTGGGGTTTCCCACAGGCGGAGAAGTGCTACCATCTGGCCTATGGTTTTGTGAGCCTGCCAGAGGGAGCCATGTCTGCGCGCAAGGGGCGGGTGGTCTTATTCAAGGATGTGGCCGACGAGGCTGAACGGCGCGCGTTAGCTGCCATGACCGAGCGCACACCCGAAATGTCTAACACGCTGCGCATCCAGACCGCACAGCAAATCGGGCTGGGCGCGCTGGCCTACGCCATGCTCTCAGTGGACAACAACAAGGACATCGTTTTTGATATCAACGATGCCTTGAGTTTCGACGGTCGCACCGCGCCTTACATCCAGAATGCGCATGTGCGCGCCAATAGCATCTTGCGCAAGGCCGGTGGAATGCCGGATTTTGCCACTTTTGCGCATGAGTTGGCCTCGCATGAAGTGCAGTTGATCGACCTGCTCTCACGCTTCCCGGCCACGGTGGAGCAGGCCGCGCTGGAATACCGTCCGCTGGTGGTGGCTACTTATGCTTACGATCTGGCGAACACATTCCACTCGTTCTATCACAGCGTGCCGGTCATCCAGGCCGAGAGCGCGGAGGTGCAGGCGGCTCGCCTGCGTCTCGTGGCGGCGGCCAGGCAGGTGCTGGCGAACGCCTTGCGCTTGCTGGTCATCCAGGCTCCGGAAGTGATGTGATAACGTGATGCGTAATCCGCAACAGGGTTACGCATTTATTTTTTGCTTACTCCGATGGTCGAGTAGCTCCGAGCGTTTGTTGCGAAGAGCATACACTTGCACCGCACTGTCGTTCGGTGCAGTGCAGGTGTCGAGACCATCAATTTACAAGAAACAGTGGTCTCGATATGGCGGAACAGCGCCGCCTACTCGACCACCGGAAAACTTATCAACAACGTCACCTGGGTAAAAACGAAGGTGCTCAAATCCAAAATCCCGGGCAGCTTCGGACACTGTCCTCAGCGTGACTTGTCAAAATAGGAGAACCTATGCCTATCAAAACCCTCATCATGGGCGCCGCCGGGCGCGACTTCCACAACTTCAACACCTTTTTCCGCGGGAACAAGGACTACGAAGTTGTGGCTTTCACCGCCACCCAGATCCCGGACATCGAAGGCCGCCTCTATCCGCCCGAACTGGCTGGTGACCTTTACCCCAGCGGCATCCCCATCCGACCGGAAGAGGAACTACTCGCACTGATCAAGGAACATGGCGTGGAGCAGGTTGTCTTTGCCTACTCGGACGTGCCGCACGAGTACGTGATGCACAAGGCCAGCCTGGTCACCGCTGCAGGCGCGGACTTCCGTCTGATGGGCACGCGCGAAACGCAGGTCAAGTCGACCAAGCCGGTCGTGTCGGTCTGCGCCGTTCGGACGGGTGCAGGCAAAAGTCAGACCACGAGGCGCGTGTCTCTCATCCTGCGGGATATGGGCTACAAAGTGGCCGCCATCCGCCACCCGATGCCGTACGGCGACCTGGTCGCACAGGAAGTGCAGCGCTATGCGAACTACGATGACCTGGACAAGTACGAATGCACCATCGAGGAGCGCGAGGAATACGAGCCGCACATCGACAACGGCGTGATCGTCTATGCGGGCGTGGATTACGAGAAGATCCTGCGCCAGGCCGAGCAGGAAGTGGACATCGTGCTGTGGGACGGCGGCAACAACGATTTCCCGTTCTACGTGCCGGACCTGCAAATCGTGGTGGCCGATCCGCACCGCCCCGGCCACGAGTCGAGCTACTATCCCGGCGAGACCAACGCCCTGATGGCAGACGTGTTCGTCATCAACAAAGTGGACACGGCCGACCCGGACAATGTCATCCAGTTGCGCGAGAACCTGCGGGCACTCAACCCGGATGCCATCCAGATCGAGGCCGCTTCGCCGTTGTTCGTGGACGACCCCGATACCATCCGCGGCAAACGCGTACTGGTGATCGAAGACGGCCCCACGCTGACGCACGGTGGGATGGCATATGGCGCCGGTTATGTGGCCGCCCGCCGCTTCGGCGCAGCCGAGATCGTGGACCCGCGCCCGTTCGCGGTCAAGTCGATTGCGGCCACCTACAAAAAATATCCCGATACCGGCCCGATCCTGCCGGCCATGGGTTACGGCGAAGCGCAGATGACGCGACCTGGAAGAGACCATCAACAAGGCCGGACGTGGATCTGGTCATCATCGGCACGCCCATCGACCTGACGCGCGTGATCAAGATCAACAAGCCCTACCAGCGCGTGCGCTATGAACTGCAAGAGATCGGCCAGCCGACGCTGGAAGATATTTTGAAAGAGAAGTTTGGGAAGTAGTGTAGGGGCGACCCTTTAGGATAGACCGGGCGACTCGCTCAACCCGAGCGGGTCGCCCGTACTTTAGAAAAGAAACCGGGCGAGAAATCGTCCGGCTCTTTTTTATTCTACGCTCAAAACCCGCATCAACACCCTACGCCGGTGCGGACGGGCACGGTGCTCGAAGACGTAAATCCCCTGCCAGGTGCCCAGTGATAAATTGCCATCGTCCACCGGAACAGTCAGGCTGGTATCGGTCAGCATGGCGCGGATGTGAGAGGTGGCGTCGTCGGGACCTTCCAGGTCATGCGTGTACCAGCGATCCTCTTCCGGGGCGAGACGCTCCATAAAAGTTTCCAGGTCGGCGCGAGCGGTCGGGTCCCAGTTTTCGCTCACCACCAGGGAAGCGCTGGTGTGCGGCAGGAACAGGAAGCACATGCCTTCGCGCACGTCCCAATCCCGCAATTGCGCGCGGACGCTTTCGGTGATGTCGTGCAGTCCCTTGCCGTGGGTGGAGATTTCGAGGGTGGTTTTATGCCAGTTCATAAGTGAAATGATTATAGCAAGAAGTGAGGGAATGAGACGCAAATGGACGCTGATTAGGCCGATCATTGAATCTGCGTTTATCCGCGTCCAAAAGTATGAAGTATCTTTTAGCAGCCAACAGGGTTAGAAAAATACGACTTTAGAAACAAAAGGAGCTTACTGATGACAACCCTCGCCCCCACTCTCTCTACCCGTTACTTTCCACGCACAGCCGCCTGGCTGCGTGACTTATTGTTCATCACCATCGGCGCTTTATTTGTTGCGGCACTGGCGCAGGTGATAATTCCGTTGCCGTTCACCCCCGTCCCGCTGACCGGGCAAACCTTTGCGGTGCTGCTGGTCGGCGCGACGTTGGGCTCGAAGCGTGGCGTGGCTTCGCTGGCGCTGTACACGCTTATGGGTGCTGTCGGCTTGCCGTTCTTCGCAGGCGGAGCCTCGGGGCTGGCGTATCTGTCCGGGCCGACGCTGGGATACCTGATCGGGTTTGTCGTTGCGGCTTATGCTGTCGGAACGGTAGCAGAACGGGGCTTAGAGCGAAGCGTGCGCACATCGCTGGTCCCGTTTTTGACTGGGACCCTGGTCATCTACATCTTTGGCGCGGGCTGGCTGGCTGTCCTGTTTGGCATTGAGCAGGCCATCACGTTGGGCGTGCTGCCATTTCTAGTTGGAGATGTCATCAAAATGGTGTTGGCTGCGCTGGCGCTTCCAGCGGTCTGGAAATTAGTTGAATAAAACCGTACAGCTCGAAACGAACAGGGCACACAAGCTGAGTTCGCTCGTGTGCCCTGTTTTGATCATGCCTTCTTATCGAACCAAAAAGCGAGTCCGCAAATCAGAAATGGTTGAAAGATCCACGACATGGCCGCGCCTGTTGCAGGCGGAGGGGTTTCAGCCAGCAATTGTCCCATCACTGTCATCGAGGATACAACCAGCAAGAGTATGCCCAACCCATAACGGTTGAGATTGCTTTTTGGCTTGACAGTGACCAGGTAGAACACAAAGCCGACTACCACTAGGGCAACTTCAAGGATCAGCGCGAGCGGGAGATTGTTCCAAAGCCCAAGACCGATTTTGGGGGAAGCGTCACTCCACAACGGCAAATCCGGGACATGGACAATCCAGTCAAAAACAAAATGAGAGAATACAGCCAGGCTGAGAGCCAACCCCGCGCGCACCCGCTCCCGGGAAGTCCAACGCGGCAGGACGGCATAGGTGATCCCAAACGCCAGCAGGGACCAGATGACGCTCGCCACGAGGCTGTGCGAATACGGGAAGATGAAGCTCAGATAATGCTTTTGGGCAAAGTCTACTGGGATGATAATCTGTTCAATTCCAAGCAATACAAGGATGCCTAACAAAAAGTCGTGGAACAAGGCTGCAAAAAACAACCAACCCAGATTTATTTTTCGATCTACTTTTTTGAGCGCCAGACCGGCGGCTAAATGACCTGCAAACATAACATGCTCCTATAAAATTTGCTATTTTGAAACCGATAACAATTCGCCTGGACAGAGCCGTTAGCGCACATTTCGCGAGCGCTCTGCCATCTTAGACACAATGCAAAACAATAAAATCTTCGTATTTTAGACTTGCTCCTTCCTGCTATGCGGGAACCTGCTTCTTCTTCAACATAGCGATCGCGTTTTCTGCCCACTCGATGTTTGCACGTACGGTGCGGACACCAAGGTCAAGCGTAAGTAGCCAAAAAAAGTTTTCTCGCTCAGAAGCAGAAACCGGCATACTGCTGGACAGTTCTTCGGGCACCTGCTCGTAACGTGCCAACACAGCTTTCATGATCTCGCGGTATTGCTCAAACCTTTCGAGAATAACGTCATCCGATAACTGCCCAAAAAAGAAAACCTGCATCAATTCGGCGCTTCTGGATACACGTGCGCGAGGCTCCCTCGCCAGCCAACTGAGTAGTTCCTCACGGCCTGCATCGGTAATGTGATACACCTTACGGTCGGGTCGTTCAACCTGGTTGACCACTTCCATCTGGACCCAGCCTCGTTCCTCAAGTCGGGACAGAGTGCGGTAGATCTGGCTCTGGTCAGCGGGCCAAAAATGTTGCACAGAAATATCAAACACCTTTTTTAAGTCGTACCCGGAAAGCGGCCCGTAATTGAGAAAACCCAGAATTGCGTGTTCAAGAGACATAGAAGCCTACCTTTATATGATTTATCCTATATAGGACTTATCCTATATTATAATAATAAACCCACTTTGTCAAGAGCAAACACGATATAATCACC
>CAWHJM010000067.1:0-21445 GCA_963829615.1 uncultured Chloroflexia bacterium
CCGGGGCCAAAGCCGCCTTCGAGCGCGCCTTGAAAATCGACGAAGCCGCCTTCGGGCCAGACCATCCCAGGTCGCCATTCGCGTCAACAACCTGGGCTCAGTGCTGCAAGACCTGGGCGACCACGCCGGGGCCAAAGCCGCCTACGAGCGCGCCTTGAAAATCGACGAAGCCGCCTTCGGGCCAGACCATCCAAATGTGGCAATAGACGTGTTGCGAAATAAGGTAGAAGAAAAGTGATAAGAGGATCTCAGAGATAGAAGGATTAGGCAGGCAAGAGGTGATAGTTCCAGAGGCCACAGGCAATTAGCATGAACTTATCAGCCAAGATAGTGCCCTTGTTGCGATAAGCGTCAGTCAAGCAGCGAAAGCGTTTAATACCAGCAATGGTGTGTTCCACTCGAATTCGGAAGGTACTAATGACCTGATTTTCAGCCTTCTGTTCCGGAGTCAAAGGATGGTTCTTACTGCTTTTGTGGGGGATCACCACCTGCAAGCAGGGATAATCCTTGACAATGCCTACAAAACCCAAATCAACCCAGACCCACACCTTGTCCGGGATGACCTCGCCCAATCCTGTCTGTTTGAAACGATAGTAATCTTGTCGGGCACCCGGCCGGGTCTTGGTCAGACACAAAATATGCCGGTCTTCATCACTGACAACTAAATTCTTCAAGGTGTGTTCATGTTGCTTGCCTGAATAGAGTTCTCGTTGCGCTTTGGCCTGTTGGGGCCGTTGCACCAGACGTTCTGTACCATCCACAAAGACATCCTTGACCGCCGGAAAGCGCTGGACAAACTCTTCGATAGACCTTATTTGACGCTGGGGCAGTACAGCCTGCCAGCCTAGCGCAGTTTCTAATATCCGCAATAAGACCTTCACCCAGCGTTGAGCCTGCGATCGGTCAACATCATACAATAACCCGGCTAAATCAAAGGTCGGATAGCATTTCAGGTAAAACAGAATAAAGAACAGCTTGTCTACGGGTGTCTCTAAGGTATGTCGACGTCCGCCACCCACAGCTCGTTCCCGTTCTTTCCTGGCTTCGGCCTGTGTCTTCTTCAAGCTTGCACTGAACTTGGGGAGCAATCGCTCGAATTCAGCCTTAGTCTGCCCAGTCAGGGCTTTCATCACCCGGTCAGAACGCAGCGCTCGTTTGATTTTCAGCATCTGTTTTCCCTGTTTGATCCAAGATTTCATGTTTTCCAGCTTACATTACCCTCTTTTGCCTTATTTCGCAACACATCTAATAGACGTCAACAACCTGGGCTTAGTGCTGAAAGACCTGGGCGACCACGCCGGGGCCAAAGCCGCCTACGAGCGCGCCTTGAAAATCTTCAGGCAATTCTTGCCCGAGGGCATCCGAGTATCAAGATTGTGGAAGGGAATTTGCGTAGTTTGGAAGAAGAAATGAGTTCGCCTGAGCAGCCGTGTCGCTCCGGGTACGATGTTCACCAAATACGACGAGAGAGACTTTAGATGCGATTCGAAAATATAAATCGTCGGATTTGGGCGAAACCCGCGTATCTGACACGGCACAGGCCTCAAATACGCCAGGATCCTTACTCCTGGAAATCCGGTTTTATAAAGTTCGTAAGTACATCCCCTTTTTCTCCAATAACTCCTCATGCGTGCCCTGCTCCACAATGCGCCCATCGTGGATGACCACGATGCGGTCGGCGTTGGTGATGGTGCTCAGGCGGTGCGCGATCACGAAGGAGGTGCGTCCCTCGAACAGGCGCGCCAGGGCGCGCTGGATGACCTGCTCGGTCTGCGTGTCCACGCTGGAGGTGGCCTCGTCCAGGATCAGGATGCGCGGGTCGGCCAGCAGGGCGCGCGCGAACGAGATCAACTGTCGCTGCCCCACGCTCAGCAACACGCCGCCCTCCTCCACCGGCGAGTCGTAGCCGTTCTTGAGCGCCATGATGAACTCGTGCGCGCCCACCGCTTCGGCCGCATTAATCACGTCTTCATCCGTGGCGTCCAGCCGCCCGAACAGGATGTTGTCCTTGACCGTCCCGTTGAACAGGAACGGGTCTTGCAGCACGATGCCCATCTGACGGCGCAGGCTGGCCTGGGTCACCGTCCGCAGGTCGTGGCCGTCCACGCGCACGCAGCCCGAGGTCGGGTCATGGAAGCGCGAGAGCAGCTTGATGATGGTGGTCTTCCCGGCCCCGGTCTCGCCCACAAAGGCGACCGTCTGACCGGGCTGGACGTCGAAATTGATATCGTCGAGGACCAAAGTGGGGTCGTCGCTGTAATGGAAGGACACATGCTCGAATCGCACCGCGCCCTGAATGGCTCCCAGTTCGCGGGCATCGTCCGCATCCCGCACCTCCACCTCGGTGTCCAGCAGGGCCAGCAGCCTTTCCCCGCCCGCCATGGTGGACTGCAAGGTATCGAAGCGCCGGGACAGGTCACGGATGGGGCCGAAGAAGCGGTCGATATACAGCACGAAGGCCACCAGCACCCCGGCCGTGATCGACTCGCCCAACACCGCCGTCCCGCCTAAATAAATCACAGCCGCGATCGCCAGCGCCCCGAGCACGTCCACCACCGGCAGGAAGGTGGCGGCCACTTTGGCGGCGCGCATCAACGTTTGCAGGTGGTAACGATTGGTGTAATCCCTGAACTTACCGTAGTTGTACGACTGGCGGCTGAAAGCCTGCACCACGCGGATGCCGTTGATGTTCTCGGCCAGCACCGAATTCACCCACGAGATGGCCGCCCGCACGCGCCGGTACGCGCTGCGCGCCGTACGACGGTAGAGGACAGTTGCCAGCACCATCAGCGGGATGGTGGTAAAGGTGATCAGCGACAGACGCACATTCAGCGCCAGCATGGCCACCACAATGCCGACGATGGCGAACAGGTCGCGCGCGATGGCCAATACGGCCCAGGTGACGAACTCGCGCAGGGTTTCCACATCGTTGATAACGCGCGTGATGACACGTCCCACCGAGTAGCGTGAATAGAAGCTGAGCGAAAGTTGCTGCAAATGCTCGAAGAGTACCTTGCGCAGGTCGTAGATGACCGACTGCCCGACCTTGGCCATGATGTTGACGCGGTAGTAAATGAACGCCCAGCGGATGATCGCCGCGCCCAGATACCACAGCACGGCATTCCGCAGGGCAATCGGGTTCCCGGCCGTCAGGCCAGCATCGATGGCGACCTTGACCAGGTACGGTCCAATCACCGTGGAGACGGTCGCGCCCAGCATCAGGAAGGCGGCGAAAAACATCTGCCCCTGATAGGGCGCGATAAATCCGATCAGGCGGCGCGCCACGGCCGGGTCGAGGGGCTTATCGTATAGCTCCTCGGATTGGGTCACGTATGCTGGGGGAATGATGGTTGTTTGTTAAGTCATGGTTTATAAGTCCCTTCTCCCATTGAGGCGGAGCAAGGCCAAGGATGAGGCGACAGACTTGCGTTGTAAAGCATTGACTACGTTCATCGTCTCTGCACGCTGCTCCTCTGTCAGGGCGAGGGTTCAATCTAAATCCTTCGAGCTTGTTCGACTCGCCTTTGTACCGGCACCGGCTCCAACTGCTCCAACTCATCCGCGAAGTGATCGCGCTGGTTGAGTTGCAGGTCGTAGATTTCGCGATACAGGCCGCTACCCTTGAGCAGTTCCTTGTGCGTGCCCTGCTGCGCGATGCGGCCTTTGTCCATCACTACGATCATGTCAGCGCGGCGGACCGTGCTCAGGCGATGCGCGATCACAAACGTGGTGCGGCCCTCCATCAGTTTATCCAGCGCTTCCTGGATGAGTTTTTCAGTTTGCGTATCCACGCTGGAGAGCGAGTCATCCAGGATCAGGATGCGCGGGTCCATCAGCAGGGCGCGCGCGATGGCCACGCGCTGGCGCTGTCCGCCGCTCAGGGTCACGCCGCGTTCGCCAACGATGGTCTCGTAGCCTTCGGGAAAACTCTCGATGAACTCGTGCGCCTGGGCCGCTTTCGATGCGGCGATCACTTCTTCATCGCTGGCGTCGGGACGGCCGTAAGCGATGTTGGCCTTGATGCTGTCCGAGAATAACAGCGAGGTTTGCAGCACGATCCCGATCTGGCGGCGCAGCGAGACCAGGTCCAGGGTGCGGACATCCTGTCCATCCACCAGCACTGCGCCGCGGGTCACATCGTAAAAGCGCGGGATCAGGTTGATCAGGCTGGATTTGCCCGAGCCGGTGGCGCCGATCAGGGCAATCAGTTGATTGGGTTGGACGCGCAGGCTGACGTCCGAGAGCGAAGCGTTTTTCTCGTCCTGATAGATGAGCGACACATCACGGAATTCCACTTCGCCGCGCAACGTGGACAATTGGACTGCCTCCGTTGGTGAGGCGATTTCCGGATCCGTATCCAGGATTTCGAGCACGCGCCGCGCCCCGGCAGAGGCTTCCCCCGCGCCGTTGACCAGCCAGGTCAGTTGCTGGGCAGGCGAGGCGAGCATCAACACATAAGCGTTGAAGGCCACCAATTCACCCACAGTCAGCGTGCCTTTGAGCACCATGTTGCCGCCAAACCACAGGATCAGAATGGTGCACAGGGTGACCAGGAAGTCGGTAGTCGGCATGACCTGTGACCAGGAACTGATCACGCTGATGCGCGCATCGTAATAGGCGCGGTTGGTCTCGTCAAAGCGCTCGATCTCATACGGCTCACGTGCAAAGGCGCGTACCACCTGCGCGCCTGTAACGTTCTCCTGCAAGCGAGCGGAAAGCTCGCCGAGCATGTTGTCGACATTGAAGAACAAGGCCGTGACCTTATTCCCGAAGCGGACTGTCAACCAGGCGAGCGGAAAGATGGGCAGCACAGCGATCAGCGTAAGCTGCCAGTTCTCGCTCAACATGATGCCCAGCGCGCCAAAGAGCAGGAAGATCATCTGCGCCAACTCGACGATGGAACTGCCAATGAACTGTTGCACAGAACGCACATCTTCGATGCAGCGCGAGATCAGTTGCCCGGTCTGGGCGTGGTCGTGATAAGCGAAAGACAGGCGCTGGATGTGGTCGTACAGGCGGTTGCGGATATCGTAACCGATATGCCCGCCGATCCATTCGGAGATGTAGCGTTGGAACCCGTTCAGGGCCGCGGTCATAAGACCCAGGCCAAGCAGGAGCAGCGCCGCACGCACGAGAAAACTGGCATCGTTACGGGTAATGCCATCGTCGATCACCTGCTGCATGATACGCGGGACAACCAACGAGAGGCCGGTCAACGCTGCCAGAGAGATCAAGCTTACGAATATCTGGGGCAAATAAGGTTTAATAACGGAACGCAGTCTGAGGATAGGATTCATAGGTTTTGCACCAAAATAATTGAATTTCCGGGCTGTCAAGAATATCACAGCTTGCCTGATTGCGCTATTGCGCACAAATCTATATTCAGTAGGAATTTTTTGTGAAGTACTGATATTGGTTGATTTTTCGGCACAATATGATTTTTGTCAATTGTATACAAACCTGTTACCATCTATACTAATTATGTCTCTCAACACGCTATTTGGAGGAATGAATGTCTGAACCCCGTAAGAAAATTACCCTGCCCTATCTCTTCAAAAAAGTCGCGGACGGCGAACCCATCACCTGGCTAACCTGCTACGATTACCCCACTGCCTACCTGCAAGAACAGGCCGGCATCGAGATGATCCTGGTCGGCGACAGCCTGGGCATGACCATGCTCGGCTACGACTCGACCCTGCCCGTCACGATGGACGACATGATCCGCCACACGCAGGCTGTAAGACGCGGCGCGCCTACAGCATTTGTGGTTGGCGACATGCCCTACATGACCTACCAGCCGTCTATCGAGACTGCCATCCGCAGCGCCGGACGCTTCATGGCGGAAGCCGGAACGGATGCCATTAAACTGGAGGGCGGCGCCTCCATGGCGGACCGCATCAAGGGCATCGCCGACGCTGGCATCCCGGCCATCGGCCACCTGGGCCTGACACCGCAATCCGTCAGCGCGCTGGGCGGCTTCAGGGTGCAGGGCAAATCCGCTGAATTGGCGAAGCGCATCATCGACGACGCCAAGGCGCTCGAAAAAGCGGGCGCATTTGCCATTCTGCTCGAGATGGTGCCTGACCGCATCTGCAAACTGATCACCGAACGCGCCGAGAACTGCATCATCATGTCGCTGGGTTCGGGACCGGATGCGCACGGCCAGTTGTTGATCTATCATGATATGTTCGGTCTGTATCCCAAGTTCAAGCCCAAGATGGCGAAAGTGTTTGGCAATGCGGGCGAAGTCATCTTGAAGGGTTTGACTGCCTATCATGACGAAGTCATCGACAAGACCTTCCCCGCACAGGAGAACTGGTTTGGGATGAAGGATGATGAGTACAACGATTTGATGAAGATGTTGGATTAAATCCTCTCGCTTCAGCGGTGAGGGGCAGGTCTGACTGACCTGCCCCTACCGTAAGGGATATGAAGATGAGGAGAAAAATGGATAACAAATACCGCGAGATGCTAAAGATTCCCGCAGATCGATTAGACGCCATCAACGCCGTGCTGCTCGACCCGAACAGCAAAGTCATGCAGGGCTTTATGGATGTGGTTGCCAAGTACGGCACACCGGAAGAGATCAACGCCAAGGCCAATGAAGCCGGAAAGTTACGAGAACCTGCTCAAGAAGGTGCGAGCAGGTCAAGCCGGAATATCTCAAAGATTTGCAATGGTTGGCGGAACAACGCGACAGAGACGCATTCATCTCGGTAGCAGAATACAGGCAGAAAGTCCTGGGAGATGCGGCCAAGTCGACCAAATTCAAGGATGAGTATGCTGTCACGCTGGAAGTCAGCGCTGCACAGTACTTCCCCTGGGTGCGTGCTGATGGCGGAACAGGCCATTGCGAACAAAACACTTGATGCCAGCGCGCTTTATCAAAGTCCGCAAGATGAAGGAGCAGGAAGCGGACGGCGACCTGCCCGCCATTGCGGCTGCGATGCAGATTTTTGGCGCGTCGTACGTGGAGACGCTGGACACCAAGGGCACGGACGGCTCGAACCCGCACCTGGGCGGCCCGGAGACCATCACCGGCTACTTCGGCGGCATCGGCCAGCCTAACGAACACGCGCTGCAGTGGGTGGACGAGTTGTTGTATTACTACACGGAGTACGGCGTCAAGTCGGTGCTGAATTTCAACGCCGGGACGATCCTGCTGGGTTTCCTGCTCTACAAAATGGGCATCGACAACGAGTTCAAGATCTCGGTCTTCTTCGGCAGCGACAACCCCTACCATGCGCTGTGGATCATGATGGCCGCCAAGCTGTTCAGCCGCGATGACGGCAGCAGCCCGCTGATTGGCTTCAACTGGTCGAACTCGGTCAACAACGAGACCATGGAGTTGACGGCCCAGTTCCGCAAGGCGCTCGGATTCGAGGACGTAGTGCGCTTCGAACATCATATTGTGGAAACTTACAAGTCCATCGTGGTGCAACCCTACAATCGCCGCGATGAACTGGTGGAGATCGCCGACCACGTGGCCAACATCTCAGCCAAGCACGAAGGCGGCGACCCGGAGATCGATGCTAAACTCGAGCATCCGTCGGACATCCTGGATTACTTCCGCGACAAACAGGAAGTGATCGACTCCGGCGATTGGGATCACCTGCAGCGCAATTTCATGGAAAAAGTAGCTGCAACCAATAAAACCGCCTGGGCGCTGACCGAAAAGGGACTCTCCTTCGTGGCCGCGCCGAATTTGCATAAGTAAATTTTCACCACGGAGACACAGAGAGCACAGAGTAACATATTAAAAAAGAACGAGACTGGAAGTCAGGTGGACTTCCGGTCTCGTTTCATAACCTGGATGCCAAAGCTTGTTTCAATAAGACCGCAGATACACCAAAACAGAGTGAGTGACGTGGAAAACTGAAAACGCAATCGCGGGAATCAAGTAATGCCATTTTGAATATTTCAGCTTGAAGTAATAAGACTCCGCCATCATTGCTATGCCTGCCAGCCACAGAATGGGTGTGTAGGCTGGCGCAGCAAATCCAAGAATGCTGGTGCTCCACGCTGAGTCAGGCGCAAACATCAAAGCCAGCCAGGATGCAAAATAAAGCACTGTCCCTACGCAATACAGAATCAATCCCTTTTTTCCAATAGGTGTCTTGATATTCAAACTGAAGAACAAGGGCAGAGCAAAAATGATCGTCCGAAAAATATTCTCCCCTGCCAATATTAGGAATGGAATACCCTTGTTGAAGGATGCCGGGGCATAGGCCGGGGGCAGCGCGGACGCGAATAAAATATTCCATGCAAAGATCGGAATCAAGGGCATATAGCCATTTGATGTGATTTTTCTCAACAGGTTCATGCCTGGAATTATACAGTCAATAGGGAAAAAATTGCTCTATTGTATAATCGCTCAAAAGGAAACCCCATGCCCGAATTCAACTTCCTCACCACCCACGTTGGCTCTGCGCCGCACACCGATGCCCACGATCTGAACGCGCGCCTGCTGTCCATGCTGGATATTCCCTGCTGGTTGCAACTGCCGCGCCGCGACTTCCGCGAGAACATTTATACGCAGTACGCGCCCACGTTGCCCGGCGCAGTGGTGATCGAAGACAAAGAGAAAGCCATCATCGATACCAGCGCCGCGGATTTCGACTCCGCACTCGAAGGCTTCTACCAGTCCGTGCTGGATGAGGATGTGGATGCCTTCGCTCTGCATCCCGATTACGCCCAGGGTTTCTATGTCTTGCGCGATGCGCTCAAGGCCAACCCGCACCCATTCGCCAAGGGACAGGTGATGGGTCCCATCAGCTTCGGGCTGACGGTCACCGACCAGGAAGGGCGCGCTTGCCTGTACAACGAAGTCTACGCGGATGTGCTGGTCAAGCATATGAGCTTCAATGCACGCTGGCAAGTGGAACAATTGCAGAAGGTCAGCGATCAGGTTATCCTGTTCGTGGACGAGCCTTACATGGCCTCCTTTGGGTCGGCGTATGTCAATCTGGGAAAAGAGCAGGTCGTCGCCTGGCTGGACGAAGTCTACGAATCCCTGCACGCCGCCGGGGCCATCACCGGCACACACTGCTGCGGCAACACCGATTGGGGTCTGTTGCTCAATACCAAAGTGGATATTCTCAACCTGGATGCCTACGACTTCATCGAGAACCTGGCTTTGTATCCGGTTGAACTGCGCGAATTCCTGGACCGCGGCGGCGCGATCTGCTGGGGACTGATTCCCAACAACAATCACATTTTCCACGAGACACCCGGTTTGCTGGCAGACAAGTTGCGAAACGGGATCAGGCTGATCTGCGAGAAAGCTGCGAGGCGTGGCGTCACCATCCGCGCGGACGAATTCGCCTCCCGCAGCCTGATCGCGCCCGCCTGCGGACTTGGGTCTGCTACCGTTGAAATCGCCGAGCGTGTCTTCGATGTTCTAGCAGAGACCGGGATAATCCTGCGCAAGGGGTAGTTCTTTTTCACTCCACAAAAGGTTGCCTGGCAACAGTCTTTATTTATTGGCATGTTGTTTGTGAAATTTTTCTCAAACTCAAGATAAACCGCACCCGAAACTGATTACATCTATAAACTGCGTCGTAACCAACACATCGTATAATAAAGCAACACAGCAAAAATCGCTTTCCGTGTAAAGCGTACAAATTCACTTTATCGAGGAAACCATGACTACCTCTTTCGATCCGCGTACACAAAACGCATTTGACCCCGCGCATGACGTATATCGCTATACCCCGCGCTCCTTACAACCCATTTTTTCTCCAAAAACGGTGGCCGTGATCGGCGCTTCCGAAAAGGTTGGCAGCGTTGGTCGCACCGTTGTCTGGAACCTGATCAGCAGCCCCTTTGGCGGCACGGTTTATCCGGTCAACCCCAAGCGGGCCAACATCCTGGGCATCAAAGCCTATTCCAGTATCAAAGACATCCCTGACCAAATTGACCTGGCAGTGATCGTCACGCCTGCACCCACCGTCCCGGGCATTATCGAGGAATGCGTGGAAGCAGGCGTAAAGGGAGCCATCGTCATCTCAGCCGGTTTCAAAGAAGTGGGCCCCGAAGGCGTAAAGCTGGAGGCACAAATCCTGGAACACGCCCGGCGCGGCAAGATGCGCATCATCGGCCCCAACTGTCTGGGGGTGATGAACCCGCTCACCGGCCTGAACGCTACTTTCGCTACTGCCGCGGCCCAGCCCGGCAACGTGGCCTTTATCAGCCAATCGGGCGCGTTATGTACTTCGGTGCTGGACTGGTCGTTCAAGGAACACGTCGGTTTTTCGGCCTTCGTCTCCATCGGCTCCATGCTGGATGTCGGCTGGGGCGACCTGATCTACCATCTCGGTGACGATCCACACACCAACAGCATCGTGATCTACATGGAAACCATCGGTGACGCGCGCTCGTTCATGTCCGCGGCGCGCGAAGTGGCGCTGACCAAGCCCATTATCGTCATCAAGCCCGGCCGCACCGAAGGCGCCGCCCGCGCGGCTGCCTCCCATACCGGCTCGCTAACCGGTTCCGACGAAGTGCTGGAAGCCGCTTTCCGGCGCTGCGGTGTGCTGCGCGTGAAAACCATCGGCGAGATCTTTTCGATGGCTGAAGTGCTCTCCAAACAACCGCGTCCCACAGGTCCGCATCTCACCATCCTGACCAACGCAGGCGGCCCCGGCGTATTGGCCGTGGACGCGCTGATCACCAGCGGTGGCAAGTTGGCCGAAATCTCACCAGAAGCCATGCAGAAATTCAACGAAATCCTGCCTCCGCAATGGAGTCACAACAACCCGGTAGACATCCTTGGAGACGCTTCCCCGGAGCGTTACGCCCAATCGCTCGAGGTTGCAGCCCAGGACGAAAATAGCGATGGCCTGCTGGTGATACTCACCCCGCAGGCCATGACCGATCCCACTGAAACTGCTGAAGCTCTCAAAGACTACGCCAAGAGTTACGAAAAACCCATCCTGGCCTCCTGGTCGGGCGGGCAGGATGTCGCTGCGGGCGAGTCTATTCTCAACAAGGCCGGCATCCCAACCTTTATGTATCCAGACACCGCTGCGGAAGCCTTTGCCTATATGTGGAAATTTACAGACAATTTGAAGGCGTTGTACGAGACGGTCAGCCTGCCACAGGAGGGCGCCTCAAACATCGACCGGGAAGCTGCTTCCGCTATCATTCAGAAGGCACGCCGCTCGGGGCAACTCCTGCTGACGGAAGCCGAATCCAAGGCGCTGCTGGCGACTTATGGCATTCCCACGGTTCCTACCCTCATTGCCAAGACTGCCGATGAGGCCGTGGCGAAAGCCGAAGAGTTGGGCTATCCGGTGGTGCTGAAACTACATTCGGAAACCGTCACCCACAAGACAGATGTGGGCGGCGTCCAGCTTAACTTAAACGGCGAGCAGGCCGTTCGATCCGCATTTGAAGCGATCAAACAGGGCGTGACCGAAAAGCACAGTGCAGATGATTTCCTGGGCGTCACCGTCCAACCGATGATCAAATTATCCGATGCATATGAATTGATTATCGGCTCCAGCATCGATCCGCAGTTTGGGCCGGTGGTATTGTTTGGTATGGGCGGTTCGCTGGTCGAAGTCTTCAAAGACCGCGCGTTGGGGCTGCCCCCGCTTAATACCACACTGGCGCGGCGTATGATCGAGCGCACAAAAATCTTCGAGGCGCTCAAGGGCGTGCGCGGGCGTCTGCCGGTAGATATCGCCGCAGTGGAGCAACTGCTGGTGCATTTCAGCCAACTGGTTGCGGAGCAATCCTGGATTAAAGAGTTGGACATCAACCCGCTACTTGCATCACACGAAGGCCTGCTGGCGCTGGATGCACGCGTGTTGATCCACGAAGCCAAAGATGAAAGCGCCCTTCCCAGGCTGGCAATCCGGCCCTATCCCAGCCAGTACGCAGCGCCCTGGACAACAAAGGACGGCACCAACGTTGTCATCCGCCCTATCAGCGCCGAAGATGAGATGCTCATGCGCGGTTTCCACGAGTCGCTCTCTGACAAGACAGTCTATTTGCGCTATCTTTCTCCAATGCTATTGAGCACCCGCATCACTCATGAACGGTTGGCGCGCGTGACCCACAACGACTACGACCGCGAAATCGCGCTGGTGGTGGAGGGTGAAAGGGATGGGGAAAAGGCTATTTTTGGTGTGGCACGCCTGAGCAAACTGCGCGGCACCGACGAAGAGGCGCGCTTTACCATGCTGATCAGCGACGCTTACCAGGGCATGGGGCTGGGCAGAGAACTGCTGACACGGATTATCAAAATCGGCCGAGACGAGAAGATCAAGCGCATCATCGCGCTGATGTCGCCTGATAATGAAACGATGAAACGGCTATGTCGGGTAGTAGGTTTTTCATCCTTCGAAATCGATTCGGAAAATGGGATGCTGAAAGCACAAATTCAGTTATGAGTTATCGAATTACTGCTTATTGCATAAATATCTGAACTTGCAGTTAACGAATTATCTCTATAAAAATCACTTGGAAGTTTGGTTCGGATAATTACGCAAGCAGCTGTAAGTAAACAAAGAGGCCGGTGTGTATATCTTCACCGGCCTCTTTTGAATTCACAAAATCGGGCTCAACCTTCTACCAGTGCTGCCACCAACTCCCGACAAAAATCGGGGATGTCGGCTACGACCCGCCCCCAAACAAGATTGCCTTCGCGAAAAGCGGGCTCATCCACCCATGTGGCTCCAGCATTGACCAGGTCGTCTTTGATGCCTTTGGAACCGGTGGCGCGCTTGCCCTTAAGAATTCCCGCGGAGATAGGTACCAGCCCACCGTGGCAGATGATACCGATGACCTTTCCAGCCGCATCCATCTCTTTGACCAAATCCGTTACAACTTTGTATCGCCGTAATTTGTCAGGTGCCCAGCCACCAGGGATCACCAAAGCATATAAATCGTTGCTATTCAAGGAATCAACTGTGACATCCGGAGTGACCTTGAGCCCATTCTTGCCAACGACAGGCTCGAGGTTGATTCCTGCTCCAACAACTTCGGCTCCTTCTTCCTGCAAACGCATAAAGGGCACGTAGAATTCCAGGTCTTCAACGCCGGGTGCAACAAAAACCGCTATTCGTTTTCCATTCAAACGCATGATAGTTTTCCTTTCACAATAGTATGCAGAAGTCATTATAGGCATTCCCCGACTAAAATGCAACAAAAAGAGTCTGATTTGGCACATCGCCAAATCAGACTCTCAGCTATTCCTAAGCGTTGACGAGTTCAGCTCAAGATCGATTCCATCATTTCCGAGACCGCCTGATAGACCGGCGACTCGTCGCCCAGGTCCACCAACGGCTTGCCAGAAAACTCAAAAGCGGAAAGGTCATTGTTGGCCGGGATAACGCCCAGCAAAGGAATGCCTATCTTTTCGGCGAACTTCTCGATTTCTGGGTGCAGTTCACCATCCGGCACGCGATTGATGACCAGATAAGCATTCTCGATATTGATTTCCAGCTCATTACGAATGTCGGCGATACGCTGGGCAGCCACCAACCCACGCTGGGTTGGGTCACTCACGACCAGCAAATGCTGCACATCGCGCGTGGTGCGGCGGCTGAGATGCTCCATCCCGGCTTCGTTATCGATCACTACATAGGGATAATGCTTGCTCATGCCGTCGATCACATCGCGCAGGTTGTGGTTGACCGCACAGTAGCAACCCTGCCCTTCGCCGCGTCCCATGGCAATCAAGTCGAAGCGCGAACCTTCCGCCAGCGAAGAACGGACATGGTAATCCAGATAGTCGCGTTTGTTGATACCGCCAGGCAAATTACCCATGGCGGCCCCTCCCTGCACCAGTGAACTCTTGACCTGGTGCAGCATATCTTCGCGGATGTCCCCGACCGTCCACTCCAATTCCAGGCCAAGCACCATGTTCAGGTTGGCAGATGGGTCCGCATCAATGGCCAAAATACTACCTGGCTGGTTTTGAGCCAGGTATTTAATAATCATCCCTGCAACGGTGGTTTTTCCTACGCCACCTTTGCCGGCGAGTGCAATTGTTGTTGTCATAATTCTAAAATCCCTTTCTCGTAGGTCGGGCTGAAAGCCCGACAAATACTTTTACTAGTTAGCCTGAGCAGCCAATTTTTCTGCCATAGCTTGCGCCGATTGCTTCAGGGATGGCACATGGTCATAGACGGGAATACCCAGCCGGTCTGCTTCCTGCACTTTTAGGTCGGCAGGCAGAAAACCCAACACCGGTAAACCGGGTGTTTCGGCTTCAAGGAATTTCTTCTCGTCCTCATTCCGCACTTTATTGCCAACCAAATATAATCTTTTCAAACCAATATCATTTGCCAATTTCTTGATCTGGGCTGCTGTACCCAAACTGCGACGGGTCGGTTCAACAACAACAACCATCGCATCCACAAAGTCGACCGTGGCACGGCCAAGGTGCTCGACGCCAGCATACATGTCAAGCAGAAGCACATCATCCTTGCGGAAAAGCAGGTGCGTGAAAAGCGTTTTGAGCATGGCAGATTCGGGACAGATGCAGCCAGAACCGCCTAAATCAACCGAGCCGGATTCCAGCAAGCGGACGCCACGATGCACCACGCTGAAGCGCTCCGGAATGTCGTCTACGCGTGGGTTGAGGGTAAAAAATCCGCCTACTGTGCCGGGTTTGGCGCCTGTACGCTCCTCGATCAATTCATCCATCTCAGCGATAGGGCTGAGTTTCGCACGCAATTCGTCCGAGAATCCTAGCGCCCCAGCCAGGCAAGGGCTGGGGTCCGCGTCCACAGCCAGAACGTCCCGGCCTTGATCCGCATAGACCTGTGCCAGGAGTGCAGTCAGGGTTGTTTTTCCAACACCACCTTTTCCAGTGATGGCTAATTTCATCTTGTCTCCTTTGTTTCGCCAGCAGTTGAACTGCTGGCGGGATGCAGTTTAACTGCATCCCAAACAATTCTCCTTATTAAGACACGGCCAATTGTTGTACTTCGTAAGTATAGCCGTCTTTCATAGTCTTCTGACTTTCCATATACTTCAACACATACTGCCCACAATTACTACCAATCTCGTTCTCTTGGACCTCGCCGATGCTGACGATGACATCATAACCGACTTCAGTCAGCGATTGCGCCACTGCCTGCCCGGTCTCCGGACGATACGGGTCGATGTGCGTGGACAAGCCGTTCTGCACGGCACGGCAGGTTGGGTTAACAGGCGTGATTTTTACCAGATAACGATCCGGGTCAAAGTAGCGCAGCATTACATCCGGTTCTACGGGCATGCCTTCGGCCAGTGCAAAATTCAGGGTGATCTTGCGGTCACCAGGACGATAGAATCGCTCGCCATAGGTTGCCATTTGCGCAAAAGACCACTTCCGCACAGGGATCAGTTTGTCGCGCAGGGTCACATCCGTGGTGTGAATGGAGTACTGGAATTGAAAACGCCGGTTGGAATACAGTCGGTTTTTCACATCCAGCAAACCTTCAAAGAACGCATCCACGCCGTGCGGCGCGATCGTTGAAACAGAAGGCATCAGGCCGGGCGCATCATATCGTAACGGCAACTGCTCCAAAACCTCCAGCACGGCCATGTTCAGGGCCGGTTCGCCCATACGCGCAAACTGGATTTTGAACTTACTAGAAGGGACACAGCCATCCGGATACCAGCGATAGACCATGTGATCGACCTGGCGCAAAATCTCTTCCGCAGTCGGTTTGCCGCGATAATCACCGCCCGCATCACAGATCAGGCACTTGACCGGGCAGCCATACAGTGTTGAGATCATCAATATCCAGCGTTCGTCACGCGTATAGGGCGGTTGGAGCGCTTCCACAAACTCAATCATGCGTCCTTTGCCCATATCGGCCATAAACACTTCTGCGACATCGGGTGTACCTGTTACTGCAAAAACCTTCATAAAGATTGTGCCTCCGAGTTACATCGTGCCGCTCAAGGAGCGGTAAGGTGGGAGTAGATTTCCATCGCAGCCCGCAAGCCATCACCTGCGGCAATCGCTGCCTGCCGGAAACGACCATTTTTCACATCGCCGACAAAATACACACTATCAAGACGATTATTGAGGATTTCGTCTGGCAAAAAACTCACCTGCGGGATTCGGCCAATTGCGAAGAGCAGGTAATCCGCTTCGAGGGACTTACCCGCTTCCGTCCAGACCTTTAGCCTGCTTGCCGTTTCCCCGCCTCTTTCGGACGGGGCTTCATCAAACTCCACTTCGCTGACGGGTGTTTCAGCTCGATACTTTATTGTGGGGTCAGCCATAGCACGCTCCCACAACAGCCTCAAGCATTTTACATCCCTCCCACGGTTGAGAATAGTGACAGAATTCCTGTTTTTTGTCAGATTTAGGGCATAATCGAAAGCCGCATCTCCGGCTCCGATGATTGCAATATGCTTGTTTGTTTCATTCAACAGATGATATACATCGCTAAAAACCAGATTCTGCGCCGCCACTGGGATAACCAACGGGAAAGGGATCGGCTTTGTACCGGATGCTACGACTATATAACGGGCATAGTATTCAGTCTGGAAAGTTTCAATTCTGAAACCTGTTTTGTTGTAATGAACTCGTAGAACGGAGTCAAATGTTACCTCCACCCCTACCCGTTCCATCTGCTTTTCGATCAGGCCCACCAATTTCGGTCCGCTGACACCCGCCGGGAAACCGGGATAATTCTCTACCAGATTTGCATTCCAAAGCAAGCCCCCTACTCGCTCTTTCTCAAGCAAGACAAATGGAATACCATAGCGCTTGAGTTGGATGGCGGCAGTCATGCCAGCCGGGCCTGCGCCAATGATGACGACCTCCTCAGGTTTCATCTGACTCCATGACGGCCAGCAATTCTTTGATCAACACCGGGATAGCAAATCCGTGGGAAAGCGTAAGCAAGGAAGCTCGGTGTAATTCTTCATTATAAGTAGCTGTGCCATCGACTGTGAAAAAGACTTCGAAACCACGCATAAAGGCAGAGCGCGCAGTCGTCTCGCAGCACAGATGGGTCATCACCCCACAAATGACTACCTGCTCGATCTTAAGCTCGTGAAGTTTCATTTCAAGGGAAGTTTGGTGGAAGGCGTCGTATTGTGTCTTGTTTATTAGGATTGTTTCTGAAGTATTTGATGTTGTAATATTATGGCTATACGCAGTATGTGGATTAATCAAATCGCGCCACCATTTTGACATCATGCCTGCATCTTCGAGTGTGTTGATGTGCCGCGTAAAAATGATGGGAGACTTTGCATTTGAAAAAGCAGCGACCAATCTGGATAGTCCCGGTAAAATGGCAGGCGCGCTAGGGACAAAGGCGTGCGATCCTTCCTGGAAGAAGTACTCTTGTAAATCCAAAACGAGTAGGGCCGCTTTTCCAGGTTGAAAGATAATGTCAGCATGGCGTTGACGCAGTGGCGCAACAAAGGAAAGTAACCTTTGTGAAATTTTTTGGATTGTTTGTTGAGTATAGTATCTCTCTTTTTGCATCCCCACTATTTTACTGCCTATAAAGCATTTTTGATTATTTTACGTGTCAACATGCTTCCCAAGATAGCGCAAACATCAGTCGGCAGATAGTGGCTGACAGAGTCATCGAATAATATCTTGCAGGTTGATGGAAAATCTTCATCCCCACACCAGTAATTGACCAACAACGGCAAGTGCGGCAGTGCATAAAATATGTAGGCTGCATCTCCCAACAGTGCAGCTACTCCCCCGTTCCTCTCACAAGCAACTTTAAACAAATTTATATTCAGGCCAAAGGTCTTAACCAGTTCATCCCCGCTGTAACCCTGAAAAGCGGAATTGTACATGCGCCCATCCGGAAGGTCAGCAAACGAAACCCACTGCCCGGTTAAGGGCGCGCCGTCACTGGTATAGAAATAGTACGCCAACACAGCCTGCACCGGCAGCGGCAACTTGTTATCTCGCGTATCGAAGCCAACCAAACCAGGGTACGTTACGACTACAGGTGAATCAAACAGGGAAAGGCGAAACTCGCCTCTCCCTGGACCGATAGCCTGATAATTTGCGCCCGTACGTTCAGCCAGCAGATTAACGGGAATCTGCTGAAGTGCTTCGCGCAACTCGTCCACACGGGTGGCAAGCGCGGGCTCGGAAGGTTGCGGTGTCTGTTTCGGGTTAGACATCTACCGCCAGGCAGGTTAATGTTTCGAGAATGCCGGGAATGGGCTGGATCTCAGTCGCCAGGACAGCACCCACGCCGTTGATGTCGTCCGTTTCGATCACAGCCACTGCATCATACGGGCCGAAGGTCATGTGCGCCTCAATGACGCCCTGTACGCGGCGAAGGTTCTTTACAACTTCCTTGACGTCTCCCGTACGAATGTTAACCAAAACGTAAGCTTTCATTGTTTCCTCTCTTTATGCATCGCGATTACGAAGAAATACGGACCAGTAGATAGCAGCAACCAGAACTGCACCACCGATGACATTGCCAATTGTGACTGGCAATAAATTGTTGACCAGGAAATTACTCCAGGTCAGGTTTGTCAGGTCAAGGCCTTTTTCAGCCACAAAAGCGGGATCAAAGTCTTTTGATCAGCAAGCCAAAAGGAACAAAATACATGTTAGCAACACTGTGCTCAAAACCAGCGGCGACAAAGGCAGTGATTGGAAAGATGATCGCCGCAATTTTGTCCATCGTGCTGCGTGCACTGAATGTGAGCCAGACAGCCAAACAGACCAACGCATTACACAGTACACCCAGGGCCATGGCTTGAAAGAAATCCAGGTTGACTTTACCGGCCGCAATCTTCAAGGCAGTTTCGCCAACCGATCCTCCGCCAAAGGTGTATTGTTTGCTCCAAAGAACCAACAACGCCGTTCCGAACGAGCCAACGAAATTACCTACATAAACGATCCCCCAGTTGCGCAACAGAGCTCGCCCGGTCACTTTGCCACTGGCCCAGGCCATCACGATCAGGTTATTGCCGGTAAACAACTCTGCCCCACCGACAACAACCAGGATGAGTCCCAGACAAAAGACCAGCCCGGTTAGCAGTTTGGCAACGCCAAACGGTAAAGTTCCAGAACCTGCCGCAGTGTTCGTAGCAAACACTGCCCCCAATGCAATAAATGCCCCTGCCAAAATAGCCAGGGTGAATGTCGTCAGCGCCGGAGCTTCGGCCTTGCGCACACCAATATATTCCGCTCTTGTTGCCATCTCGTCCGGCAACAAGGCATCGATTTGAATTTCACTCATATACTTCTCCAATGACACAATGGTTTATTTGTGATATTATTCACAACTGGCTGTAGTATACCAGAGAACCTTAAAATTGTCAGACAACTAATAACGAAAAATGTGTGACATCCTTCCATTTCTAACCACTCAAACAGATTTCCGTGAACTCATCCAAGTCAACATTCCGGCAAAAAGCAATGTAACCAAAACAATCGCAACTGCAGTCCCGGCTACTGAGTTTTCTTCCGCATTCTTGACCACAAGGGTCGGAGTCTCAGTAGGCAACGGTGTAGAAGTAGGACTTGCTATGGTAATAGCTCGAATAGTTGCTGAAACCTGTGTGTTCTCAACAGTGGAAGTTGCAGACGCGGGACTCGGCGGCGCATCTTTCCGGATCAAAAGCCTGTCTCCCTGATAAATCTCCGTCGTGGCCCCCAGGTTATTCAAAGAACGGATCTCGTCAATCTTGACGCCATATTCAATGGCAATCGCCCATAACGTCTGCCCGTATTGTACTTCGTGATAGACCAGGCCATTTTCATCTGGAGTGCTGGTTACGATCGGCACAATAAAATCGCTTGATGAAAAGGTTTCCGTCTCAGAATTCACTAGGGTCCGGCGTGTAAGCCTGCGGCGCTCCACTTGTGGTTGGACGAGCGCAATCAATTACCAAATAGTAACTTTCCCCCACTCTGGCGACACCTGCGCCAATTTCGGTAAGGTTTGGTGAAAGCATGGTGTTCAGGTGCAAGGAATCGCCCATCCATTCTTGCACGGCCTGAGCAGCCGTTTTATTTCCGCCTGTAATATTCTCGGCACGAAATCCGCCCAAGGAAAGATCGCCCGCTAACGGATAGCCTGCATTCAGTATTCGCTGCGTAAGTCCAGGCCTGTGCGCAACCTGACCAGTGGCTGCCATGTAATTTGCCTGGTCCTGCGCTACCTGCATCAAGATGGAATTAGCCATGTAGGCAGGCAGGCCATTCGCAACGCGCAAAGCATTGACCTCTGCAATCAAGTCATTTGCGCTAGTTTGCAGGGATGGGGAATACAAAGACTTTGCAAATGAAACCTGGCGTGGAACACTTATTATGGAAAAGACTAAAACAATACACAAGGAGAGTGTCGCAAAATTCGGGGAGATAAAAGCAAAAGTGGGGAGATTTTTTGGGATAATACGGGTGTCGAATCCACACTCAAAAAACCATCCCCATGCAAATTTTACCCGATTTTCTCACCGAAACCATCGCAGAACACGGCGAAATCATCGCCGAATATTACAGCAACGAGCTTTACGCCACCTTACTGCGCAAACATCGCAGCCACCTGCTCGTCAAACTCGCCAAAAAACTCGACCTCAGCAAGATGGAGAAAGCCTGTGCCTCCTACCACCATCAGAACGGTGCAGGCAGAACACCTATCCATACTGTCCAGCACCTGTTGCGAGCCATCTTGATCGGGCAATTACGCAATCTCTCCCTGCGCGAACTGGAAAGCGAACTCCACGCAAATCTGCTCGCCCGCTGGTTTGCAGGCTACCACCTCTTTGAAGCCATTCCCGATCACAGCACGCTCGGACGCTTTGAAGGCTGGCTTATCGTCCACCAGCCGCGCCTCTACTTCGACATGATCCTGAAACAGGTCAGGCAAGATTTCCCGGAAGAAAAAGCAGATACCCAAATGGGCGACACTTATGCGATGAAAGCCGATGCCGCCCTGCACGGCGTCGTCGAGATGCTGCGCCGTTTGAGCCTGCGCCTGCTGGAAAGTTGGCGCGAGACGAACGCGGATTTCAGCTTGCTGCGCGGCTTCGACTGGCTTGCTCTCTTTGGCGTTTTCCCCGAAAAACATCCCGGACGAATGAGCCGGAAAGAGAAAGCGGAACGTCTGCAAAAGACCGTTCTTGCCGCCCAAGACTTGCACCAAAGACTATCCCATAAAGCCAAGCCCCCTACCCAACTCTGGCTGGACTACATCCAAAAAGTCATCCATGACTACACAGAGATCAATGTCGATGAAGTCTCCTGGCGAGAGAAACGCGGTTCATACGCTCTCGGCAGTGCCACAGACCCCGAAGCGAATTTCAGAAATCATGGTGAACGAGATGGCGAGCCAGACATCACCTTCGGCTACAACGTCCAGGTTGCTGCCACCGAAAGCGGCATCATCACCGAAACCATCGCCTACACGCGCGCCACGCCCGACCAAAGCGGTGTGGCTGATTTGGTTGCTGCTCAGAAGAACCCCCTGATAAGTTCATCTACGATGCTGCCGCA
>CAWHJM010000068.1:0-7163 GCA_963829615.1 uncultured Chloroflexia bacterium
AAAATCCAGCCCACCTTGCGCCCTAAATAGCGCCGATAGACCTCCACACGATACACCCCCGGCTCGGTGGCGATGTGAGGCAAAGTTATCCTGACGCTTCCAATTTTTGAGCACTCTTCCATCCTTAATGAGACGGCAATCTGCCAACCCTGGCAGGCGGATTTGTATCGTTACGCCGCCTTGCGCGGAGATCTCTCCGCCCATGTAAACGGTCTTATCCCGTCCCTGCGCTTTGAAGACGAAGCCTTTGGTAGAAGCGGGCAGATCATAGCCAACGAAGCAACGTCCATTCTCGAAAGCGTCGTACACCAGACGACGGTCCGTGGCGATGTCGCCGGTCAGGGGTTCAGATATGAAGACGTGGGTGTTGATGGCTTTGAAGTGGAATTCATAAGGGAAGATGACGCGCTTGAAAGGACCGAGACTTTGTGGCCAGGCGTGTGCATCCGAACCGCCGATGGCCACGATACGTTTGCCGTCCAACAGCAATTCATCCCATTTAAGCAATACTTCCGGGAGAGGGCCGTGTCCGATAAACTGCGGGAAGTAGGCGTAGAAGATGCCGTGCAGTTTGCTTTTAAGATAAACCTTTGAGCTCGCTCAAACTGTTCCATAGCTCGAGTCCGGTGAAACCGGTCACATCCCACCTTTCCCAGGAGATGTCGCCTTCACCGAAGGCCGGGGCTTCGGGGTCGCGTGGGTGGGCGATGAAGGACATGCCCTCCGCTTCGCGCACAGCATCCACCAGTCGCTGTGGGTCGTGGGCGAAGGTGGCAACGTCGCGGTTGGCGTTGAAAACCAGCAGATGGTTCTTTTGCGGTTTCAGAGTCTGGTCATGGACTTCCTGTCCAACCAGGAGCAGGACTCGGCTGGGCCCGCTGCGATAGTATCCTTCCACGCCCTGTACCAGCACGTTATGGTCCGTCACGATGACCACATCCAGACCGGTTTTCAGAGCGGTCTGGGCGATGTCTTTGTGCGTGCCGCTGCCATCCGAGTAACGGGTGTGCATATGTAAATTAACAACGATCTCGTGCATAAAGTCCCTTGGCGTTGACGTTTAGGTGTTATCACAGGTATAATTCCCCCGCTAATTTGCAGGAGGCTTACAAATGATAAGATTTTTAGATATTGCGTTGATTATAACCTCGGTGGCTTTGATCATCAGTGTCATCCTTCAAAGTAAGGGCGCTGGCCTGGGTGGTTTGACCGGTGCTGACACAGGTGGTGTTTATACAGCCCGCCGTGGAATCGAGCGCACGCTGTTCTGGGTTACCATTGTCCTGAGTGCGATTTTCTTCATTCTGGCGATCACGACCGTATTGATTTCTGGTTAATGGAATCCCCTCTATGGAAAGGCCGCTTCCGGCCGCGGCTCTGTTTGCCGTGACCGGTTAAGGCCTTTCTTTTTTTATGCTTATGAAACGTTTACGCTGGCAAATCCTGGTTGTGATTTTAACCCTGGCGGTCGTGGGGGTCTTGTTGCTGACCCAGCAACCGGTGGGACCGGTACAAATCCTGCCTCAACCTGCGACCGGCGGTGTCTATTCCGAGGGCTTGGTGGGGTCGCTGGGACGTTTGAATCCCTTGTTGGATTGGAACAATCCGGCCGACCGTGACGTGGACCGGCTCCTGTTCAGCAGTCTGATCCGTTTCGATGAGCGCGGCCTGCCACAAACGGATCTGGCCGAGTCGTGGGGCGTGAACGAGGAAGGCACGATCTATAACTTTACGCTGCGCTCGAATGCCGTCTGGCATGACGGGACGCCTGTTACCAGTGACGATGTTATCTTCACGATCAATCTGCTCAAAAGCGATGGCTCGCTTTTCCCGCAAGATATCAAGGAGCTGTGGTCAAAGGTTGAAGTTACGAAGTTGAATGACACCAACCTGAAGTTCACCATTCCCGAACCGTTCGCGCCATTTCTCGATTATTTGACCTTTGGCGTGCTCCCGAAGCATGTGCTGGAAGGCGTGCCCCCGGAAGGGCTGGTCACGGCTGAATTTAACATTGCCCCGGTAGGCAGCGGTCCGTACCAGTTCGACCACTTGATCCTGGATAAAGGCCAGATCACTGGCGTGGTGTTAGAAGCGTTCGAAAACTACTATGGCAAGAAGCCATTCATCCCCCAGGTGGTCTTTCGCTATTTTCCGATCATCTGCCGCTGCGTTGGATGCTTACGAACAGGGCGAAGTATTGGGCGTCAGTCGTATTTCTAAAGATGTGCTCAACGAAGCGCTGGCGCAACCCAACCTGTCTGTATACACCAGTCGCATGCCGCAACTCAGCACGGTGCTGCTGAACCTGAACAATCCGGAAGTTCCGTTTTTGCAGGAACCAGACGTGCGCCGGGCTTTATTGCTGGGATTGAACCGCCAGCGTATGATCTCGACTTTGCTGGGTGGGCAGGCCATTGTCGCCGATGGTCCAATCTTCCCCGGCTCGTGGGCCTATTACAATGGAATCGAGCACCTTGAGTATGACCCGGATCAGGCTATCACGTTGTTGAAGAGCAATGGCTACGCCATCCCGGCAGAAGGCGGCACGGTACGCGCCAAAGACGGTCAGTCGTTGACTTTCACAATGCTGCACCCCGATGATGAACTGCATACACAACTGGCGCAATTCATCCAGGCCAGTTGGGCGCAGATTGGCGTGCAGGTCAACTTGCAACCTGTGGCGTACGACCGCATGGTATTCGATTATCTAGGTCCGCGGACATATCAGGCAGCTCTCGTGGACCTGAACCTGGCCCGCACACCCGACCCGGACCCGTATCCCTTCTGGCATCAGGCCGAAGCCACGGGCGGACAAAATTATTCGCAATGGGACAACCGCACTGCCAGCGAGTATCTGGAGCAGGCGCGCGTGAACACAGATTTTGGGATACGCACGCGCCTATACCGTAACTTCCAGGTGGTGTTTGCCAAGGAATTACCGGCTTTGCCGTTGTATTACCCGGTCTATTCTTTCGGCGTGGATTCGCAGGTGTTGGGGGTGCAAATGGCCCCGTTGTACGACATCAGTGACCGTTTCGCTCACATCACCGATTGGTATTTGGTAACGCGCCGCTCACTGGAAACAACCCCTGAAGCAACGGCAGTACCATAGTCAGTGGATTAAAACATGACTTCCCCGGAAAAAGATAGAGCTTATGTAGAAGCAGGTATTCCCGAACTTGGGGATTACCTGCTCTCGAAAGAATTGTACTGGCCGATCACCGCGCGCGGATATGACTTGCCGCGTCTGACCATCGGCGGTATCTTGCTGGCACAAGCGCGCCTGGAGGCCCGTGGAGAGCGGATCGAGGCGCTCGTGGCGCAGCTTGACGCGCTCCGCTCGAAGTGGCGAGCGGCCTGGGAAACGAAAGCAGGCCGCGAGTTCCAGTCGCGATTCGGGTTGTGGAACAATTACCTGGCGGATTATCGTCACAATCCCGAAGGACAGGCGGATGCGTATCCGCACGAAGTCCGCTATCGCGTCATGTTGCAATTATTGCTGGGCGAATTGTCCGCGCCGCCACCAGAGCGGGAAGGGCTGTTCCAGTTGGATGGCGTATTGCGAGCCAATTTTTCTTCTGGCGACTTCATCTGGGAAGCTGATGTGCAACCAGGCTTTTCCCGTGAGGTATACTGGTTTTTATACGGAAAGTTAAAGTTCCTAGGAGGAATAAATCAATGAATGATGCGCGCCAAAAAGCGCTTGAATACGCACAACAGAACCGCGAACGTTTCCTGGCCGATTTGAAAGAGCTGGTTGCCATCCCGTCTGTTTCGATGCAGGATGAGCACAAAGACGATATCGTCCGTGCGGCGGAATGGCTGGCGGCCCATTTGACGGAGCTCGGCATGGACAAGGTGCAACTGCTGCCGACCGACAAGCACCCGGTGGTGTTTGGCGAGTGGATGAAAGCCGGGGAGGATGCCCCGACCGTACTGATCTACGGACATTATGACGTCCAGCCGGTGGACCCGCTCGAACTGTGGAAGACCCCGCCCTATGAGGCCACCCGTCAGGGCGACCTGTTGTTTGGCCGCGGGACCTCCGATATGAAGGGACAGGCGATTGCCACGCTTTCGGCGGTCGAAGCGGTCATGCGGACCTCGGGCCTGCCCGTCAATGTCAAATGGCTGTTCGAGGGCGAGGAGGAGATGGGCTCGGTCAGCATGGAAGCTTTCCTGCCCAAGCACAAAGATTTGCTGGCCGCAGATTTCTGCCTCAATCCGGATGCCGGTATGATCGCTGCCGACAAGCCGACCATCACCTACGGCCTGCGCGGACTGGCGTATTTCGATGTCTTCGTCTGGGGCCCTGACCATGACCTGCATTCCGGTCTCTACGGCGGGACGGTCCACAACCCGGCGCAGGCTTTGATCGAGTTGATTGCCGGCATGCATGACGCGGATGGCAGCATTAACCTGCCCGGTTTTTACGACCCGGTGCGCCCGGTCAGCGCGGAAGAGCACGCTGAGATGGCAAAGTTGCCGGAAGATGAAGCCTTCTATCTACAACAAACCGGCGTACCCGAATTATGGGGCGAGCCGGAATACTTGCCGGTAGAGCGCGTAGGTGCCCGCCCAACCCTGGAAGTCAACGGCTTCCTTTCGGGGTATACCGGCGAAGGTTCCAAGACAGTTTTACCTGCCAAGGCGATGGCCAAAATCTCTTGCAGGCTGGTGCCGGACCAGACCGCGGGTGAAGTCCACCAGCAATTGGTCGCGTATATGGAAGCCAATGCGCCCAAGACGATCAAATGGGAAGTCAAGCTGTTGAACGCTGGTCCAACCGCTATTACGGATCGGGACTTGCCCGCGATCCAGTCTATGGCGCAGGCCATGGAAACGGTCTGGGGTGTGCGCCCGCTGTTCAAGCGCGAAGGCGGCTCGATCCCGGTGGTGGCCATGCTGCAAAACAACATTGGCGCTGAGTCGATCCTGTTTGGTTCCAGCTTGCCGGAAGACAACGTCCATGCGCCGAATGAGCGCCTGCATCTGCCGACCTGGTATAAGATCATCGACGCGATCATTCATTTTTTTTATAATTTGTAGGGCAGGGTAACCCTGCCCCGGGCGAGAGAACCTCGCCCCTACGAGGAATGATTGGTATGGAAGACAGAATAATTGCTTATGGTGGACAGGCCGTCATCGAAGGTGTGCTGATGCGCGGGCAAAAGGGGTTTGCGATTGCCATGCGCGACCCGGACGGCAATATCGTGCTGCACGAGGAAAAACTGGGAGCTGTTTATCGTTCACGCCTCACCAAAATCCCGTTCCTGCGCGGAGTCATCCTGCTGTGGGATGCGCTCGGGCTGGGTATGCGCGCCTTGACGATTTCTGCCAACACACAGACCGGCGAAGACGAAAAGTTGGAGGGCCCGGCGCTTTACCTGACGATTGCCGTCTCTCTGACGCTGGGCGTAGGCCTGTTCTTTTTGCTCCCGGCCGGATTGGGCAGCCTGGCTGAACACTTATCTGGGTTGGAACGTGTGGTGGAATAACTTGCTGGAAGGCGTTGTGCGCTTGTTCTTGCTGGTCGGCTATATCTGGGCGATCGGCTTCATGCCGGATATCAAACGCCTGTTTGGCTATCACGGCGCGGAGCATAAGACCATCAATGCCTACGAAGCGGGCGCAGAATTGACGCCCAAATCGGTCGCGAAATTCCCGCTGGCACACCCTCGCTGTGGGACGGCTTTCATGCTGACGTTGGTGTTGCTCTCCATCCTGGTGTTCACCGCGCTGGGACCGCTATCGCTCTTCTGGCGTCTGGCCAGCCGCGTGTTGCTGATCCCGGTTTTGGCGGGGATTGCGGTGGAATATATGCGTTGGACGGCCAACCACCTCGATTCGAAGTTCGTGCGCTGGATCATCAAACCGAACCTGGCCTTGCAATCCCTGACCACGCGCGAACCGGACATGCAGATGCTGGAGGTCGCTATCCAATCCTTCCAGAGCATGCACCAGGCGGAAAGCGAAATCGTGACGTAGATACGCGGGGCGGCCAACAGTTCGCTAGAACTCAACACGTCTAATTTCATTTGAAATGGATATTTCTATCTAACAAAAAGCACCCTATAAAACAAGGGTGCTTTTTTACCTTACGGTTTGCGTGACTGTAGGTGGGTTGGACGAGACAAAGCTGATTTGACGTAAAATGTTCGAGTACAGAATTCGACTACTTTTAGCGGTGCGAATCCTACCTGTCGGGTTCACCCTGTCATGATAACTCGCCATCATTTATCCTGAAGGAATTGACAAACCCGTTCCCAAGTCGATTAGTTTGGCGGATATTAACCAACCAGCTTCATGCAGGGTTGGGCGTATTATTGTCCTCAAGGATTTTTTCTATATTATCTTGAGTTTCGCAAAATCCAAGATAGGATTTCGTTGCCACGATTTATTACCGTACTTATATCCGCACTTTGTCGACGAACACTTCTATCTATCATGTATGGGATGCACTCTTCCTTGGCGAACTCAGGGTAAAAACTTGCTTATTTCATATTTATCAATTTCTTCTACCCAATCTAATTTTTGCTTTTGAAATATTAAAATTAATTGAAGATAAATAACATCTTCCAAGGCTTTCTTTAACAAACCAATCATATTCTCGTGGGAATTTCTTCCCAATCAGAGTTGGGAATTTACGAATTCTTTTACTTTGAATTTTATATCTTTCTTCAACAATACCCTCTTCATCATCAGGGTAATCAACCAAAATTTTCCGAAGCTCGATACTAAAACTTCTTTTTGACCAATTGGGACGTAATATAGCTGTTGCAACTGCTGCATCAACTCTTAATTCTAACAACGCTTGTGTAACAATTTTTAATTATATCGATATGTTCAATCATTTTACCCACTAAAAAGAAGTCATCTTCAAGTTCTACTTCCTCCGTAATAGGTTCAGCAAACAGTAAAACATCTAACATTTTTCTTGCAAGTTCACAATATTCTGTCAAATTCTCTTCAGAAGCTAGTACACCATCACCTTCGTGGTAAAGTTTATTTCTAATATTGTGAAAATACAATACCCTTTTTAGGTCTGAAGCATTCAGCAAATCACTTGTTAAATCCTAATTCCTTTCACAAGATCGTGAAACGAACCATTTATCGCATCTTTTCGTTTAGAGTAACTTATTTTGCTTTTTGAAACATCTTCA
>CAWHJM010000069.1:0-4250 GCA_963829615.1 uncultured Chloroflexia bacterium
ACTGTATTCGAGCAAGGTGGGTACAATAGCCATATGCCATCTGTCTTGTTTGTTTGCACCGCCAACCAGTTCCGTTCGCCCATTGCCGCTGCCTGTTTTTTGAAGCATATCGAGCGGGAGAGCCTCGATAAAAAATGGAGAGTAGAGAGCGCCGGTACCTGGGCAAAAAGCGGAATGCACGCGCCGGGTATTGCTTTGCAAGTTGCCCGCTCTCTTGGTCTTGATGGGCTTGAAAGCCACCTTACCCGCCAGGTCGAGCAGGATTTACTTGATCAATTTGACCTGGTCATTGTGATGGAAAAGGGTCACAAGGAGGCAATCTACACTGAATTCCCATCAGCCCGCCAGCGGCTGTACCTGCTTTCCGAGATCGTGGAGGGTATTCCCTACGACATACCGGACCCTGCCGATCCTGGCGTTAACCCTATTGAAATCGGACGTGAAATCTATAAAATGATAGCTCAAGGAAAGGAAAAAATCCTACAGTTGGCGCAGTCGCTTTGTAGGTAATTACTGGCGTAAGATCCAATATCCATCAATTCGAAACACCAGGTCGCATTATATAATGCGACCTGGTGTTACTTTTTCCACATCATTGTGCATAGTACTTCACGAAAACCAAAAGAACACCCGAAAATAGGGGAGTGAACGTACGTTCACTCCCCTATTTTCGGGCTTCTGCCAGCTATTCGTGATCTACTGATAGTGAGTTAAATAATGCAGAGGCTTCCACCAGTGGAAGCCTCTGCATTATGGCTTTTGGATGACTGTATTTTTCTATGCATCCTGCTTGCCATACCACATGCGGCCAAGCAGGTTGTCTTTTTTGAAGAACTGGTGATAGAATGCCGCGCCGACATGCAGCAGGATCAAGAGAAAGAGCAGTGCCCAACTCAAACCATGGAAGGAGCCCAGCGAGAAGCCACGTCTGCCGAAACTGCGCGCGGCGGCGGTTCCAATCCCCAGCACACGGGCGAGCAAGCCTCGTTGTGAAGCCATGACGATACCGGTAATCGTGATGGAGAAGGTGAAGAAATACAAACCGAAGTGGGTCAATTTTCCGACCAGGTCCAGGAAAGGGTTCCCTGCAGTGGCCCAATCAGGGTGCTTTGTCAGCCAGCGCACGATCAGGCGAATGGTGAGCAGCACCAATGTAGTGATACCGAGGATCATATGGATTCCAATGGGCGGGAAGCCCCCAATAGAAAGTGCCCTGCCGCCTTCCCCTTCTTCGCCTGCAAACAGGACAGTGGCGAAAATCAAAATCGCCACGAGCCAGTGCAGGGATACAAGAGCTGGATGATAGCGTTTGGTGATTGCCGTAGCTTGGTGGATTTGTTAGTAGTGGAAGTCATAGAAGTAGTAGTCATGTTTTCTCCTTTGCGGCCAGTAGTATACAGGGCCTACATGAACACAAGATGACAAAACGAAATTTGGCCGAGATGATATGAAAATGCTCCTCGACCTTTGATAAAATCGAATTCTATATTCTTCGGAGTTACGCGGTTGAATGGGATGGCCCGAAAATAAGGGGGGCGTGCGTAGCACGCCCCCCTTATTTTCGGTATCCTTTTGCAATCTGCGTAAGTACTAATTCTATTGGAGGCAATATGCAAATTGACATTATTGGTGTCCCGATTGACCTGGGCGCGGACCGCCGTGGCGTGGACATGGGGCCCAGTGCCATCCGTTATGCTCACTTGCAACAGGAACTGGAAAAGCTCGGGTATGTGGTGGAAGATAAAGGCAACGTGGAAGCGCCCATCGCCGAAACATGCGCCATCACCGATCCAAAGCTCAAATACATCGACTGCATCGTGCCGATGTTACGGCGGGTGACCGGGGCCGTAGCTACCAGCGTCCAGAATGGGCATTTGCCTGTCGTGCTGGGCGGCGACCATTCGCTTTCGCTCGGTTCCATCCGTGGCGCGGCAAAACACAAGAAAATCGGCGTATTGTGGGTGGATGCGCACGCTGACTTCAATAGCGCTGAAACCACTCCATCCGGCAACATCCACGGCATGCCCCTGGCCGCGCTATGCGGACTGGGCGACCAGCGCCTCGTGCAGCTCTGGGATGAAGTCACACCGGTGGTTGACCCCGCGAAGGTGGCAATCATCGGGGCACGCGACCTCGACCAGGGCGAGAAACGGAACCTGTCTCAGGCTGGAGTCATGGTCTTTAGCATGGAGCAGGTTGATCGTCTCGGTTTGGTAGCGAGCATGGAAAAGGCCCTCGAGCGGATATCCCGCGATGTGGACGGTATCTATCTCTCGTTCGATATGGACGTCATGGATCCCCGCCATGCGCCCGGAGTTGGGACTCCGGTTGCCGGCGGTTTAACGTACCGCGAAGCGCATCTCATCTGCGAACTGATAGCTGAAACGGGTAAGCTGGTCGGCATGGATGTGGTCGAAGTCAATTCCATTTTGGATGTGCAGAACCAGACCGCGCTGCTGGCAGTCGAGTTCATTCTCTCGGCTTTGGGAAAACGTGTTTGGAATGGGAATTGAGCGGTCTTGCCCGGCGCATCATTTGGGGCTAGAATAGTCCTATGGCAAATACACGCGGACCATTGTTAGTGGTTGAAGACATCCCCAATGTGCTCGAATTGCTTGAAGTGACTCTCCGCTTCCAGGGCTACGAAGTCATTTCGGCGCATAATGGGCAGGAAGCGTTGGACATTCTCGAAAAGGAAACTCCGGCGCTCATTATTTCCGACATCTTGATGCCCAAGCTGGATGGCTTTTCGATGATACAGAAATTGCGCAGTAACCCGAAAACTCAAAATATTCCCGTAATCTTTTTGTCTGCCACCTACGTGACCCCCGAAGACCGCACGTTTGCCATGAGTTTGGGCGCCTCGCGTTTCATCGAAAAACCGATCGATACCGAGGATTTCTTGCTCACCATTGCCGAACTTTTGAGCCAGGAGCAAATCACCATCCCAAGCCCGCTCCCGCAGCCGCAATTCTATTCAGGCTATCGCGCTCGCCTGGAGACCAAACTCCAGCACAAGAAGCGTCAGATCGCCCGCATCGAGCGCCTGCTGCCCACTCTGGAACCCGATCAGAAAGCATCGTTTGAAACCCTTTTCAAACAGGCCGTCCGTGATCGCGAAGAGATCCAGGTTGAACTTGAAGCGCTAAAAGAAACTATCAGGAACCTCCACATCAACAACCAATGACAAATCCTACACTTACTTACATCGAACGGCTTGCACGCCAGGCCGGTCAAATTTTGCGTGCCGGTTACCAGCAGGAACACCAGATCGATTACAAAGGCGTGATCGACCCGGTTACCGAAATCGACCGGCAGTCCGAAGACTATTTGCTGGGCGAAATCCGCAAAGATTTTCCCGATCATCATATCCTGGCCGAAGAAAGCGGTGGGACGCGCGGTGGCGAAAACCAGTGGTACATCGATCCGCTGGACGGGACGGTCAATTACGCTCACAATATCCCTATTTTCTCCGTTTCGATTGCCTACGCTTCAAACGGCAGCCTCAGCCTGGCCGCCGTTTACGATCCGATACGTGACGAAATGTTCACCGCCGAACGTGGGAAGGGCGCACACCTGAACGGACGCCCGTTGCGGGTTTCGGGCGTTGCCGAACTTCAGAAAAGCCTGCTGGTCACCGGTTTCCCCTACGATGCCTGGAACAGCAAATTCGACAACTTCGATAACTTCGTTAAATTTGGCAAGTTGAGCCAGGGCGTGCGCCAACTCGGTTCTGCCGCCCTCGACTTGTGCTACGTGGCCGCTGGCCGCTTTGAGGGTTTTTGGGAACTGGCCCTCAAGCCCTGGGATGTAGCCGGTGGCGGTCTGATTTGCGAAGAAGCCGGTGCGCGCGTGACCAACGTGTTTGGTGAAGCCGATTACATTTCACCTCCGCAGTCGGTGGTCGCGACAACGCCCGGCATCCATGCTCGCATGTTAGAAGAGTTGGCATACGAACATTCTTGATCAAGTTCTTCTCTATCAGTTGGATACAATTAACAGAGAAAACTCCGACCAGGAAGGCAACGGCCTCCTCGGTTGGGATTTGAGTCCAAAAGAATAAATCCCCCACTTTTCTCATTGCCTGATAGCAAAACAGGCAAACGAATTATTTATCCTTGGGTTTATCGGGCTTGCCAGGCTTGTCGGGTTTGTCTTGATTTGGCGTATCTGGCGGTCCGGGGGTTTGACCTAAATGCAGCCCCTGGTCGTCCTTGGTGCCGTCCGGCGTACTTTGGATGTTTGAAGAA
>CAWHJM010000070.1:0-31156 GCA_963829615.1 uncultured Chloroflexia bacterium
CTATTATTGTCGTTTTATAGTTCTTTATCTTCCAGAAGTTCAGCAGCGTAATCCGCTAGCAAGGCGTGCATATAATAACGATTATATCTTAAATTCAACCAAACCACGTTGGATGAAATGAGACAAAGTTTCTTCGGCTTCTTCAATGGTGCATTCCCACACAGCCGAAACAGCTTTTATTTCCCACGTGAGTGGCTCACCGCCAAAAACTGAAAGCATTGCAAAGCGATCCTGGTCCCCTTTACTAAGCCGCTGAACGCTCATTCCAAGAATAGCTTGCAATGAAACGGGGCTATCATCATCTAAACCATGACGACCCTCTGACTGTAATAACATTATAATCTAACATCTCGTAGTTCTATAGTTCGCGCAGTAAACGATTCATCTTTCATTGGTATATCTAATATCAACCGCAAGCATACGACCTGCAAGCGTTAATCCTAAAGGGAGAAACTCTAGTTTTTCACATAAACGCATGATAGTTTTATTGTCAACTTGAGATAACTCAGGGGCTAGTTTTAGAAGAAGATTTCGAGCTACATCTGGTTGAAGTACATCGACACGAATTGTTCGCTCTCTTGAAGCCAATATGTTTGCAATTGGAGTTTCGCGGGTTGTAAGCAAGGTGCGACAATAAGGGTATCAGCCAACTAATAAATGTCCAGCAGTTTTTGCATCCCAAACATCATCGATAACAATAAGCATTTGCTTATCGTGAATTGCTAGTTTCAGCGCTTGGTGGCAAGCTAGTTCATCTTTCTCTTCTAATAAATCAATTCCCAATGCTCTTCCCCATTGGTCAAGAACAAGTCGAATAATAGGATTTGGACCTAATGATGCCCATAGAACTCCATCGGGAAATAGGACTTTTATATCTGGTTGATTTACCAAGGCTATTGCTATAGCTGTTTTTCCAGTACCGCCCATTCCCCTAAGCGCCACGGGAGGTACATTGCTCTCGCTTATAACATCAAATACTAATAGTTTTTTTAGAAACGATATTATATCTTGTCGCCCCATTATTCCCTGAGGAGGTAGGGATGGACCAAGAAATGGGCTCTGCAATTCTGCTAATGATGATTTGATTTGAGTTTGAGAAAAGAGTTTCTTTTGTGTAGCGTAAGAATAAATCGCTGATTTTTATTATCATTTTCAATTGTCAGGCTTGGAGAACCATCAGCAAAAATTGATTTGTTATTAAAGTTCTGTTCTAATCCTAAGAATACCTCCGCCTTCCCTTTGATTAAATCGTGCTTTGTTCATGGCTTCAATAGATCTAGGATTTCTTTTGTAAATGGGTCTGACTGGAGTGGTTGATGTTAAGAGTTCTTCAGGTGAAAATTCGCTCAGACCTGGATTAATAAATTCGATTTTTTCAGGGTAAATAGTAATAAAACCAATATCGTCCAAAGAATAATCTCTATGAACAGAAAATTGGTTAACGCTTCAACAATTGCTATCTCGGGGTATTCATAAAAAATCTTTTCAGAGCCTAATTCGTCACGTATATTAGGTGATCCCATGCGACGTTGATACAATGGTTTCAATCGTTCCAATAATTCATAGTATAAAAATAAAACTGAGCCAAAGAGTTCTTCATATAGGCTTTGGCTTCCTAAATCTTGCTTTAGTTTTACGTGGATATGATAATGGTCACGGGGATTAGTTTTCTTTGACCACATAACAATAATCCGTCTGCTGTAAGGTAGACTTGGCTGCCTTCTAAATATGCCAGACCGCTAGATATTAAGTGGTTCCTAACGCTTAACTCATTGTCCGTAATATTTTTGAATATATCTGGATCATATTCTGCACACTTGTCAAAATACTTATGTAGTAATTTAAATCTCTATATTCCCACCCAATTTTCAAAATCTGACTGTTTCCTGTGAACGATTGTGATATGGTTGTTTGTCGTTCTGCTGAGACTGGAACGTTGATTGTGATTCCGCCAACTTGAGGTCCATGAAGCGGTGCATTTATTCAATTCCTGTTATGTGATTATCGGTGCAATTCGTAAGGAATTTTTCCTGATGATAAACAGTTGAAGATAAGTCTGGAGGAGTTTCAAATGCTTGCCTTACTCCAGCAACAAACGAAACCACCCCGCTTACCACTAGCACCAATAAAGTTATCAATAATCCCCACGAATAGCGCCATTCTGGGTACAGCAATAAAGATAAGACATATACAATAATTGCCAGTAATGTTCCGAAAATTAACCACGATGGAAGCGCTTATTCATAGTTTAATATTTTATCTCTTGTTGCTTTAACAGGAACGAATTAAGGATTGATGCGGCGGAAGGGAGCATGGCAGAGGAAGGGTAATGTGCCGCCGCATCAAACCGAGTTGGACTAAGCCGGACGAGGGAGGGCGCTTGCCTTGGGTTTGGAAATTAAAGCCATCCTTCTTTTCCTAAGAGATACTCCGTAGTCGCTTTCCACCAATATCCAAGAACATTGTACATGAAAAGTTTCATCAGTGCATTAAAAAGAGCGGAGGCGAAAAAGGGATTCAGGCAGGTGAAATGAGACAGCCAGGGAGATAAACCAGCTGTTGGAAGCGAATTGCAAAGGGGAAGGGAAAGGATCTTCTCAAGGGGATCTGCAAGCTAGTGGAGAAAGGTGCGTTGGAAGAGCTCGAAGCTCAGAAGCATGGGTTGGCCGCATTTGGGGCAGAGCATGTGGTCTTGCCAGGATATTAGTTGGGTGGTAGATGGCTGGTCGGTTTGTTCTGTTGGTGGTTGTATGAGAGGCAGCAAGCTTTGTTGCAGAGCGGCCAAGCGGGAGCGCAGGGTAGCGCCGAAGAAGCCGAAGTAGCGCACTTTCACGAAGCCGCGTGGCAGGACATGCTGGAGGAAGCGCTGGATGAAATGCTCCACAGAGAGGATGCAGGTCTTGAGTTGTCCAGTGTCGGAGGGGCGGTATTGGAAGGTGACCTGGGAAGTTTCCAGGCTGCCACGATGATCGATGGAAACCAGGCGTCGGTTGCTGATGGCAACACGGTGGATGTAGGGGGCCAGGTATTTGAGGGCAGCCTGTCCATTGCCGACGGGCTTGCAATGCACGACCCATGCTCGTTGCCAGACTTTTGGAAGGGATCTGTGTGTAGAGAGCCGTTCTTCGCAAGGCGCGTTGGAGGGCAGCGCGGAACAGTTTGGAGAGCGCTTTCACGGGCAGGAAGAAGTCTCTGCGCGCGGGCAACCAGGTATTGCCATCGCTTCCCACGCCGCCGCCGGGGACCAGATAGTGGACGTGGGGATGGTAGACCAGGTTGCGGGTCCAGGTATGCAGTACGCCCAGCATCCCGATCTGCCCGCCCACAAACCTTGGGTCCCTGGCCAGTTGTTGGGTGGCCTGGGCAGAAGCGCGGAAGAGCAGGTTGTAGATCAACTTCTGGTTTTGGCTGGCGAACTGGCGCAGTTCAGAGGGGAGGGTGAAGGTCAGCAGGAAGTAAGGGACGTGTAAGAGCAGTCCCTGTTGGACTTCCAGCCAGTCCTGGGTCTGTTGGTGCTGGCATTTGGGACAATGGCGGTTGCGGCAGGAGTGGTAGCTGTAGCGGACTTCACCGCAGGCAGGGCAGGCAAAGAGTTGTCCACCCAGTGCTTGTGTGCGACAGCGTTCGATGGCGCGCATGGCCTGGCGGTGGCTGGCCAGCAGGTGAGCGGCATATTTCTGGCGGTAGGCGGGAGCGTACTGGCGGAAGATGTCTGCCAGTTCTAACGCCATAAACTTGATACCAGGATGGTCGATGGCCTCCAGGGAGTTGGCTTGTGTGTTGGAAGTCAGGTGAGTGTAGATGGCGGTGGTAGCAGGAGAGGCATGACCCAGGTAGCTCTGGATGATGCGCAAGTTCAGCCCAGCTTCCAGTAAATGGGTGGCGTAAGAATGTCTGAGAGTATGAACGGTAGCCCTTTTGAGGATGCCACATTCTCGTACGGCTGCGCGGAAAGCTTTTTGAAGACCACTCTCATGCATTGGTTTTGTGTTCTCATGCCGAGAAGGGAAGAGCCAGACCGGGTTGCGATGAATGCGCCAGTAATGACGCAGCATATTCAAGCAGGCATCCGGGAGCGGCACATAGCGATCTTTGTTGCCTTTGGCCTGATGAATGTGCAGCATTTTACGTTGACCATCGATGTCACTGACTTTCAGGCGCGTTCCTTCCAGCAAGCGCAGGCCACAGGCATAGATCGTGGTCAGGCAAACGCGGTAATGATGAAGTTGCACTCGCTTGAGAACACGGCATACTTCTTCCACACTCAACACGACTGGCAGCTTCTGTTCTTTTTGGGGGCGCAGGAAGTCAAAGGTCTTCCATTCCCTGCCGAGCGTATGCTGGAAGAAGAACTTGATCCCGCATAAAGCGATCGTGCAGGTGTTGCGCGCCGCATGTTTTTCGTTCTTGAGGAACAAGAAATACTGGCGCAGTTCTTCTTCATCGATCTGGTCCGGCGGATTTTTGATAGTGCTTCGCCAGCTGACGCACGGCAGACAAATAGGCTTCCTGTGTCCGCTCTGCAAAACCACGCAATTGCATATCCTCGATCATCTTTTGTCTTAAAGCAGTCATGGCTATACCTCCTGTATGAAAATGGATTTCGATACGTGAAATATAGCCCGATTTCTGCTGGATTATTTAATTCTTGATACTTGGTGGAAACTCTATCCCTTACCTGCGCGAAGCGCTTAGTTCAACTAGGCTTAACCCGATATCTTCGGCTTAAGACCCCTGTTTAGTGGTGATAGCCCGATATGTTCGGGTTAATTACTTTTATATTACAAAACCCGAAACCTAGTACGTGTAAGAAAACAATCATGTTATATTCCTTCAAAATACGCGATTGATGATTTTGAATCTCAATCCGAACACCTTGTATAATGCCCCCGGTCACAAATTGCGCTTCCTACACTGGCATTAAAGCGCAATTTGTGACCTGTAAAGGGTATAACCATTATAGAATTTGAATACCAAAAAAGCAATAGCCTACAATTCCTCTTTAGGATGAAGAAAATGTCCACTCAATCCAACACCACACCGCCGTCTAGGAACAATTCTCACCCGAACGGGAAAAAACTGCTCGACCAGTACCGCGAAGCTCTTCGGAACCGCCACTACTCCCACCGCACTGAAGAGACCTACGTTTCCTGGGTTCGTCAGTTCATTCTCTACCACAACAAACGCCATCCTCGCGAGATGGGTGCCACCGAGATCAACAGCTTTCATCAGTTATCTCGTCAACGAAAAAGGCGTTGCTGCCTCCACACAGAACCAGGCAATTAGCTCCGTCCTTTTCCTTTATCGGCGCGTGTTGAATATTCAATTGGATGAAGCTGCTCTGATCCCCATTCGCCCCACCAAGCCAAAACGCATGCCCACTGTACTTTCCCGAGGGGAAGCCAAAAGTATCATCGACAAGATGGAAGGCGTCTACCGTCTGATGGCTCAACTCATGTATGGCAGTGGGCTTGCGTCTGATGGAAGTTTTGCGCCTGCGCGTCAAAGATCTCGATTTCCAAAACCACCAGATCATCGTCAGGGATGGCAAAGGTGAAAACGACCGCGTCACCATGTTTCCCGACACTCTCCTGGAACCGCTTCGCATTCAACTCAAGGTGGTGAAAGCCTATCACGATCGTGACCTGTTGGCCGGATATGGTGCCGTTTACCTTCCCTATGCTCTTGAACGGAAATACCCCAATGCAAACAAAGAATTTGCCTGGCAATATGTCTTCCCTGCGCCCGATCTATCAGCTGATCCTGTTTCGGGCGTCAAACGACGCCATCACATCCACGAATTTAGCTTGCAAAAAGCTGTCAAAAGAGCAGCCAAACTTGCAAAGACAATGAAGCCGGTTACCCCTCACACTTTCCGTCATACCTTCGCCACCCAATTGCTCCAAAACGGCTACGATATTCGCACCGTCCAGGAACTGCTTGGACACAAAGATGTCAAAACCACCATGATCTATACTCACGTCCTGCAACGCGGTGCTGGGGCCGTCCGCTCCCCGCTTGATGACTGACAACTGATTACCGATCACTGATCACTGGTTCCTGAACAATTCTCGCTGCACACCAATCTCCATCCCCTCAATCTCCAGTCTCTAATCCCCAATCTCTAATCTCTATTCTCCACCTTCCTCCAGCGCTTGATCATCATCTCCGCCCGCACACGGACGCGCGCATCTGCCTCCGCCACCGCCCAGGCCGATTTGGCCGCCCGGCTGACTTCTGCATCCAGTTCGACAAAGCCATCCCATTCTTCGCGCAAAAAAGTCTCCATGTCATTGGCCGTATCCCAGGAATAGAACAACGAAAAGTGTTCACCCTCTTCCAGCCTGAACCACTCCCGGCGGGCGGATTCGTCCATGGCGCGGTTGGCAGCCTCGTCGTCAGATAACGCGTCCGGCAGGTCTGTCAGACGGCCGACCTCCCGGTATTGGTTTCCCCAGGCCACTTCGACCGGCCAAGCTCCCAATAACGGACGCAGGTCGATCAGCAGTCCGCGCGGGACGAGCGTCCGTTTGATCTGTTCCAGGGCATGCACCATGCCCGCCTGTTCAATTCATCACAGCGACCAGGAGAGCAGCGCGATGTCGAACGTTTCATGCGGGAAGGGCAGGTCCAGCGCACTGGCGCAGGCGAAGGCGGTCGTTTTGCGCAGCTCGGACGGCATATCGTAGTGCGCCACATGGATAGCGTCCGGGTCCGGGTCGATCCCCACCACCCGCCGCGCCGAACGGGCGTACTCCCACGTCAGACGGCCTTCACCGCAGCCCACTTCCAGCACGCGCTGATCCCTGAAATCGACCAGTTTGTGCAGGGCTTTGCGCTCGGATTTTTCAGCGTCTTTTTGAAAGGTCATAGGATTGTGGCTTCCTTTGGTTACTCCTCTGAGCTCGTGCTGAACTGTGTCTCACTCGTTAAACGTGTCATGCATGGCGTACTGCCCGAAGCGAATCTCCAGGATGCGGCTGACGTCGATTCCTGGCGCGAATTGCCGCTCGCAAAACCCGCTCTGTTCGCGACATGAACGGTGAAGTTCCTTGGCGGTTAGAGACCTTGTTCATCACCGATGAATCTATTTCATGTCGGTATGCCAGCCTCCCGGCGATTTCCTGCGCCCGGTAGCTTGCAAAAGCGATTTGTTCCACTTTCCAGCGGATCGGATTGCTCGGAAACATTGCCATCTTCCCGGCTACTTCCTGGCTCTCGAACGCGCCCGCGTACAGGCCGACGGTCAGGTGCGGCCTATAAGGCGCAGTGCGGAATTCCCTGGCCCCGTTTGCAAGGATTTCTCGCAGGCGGGCGATGCCGCCCTGCGGGTCGTGCACTTCCAGGAATGGGGCGGATGCAAAGCTGTTCAAGCCCCCGATCTCGATCTCGAAAGGCCGGATGCGGCGTGCTTTCAAAAGCCTGGATTTGAGACTGCAATTGCGCCTGTGTGAAATCGTCTTCGTAGTGGGGCGCATCCACCAAAAAGCCGCACACGAACAGGGTGATGTGCGGCTTGGCGCTGGTAGGGTTCCAGCAAATAGCCGTTGAGATGCTGCCGGGCGGCTTCGAATTTGCCTCGGACGGCTTTACTCTCTAAAGGCAGAATCCAGACGGTGTAGGTTTCTCGTCCATGGTGCCATTCGGGGAAGTCCCGGTTTTCGGCGGGGATGGTGGTCGGCACGGATGCAAGCATAAATTACGCCACAAATATTCCACTGGTCATACTATCGTTATCCATCTATCTTCAGGACCTTCGCGCCCCGGATCTTTCCCTGTCGCAACTCCAGCAACGCCTGATTGGCGTCTTCCAGCGCGTATTCCTGATAATCCGGACGGATGCCCGCTTCAGCGGCCAGTTTCAGACATTCGCGCACATCCTGCCGGGTCACATTGGCGACGGACTTGATTTCCTTTTCCATCCACAGATGCGACGGGTAATCCAGCTTGAGCAGGTACTCCTTGTCGACCTCTTCCTTGCGGATCGCATTGACCACCAGCCTGCCTCCGCTATCTAAATTTCTCAGCGCCTCCACGATCGGCTTCCAGACCGGCGTCGTGTCGATGATGGCATCCAGTTTCTGTGGGGAAGTGGCCTCGATGTCGCCGGCCCAGACCGCGCCCAGTGAACGGGCGAATTCCTGCTCTTCGGGGTTGCGGCTGAAGACAAAAATGTCGCTGTTGGGGTACATGTGTTTGGCCATCTTGAGCACCAGGTGGTTCGAGCCGCCAAAGCCGGTCAACCCCAGCGAACTCGGCCGTCGTGGATGTTCGCCAGCCGCAGCGAGCGATAGCCGATGGCCCCGGCGCACAGCAGCGGCGCAGCTTCAGAATCAGACAGCGCCTCGGGAATGGGATGCGCGAACGCCGCCGGAACGGTCATATATTGCGCGTAACCGCCATCGGCGTCCCGGCCTGTAGCGCGGAACTGGTCGCACAGATTCTCTTCGCCCGCTTTGCAGTGCTCACATTCGCCGCAGGCCGAGAAGATCCACGCCACGCCGACGCGCTCGCCTACTTTTAGTGATTTCGTAGTCGCGACTTTCCTGGCACCGCCCGTTAGGGCAGGTGCAGTCAACTTCTTCAACCACTCCTACCACCTGATGTCCCAAAATCACCGGCAGTTCCGGCGGCGGGGTGCGCCCTTCGATCTCGTCCAGTTCGGTGTGGCATACGCCACAGGCCGCGACCTTGATCAGCACTTCGCCCTCGCCGGGAGTTGGCTCAGGGATCTGTTGCAGGCTGAGAGGGGAGTACGGATTCGATTTCATCTCCCCAAGTTCATTCAATACCATTGCTTTCATGTTCTTACTCTTTCTCTAATAGAAGTTAGCAATTTCACTTTTCTAACCGCCAAGCCACAGAGAACGCCAAGGTTATCTCAATGTCGCCAAGTTTTCTTGGCGATTTCGGATTCTTGCCTTGGCGTACTTGGCATCTTGGCGGTTCAAATTTGTAAGCATTGTCAAAACAAAAACGGAATAAATCGTTTCGTCTTTTGCATATAGGCTTGATATTCGTCTCCAAAGAAACGGATGCATTCCTGCTCGTCTGCTCTGGCGGTGGCGATCAGGAATGTGGTGGCAACCAGAACCAGCGCTCCGCCTGGCAGGCTCGGCGCTTTGAAGAAGATGCCCCAGGCCAGCAGCAACAACGAACTGTAGAGCGGGTGGCGGATGTAGGCGTAGATGCCGCTGGTGACCAGCGCGGTGGTCTTTTCGAAGGCCAGCAGGCTGGGGTCGCCGGGACGCTCTTCGGTCGCTTCGCCGCGCCTGCGCAGGGTGCGTACACCGAAGAACAGTGGCACCAGACTGGCAAAAAGCAGCACCCAGGCAATCAGTTGGTGCCAGGAGAACGGATCGATGAACCACTGGTCCACGACGAGCAGGAACAGCAGCAGGATGCTCTCCCAGGCAAAGAAGCGGTAAAAGCCGTGTGAGTTCGGCTGGCGCAGGGAGGCTCTGGAGATGTAAACCAGCAGGGCGGTCGCGATGACGAATGCGATTAGTTTCCACATAGTAGTTTTCCTCCTCGCTGAGCGGAGAGTCGAGTAGCGGACGCAGTCGAAGTGCATACTTTGGGCTAGTTGTCGCCTTGGCCTTGGGTCTTGGTACGTGCTTCGACGAGCTCAGCACGACTCGATCTTCCGCTCAGGGCGAATTAAACTTTTCCAACTCCTCCCGCACACTGGCGATCTTGTCGCTCATTTTTTGCGCGCGGTCGGTGCGCGTGCCGATCTTGATCTGGGTGGCGATGCGCGGCACGCCCATCTCATGCAGTCTCTCGTGGCAGGTCTTGATGGCGCCCATGACTTCATCCCATTCGCCTTCGAGATTGGTGCCATTGGCGTGCAATTCGAAAGACAGACCGCTTTCTTCCAAAATCTGCTCACAGACCGCGACATACTTCGAGAGCGAAATCCCTACCCCGATGGGAATGATCGTAAATTCAGCGATTGCGTTCATAAGCTCCTCAATTGAGCGACGGACCCGTGCGGTTATCGCGTTGCCAGCGCTGGATGGCATTACGGATCAGTGCCGAGCGTGTGGCCTGCGGTGCGCGTTGGCGTTCGTACTCGATCAAGCGCCTGGCGATGTCGTGGTCGTAACCGGCTTTGATAAAAAGGTCCTGATACAAATTTTCTTCCGTTGGCAGGACGACGAACAACGATTGGAGTGTGACCTTCCGCAGCATCTTCTCGGCCACCTTTGCGCCGCCGAAACTGGCCGCCAGGATGACGATCCATCCCAAGGTGACACTGGGGAAAGGCAGCACAGTTTTCCATTCGCGCAGCAAAATCACGATGGCCACCCCGATGCCGACCAGTCCGACCAACAACGCGCTTACAATGACATTTTTTCTGGTTACTCTGACGGCGAAAAATCCGCCGGCGAAACTGCCTACCGATACGCAGGCTACCAGGAGGGCATAGACCAGTAAGGCAGCACAGTTTTCCATTCGCGCAGCAAAATCACGATGGCGATACCGACGCTGACCAACCCGACCAGCGCCGTGCTTACAATGACGTTCTTCCTGGTTACTCTGACGGCGAAAAATCCGCCAGCGAAACTGCCTACCGATACGCAGGCTACCAGGAGGGCATAGACCACGTACCAGGATTGCGGCGTGGTAAACGCAAAACGGATGGGGATGTACAGCCCCAGGCTGAGTACGATGGTTGCGGCCCAGCCGGCCAGGATGCCCAGAGGAAAGCGGTTGGAATCAATGAAGCGGGAGAATGCTTTGCTAAACTCCTCATCTTCTTCCTCTTCCGGGAAGTAAATATTGACGCCGCAGTTGGGGCAGCGCGTCAACTCGTAATGGAATTTCGCGCCGCAATGCGGACATTCGAGCTCGTTGTCGAAGTCTGCGCTCATCGCTCGTGCCCGAACCAGCTAATCTTGATTGATAAATTTTCCCTTTGCATACAGCAATCTCCATTTATCGTAATCATATTGCCCGGGTACTATCCGGTACCGAACTGTCTGTCTCCTGCGTCGCCCAGGCCCGGGACGATGTAAGCGTGTTCGTTCAGGTGGTCGTCGATCGCGGCGATGTAGATGGGAATGTCGGGATGTTTGTCTTGCATGGCCTTGACGCCTTCCGGTGCGCCGATCAGCCCGACGAACTTGATCTTCTTGACGCCCCAGCGCTTCAACACGTCAGCGGTGGCGGTGGCCGATCCACCGGTAGCAAGCATCGGGTCCAGGATGAGGCAAACGGAGACGGTCGGCTCGAGCGGCAGCTTGTTGTAGTATTCCACCGGGCGCAAGGTCTTCTCGTCCCGGTACAGTCCAATGTGCCAGACTTCGGCGCTGGGCATCAGTTCCCAGACGCCTTCCACCATGCCCAACCCCGCCCGCAGGATGGGGACCAGTCCGATTTTTTCCTGTAGCTCCTGCCCGGTCATTTTTGAGAGCGGCGTTTCCAGTTCGCGTGGGACCGTTTGCAGGTCGGCGGTGGCTTCGTAGGTCAGCAGGGCGGCGATTTCGCGCACCAACTCGCGGAATTTCTTGGGGTTGGTGTTTTTATCGCGCAGGCGGGAAAGTTTGTGCGCAACCAGCGGATGTTTGGATTCATAGACGTTGGACATAAGGCCTCCTGTTTTGATGGTTATCCCACATTCTATCCCCTGAACGAAAATCAAGCAGAATGTGGGATTTATTATAGCCTCGAAGGTGATTTTCGACCCGTGACTTGCAAATTATTTTTCGCTACACTGGATATAAGCCAAGGAGGCTGACATGAAACTGGACGGTATTCACATTTTGCTTACGTACCAATGCACCTTTGAGTGCGACCATTGCTTTGTGTGGGGCAGTCCCTGGCAAACGGGCACGCTCACGCTGGAGCAGATCAAGATTATCCTGGAGCAGGCCAAAGCTGCTGGCGTTAAATCGATATACTTCGAGGGCGGCGAACCCTTCCTGTATTATGCCCTGCTGGTGCGCGGGGTGGACTTGGCGTATGAGATGGGTTTCAGTGTGGGCATCGTCTCCAACGGTTATTGGGCGCACACCGTCGAGGATGCGCTGGTCTGGCTCCAGCCGCTGGTTGGAAAGCTCGCAGACCTGTCCGTTAGCTGTGATCTTTTCCACTACAGTGAGGCGATGTTGCATCAGGCGAATAATGCGGTGAAGGCCGCGGAGCAACTAGGCATCCCGGTGGGAACCATCAGCGTGGCGCAGCCGGAAGAGACGGATGCTCCCAGCAGTCAGGGCCAGTTGGAGGATGGGGCGGCGGTTATGTTCCGTGGGCGGGCCATCGCAAAACTGGCCCCGCGTGCCGCAAAGCAACCCTGGGATACTTTCACTGCCTGTCCGCATGAAGATTTTCGGGACCTCGGGCGCGTGCATCTCGATCCGTTGGGCAACCTGCACATCTGCCAGGGCATTTCGATTGGCAATTTGTTCGAGAAACCATTGACGGAAATCTGCGCCGAATATGACCCGGATGCGCATCCCATTTGCGGACCGCTGATGAGCGGTGGGCCGGTCGCGTTGGTGACCGAATACGGCCTTCCGCACGCATCGGACTACGCCGATGCCTGCCACCTGTGCTACGAAGCGCGGACGGCGCTGCGGGCGCGCATGCCCGAAATCCTGGGGCCGGATCAGATGTATGGAAAATTCTAAGTCTTCTCTCAGCCCCTCTCCCTCGGGGAGAGGGGTTGGGGTGAGCGGAGAAATTATGACTGGAAACGACTTTGTCAAATTCTTTTTGCGAACCCCGCTGTATGTTTTCATGGGGAATACTATGCTGATCACCGTCACCGGGCGCAAGACGGGGATGAAGTACACCACGCCGGTTGGCTTTTACCGTGATGGGGGTTTCTTGTGGGTTATCACAAACCGTGGGCGTACCTGGTGGCGCAACCTGAAAGGCGGTGCCGAAGTGGAGTTGCATATCCGCGGCAAGGATGTGACAGGTTTTGCCGAAGCAATTTTGGATGAAGAAGCTGTAGCAACACAGGTGATGGAGTACGTCCGCCAAATCCCGATGTCTGCTAAAGCGCTGGGCGTGCGCGTGGAAAACGGGGAACCGCATCCCGAAGATGCGGCCCGCTTGGCAAAAGAACGCTTGTTTGTAAAGATAAAGCTGAACTCGTAACTCGTGACTTATGCAGTAGTTCCTGAATTCGACACGCCTAATATTTTCCGTGCGCCTGGAAAGAAAAGGCGTTGGAACATGCGTGTCATCTCTTCCGGTGAATATGCTGCTCCCTGCTCCAACCACCAATCCACACAGCTCAAAAGGGCTCCGCTAAAATACGCGGCTAACAAATCGATGGGTACTTCTAAGAGCAGAGGAATGGGATCGTTTTCAACCTTTGTCTGCATGAATTCAGTAATAGCTTGTGTAATGATTTTGCGAATCCGTTCAAGGATGCGGTCTGATTTTTCATTTTGTAAGAGGATGCGATAGATATCAGCGTTATTTGCAACGTGCTGGAAGACCATCAGAAAGGGTTCAGAGGGTTTGTTTTCAATTGTATGCTCTGGATTTTCTAAATCTGGCAGCCAGGCTGAAAAAGGGATTTCTGAGAGTGTGCGTGCACGTTCATTTGCCAATTCACTGAACTCATCTACCAACAAGTCTTCTTTGTCCTTGTAGTGCAGATAAAACGTTGTTCTGCCCAGATTGGCCCGCTGGGTAATCTGCTCTACGGAAATAGCATCGTATCCCTTTTCCTTGATCAGTTCCATTAGGGCCTTTCGCAAAGCCTGCCTTGTACGCTGAATGCGACGGTCTGTTCTATTTTTCTTTTGCATAAGTTGTCAGTTCTGATAAAATCCCTTTTCCCAGGTTGACAAAAAAGAATACCTTATTATAATAGACAAAGTCCATTATTGAACAAAGTCTATTATAATGGATGTTTAGCAAATCTACCACATTCGAATTTTCAAAAGATAAACCAATTTTGAGGAAGCTGTGACCGCCTCTCGCGAAATATTACAAGTAAATAGCTCTACTCCTCCACTGATTGACCTACGTGATGTAACAAAGGTTTATTCCACAGCGGCTGGTGATTTTCCGGCTTTAAAGGGGATTAGCGCGCAGGTGCAAAAGGGTGAATTCTTGGGCGTGATCGGCAAATCCGGCGCTGGTAAATCCACCCTGCTTAACATGATTACCGGTGTAGACGATATTACTACCGGCGAGGTGGTGGTGCGTGCAAACGGGAAAGAAAAATTCGTCCATCAACTGGACGAGGATGAACTTGCTCTCTGGCGCGGCCAGACGATGGGGATCATCTACCAATCTTTTCAGTTACTGCCTATGCTAACCCTGATCGAAAATGTGACCCTGCCCATGGACCTGTGCGGTCTGTACTATCCGCGCAAGAGTAAGGAACGCGCGCTGGAACTGCTCGAAATGGTCGAACTTGAAGAGCATGCCTATAAGCTGCCCTCCTATATTTCGGGCGGGCAGCAGCAGCGTGTGGCGATTGCCCGCGCGCTGGCGAACGATCCGCCTGTCCTGGTGGCAGACGAGCCGACCGGCAGCCTGGATTCGGTCACATCGGATCATATTTTTGAACTCTTCGAGCGGCTAGTTAACGAGCAGGGCAAGACCATCATTATGGTGACGCACGACAAGTCGATTGCGCCGCGGTTCAGCCGCATCCTGCGTATCGTGGACGGGACCTTAGCGGATCCAATCGAAGAAGATGAGTTTGTTCCCGAACCAGTAGCCCCCTTCGGAGATGATACAGACAAGAAATCGAAAAAGAAGCGACGGTGGCTGTGGTAGCGCATCAATCTCACCCCAATTTGCCCATCGTTCGAGAAACCACATCTGTCTCTGACGAGTTAATCCAGATGCGCGGTGTGGTCAAGACCTTCAAGAATGCAGCCGGTGAGTTCACTGTGTTGCACGGCATCGACCTGACCATCAGACGCGGTGATTTCGTGGCGATTGTGGGCAAGTCGGGCTCGGGCAAGTCGACGCTGCTGAACATGATCACCGGCATCGACCATCCGACCAGCGGGCAGGTGGTGATCGGCGGCACGGATATCTACAAGATGACTGAGAGCCAGCGTTCGTTGTGGCGCGGCAAGAATCTGGGGATCGTGTTCCAGTTCTTCCAGTTACTGCCGATGCTGACGTTGCTCGAAAACGTGATGCTGCCGATGGACTATGTCAGCCTGTATGATTTCGATGAACGACCCAAGCGCGCTATGGCTCTGCTGGAAATGGTCGGCTTGGAGAAACAGGCGCATACGTTACCCCTGGCTGTCTCAACTGGGCAGCAACAAGCTGCTGCCATCGCACGTGCGCTGGCAACTGATCCGCCATTGCTGGTGGCCGACGAGCCGACCGGCAACCTGGACTCGCGTGCGGCGGATGCCATCATTGACCTGTTCGGCGAGTTAGTGGGGGACGGCAAGACGATCGTAATGGTGACGCATGATCCATCACTGACATCGCGAACCTCCCGCACGGTAACGATTTCTGATGGGATCCTGATTAACGAGATCGTAACGCAGGCCCTGCCTCTATTGACCCATCCCCAGATGTTGGAGATCACGCAGAAGTTGGAACGGCGTGTTTATAAACCGGGTGAGAATATTATTCGACGGGACGAGCGCGTGGATTATTTTTTCATGATCGAAAGCGGGCAAGTGGACATTGTGTTGCAGGGCAAAAGCCGTGACGATGCCTTGTTGGCGCGCCTGGACCCGGGTGATTTCTTTGGAGAAATCGAACTGGTGCGCGGCGGTAAATCGATTGCCAATGTGCGCGCCGCCGCGGAAGGTCCTGTGGAATTACTAGCGCTCTCGCGTGCAGACTTTAACCAGATGCTGGATGAGTCTCCGCTAACACAGGAAGCAATTTCAAGCGTGGTGCAGGAGCGTCTCAAAGAGCATAAGACTGTGGACCGTCGCGGGAACTGGCGTTTGTTTGGATAATTATGAGACCTAGATGGCGTAAAGTTTTTCTTGATTTATTCGAAAACAAAGGCCGCACGGCATTGGTAGTACTTTCCATTGCCATCGGCGTCTTTTCCATTGGAGTCATCGCTGGAACGTATGTGATCATCTCTAATGACATGAGCGTTACCTATGCGGCCAACAATCCGGCTAACATCGAATTCCGCATGGATGACTTCGATAACGATATGCTCACCACCATCCGTAACACGCGCGGCATTGAAGATGCGGAAGGTCGCCGCGTGATCAACATGCGCGTCCGTGAGATGGACCGCGAGAAATGGACTACGTTGGATATCATCGCGGTGGACGATTTTGATAAAAACAAGGTCAATTTGCTTACCCTGATATCCGGGCAGATCAAGCCTGAAAAAAATGAAGTCGTCCTGGAAAAAGATGCACTTGGCGATCTGGATATTCAAGTTGGACAGGATTTGCTCTTCGAACTGCCCGACGGCACGACCAAGTCTCTGAAGGTGGTGGGCATCGTTCTGGACCCAACCACCGGCGCAGATGATTTCCTGGCGCCTCCGTTTGGATATATCACGATGGATACCCTGCCTACGCTGCATCAACCGGAACTGTTCAACCGCGTGTACGCGACCGTCTCCGAAAACCAGGATGACATGGTACACATCCGTGCGATTGGTGCAGACCTGAAGGACAGGATCGAGAATGTAGGGAATGTCGTTGTGCGGACACATTTCTCGAAAACGCACGAACACCCGATGGCATCTATTATCAACGCTGTTTTGGGAATCCTGATGGCGTTAGGTGTCTTGATCGTTTTCTTAGCCAGTTCGTTGATCGCCAATACCCTGAGTGCGTTGCTTAATCAGCACATGCGTCATATCGGCGTGATCAAGCTGGTGGGCGGACGCAACCGTCAGGTATTGGGGATGTACCTGGTCTTGATTCTGGTCTTCGGCCTGCTGGCCTTGTTGATCGCTGTTCCGTTAGGGGGACAGGGGGCTTACTGGCTGTCGCAATTCATTGCTGACAAGCTGGGCTTCAGTCTGTTGGGCTATCGCATTGTACCTATAGCTTTCGTTATTCAGATCGTGGTAGGGTTGTTAGTGCCGCTCGTGGCAGGCTTAGCCCCTGTCATCAACGGGTCTCGCGTCACAGTATTACGCGCTATCAGCGGAGACTTGACGATGGATGAGAAGCAGGCTGAGGGAGGAACGGAGCGAGAGTCCCGTTGGGAGCGATTCCAAACGCGCGTTACGAATGCCTTGGCTCGGCGCGGCATCCACATCCCGCGTCCATTGTTGATCTCACTGCGCAACACCTTCCGGCGGCGTGAACGTCTGATGTTGACATTGTTCACACTGACGATGGGTGGTGCGATTTTTATCGCGGTTTTCAACGTGCGTGTTTCCCTGTACGATTATATGGGCTCTATCGGCCAGTACTTCCGGGCCGATGTGACCGTGGATTTTGACAAGGCCTATCGCCTGCGCGAAGTAGAACAATACTTGATGCAGGTGGATGGTGTGGAATTCGTGGAAGGTTGGCAGTATGCGTCTGTGGAAGCGTTGTTGCCGGATGGCACGGTGGCCGATAATATCTCGTTGCTGGCGCCGCCCGCTGAGAGCGTGCTGGTCAAGCCAATTCTTGTGGAAGGCCGCTGGCTGCGCCCGGATGACGTGCGCAAGCTCACCGTCAGCGAATCTATTTTTACGGAGTTTCCGGATTTGAAAGCCGGTGGCTATCTCCATCTGAAGGTTGACGGAAAGGAAGAAGATTGGCAGGTGGTTGGCATTTTCAAGTTCATCGGGCAGCAAGGCACCATCGGATATGCGCCGTTTGAGTACATCTCCCGTATGAACAACCAAAGCAATCGCTCTTATTCCTATCGTGTTGTGACAACCCACCACGACCGTGCCTCTCAGGATACGATGGCCGATTATCTTGACAATTATTTACGTGACAACGGTTTCAAGGTACGCAAGTCCGAATCTGGGCTGGCATCGCTGGATACTGCGCTCGAAAGCCTCGATATTCTGGTGACGTTTCTGCTTATCATGGCCTTGCTGACGGCCTCCGTTGGCAGCATGGGGCTGGCCGGTACTATGAGCATGAACGTGCTCGAGCGCACCCGCGAGATTGGCATCATGCGCTCAATCGGGGCGAAAGACAGTGTGATCATGCGGACAGTCATTGCAGAGGGTGTCGTGATTGGACTGATTTCATTTGCGCTGGCGGTGGTTCTGTCTGTCCCATTCACATATTTGCTTTCAACAATTATCAGTGTGTCTATTTTTGAAACCCCGATCAAGGTTGTCTTTACATTTATGGGGTATGGAATATGGATTGCACTGGTTTTGGTTTTATCTACGCTTGCAAGTATCCTGCCAGCTCGTAACGCGGCACGTTTGACCATCCGCGAAGTGCTGGCTTACGAATAAACTCTCCCTCACCCAACCCCTCTCCCAGCGGGACGTGTGCCCGTAAGGGTAGAGGGGCGAGGGGTGAGGGCAAGGAAGGTTCACATGAAAAAATGGATGATTTTGATTCTGCCTCTGATGGCTTTGGCCTTGATCCTGACCGCATGCGGTAGTAGGGGACTCCAACCCCAACGCCTCTCTCTACGCCCATATCTGCTGACGCCGTCATCGCAGAGGGACACCTGGTCCCTAACGATGACCTGACACTGTCCTTCACAGTGCGTGGAAAAGTGGCCGAAATCCTGATCGAAAAAGGGCAGAAGGTGCGCGAAGGGGATGTGCTCGTTCGCCTGGCGGACAAGGAGCAGGCTGAGGCGGCGTTAACTTCGGCGCACCTCGAGTTGACGACTGCGCAGCAAGCTTACGATCAACTGATCCGCACCGATGGACTGGGACGCTCCGAAGCCTGGCAGGCTTACCTGGACGCGCAGAAAGCCCGGGCGACTGCCCAACGTAAATGGGACAACCTGAATGTCGATGACATCGAGGATCGCATCGATGATGCGCAAGCCGAAGTCAACGACCGCAAGAAGGACCTCGAAGATGCGCAGGACGAATTCGATAAGTACGTAAATCTGGATAGGGATAATTCCAAACGGAAGTCTGCCAAAGACAAGCTGGACGATGCTCAGACCGATTATGACAACGCCGTGGCCAAACTCGAGTCAACCACGCGCGAACGCGAACTCGGTCCGTGCAGCGCTGGATCAGGCTCTGGCCGATGAGGCTGAGGCCAAACATCAATACGATATCAGTCTGGATGGCCCGAATGCCGAACAAAAAGCGTTGGCAGAAGCCCGCTTGAATAACGCCAAAGCACAGGTCGCTTCCTCTGAGAACACCCTGGCCAATTATGAACTTAAGGCCCCGTTTGACGGCGAAGTGATGGACACCAACGTCTCGGTCAATGAGATGGTTGGGCCGGAAACTTGGGTTGTTACGGTTGCGGATACCAGTCAGTGGTACATTGACACCAGCGATCTGACCGAACTCGATGTAGTAAATGTAGCTGTTGGCCAAAATGTCAGCATTACGGCCGATGCCTTGCCCGGTGTCGAAATGACCGGTGTTGTGCAAGAAATCAGCCAGACCTACAAGTCGCAGAGCGGAGATATTCTGTACACCGTGCGCATCAAAGTCAATGATGTCGATCCTCGTATGCGCTGGGGCATGACGGTCGAAGTAACGTTTGAGCCTTTAGAAAAAGCTTCACCTTAATATTTGTATAGACAAATTAGAACGTTTGTTGGATTGAAATCGAGTCACTTTAATGTCAGTACTATTAAAGCTCCGATAAAAAGCAAAACTGGGGAAACCCAGTGACGCAAAGTCATGGGCCTAAAGTTGTGTTAGTAAATATGACCAAGGTTGCCAGACTGCCGATAAAGGCTAACCCGCCGAAAGGCGGCGACGCAAAGCCAGGCGTCTAAAGTCTTCTCATTTGCCGACCAGGATCGACCGGCTGACCGAAAGGCAAAACCAGGGAAACCTGGTGACGCAAAGTTATGGGTCTAAGGTTAATGTAATAGTTGACCATGACCGCCAGACTGCCGAAGAGCATTTTCAGGAATGATGGAAACATCATTCCTGTTTTTTTATACTGCTTCCATCGCTCCCCTAATTCGGGCTTCTACTGCCATTTCGTACGAAATGAAATTTTTCAATATCTATTGTAACCCGGAGATCCAGATCGCTCATAAAAAGTGAATAATGGTAAGATAAGCGCTTGAAAAGGTATCATCCGTAACAATAAAGGAAAACATGATGCTTGAACAACTTTCCAAATATATTGCCACCGAAATCCTTAAACAACCCAACCGCACCATTCAGTCCGATGAAGCCCTCATTTCTAGCGGTCTGATAGACTCCTTCAGCCTGATGGACCTGGCGCTCTATGTCGAAGATACCTTTGGCGTGCGTATTGAAGACACCGAGCTGAACGCCGAAACTTTCGACAGTCTGCAGGCACTGGCCGACCTCATCAAATCTCGCCAGTAATGTCCGAGGTGCAAAGAACTCTTCCCGCCAACCTGCGGGCTTCCTATACCGAAGTTCCTGAGCGTACTGCCATCATCCTCCAGCACGCCGGGCAGGAGGATTTTACTCTGTCCTACCAATCCCTGCTTGATGGGGCTAACAGCTTTGCTAAAACCTATGCACGCGAAGGTCTCCTGCCGGGTGAAGTGGTGGTGCTCATTCTCCAGCACGGCCGAGAACTCGTCTTCTCCTTTTGGGGCGCAGTGTTGCACGGTAGCATCCCCTCCATTATGCCCTTTTTGACAGAGAAACTTTCTCCCGAGCGCTACCGTGCTGACCTCCAAGCCCTGATCGAGATCACGCGCCCCGCTGCCATTGTCACTTATCCTGAATTTGAAACGGAAATACGCGACGCACTCCAGCCGGATTCTTCCGTTCGTACTGTTATCATCACGGATATGGTCGAGCCCGCCTCTCCCCCGGACTTCGACCTGCTCCCATCTGCCAACCGTTCTCCAGCCGATGTGGTGCTCTTGCAACATTCCTCCGGTACCACCGGCCTGCAAAAAGGGGTGGCGCTCTCGCATCAGGCTGTACTCAACCAACTGGATGCCTATGGCCAGGCACTGTACCTGAACGGCGACGATGTCATCGTTTCCTGGCTGCCGCTCTATCACGACATGGGATTGATTGCCAGCTTTCTGCTACCCGTGCTGACACGCACACCGCTTGTGTTGATGTCGCCCTTCGACTGGGTGCGTGCACCCTATCGCCTGATGCAATCCGTCTCCCAGTATCATGGCACGCTCACCTGGCTGCCCAACTTTGCTTACAATTTCTGTGCCCAGAAGATCCGCCCGCGCCATCTTGAAGGTGTGGATTTATCCTCCTGGCGCGCGATCATCAACTGCTCAGAGCCGGTCAAAATCGAGAGCCATCGCACATTTCAGCAGGCTTTTGAGTCGTACGGTCTGAAGGCAGATGCCCTGCAAACCAGCTACGCCATGGCCGAAAATGTTTTCAGTGTTACCCAGAGCCCGCTGAACTCCGTGCCGGTGGTTGAGACCATCGACCGTATGGCCTTTATCACTGAGCGCGTGGTCAAGCCGCCTGTAGACGGACAACCCACCGTCGAGATGATGTCTTCTGGCAAGCCAGTTTCCAACACCCGCGTGCGTGTACTGGATGAGAAGGGGAAGGATTTGCCTGAGCGTATCATTGGCGAGATTGCCCTGCAAAGCAACTGTATGTTGACCAGCTACTACAATCGCCCCAACATTACCAAAAAGTCCTTCATCGACGGCTGGTATTTGACTGGTGACTATGGCTACATCTCAGAAGGTGAAGTCTATGTCACAGGCCGCAAAAAGGATATCATTATCGTGGGGGGCAAGAACGTTTACCCACAAGATTTGGAGATGCTGGTTTACGAGGTGGACGGTGTACATCCTGGTCGTGCGGTGGCCTTTGGCATCTTCGATGAGCAAGCTGGCACAGAAGAAGTGGTTGTTGTAGCCGAAGCGGATAATTTATCGCTTATGGAAGAACAACAAATCCTCGCTGACCGCATTCGCCAACATGTCACCAAGAACTCGGCCATTGCCCTGCGCTATGTCCACATCGTTGGTCCCAAGTGGATTTTGAAAACTAGCAGCGGCAAACCCTCCCGCCTGGCGAATCGGGAAAAATACCTGGCTGAGATTGCCTTGGAGTAACTACATTACGATCACTGCTTCACGCTCTGGCCCATTGGCAATCCAACCCACTTTCACACCCGACCAGTTCTTCCACCCGCTCCACATAGTCCTGCGCTTCGCGCGGCAATTCCGCAAACTGACGGATGCCCGTGATGTCGCTGTGCCAGCCCTTTACGGTCTCGTAGACCGGCTTTGCACGGCCAAGCTGATATGAATCCAGATCGTAGTAGTGGACCGATTTCCCATCCAACTCGTAGCCGGTGCAAATCTTGATTTCTTCGAAGGCACTCAGGATGTCGAGCTTGGTCAGGAAGAGTGCATCGATGCCGCTGACCATGCCGAGAAGCGCACCACTTCGGTGTCCAGCCAGCCGCCGCGCCGGATGCGCCCGGTGGTGGCAGCCACTTCGCTCAAAGTCTGCATGGCGAACTCATCATCGAAGATTTCGGTCGGCATCGGGCCGGCGCCCACGCGCGTGGTGTAGGCCTTGGTCACGCCTACGATTTGGCTGATGGCGCGCGGCGGCACGCCCAACCCGGTCGTCGCGGCGGAGGCGATAGTGGTGGAACCCGTCACGAAAGGATACGTGCCCCAGTCCGTATCGAGGCAGCTTCCCATAGCCTGTTCCAGCAAGAACTTCTGGCCGCTTTTCAGCCCACCCTGCACGATAGGAAATAACTCTCGGATAAAGGGCTTGATCTGCACGTAGTAGCCCAAATACTCATCACGTACTGCCTCGAATTCCAGCGGCTCGCCGCCCAGCGCAATGATGACCTTGTTCTTGATGCGTCACTTGCATCTTCAGTTTTTCGATAAAAATCTCTTTGTCTGCGAAATCGCTCCAGCGGATGCCGTTGTAGCTGACCTTGTCCGCGAAGGTCGGGCCGATGCCGCGCCGTGTGGTGCCGGTCGCGCCTGCGCCTTTGGCTTCTTCGTACAGGCCGTCCAATAGCTTGTGATAGGGCATGATGACATGCGAGCGCGGCGAGATCAGCAGCCGCCCGTCCAGATTAATGCCAGCATCTCGTAGCGACTTGATCTCTTCCAGCAGCACCGCCGGGTCGACCACCACGCCGCCGCCGATCAGGCAGGTCACGTGCGGGTAGAACACGCCCGATGGCACCAGGTGGATCTTGAACGTGCCGTATTCGTTGACAATCGTATGCCCGGCGTTGTTGCCGCCGTTATAGCGGGCTGCGTAATCGAAATTTCCGGCAAAGGTGTCAATGGCCTTGCCTTTGCCTTCGTCTCCCCATTGCGTGCCTAAAACAATCGTGACGCTCATAGCTTCTCCTGAAATTCACCACGCGCACGCCTACCGCGCTATCCCGAAGAGAAGATTCTCTGTGTCTGTTCTCAAATTTCCCTGTGACGCTCTGTGTTCTCAGTGGTTAAGAACTTGCTCCACGATCTCCTCTGCCAGCCCGACATACGTCAGCGGCGAGAGCGACCGTAGCTTTGACTTTACGGTTTCTTCCACTTCCAGCGAATCAACCCAATCTTGATAACTCTCCTGCGTGATCCCCTTTCCACGTGTCAGAGACTTGAGCTGCTCGTACGCCGATGGGACATTCGCTGCGCGTAGGATGGTCTGCGCGCCCTCGGCGACTACTTCCCAGTGCGCTTCCAACGCGGACCGCATGCCTGCTTCGTTTGCTTCGACTCTGTCCAGGCCCCGGGCAATGCTCGTCCACGCCACCAGCGTGTGTCCCAGCGACTCGCCGAACGAGCGCCGCACGGTCGAATCGGACAGGTCGCGTTGCAGCCGTGATACCGGCAGCTTGCGGACATATTGCTCGAAAAGCGCATTTGCCAGCCCCAAATTTCCTTCGGCATTCTCGAAGTCGATTGGGTTGACCTTCTGCGGCATGGTCGAGGAACCGACTTCGCCCGACACCACACGCAGCTTGAGATAGTCATCGCTGATATAGCGCCACACATCCTGGCATAGGTCGAGCAAGATACCGTTAATTAGTTGCAGGGATTGGAAGTATTCCAGCCAGTTTTCGTAAGGGATGAGTTGTGTGCTGACCTGCGCCGGTTCCAATCCCAAACCGCGCAGGAAATTTTCGCTGAAGGAAGGCCAGTCTACATTTGGTGTGCCAGCCGCCATCGCATTGTAATTTCCAACCGCGCCGCTCCACTTGGCTTCGAAGTTATGATTAGCCAATTTTTCACGCTGCTTTGCCAGCCGTGCCACGAAGACAACCATCTCTTTGCCGAAAGTAGTCGGCACGGCAGGCTGTCCGTGGGTGCGCGCTAGCATAGGCGTGGACTTGTAGCGGCGCGCGAAATCCGTCAGTTGGGTGATGAGCTTGTCCAGCGCGGGCAGCAAAACTTCGTCACGTGCATCGCGTAAGGAAATGGCCTGGGCCGTCAGGTTGACGTCTTCACTCGTCAGGCCGAAATGCAGCCAGGAAACGGTATCAGCCAGTGATGTCCGTGCGAGGCGGGTCCGCATAAAATTCTCGATGGCTTTGACGTCATGACGGGTGGTTTGCTCCAGTTCTTTGACCTGTCCCGCAGCACCCAGTGAAAAATTGGCAGACAGGTTGTGGAGCAAGTCCAGTTCGCTCTGCGAAAAGGGGCGGATGAGTCCGGCGTCTTGCGAAAGCGCGATCAGATAGGCAATTTCGAGCCGGGTTCGTCCGCGGATATAGGCGAATTCAGAAAAAAACTCGCGAAGTGGTGCAGTTTCGCGAGCATAGCGTCCGTCGATTGAGGTGAGGGCCAGCAGTTCCTCTTTCACAATTTCATTATAACATTGCGATGAAGAGGTGCTTGTCATATATCATGCCCTCACGGGTATAATCACGCTGGTTTCGCCGAGGAGGTAGTTATGAAAATTTTGCCCGAAGTAGCCCTGACGTATGATGACGTGCTGTTAGTGCCGCAGTATTCGGACGTGGAGTCGCGCCGCAAGCTTTCGACGCGCACGCAATTGACATCGAAGATCGGGATGCAAATCCCGATTGTTTCGGCCAATATGGATACCGTGACCGAAAATGAGATGGGAATTGTAATGGCGCGAGAAGGCGGCATTGGCATCATCCACCGTTTTCTGACCATCGATGACCAGGTCAAGCAGATCCGGCGCGTGAAAAAGGCCGAGTCTTTTGTGGTGGACAACCCGATTACGCTGACCGATACCAGTTCGGTCGGTGACGCGCAGCGCCTGGTCGAGGAGACCGAGACGGGCGGCATCATCATCGTGGATGCGTCTCGCCGGGTGGTGGGCATTGTCACCACGCGCGATATGCTGTTCGAGAGCCATAATGGACGACCGATCACGGACATTATGACCAAGAAGGTGGTGACCGCACCGCTCAACACCAAAATGGAAGATGCCGAGAAGATCCTGCATGAGCATCGCGTCGAGAAACTGCCGCTGGTTGACGCTGACGGTGTGCTGGTAGGATTGATCACACTCAAGGACATCATGAAAAATGCCAAGTTCCCTAAAGCTACCAAGGACATGCGTGGACGGTTGGCGGTCGGTGCGGCGGTGGGGGTGAAAGGCAGTGAGTTGAAGCGCGTGGAACGTCTGCTGGAAGCGGGTGCGGATTGCATCGTGGTCGATATCGCGCACGGCGATTCCAAGGCAGAGATCGAAATCATCGGGCAAATCCGCGAGAATTTTCCCAAGGCGCAGATTATTGGCGGCAACGTCGCCACCGCTGAAGGTACCCAGCGCCTGATCGACGCGGGCGCCGACGCGGTCAAGGTGGGCGTGGGTCCCGGTTCGATCTGCATCACGCGCATCGTGGCGGGCGCGGGTGTGCCGCAACTGACCGCCGTCATGCAGTGCGCCGCGGTCGCGCGTCCGCAAGGCATTCCCATCATCGCCGATGGTGGCGTGCGTACTTCGGGCGACATCGTCAAGGCGTTGGCGGCGGGCGCTTCCTCGGTCATGATCGGCAGCCTGCTGGCCGGTACCGACGAGAGTCCCGGCATGCTGATGACCCGCAAAGGCCATCGTTACAAAGTCTCGCGCGGCATGGCTTCCCTGCAGGCCACTCTGGCGCGCAAAACCCGTGAAGGCGAAGGTGAAATCACCAGGGAAGAGATCGAGGATTACGTTTCCGAGGGCGTGGAGGCCGCTGTTCCCTATCGCGGCTCGGCGCGCGAAATGCTCAAACAACTGGTTGGCGGCCTGCAATCGGGCATGAGCTACACTAACGCGCACAGCATCGAAGAACTGCACGAAAAAGCCGTGCTGGTACGCATGACGCCGGTTGGACTGAAAGAGTCTCGTCCGCACGATGTGGAAGTGATTTAGATTGTTATCACCACGGAGACACGGAGACACGGAATTTTTTATATCTTCTCTCTGTGACTTCGTGTCTCCGTGGTTTTTATTAATGAAACCCCGCTTCCGACCCGACCTGAAACTGCCCCCGTTTCTCGGGTTATACATGCCCCCCGGTCATTATTGCGCATTCTACATCGCATGCAGCATAATTTGTGACCGGGAAGGGTATAATCGCCCCATGACCGAACCCCGCCCTTCGACCAGCTCAGGACGTAGCCGTCCCCTCGACCCCGAAGCCAAACCCGACGACCGCGTCGATTATGCGCTCCGTCCCCAAATGCTGACCGATTTGATCGGCCAGGATCAGGTGAAGGAGAACCTGTCCATTTTGATCGACGCGGCCCGCCAGCGACAGGAAGCCCTGGACCATGTGCTTTTCTATGGCCCGCCGGGCTTGGGCAAAACGACGCTGGCACATGTGCTGGCCAACGAGATGGGCGTCAACATCAAAGTCACATCCGGACCTGTCATCGAGCGCGCCGGGGACCTGGCCGCCATCCTGACCAATCTGCGGGCAGGCGATGTGCTCTTCATCGACGAAGTTCACCGCCTGGGTCGGGCTGTGGAAGAAGTGCTCTATCCCGCCATGGAAGATTTTGCGTTGGATATCGTCATTGGCAAGGGACCTTCGGCGCGTTCCATCCGACTCAAGTTGCCGCATTTCACGATTGTGGGTGCGACCACGCGGCTGGCGCTGGTCACGGCTCCATTGCGGGCGCGTTTCGGCGCGGTCTATCGGCTGGATTACTACGATCTCGAAGCGATGCAGGCCATCGTCCGGCGCGCTGCGAAGATGTTGAATGTGCCTTGTGACGAGGGTGGTGTCGAGGAAGTTGGCCGCCGGGCACGCGGGACTCCGCGCGTCGCCTTGCGTCTGCTGCGCCGTGTGCGCGACTATGCCCAGGTGCGTGCGGATGGGACCGTCACACGCCAGGTCGCACAGGAAGCGCTCGACCTGTTGCAAGTCGATCAGCTCGGCCTGGATGACGTCGATCGCCGCGTATTGCGCACTATCATCGAAAAATACAACGGTGGACCGGTGGGGCTGAACACCATCGGCGCCTCCATCAGCGAAGAGCCCGACACCATCATGGACGTGGTCGAGCCCTACCTGTTGCAACTGGGCTTCCTCGACCGCACCCCGCAGGGACGCGTGGCGACCAAGTCCGCGTATGAGCATCTGGGGCTGGATTATGTGGAGGGGGAGCAGCCAAGGTTATTGTAAGCGTTTAGGGAAATGTTTGATGAAACGAACTTTACTGGTATTACGATTGTGTACAATGCTTGTATTATTAATATCTTGTAATTCAACGTCATCTCAAGATGGTGAACAAACTACCCCAACAGAAAACGCAACATTGGAGCCATCGGTTCCGATAACACCAACAATGGTTGCCTTGCAGCCACAAGCAGAACATCGTATCGGTGTGCGTCAAATTAATGGCGTGGGTGAGTTCTATAACAGGCAGACAAATGAAAAATTTATTCCACGCGGTGCAAACTATGCTTTTGTTCCGCAAGGAAGCAGTTACACAAATCTGATTTTGAAAGTCGGCATATATGACCCGGAGCGCACGCGCGATGATTTCGCTGAGTTGAAAAGTTTAGGATACAACACCGTGCGCGTTTTTCTCGATCATTGTTCTCAAGGCCTGGGCTGTATTGGGGATGATGACAACATTGGGCTGAATCCTGCTTATCTCGATAATATTGCGGATATGATGTTTGCTGGACGAGAGAAGGGCATCTATATCTTATTTACATCCAACGATTTGCCAGATCAAGGTGGATATGCGGAGGAGGCCAACACCGGCTCAGGCGAGACTTTCGCTGGCTACCGTAACTCATACTATCTCCGCCCCCATGCCGTTACCGCCACCCGCCGCTACTGGAGCGACCTGCTAACAGGACTCGTCGAACGCAACGCGGCTTTTGATGCCGTGCTGGGATGGCAACTCCTCAACGAGCAATGGATGTTCATCGATCAACCTCCGCTTTCCCTGACCAGGGGTATAGTCGAAACGACGACGGGTTCCTACGATATGAGCGACCCAGATCAAAAGACCCAAATGGTAAGCGATGGCATGGTCTATTACATTGCCCAAATGAAAGATGAGATTTTGATCCACGACCCGACGGCATTGGTTACGATGGGATTCTTCGCCCCTGAGATCGCCGCACCGGGTTGGTACGTCGAAACGGCATCCTTGCTTGAAAGATCGGATTTAGACTTTTTCGATTTCCATGCTTATCCCGGTGGAGCGAGCCTTCAAGATCATGTGGATCACTTTGGCATGATCGGTTATGAGGCCAAACCTATTGTGTTGGGAGAGTATGGCGCGTTTCGTCATATTTATTCTGAGATTGATTCCGGTGCGCGTGTTTTATCACAGTGGGTGGCAGAATCTTGCCAGTATGGTTTTGATGGCTGGTTGTATTGGACATATTATCCTGCTGATGCCAGCGTCGACGACCGGACTTGGGGATTGGTGGATGATGACAATTATTTGTTGGATTTGTTTGCGCCCATGAACCAACCTGATCCCTGTGTGGCGGTTGAGATTCCAAATGACAATCTGGCATATGACAAACCGGCCACTGCTTCGCGCAACTTGATGGAAGAACCCCCTTCAAACGCGGTGGACGATAACGCAGGTACGCAGTGGGGAGCAGGCGGTGATCCTGTCCAATGGATACAGGTTGATTTGCAGGGAGTCTATCGTGTTACTGAAATTCGCCTTATGGTTGCGCAGTACCCCGCAGGAAATACGGTACATCGTGTACAGGTGCGCGCTTCCGATAGTGAAGAGTATCGAACCGTGCATGAATTTAACGGCCCAACCGGGGATAATGACTGGCTGGTGTTTGAACCCGATGAACCGTTGGCCAATGTCAGTCAAATTCGTATACAGACGATCAGCAGCCCTTCATGGGTAGCCTGGAAAGAAATTCAGGTATATGGTGAATAAACCGGGTGAAAATGGATAATATTGGCCGTTTCTTGATGATCGGGGGCATTGTCTTATTCGTAATAGGTGGATTGGTATTTCTGGCTTCTAAATTCGGTATCCCCTTTGGCCGCCTGCCCGGTGACATCCGCATCCAGCGCGATGGCTTTTCATTCTATTTTCCGCTGGCGAGTTCGATATTGATTTCGATTGTGCTGACGATATTTGTCAATCTAATCCTGCGATTTTGGAAGAAGTGGAAGAGCCTCTTTTCATGTATATAGCTACTTCCCCACAAAATCTCTCTAACATAATTGGGACAATCCAAAATCAAGGAAAATTTATCAATCCAAATTACTGCTGCTAAAAAACGTGGAGATTTACTCGACCACATACTTTTTTGTGGTTCTTATGGTTCTGGAAGATCTACTTTAGCACAAGTAGTGGCAAATGAAATGAGAATTAGCATCAAAGTCATTGATGGAAATTCCCTTAGAAGCCCAAAGGATTTAGCTTCAAATTTTACAAATTTTCGCACTGGAGACATTCTACTTATTGAGCAAATTGAGACTTTACGTAAAACATTAGTAGAAATACTTTATCCTGCAATGGAAAACTCCTATCTGGATATTGTTGTTGGCAAAGGTTTTTCAGTTCGTCAGGTTAGATTGAAACTGCCACATTTTACTGTTATTGGTACAACTTCGAAACTTTTCCAAGTAGATGATCGCTTAAAGAAGAATATGTTTGTCTATACTCTTGAGCCTTATGATGATAACGAATTGAGCAGGATGATACAAATCTTTGCAAATCAAAATGAAATTACTATTGATAAGGAAGCTGCGTATGTATTAGCAAAGTATTCAAAAGGTTTGCCATCTGAAGCGTCCAAATTACTTCAAAAGAATCCATGATTATGCTGTAACTCGTGCGAATGGCGTTGTGACTTTAGAAGTTTCGAAGAAAGCATTAGCTATTTTGATTAATCATGGAAGCGACAATTGAATAATATTGATAAGAATTATGCGGTTCGTGAAAAGATGCCGGCCTTATTTCCGGGCTTCTCCCACTCAAGTGCGTAACCCCTAATCGAATTAGATAGCTATATGAAAACATCTGACTTCGACTATTATCTCCCCGAAACTTCCATCGCGCAGACGCCGCTTGAGCCGCGCGATTCTGTCGCGTTTGTTGGTGCTCAACCGGAAAACGGGAGAATTGGAACATCGCATTTTCCGCCAGATCGGCGATTACCTGAATCCCGGCGATTTGCTCGTCCTCAACCAAACACGTGTCATCCCGGCCCGCATTTATGCCCGCAAACCGACCGGCGGCAAAGTGGAATTGCTGCTCCTGCGCCGTAAAGATGATCTGACCTGGGAATGTCTGGTTGGCGGAAAGGGGATGACGGTTGGGAAACAGTACTGTGGAGTCCGATGAGGGAGCTGTCGGGAGAGTGGGATAGGAAACTCAAAGTCAGGAGACTTTGGACTCCAAGGTGAAATTATAAGTATTTTGAACGGCTCCGAACGCCTGGTGAAATTCTCCGAGCCCATCGAGCCGTATTTTCCCAAAGTGGGCAATGTCCCACTGCCGCCCTACATCCACGAAAAACTGGATGACCCCGAGCGCTACCAGACTGTCTATGCGCGCGAGCCCGGCTCCGCCGCCGCGCCGACGGCTGGTCTGCATTTCACGCCGCGCCTGCTGGATGAACTCAAAGCCAAAGGCGTGAAGATTGCTTACGTCACGTTACATGTTGGGTTGGATACCTTTGCTCCGGTCACAGAAGATGACCCTGAAGAGCACAAAATCCACACCGAGTGGTGCGAACTCT
>CAWHJM010000071.1:0-12539 GCA_963829615.1 uncultured Chloroflexia bacterium
GTGGCGCCAAGTGTCAGTCCGAGAAAGAGCGCGGCTTCCCATCCGAAGTGGAATAAAAGCCCGGTCCCGGTCCCTAACAACACCGGCGTCAATACGCCCATGATCCCCGCCAGCGCAGAGACTTTGGTGTTGCGCGTCAGTTCGTCCAGATGTAGTTCCAAACCGGCGATGAACATCAGCAGCAATACGCCGAGTTCACCCAGTTCTTTGATCGTCTCACCCAGTTTCTCCCCTTCGATAAAGGGCAGGTGCAGCAAGTTGAGCAGCGAGGGTCCAAGCAGAATGCCTACCAGCAGTTCCCCCAGTACCGAGGGTTGGCCGAGACGCACGCTCAGGTAACCCGCTGTTTTCGCTGCCAACAGGATGACGGCGATCAGAAAAGCAAGTTGCAGAAATACGCTCATCGGTCTCCTTCAGAGTTAAGATTTAGGGCATTGTAGCCGAAATTGCTCTCAGGGTCTATCAAGAGGCTGTATACTTAGAGAAAATTAATTAACCACGAAGTCACCGGGGCACAAAGGCACGAAAATAAATAGTACCGTGTCTCAGTGTCTTAGTGCCTTTGTGGTAATTTGCGAGGCCCTCATGACTTTCAAAGACGAATTCAAACGCTGGGGTGAAACCATTCTCAAAAAGACATTGGACCGCTTCCCCGAACGGAAGGACGAGTTCCAGACATCTTCCGGCATTCCCATCCCCCGCCTCGGACTACCCTCCGAAGCCCTTCATCAAACTGAGAATGGTACGGGGACGATGTCCGATTACGAGCGGCTCGGATTCCCCGGCGAATACCCGTTTACGCGCGGCGTGCAACCGACCATGTACCGCTCCCGCTTCTGGACCATGCGCCAGTATGCCGGCTTTGCCACCGCCGAAGAGTCCAACCAGCGCTACCGCTACCTGCTCGAACAACGGGCAGACCGGCCTGTCGGTGGCCTTCGACCTGCCGACCCAGATCGGCTACGACGCTGACGACCCCATCGCGGAGGGCGAAGTGGGCAAGGTCGGCGTCTCGATTTCATCCATCGAAGACATGGCCCAGCTCTTTGACCAGATTCCGCTCGACAAAGTTTCCACCTCGATGACCATCAACGCCCCGGCGGCCGTACTGTTGGCCATGTACATCGCCGTCGCCAAACGCCAGGGCGCGGACGTGTCGAAGCTGCGCGGCACCATCCAGAACGACATCCTGAAGGAATACATTGCCCGCGGCACCTATATCTTCCCGCCCGCGCCGTCCATGCGTTTGATCACGGACATATTCTCGTATTGTGCCAAAGAAGTCCCCAACTGGAACACCATCTCCATCTCGGGCTACCACATCCGCGAGGCCGGCTCGACCGCCGTGCAGGAAGTGGCTTTCACGCTCTCCAACGGCATCGCCTACGTGGAAGCCGCGCTGAAAGCCGGTTTGGATGTGGACGACTTCGCCCCGCAACTGTCGTTCTTCTTCAACGCGCACAACAACCTGCTGGAAGAAGTCGCCAAGTTCCGCGCCGCGCGGCGCCTGTGGGCCAGGATCATGCGCGAGCGTTTCAAGGCCAAAGACCCCAAATCCTGGGCGTTGCGCTTCCACACCCAGACGGCCGGTTCCACACTGACCGCCCAACAGCCGGAGAACAACGTGGTGCGCGTGACGCTTGCAAGCGCTGTCCGCCGTCTTCGGCGGAACGCAAAGCCTGCACACCAACAGCATGGACGAAGCCCTGTGGCTGCCGACCGAGAAATCGGTCCGTGTGGCGCTGCGCACGCAGCAGATCATCGCGCACGAGTCGGGCGTGGCCGATTCGGTCGATCCGCTGGCAGGCTCGTACCTGGTCGAGTACCTGACCGATGAAATCGAAACCGGCGCGGACGAATACATCGCCCGCATCGACGCGATGGGCGGCGCGCTGTCCGCCATCGAGCGTGGCTACATCCAGAACGAGATTCAGGACGCGGCTTACGCGGCCCAGAAAGCCATCGAAAACAAGGAAGAGATCGTGGTGGGCGTCAACCAGTTCCAGATCGACGAGAAGATCGAACTGGAACGGCAGAAGATCGACCCTGCCATTGAAAAGGCGGCTCATCAGCGTTTGGCCGATTTGCGCGCTAAGCGTAATAACGCCAAAGTGGACGAATTAAAAGAACGGCTGGTCAGTGCCGCCAATGGAGACGAAAACCTGATGCCGCTCTTCATCGAATGCGTGGAGCATTCCATGACCCTGGGCGAGATTTGCAATACTTTACGCGGGGTTTGGGGTGAATATGTGGCGGAGGGGTTTTAAGATTGACTTAGTCTATGACTTAGTCTATAATTACCTCGGAGGTGTGAGATGACGATTTTCAACATTCACGAAGCCAAAACCCATTTTTCAAAACTGCTCGAACGTGTATTAAGTGGCGAGGAAGTGGTGATTGCCAAAGCGGGGAAACCAATTGCCCGTCTTTTACCTTTTAACGAGGGGACCACCACCCCTCGTGTTCCAGGTATTGATAAAGGAAAAGTGGTTATCAAGCCCGATTTCGATGAACCACTACCCGAGTTTGGCCTGTGAAATACCTGCTCGATACGCATACGTTTCTCTGGTGGAATCTGGATGATCCACAATTATCTGAGCGGGCGAGAGAAACCATTGCAAACGGAGAAAACGAGATTTTCATATCGGCAGCCAGCGCCTGGGAGATTGCCATCAAGGCTGCAAAGGGGCGTTTGGTTTTACCGGAAGAACCTGCTCAATATCTCGCTGCTCGCATAAGCCAATATCATTTTCAAGCCCTGCCAGTGCAAATCAGTCATGCGGTGCATGTTTATGGCTTGCCAGACTATCATGCGGACCCGTTTGATCGATTGTTAATTGCTCAATGTCAACTGGAATCCATGCCGTTGATTTCCAAAGACGAAGATATTCAACGATATGATGTGAAAGTCATCTGGTAATTTTTTATCGAATGCGTGGAACATTCCATGACCCTGGGCGAGATTTGTAATACGCTGCGTGGCGTCTGGGGTGAGTATGTGGCGGAGGGGTTTTAGTAACCTTTATGGTGGATTTGTAAAGGATAAAAAAATGACATATAGTATTCCTGCGACTAGCAAAACACCAGCATTAATCATCGATTTGTTAGATATCAGCGGCTCCATGAACATGGAATTCCTAAGGAAAAACGCGCATTGATGGTCACAGACGTACTCAGAAAAATGGTAATAAAAATGGTGAATTGCTCTGTAAAAGGAACCATCGTATCGCCCCGTTACCGGGTAGCTATATATGCCTATAGCTCTCAAGTTATTGATCTTTTAGGTGGGATAAAAACCATCACAGAAATAGCCCAACTTGGCATTCCCCAACTTAGCATCTCCCGAACTGACAACTCTTGATATGACGGACACAGCTGCCGCTTTCTTGAAGTAGAAAAACTATTGTTAGAAGAAATACCAAAAATGCAACATCACCCAGCTCCGTTTGTTTGCCATATGACAGATGGTGAAGATACTTGTACAAATCCAATGCCTATTGTCAAACGCATTATGGATATGGAAGTACCAGATGGGAAAGGTGTTGGTGGAGAATATTTTTTTGGGCCAGGGTACTGCAATCTCAGATTTACTGTCATGGAACGGAATTTCAACTGCAAGCGAATTAACTGATCCATATACTCAATACCTCCTAGAAATATCATCCCCTATTCCCGCTTCTTATCGAAGTGTAATGCAAGAATTCGGATATAAGCTAGCCCAAGAAGCTAAAATGTTTTTCCCAGCAAATTATGTAGGGTTGGTTGAACTAGGTTTTGCTATGTCTGGGGCTACTCCTATAACTGTTGCCAAAGATGATGTTGATGATGCGGCTAGTTATGAAGAACAAGTAAGAGCTACAAGAGAAAAAGTAGAGCGTGAAGCAATAGAAAGAGCTAAGCGCGAAGTGGCGGAAAAGGCTGCCAAAGAAAAAGAAGAGCGTGAAGTAGCTGAGTGGTCCATGCGCGAGAAAGCCGAGCGTGAGTTTCTGAGAAAGCTGCACGTGAAAAAGCAGACCGCGAAACAGCGCAAAAGATGATGAAAGAACGTATAAAAATAGATGTTACTGATAAATTTAGAATTTCTATTGCCTGTCCTAAATTGCTTTCAAAACGATTTGAGTTTTACTTTGTTACATATATATTTACCTGAAGAGCGCACTCAAGTAATACGAAATATCAAATCGGATTTTCAAGAACAAAAGATAAATGAACAATTACAAGCAAGTTCAATAAAATTTGGTCAAAAGATAAAAATAAGGTTTTATAGCCCTGCATTCTTTTTCCCGGATTTTGTCACAAAAGTGATTGACAATCCAATAAACAACAGAACATTCTTGGGAATGCCTAAAGATCATTGTGAACCAGGATTACACAAAATATTGGTTTCAATTTTTGATGCTAATACTGAACAAGAAATTGAGTCGCCTACAATTAGTGCAAAAGTAGTTGATTTTGCTTTTGACCATGTGTCTCATCCTTTGCTTTCAAGGATTTCTGCTATAGTTCTTGGTATTGGTTCCTTCGCAATGTTCATTCTCACTTCTTTAGAACAAATTGACAAAACCATAGGTCTACATCTGGTGCAGCAGCAGGTGTTTCGGCGGCGGGTAGTTTCTGCTAATTTTTATAACTTGTATCAACGTGTCCGTTCAAATACGCCGTAACTAAAAAGACTTCTTTATTGAAAACACTTCAAAGGAGCAGATATGATTTAAATCAACTGGTAGTAGGATTAGTTCAGGCGCTTGCATGGCCAAGTGTTTACTTTCTTTATTGTTTTGTTGTTGAGAAAGCCATTTATAGAATTGCTCAAGAATGTCGAAAAAATGAAATGGCAAGGTGTTGAGCTTGAGTTTGGAAAACAACTTGTAAATGCTGAGAAAGGTGCGAAAGAATTTGAGCCTTCCATCTGCCGAAAAAGTAAAATTGCCTGCATTCAAGCAGGAAACATCACTTTATGAAAGAATGAAAGCAATTGCTGAAATTTCGCCTGCTGCCGCTGTAGCAGATTCTTGGAAAGCGGTTGAATTTGCAACTATGCAAGCTGCAAAAACTCAAGGTTATCTTGTTTCTGGGAATTATGTTGGGCATAAGATTATTGAGCGATTGGTCACTGATGGAATATTAGGCCAAGGTACTTTGAGTTTATATCGAGACCTCCGAAATCTAAGAAATAGCACGTCGCATCACTCAGATTTTTCAATTTACTGTAAGCGATGCATTGAATATATAGATTTATCATTGAGTCTTGCTTAATAGATTGCAAGAAATAGCAACTTCGAAAAAAACCTCTAAAAACCAAAAGAAATAGTGGTTTATATGTATGTAACTACTATATTGCGCCCGTTTTGGTGGACAGGGGGTCAACCTGGCATGTTTCGCCCGCGCTATGGTCGGTCCTAACGTCCGCGTGGATACGGGTCGCGATGGATCGGTCTCTTGAGGAGCGCATCAGGTCTTTAGGGGTGGTGGAGGGTGCAACGCCCGTAATCGCCAACATTAAGTATCCTGTGCCAACAAGTATAATGCTTGAAAAATAACAAAAAGTTGGAGGAAACCATCGATGAATCCCGCCGCTGTAATCGTGATCAATTTAGCCCTGCTTTTTTACTCCATCGGGGTTTGGAGTGAGCGACTTCAGGGGAGACTTAAAATCTGGCATACGGCTTTCTTCTGGCTCGGGCTGGTTTGTGATACATGGGGCAAACATGTATAATGCTTGAAACACAAAAACCAATGTTGGAGGAAACCATCGATGAATCCCGCCGCTGTGATCGTGATCAATTTGGCCCTGCTGTTTTACTCCATCGGGGTTTGGAGTGAGCGCCTTCAGGGCAGACTCAAAATCTGGCATACGGCTTTCTTCTGGCTCGGGCTGGTTTGCGATACCTGGGGCACCGGCATGATGTTCGATTTCGTGGGCGGCATGAGCTACGATATTCACGGAATTTCGGGCCTGCTGGCCATCATCCTGATGCTCATCCACGCCATCTGGGCCACGCTTGTGCTGGTGCAGAAAAGACGAAAAGATGATCGTGAGTTTCCACAAGTTCAGTATCTTTGTCTGGCTTGTCTGGCTCATCCCTTATTTCAGCCCGATGGTCGTGGGGATGCTGGGAGCGGGATAATAGCCCCCTCCGCCTCCGGGCACCTCCCCCAAAGAACGGGGGCAGGCAACCATGCAGCGCGCAGGTAAATTGAGAAGAGAGCCAACGTCCGCTGAAAAAATTGGGGCCAATATTTACGGGGAAACAAACTCAGGGAGAAAGACTTTGCCAGTCCATACGCGTCTGCCACATGAAAGAATATCTTGACAGATTCTGTCCCATAACAGCGTAAGATATATCCTGTTGAGGTCATCTCTTATGATGAAAGTCAAGAACCTCGCTTCTCCCCAGACGATTTGCCTGCCGAGGCCATCACCGGCCATATCCAGGCAATCAACTATTCTGGGGATTTTCTCATAAGCGACTGAAAGGAGCAAAATTCAGCAATTGAACGTTGACACAGAACTCCGCAACAGGTATAATACCGTCCGCTTCTGCCCTGGCAGCGAGATCAGCCGGGGCCGTCGTTTGTAACCCGGCTTCCCCGCACATCGGCGAAGGACACGTCCTGAGTATTACCGAAGGATAGACATCCCGCGGTCAGTGTGGCGAAGTGAATTGCCAGGAGAAAAAATGAGATACGCAATTGTAGAAAGCGGCGGTAAGCAATACAAAGCCGTCGAAGGCGAGACCCTCGAGGTCGACCGCCTGCCGGTCAACGCCGGTGACAAAGTTGGTCTGGAACGTGTGTTGATGCTGGTAGATGGTGAAGAAATCACTGTCGGAACGCCCACCGTTGGTGGCATTCAGGTCAGCACCACTGTGACAGAGCACTTCAAGGGCCCCAAACTCATCATCTTCAAATACAGCCCCAAAAAACGCATCCGTGTTAAAGGCGGTCATCGCCAGCATTACACCCGCCTGATGGTGGATGTCATTGGAAAGACCGGCGAAACTCGCAAAGCAGCCCCCAAGGCTGAAAAAGCGGAGACTCCCGTCGTAGAGAAGGCTGAAGTCAAGGCTGAGAAGAAGGTTGAAAAGAAAGAAGCGGCCGAGAAAAAGCCAGCCGCAAAAGAAAAGAAGGCTGAAAAGGCCCCGGCGAAAAAGACAACCACGAAGAAAGCCAGTACCACATCATCCCCGAAGGGGAAAAAGGCTTCTTCGACTGAGACAAAGAAGTAGTGTGAGGTAGAAATGGCACACAAAAAAGGTGGCGGCTCAAGCCGCAACGGACGAGACAGCAATTCCCAGCGTTTGGGCGTAAAGCGCTACGCCGGTCAGTATGTCCTTTCGGGGAATATCCTGATCCGCCAGCGTGGCACGAGCATCAAGCCCGGCCTCAACGTAGGCAAAGGCAGTGATGATACCCTGTTTGCAACCACAGACGGGGTTGTAATGTTTGATGTGGTCCGCGGTCGTAAACGTGTTAACGTCGTTCCGGCCGAGGCATAAAAGGATACTGGTATGAAAACAGATATTCATCCTACATATTATACGGATGCTACAGTGACCTGCGCCTGTGGGAACACGTGGAAGACCGGTTCAACCAAGAAAGAAATTCGCGTTGAAATCTGCTCCAATTGTCATCCATTCTTCACTGGCGAAATGAACCGCATCGTCGATACCGAAGGCCAGGTTGATCGCTTCTTCAAGAAACTTCAGGCTCGTCAAGAATATGTAGAAGAAAAGAAAGCCCGCGAAACCTCCAAGATTTCTCCTGAGCGCCCGGTTGCTGAGTTAGAACTTGGGAAACGCCCGACCGATGCATTGGCCAAGGTTGGTATCAAAAAAGTAGGCCAGTTCATGAACAAACTGGCTGAGGGCGAAGATGCAGTGCTCGCAATCACCGGCTTTGGTCAGAAGTCCCTGATCGATGCCAAGAAGAAACTGCGTGCGCTCGGATATGAATTCCCAGAAGCAGAAAAAGCCGCCTAAGGTTTGCACGTTCGGCAAACTCAGGTAAACTTAACAGGCAGATGCAATGCATCTGCCTGTTTTGCTAGCCCGAATAACAGGAAAGTGATTCGTGAAATTACTGATTGAAAGGTAAAATTTCCTATCAATTATGGACTGCTCGGGTGTTAAAAAATGAAAGGAAGCATATGAAGCATCATACCGGTTCCATCGAAGTCGTCTGTGGTTCCATGTTTAGCGGCAAGACGGATGAGCTTATCCGCCGCCTTATACGCGCCACAATTGCAAAACAAAAAGTCCAGGTTTTCAAGCCCGCCATTGACGTCCGTTACGCGGTGGAGAAAGTCACATCACATGCAGGCGCAAATTATGACGCCATCCCGGTAGAAAAAGCTGCTGATATCCGTCAACGTATCGAAAAGGACACAACCGTTGTTGCAATGGATGAAGCCCAATTCTTCGACCCGGAAATCGTGGAAGTAGCGCAGGAACTGGCAGCACGTAACGTACGCGTCATTGTAGCCGGGCTGGATATGGACTTCCGTGGTGAACCGTTTGGCCCGATGCCCATCTTGATGTCGAAAGCCGAAAAAGTGGACAAATTACACGCCATCTGCATGGTATGTGGGAATGAGGCCTCACGCACACAACGACTGGTCAACGGCAAACCGGCACGTTATGATGATCCTGTGGTGATCGTAGGCGCATCCGAATTGTATGAAGCCCGCTGCCGGGAACATCACCAGATTCCTCGCTAGTACCCGGATAATATGATTATGATTAATAGTAACCCCTTATCGTAGGGAAAATCTGTCAATCAAAATCAACTTGTTCGGGCAATAGTTGAGCCAAGTCCTGTATATGAGTAATTTTTGGAGCAATCATGCAAGATTATCATGATTTTTTGGCTGAAATCCTGATTGAAGAAAACGTTTTGCAAAACCGCATCGCCGAGATCGGGAAAGAAATCAGCCGTGATTACGCGGGGACAGACAATCTGCTCTTGATTTGCGTTTTGCGCGGTGGCATCGTTTTCCTCGTGGATTTGATGCGCCATATTACCGTCCCCCATCAGGTCGACTTTATGGCAATTTCATCTTATGGAGCCGGAGCGCGCGAATCGGAAGGCAACGTCCGTGTAACGCTCGACCTGCAAACCAACATCCGTGACAGGGATGTGCTGCTGGTGGAAGACATCATCGACAGCGGGCACACCATCTCACATGTGCTGGAATTGCTGTCCACGCGCCAGCCGCACAGTTTGAAGGTCTGCTCGCTGCTCGATAAGGCGGAGCGGCGCGAAGTGGTTGTTCCCATCCATTATCGTGGTTTCGAGATTCCCAACAAATTCGTCTTTGGCTACGGGCTCGACCTGGACGAGTATTACCGCAACCTGCCTTTCATCGGCGTCGTGGATTTAGACAAACTCCAGGCGAACTGATAGCGGATAAAACAGGGCGGATGGAATGACAGACAAAAACGGGCACCTTGACGCTCAATCCGCTTCTCCCTACGCCGGACGCTGGGTAGCACGTCTACACGGAAAGGTCATTGCCCAGGGCAATACCCCCGAAGAAGCGCGCCGGGCCGCGCTGACTCACCGTCACAAAGAATCCCCAGAAATCGTATTTATGCCTTCTCCTAATTCCTTCTCTCCTTTATTGGCTTCCGTTCACGAAGCGCTACCTGACGTCCAGGAAATCTACCTGGTGGGTGGCGCGGTGCGGGATGCCATCCTGGGACGGGCGTCCCACGATTTGGATTTTGCCGTGCCAACGGATGGCATCAAGCTGGCACGACGCGTTGCCAATAAGCTGAAGGGAGCTTTTTATCCGCTCGATGGAGAACGTGATACCGGACGCGTTATTCTGATCCATGAAGACGAAACACGCACCATCATGGACTTTGCCACCTATCGTGGCACGGACATCGAAGCCGATCTGCGCGACCGCGATTTCACAATTAACGCCATCGCTTACGATCTAAACACACAGTCGATCTTTGATCCTTTGAACGGTTCGAACGATGTGCTTACCAGGCTCATTCGGGTATGTTCATCTGAAATCTTTGACCAATGACCCGGTCCGCGTGCTGCGAGCCATTCGTCTGGCAGCCGGGCTGGGCTTCCATATTGAGGTGGAAACCCGTCAGAAAATGAAGCAGGCCGCGGGGCAGTTGCGCAGCGTTTCCCCCGAACGTCTGCGAGATGAACTATTCCGCATCCTGGAAGGCCCGCAGCCGGGCACCGCCGTCCGTGCCTTGGAAATGCTGGGCGTGCTGCCGTACATCCTGCCAGAATTGCCCGCGCTCAAAGGCGTCGAACAGCCCACACCGCACGTTTACGATGTCTGGACACATACGCTGGCCGTGATGAACCAGCTCGAAGATATCCTCGCCGCCCTGGCTCCTGGCTATAATCCCGAAACCACCGGCGACCTGCTGACCGGCTTGCTGGTTCTACGGCTGGGACGTTATCGTGAGCAGTTCGCCGCCCACTTTGCTAATCCGCTCAACACCGACCGCTCTGTTCGCGCCCTGCTGTTTTTTGCCGCGCTCTATCACGATGTAGCCAAGCCAGCCTGCAAAACCACCGGCGACGATGGCCGCATCCGTTTCTGGGGGCACGACGAGCAAGGGGCGGAGATGGCCCATGCGCGCGCCAATGCGCTGCACCTGAGCAACGACGAAATCCAGCGCCTACAGCTGATTATCCGACATCACATGCGTGTGCATTTCCACAGCAATCGTATGGCAGACGAGCACAAAACGCCCTCGCGCAAAGCCATATACCGTTTCTTCCGCGATACCGGTGAGGCTGGTGTGGACTTGGTCCTGCTGGCGCTGGCAGATACACGCGCTACACACGCTCACACGCTCACACAGGAAACCTGGGTTGCAGCCCTGGATGTTTGCCGCATTTTCCTCGAGAACTATTGGGAAAAACCCGCGGAGACCGTCGCCCCTCCCCGCCTGCTGGATGGCCACGAAGTGATGACTGAGTTTGATCTCAAACCCGGTCCGCGTGTAGGCGAATTATTGGAAGCCATCCGTGAAGCGCAGGCCACCGGTAAAGTCGACACGCGCGAAGAAGCCCTGGCTTTTGCTCGCGACTGGATTAAGGAGAATGCATGAACCTTGTCATTTTTGATCTGGAAACCCAGAACCTGTTGCAGGATGTGGGCGGGCGCACCGGCATCGAAAGGTTGCGCCTGTCATGCGGTGTCACCTTTTCCACCGAGCGGAATGACTTTGCCGTTTACTGGGAAAGAGATGCACAGGCCTTGATCGAAGAACTCAAGCAGGCGGACCGTGTCATCGGTTTCAACTTGATCGGATTCGACTATCCGGTGCTGCGTCCCTATGCGCCAGGATTCAACTTCGCCTCGCTCCGCACCCTCGACCTGCTCCAGGGTATCCACCGGACTCTGGGCTTCAGGCTGAGTCTCGAACTCGATCGCCGAAGCCAGTCTCGGCGCGACCAAGTCCGCGGACGGGCTCAAAGCTGTGGAATGGTTCCGCGCTGGCGAGCTAGAAAAGATCGCCGAATATTGTAAAGTGGACGTAGACATCACCCGCCAGGTATATGAGTTTGGGCGCGACAATGGCTTCGTGCATTATCGTTCAAAATTAGGAAGCAAATTAAAAGTTGCTGTCAATTGGAGATAAAAAATGGAAGCAGTACAGATTAATGATATTCAACAAGCTTACACCCGCATCAGTGAGGGCACGCCGTTGGTTCTCATCCACGGTTACCCACTGGACCATACCATCTGGTATGACATAGCCTCCTCGTTGGAGGATGAATTCGAGTTGATCCTCCCGGACTTGCGTGGGTTCGGGTTGAGTGGTGTAGCCGAGTCGCAATACACGATTGCCGATATGGCTTCTGACATCGCTGGTTTATTGGATCATTTTGGCATCGAGAAGGCCCATATTGCCGGGCATTCGATGGGCGGTTACGTGGCCCTGGCTTTTGCCCGTAAATATCCGCAGCGCGTGCTGGGATTGGGGCTGGTCTCCACTCAGGCTCCTGCCGACACACCCGAACGCAAGCAAGGACGCTATGCTGCCGCCGAAGAAATTCTGCAAAGTGGGGTACAGCCGGTAGCAGAGTCAATGACCCCCAAATTGACATCTGTGGAAGGGGTGCAGGCCTTTGTCCGGAGTTTGATCGCCGGTCAACGTCCGGCAGGGCTGGCTGGCGCGCTCAAGGCCATGGCCGAGCGAGACGACTCCACATCTGCCCTGTCCGGCTTTGAATTCCCGGTGGCAATTGTCCACGGCGAAGCGGATGAGCTGATTCCCGTCGAACGCGCGCAGGAAATTAAGGCAGCCATTCCACAGGCCGCGTTGATGAAGTTGTCCGGTGTTGGACACATGCCTATGATGGAAAATCCGCAAGCGACAGCGACCACCCTGAAAAAATTGCTTTAATAGAACTTACGCATGTCGCGAAAAGATACCGAAAATAAGGGGGGCGTGCTGCGCACGCCCCCCTTATTTTCGGACTATCTCTGTATTTTTGCGTAAGTCCTGTTTAATAGCAAAAGAGCGACCCGCTGGCCGCTCTTTTCTTCA
>CAWHJM010000072.1:0-9432 GCA_963829615.1 uncultured Chloroflexia bacterium
AAAATCCGTGCCCATCCGTGTAATCCGTGGCTGAATCTTTGGGATTGGGATGTGTCGTGTTTTTGTTCTTCGATGCGTTAATCTGCCGCCACAGTGACAGCCAGTTGAGGTGCCTCTTCCGGTTGCGGACGGGCAGCGAAGCGGAAGCCCGCGAACATCAGGATGGCCGAGAACAATTCTCCCAGGTACAGGAATTGGCCATATCCCAGGCGCGTGAGCGTGCTGGCCGAGCCGATCAGGAGCGCGCCAGCGGCGATAAGTACATTCCCAATCACCCGGTTTGGCAATACACGCTTGCGCCAGAATAAATACGCTGACCAGATGGCGCCACCGACCAACGTCAGCAGACCATAGATGTTGAAGAACGGGGTTGTCAGACGTACGGGGGTGCCCAGCGGGAGCAGCCCGCGGACAACCGTCACGTCCTGGCCACGATAGTTAACGGTCGCAGTTTGCGCATCCGCTGGAGGCGTTACGCCGGGGTCGAGGGCTTTGGTCCCATATTGTTCACTGACCGGTTTACTGGTCGTAAAAACAGCGGTATCCAGATTGGGCATGGCGCTCAGCATCAGGTACCCGGCGAACAGGCTGCCGAGGATGAGCAGGGCGGTCACGACTTTGACCCAGCGCTTGCGCACCAGCAGCGTCAGCGTGCCGTGACCGATCCAGGCCGCATTCAAGGCCGCGCCGAACAGATACCAGACGAAGAAAACCCAGCGGTTCCAACTCAGCGCCAGGTAGGCTTCGGCGAAACTGCCCGCGCCAAACATTGCCAGGCCGATGCCCCAGAACAGGAAATGCGGCGCACGCCGGACAGCATAACGTTGCAGACACAAAAACCGTGAAGTAAACCATGATTGCCGTTGATACAAACGGTAAGATCTGATTGATAGACATCTGAAAATACTCCTCCGTGATTTCGTTAAAATTGGATGATACCGAGCAGGACACCGGCCGCAAATAAGATAAGAATAACGGTCAGGACTCCCATGCAAATCAGCGCAGCCGGGACGATCTTTTCGAAGAGAACTGAATTCTCCGGCATATGCGATTTGCTGTTCATGGGGGTACGTTTGGGAACATTTTCTGCGCTCATAAAACCTCCAGGCTTCTAATTTGGATGATGTTAGTATTATTTTCTTTTTTCCGGGATTGGTCAATGTAGATTTTGGTAGATATTGATTAATGTTTGGGAAAATGTAGGACAAATTGGCCGCGATAGCCCCGAAGGTCTCAACAAACAAAATCGGCAAGGTCGAGAGACCTTTTGCCGAAGGGAACAACACTGACAGAAACCAGGGTGGCTTTCTAGTATAATCTCCTACATGGACATAAAAACTCAACTTAACGAATCCATGAAGGATGCCATGCGCTCCGGGGATGTGGTGCGCAGGAACACCGTCCGCATGGCGCTGGCGGCCATCAAGCAGGTCGAAGTGGATAAGCGCACAGAGCTGGACGATCTGGCGGTCATCGCGCTCCTGCAGAAGGAAATCAAGAATCGCAAAGAAGCTATCGAAGAAGCCAAACAGGCCAGCCGCGATGACCTCATCAAAGATAACGAAGCCGAAATCGCTGTGCTGGAAGTCTTCCTGCCCGAAGCTATGCCCGCTGACGAGTTGCGCGAGATCGTCAAGACCGCCATCGCTGAGACAGGCGCTTCTGCGCCTTCCGACATGGGTAAGGTCATGAAAGTCGCACTGGAGAAGGTGGCAGGCCGCGCGCCCGGTGGCGAGGTCAGCGCGATCGTGCGCGAGATGCTCGCCGGATGATTTTAATTTTGGCGACAGACTACACGGCTAGAGCAAAAAAATCCGTGCTTTCCGCGTCCCGATACCTGGCGAAATAATGGCTTCTGCCAAACCTGGGAAAGTCACTGCCCGCATTCGCACGATCCAATTCATCTTGCTCATCCTGGTGGGCCTGGCCTCGTTGGCCGCCCTGATCGTGCCCCTGTCTCTTAGCCCGGGGGCGCTGCCGCTAAATGCGGGTGACGTTGCGCCGCGCGACCTGCAGGCGCCCCAGGCGATCGAATACGTCAGCGAAGTGCGAACGGAAGAAGCACGCGCAGCAGCTGAACGCGCCATTCCCCAGGTCTATTCCTCGCCCGATCCGTCCACCGCGCGCGGTCAGATCGAACGCCTGCGGACTGCTCTCGACTATATCAGCCTGGTGCGTGCCGACGAATTTGCCACGCCCCAGCAAAAACAGTCTGACATCCAGTCCCTGAGCGACCTGACGCTCAACTCCGAAACCATCGGCCAGCTCCTGAACCTGTCCAACGCCCGCTGGGATACTGTCCAGCAAGAATCCTTGAGCGTGCTCGAGCAGGTCATGCGCAACACCATCCGCGAGAACGACCTGCAGGCCATTCGTCACAGCGTGCCTTCGTTGGTCAGCCTGGCATTGACCGAGGAGCAGGCGGGATTGGTCACGGAACTGGTATCCGCTTTTATCACGCCGAACAGCTTCAGCAGTCCGGACTTGACCGAGGCCGCCCGTCAGGCTGCGCGTGATGCCGTCCAGCCGGTGGTCCAGTCGTATAAACCGGGGGAAACGGTCGTGGCTGGCGGTCAAATCATCACCCCTGCACAACTGGAAGCGCTCACGAAACTGGGGCTGATCGAGTCTGGTCAACAATGGCAGGATTATGTGGGTGTGACTGCACTGGTACTCCTGACGACCACCTTTGTGGGACTGTATTTTTATCGCCGCAGCCGGCCTTATCTCTCCGAAGTCCGCAGCCTGGTGCTGATTGCTATCATTTTTATTCTTTTCCTGGTCGGGGCGCGATTGTCCATTCCCAACCGCACGATCATCCCATATCTATATCCGTTGCCCGCAGTGGCTCTGCTGCTGGCAACGCTCTTCAACCTAGAAACCGGCCTGATCTTCGGGCTGGTCATTTCCGTATTGGCGGCCTATGGCCTGCCCAACACACTCGACCTGATGCCTTATTACATGCTGGCCTCGCTGACAGGCGTGCTCGTGCTCGGGTCTGCCCGGCGTTTCTGGGTCTTCTTCCGCGCGGGCATCGCGATTGCGCTGGCAGGGATTGCCATGATCCTGGCTTTCCGCCTGCCGTTCAACCAGATGGATTGGGTTGGGATTGTCACGTTGTCGGGCGCGGCGGTCTTCAACGGCATGGCCTCAGCCAGTATCACCTTGTTGCTGCAATATTTCCTGGCCCAAGTCCTGGGCCTGACCACGCCACTGCAACTGCTCGAGATTTCGCGCCCTGATTTTCCTCTACTTCAATATTTCCTGCGTAACGCGCCGGGCACCTACCAGCATAGCTTGCAGGTGGCCAACCTGGCCGAGCAAGCTGCTGAGAATATCGGCGCGGACGCTCTACTGACCCGTGTGGGCGCGCTCTTCCACGATATAGGCAAGGCCGTGAACCCATCCTTTTTCATCGAGAACCAGACGCATGGCAGTCTCAACACGCACGACGATCTTGACCCTGCGGATAGCTCCGCCGCTATTACCCAGCACGTACTGGATGGCATCAAGCTGGCGCGCAAATATCGCCTGCCACGCCGCCTTGACGATTTCATCCTCGAGCATCATGGCACGATGCTCACCCGTTACCAGTACACCAAAGCCGTCGAAGCTGCGGGCGGTGACGAATCCCGGGTGGATGCCTCAAAATTCCGTTACCCTGGCCCAAGTCCACGCTCGCGCGAGACAGCCCTGTTGATGCTGGCAGACGGCACGGAAGCACGCGTTCGCGCTGGCAGACCTGCTAATGAGGAAGACCTGCGGGCCATTATCCGCAGCGCCATCGAACATGCCCAATCGTCCGGACAACTTGATCATACTCAGCTTACCCTGAGCGACCTCAACAAAATCGCGGAATCCTTCGCCACCACCTTGCGCGGTTCCTTCCATCCGCGCATTGAGTATCCAAAGGTAAAAACCCCAGTGGCTACCGAAGACGTTCCGACCATTCCACACAGTGTAAACAAATCGTGATCTATATCGAAGTCAATCCATCCTTGCAAACCAGCCTCGCGCCAGACATCCTTGAACGTGCCGCTCTGGCCGTGCTCGCGCATCAATCTGCGGATGGCGACCTGACCATCGTGCTGACGGACGATGCGCAACTGCACGAGCTGAACCGGGACTATCTGGGCATCGACGCCCCCACTGATGTGCTATCCTTCCCCGCTTCCGAAACGGACCCGGAAACTGCCCGCCGTTATCTGGGCGACATCCTCATTTCGATTCCGCGCGCTGAAGAGCAGGCTCAGGCTGCCGGTCACGCGCTGGAGGCCGAAGTGCAGTTGCTGGCCGTCCACGGGACTCTACACCTGCTGGGCTATGATCATGCCGAGGCCGGCGAAAAAACTCGCATGTGGAAAGCGCAGGCCGAAGTCCTGGAAAGACTCGGGTTGTCGGGATGAAATCAAAGAAGATACATCTGAGCGGACACGAAGCGTAGCGAGTGTGTCGAGGGTTTCGGCTACGAGTTTCGATATAGCAGAAGAACGCTGCCTACCCAACCCTCCGCTCTATACGAAAAACAATCATGAAATCCTTCTTCCTCTCCCGCATGCGCTCCTTTGGCTACGCTTTTCGCGGCTGGTGGCATGTGCTGCGCACGCAGCAAAACGCCTGGATCCATGCCGTCATCTCGACCGCGGTCATCATTGTTTCGCTGTGGCTGAGACTGTCCGCCCGCGATTTGGCCGTACTGCTGGTAACCATCGCCATGGTTTGGGCGGCAGAGTTTTTCAACACGGCCATCGAAGCGGTTGTGGACCTGGCCAGCCCCGATAAGCACCCGTTGGCTAAAGTCGGCAAAGACGTAGGCGCGGCCGCCGTCCTGATCGCGGCGCTGGCATCAATTGGCGTGGGCTTGCTGATCTTGGGCCCGCCGTTGTGGGAGAAAATTTCAATTTGGCTTGGTAATTAACCACAGAGCTCACGGAGCACACGGAGAAAAAGACCTTAAAAATCTCTGTGGTCTCTATGTGCTCCGTGGTGAAAAGGAGAACTTTATGACGTTATCGTTTCGATTTGGCACCGTCGGTTCCCCCACGGGCACGTCCAAGAAACCGGGCGGCTCGGTGGGCGCGATTGAATTCAGCAAATCCATCGGACTGGAAGCACTCGAGTTAGGCTGGGTGCGTGCAGTGCGCGTCAGCGAAGGGACCTGTGCAGCCATCAAACGGACCGGGGAAGAACAGGGCGTTAGCCTGAGTGTGCATGCACCCTACTTCATCAACCTGAACGCAGACGATACCGAATGGCCCAAGTCCCGCCAGCGGCTGATGGATGCAGCCCACTACGGCAACCTGGCCGGCTGCACGGACGTCATCTTCCATCCCGGCTCGTATTTTGAACGTCCGCCCGAAGAAGTGCTGAAAGTTGCTATTCCGCGTTTGCAAGGCTGCGTGGACGAATTGCGCGCGGCGGGTAACCCGGTTACCTTGCGGCCCGAGACCATGGGCAAATCGGCCATGCTCGGCTCGTTGGAAGACACGCTTGCAATGAGCAAAGCCATCGAGGGCGTGGAACCCTGCCTCGACTTTGCCCATCTGCACGCCCGCCCCGGTGATGGGAGCGTCAATACCTATGACGAATGGTCGAGGTATCTGGAGTCCTACAGCAAAGCCTTGGGGAAGAAATCATTGAAGCGCTTGCACATCCACCTTTCGGGCATCGAGTATGGCCCCAAGGGCGAGAAGAACCATCTCAAACTGGAAGAAGCCGACCTGGATTTGGAAGCCCTGCTGCGCGCGCTGAGTGATTTCGGCTGTGCCGGGCGCATCCTGTGCGAAAGCCCCATCATGGAAGAAGATGCGCTCAATATGATGAAAGCCTGGAAGGAAGTCAGCGGGGAAAGCTAGCGATTATTTCCAAAACCAATTCGGACGCAGATTTTCGCTGATCAAAAAGCAAAAATCTGCGTTTTTTGCATCATTCGCCCCATTCGCGGGATTTGCGTTAAGATCTTTTTTGCCTTTCAAAATAGCTTAAATGTTTTTCCGGAAACATATGTTTCGAAAATTTCCCCCCGGTACACGGTCACACCGCCACCACCATACACAGTCCATTCCCCATTTTCCATCAACATGCCCGTATATTCATCGATCCCAAGCAAAGTCACCCCGGGCAAAAGCATCTTTCAACTTCCCGGCCCAATTCTTCCCAAACCTGTTGTGATGCGGCAGGACGCAGGCGTTCGGCACCAGGTTCAATCCCCGCTCCACCTTTCCGCGGCCCGGATCGTAGTAATGCTCGCACAGCACCATCGCCCCGGCACTCGACCCGGCAATGACCGCGCCGTTCTGGTAAGCCTCTAACGCAGCCTCCCAGGATTTGCTTCCCAATAACGTTTGGCCGAGATAGTGGGTAAACCCGCCCAGCAGGTAGATCAATTTTGCGGTGCGGAGAGACTCTACGATTTGGGAGTCATTCGCGCTGGCCTTGTCGATCAACGGTAAGGACTCCACGTTTCGTGCGCCCAGGCTTTGGAACCAGCGCACGCCGTTGTTCCCGGCCCTCACGTGATTGTTGTCCGGCGCGGCAGCGGTTGGGATGATGCGGATGGGCGCGTCCGCTCCGCCAGCCAATTGGATGGCGCGCAGGTCCGGTTCGCGCATGGCGCCGCCGAATTCCGCGCCGCCTTCCAGCAGCAAATATCCCATGCTACACCTCAACCCCGATCTCGACGATGCGGTCCAGGCGGAAACTGCGCTCGGCCTTGCGCAGGTGACAATGCGCATGCAGGTAGATATAATCCGACAGGCCGATTACCTGATAGGGCGTGATCCAGCGTTTGCTGCGCTTGCCTTTGCCGTCAATATATGTGATGCGCAGCCGTCTGCCGCTCTGGATGGCCTCGCTCAACTCGGTAGGCAGTTGGATGCTGCCATTTGACCAGGCCGGGGAATTGTAGATGCCGATGAAATCATCCAGCTTCCCACTCGGCGGTTGGATGGCATCCATCATCTCGAAGAAAATGCCGCGGTCGGTGAGCGCATCGGCCAGTGCGCGGTGTGAGACGTCCATCGGCACGTGGAAGGCCTCCGCAATCGAGAGCAGCGTGTTCGACGGCAGGTCGAAGCGTTCGCGCGCGATGGTCAGTGTGTCGATCAGGTTGGGGATCTGCACTTCCCGTCCGATACGGCGGAATTCGTTGTCAAGAAATTGCAAGTCGAATTGTGCGTTATGGCAGACCACTACCGCGTCACGCAGGTAGGCGCTCAACGCGTCAGCCACGTCTTCGAACGGGGGCGCGGTAGCAAGCTCGGCGTCCGTCAGACCGTTGGTGCTGGCCGCCGCAGGCGAGAGTTCCCTTCCCGGGTTCACCAGCCTCTCGAACGTCTCCTGGATGCGTTTCCCTTCGGTCAATACAATCCCCACCTCGCAAATCCGATCGCCGAACCAGGGCGAGAGGCCGGTGGTCTCCAAATCCAAAAAAGCAAAGCGACAGTTGGTGAGATCAAACATGACCCGATTTTACCCGCTCTTCCACCAGACCCCCGTGCATTCGGGCAGGATGACCCAATTTTTCTGGCGGACTTCCTGACCCATTTCCTCGCCGAAGAAAAATGTGGACAGTTCGACGGCTTCTTCGAGGGACTCGAAACGATAATCCGTGCGCATCCAACCGCGCTCGAAGCCTGCTTCCGTTAACCAGTCGAAATACGCTCTCAGATGCTCCGGCGGACGGGGCTTCTCAGTACCCGTACCCAGCGATTCGATGATGAGCACCATCCCGCCCGGCCGCAGGATGCGCTGGATTTCGTTCAAACCATCCTGTAACGCGGAACCCCAATCCGCGCCACCCCAAACTGCCAAATAGCAAAAACTCCAGCCTGCGATGACCAAATCTGCGCTGTGGTCCGCAACAGGAACCTGGCGATGGTCGGCTACGCCAGTTTCCCAGTTGGTGAGCCCCATCTCGTGCAATGATTTCTCAGCGATTTCGAGCATGTGCGCGGAGCTATCGAAGGCCTTGATGGACTTTACGCGTGGCGCCAGCAGGCGCGTCAGGCGGCCTGTCCCTGCGCCGAGCTCGACTACATCTACATTTTTATTGAGCGGGAAATAATCCTGGATGGCAGCCAGGATATTGTTCTGGTAGTCTTCGCGCCGGATCAGGCGCTCGTACTGGTCGGCGTGGGCTTCGTAGACTTCTTTTTCGGTTGGCATGGCTAAATCGAGGCAGTATATACCATCCACGCGGCGGAAAGATCGAGTAGCCCGTGAACAATGACCATATACGGCATCAAACGCGGACGCCAACGCAGAGCGATGGCCAATAGCAGCGCAAAGGGAATGAACATCAGCAGCCGCCAAAGAATAAAGCGCACATCGAAGACCAGCGGCAATGTCACATGCTGTGCAGCCAGCGCCAGCGCAGCCAAGAGAACAGCCAGCCATGTCCCGACCTGTTTTTCCAGGCGTGGCATCACATAGCCAAAATAGGTCGGGATTTCAGCCAGCGCGATTGTGAGCGGGAAGAGTACCAGCGTCGGCAAGATGACCCATAGCGGCAGCGCCCTGAAGAAGAGCGGCACAACAGCTTGCAAATCGCCAAATAGCCACTGGGCAGCAAAGTAATTCGGGAGCGTGGCTGCCGGGATACTTAGGATGAGTAATCCCAGCACCCACAACAAATCCGTTTTCACGGTCTCACGCTGGAAACGGAACAGGTCGCGATAGCGCAGGCCTTCCATTTTGAATAACCTGACCAGCAAGATAAATACAGACCAGATTGGTCAGCGTGGCGGTCACTGTCCACCAGGCAGTGGATGCATCCCAGGCGGTGGTTGAACCGGATAGAAAATATAGCAGGGCAATCACTCCCTGCCAGGCCGCGAACAGAACGATGCGGGCAAACAGCATGAGCCAGGGCAGGTGACGGTGAGTTTGATCAGTGGCCATAGAAGTATATTCCTTTAGAGCAGAAGGTAGGCGAACTTTACCAGAGATACCCTGCGTACACAAGTGAACGGAGATGAATAGGGTATATGCTTACTCCTCGATGTCGGGTAACGCAAACACCTGCAAATTGTTGTTCATCTGGCTGACCACGTAAGCATTCCCCTGGGCGTCAATCGCGATGCCAGTCGGCCTGCTGAATTGCCCGGCTTCCAGACCATGCGAGCCCCAGGCCAGGAGTTGATCACCGTCATTGCTGAATACCTCTACTCGGCCAAATTGATAATCGGTGATATAGACATGTCCTTGAGAATCGATCGCGATGCCTTCCGGCGTACCGGTCGAGTTCAGGTCTGATGCCATCGTCCAGGCGGTGATGAACTCCCCTTGCGGGTCGAATTTTTGTACGCGTTGGTTGTTGTAATCCGCGACAAAAACATTTTCCTGCGCGTCCACCGCGATACCGGTCGCGTGATTGAACTGGCCATCATCCTTCCCCTGGCCACCCCATTTCAGCAGAAATTGACCGTTATT
>CAWHJM010000073.1:0-10771 GCA_963829615.1 uncultured Chloroflexia bacterium
ACGGAGGGCACAATGCTCGAAAACATCACTGCAAGAATTCAGGGGCTGGACGAAACCGCTATGGCATCCGCTCAAGCGCGCCAGGACACGCTCACTAAACCGCCTGGCAGCCTGGGCAGGCTGGAAGAACTGTCGGTCCAGTTGGCGGGGATTAGCGGGAAAGAAATCCCAACCATCAAAGACAAGGTCATTATCACTATGGCCGGGGATCACGGTGTGGTGGCCGAGGGCGTAAGCGCCTTCCCGCAGGAAGTCACACCGCAGATGGTGCTCAACTTCTTGCATGGCGGGGCGGCTATCAACGTGCTGGCCCGTCATGTGGGCGCGCGCATCACCATCGTGGACATGGGTGTTGCCGCGGATATGCAGCCGCATCCGTCGCTGGTTGTCAAGAAGATCGCTCATGGAACGGCTAACATGACTCAGGGTCCGGCTATGACGCGCGAACAGGCCGAGCAGGCTATCCTGGCTGGCGTGGAAGTGGTCGAAGCTGAGATCGCAAAAAGGCCTGGACATCGTTGGCACGGGTGATATGGGCATCGGCAACACCACTCCCTCCGCTGCCATTGCCGCCGTGCTGACCGGTATCGAGCCGGCCAAACTGGCTGGGCGCGGCACCGGCGTGGACGATGAAGGTCTGAAGCGCAAAATCGACGCTATCGAACGCGCATTGGCTGTCAACCAGCCTGACCCCAAAGATGGCCTGGACGTGCTGGCAAAAGTCGGCGGCTTCGAGATCGGCGGGTTGGCTGGCGTTATTCTCGGCGCAGCCGCCAACCGTAAAGCGGTCATGGTGGATGGCTTTATCTCCACTGCGGCGGCCATGATTGCGGTGACCATCGCGCCTGCCGCGCGTTCTTACCTGATCTCCGCGCACCGCTCGCAGGAATACGGTCACAGCCAGATGGTCGAGTGGCTGGGGCTCAAGCCGCTGGTCGATCTTGATTTCCGTCTGGGTGAAGGCACCGGCGCGGCGTTGGGCATTTCCTTCGCCGAAGCCGCTTGCAAAATCCTGGCCGAAATGGCTACCTTTGCCGAAGCGGGCGTTTCGGACAAAGAATAAAATTTCTCACCACGGAGTACACGGAGAGCACAGAGTTCTGTAAAAATAAACGGCAATCCGTCCACTCCGTGAAACTCCGTGGTCCAAAAAACATGATCTCTCTTCTGACCGCCTTCCAATTCCTGACCACCTTCCCGGCCATCATCCGCCGCGCCTTCACCGCGCGAGAACTTGGCCGCGCTGTGGGCTACTTTCCCCTTGTCGGCCTGGCGCTGGGCGGCATCTTGTACGGACTGGCAAGCGGCCTGCGTCTGATCTTCCCTGCGCCGGTGGTTGCGGTTTTCATCCTGGCTGCCTGGCTGCTGCTGACCCGCGCCCTGCATTTTGACGGATTTCTGGACACCTGCGACGGTCTCTTCGGCGGATTTACCCCCGAGCGACGGCTGGAGATTATGCGTGACTCACGCGTGGGCGCGTTCGGCGTGGCCGGTGGCGGACTGTTATTGCTGGCGAAATACGCTGCCATTATCTCGCTCCCGCATCTTTCCGGACTTCTACTTGCTCCCGTAATGGGACGCTGGGTTCTGTCGATAGCCATTTTCGCCTACCCTTATGCCCGCGAAAAGGGACTGGGCCGCGACATGAAAGACAACGTGCGTTGGCCGCAGGTTATTCTGGCTACAGCCATTACAATTTTGGTAGCCTGGTTCTTCGCCGGGTGGACAGGTTTGTTGGCTGTTCGTCCTGGCCGGGATTGTGCTCTGGCTGGGAGCAGGCTTCATCCTGCGCCGCATCCCCGGCCTGACAGGTGACAGCTACGGCGCGTTGTGTGAGTTGGCCGAAGTAGTTGTTTTGCTATTCTTTACAACAGGAATAACCCTATGACCGGTAAAGTTCTTGTAGTTTTGGGAACCAGTTCGTCCGTAGGCAAAAGCCTGCTGGTGGCGGGACTATGCCATCTCTTCGCGCGGCGCGGCGTGAAGGTTGCGCCGTTCAAGGCGCAGAACATGTCCAATAATGCCGCTGTTTGCCCGGACGGTTCCGAGATCGGACGGGCGCAATATACCCAAGCGCTGGCATCCGGCCTGGAACCGCACGTGGACATGAATCCGGTGTTGATCAAGCCCGAAGCCGATTCGCGCTCGCAGGTGGTGGTCATGGGCCGCCCGTGGAAAACGCTGGATGCGCGCGAGTATTATCCCAAGAAAGATATTCTGTGGAAAGAAGTCACCGGCGCATTAGACCGCTTGCGAGGACAGTATGAGCTGGTCATCATCGAAGGGGCTGGCAGCGCTGCTGAACTCAATTTGCGGCAGGGCGACATCGTCAACATGGCGGTGGCGCGCTATGCGGATGCTCCCGTCTTGCTGGCAGGTGACATCGACCGCGGCGGCATTTTCGCGCAATTGATCGGCACGGTCTGGCTGCTGGAGCCGGAAGAACGGGAACTGATCAAAGGTTTGATCGTCAACAAATTCCGGGGAGATATTTCGCTGTTTGAAGATGGCGTCCACATTCTGGAAGAAAAAAGCGAAGTTCCAGTTTTGGGTGTGGTTCCGTATCTGCACGATCTCTTTATCCCCGAAGAAGATGCGGTGGCGTTGGAAAATCCCTTCACTGTACCCGTACAGACCAATGCAGAGATCGAGATTGTCGTCATCCACCTGCCGCGCATCGCCAACTTCGATGATTTCGACCCGTTAGCCACCGAGCCGGGTGTACGCGTCCGCTATGTGGATGGGCCGGAGCAAATCGGAAACCCGGCTGCGATCATCATTCCCGGCACAAAGAGCACCGTCAATGACCTGGCTTGGCTGCGCTCGCGCGGATTTGACAAAGCTATCCAGACCCACGCGCAAAACGGCGGCGTAGTGGTCGGGATTTGCGGTGGCTACCAGATGCTAGGCGAAATTGTCCATGATCCGCAGCATGTAGAATCAAAATTGGACAGTGCCCCCGGCCTGGGCTTGCTGCCCATCGAGACCACGTTTGCAGGCGATAAAGCCACCCATCAGGCCAGCGCGAAAATCAAAGATGGCCCTGGCTGGTTTGCTGCTTTGGAAGGTCAAACAGTCAGTGGTTACGAAATCCACATGGGACGCACGCAGGGGCTGAGTCCGTTTTTGGAGATCACGGAACGTAACGGCCAGTCTGTGCAGGCTCCAGATGGCGCGGTCAGCGCAGACGGAAAAGTTTGGGGCTGCTACATCCACGGATTATTTGCTAACGAAAACTTGCGCCGTGCCTGGCTGGCCGATTTAGGATGGAGGGGAGAGCAAACAGGAGTGAGCGCCAATCCCTTTGCTGCTTCCTTGACCCGCTTGGCTGATACCCTTGAAGTCAACCTTGAATATGGAATTGTTAGAGAAAATCATATGGGAAAACTGACACTGATTCTGGGCGGTGCGCGTAGTGGCAAGAGTTCCTACGCCGAAGGACGTGCGAAAGAAGTGGGCGGGGATAGCGTCTTGTATGTCGCCACATCGGAGACCAAAGACGAGGAGATGGAACAGCGGGTCGAGAAGCACCGTGCCGGGAGACCGTCCGCCTGGGAAACGGTAGAGGCCTCTCGAAACGTTGCGCAGGCCATTCGCGCGGCAAGAAGCGGGGCAAAAGTCATTTTGTTGGATTGTATGACCTTCCTGGTCGCCAATCATTTGATGGATGCCGCCGCGCCAGAAGACGATCCGTTTGATGAGCCCCGTTCCGATCCGTTCGACGCGCAGATCGAAGCGGACGTGGTGGCTGAAGTCGAAGCCTTGGTTGCCTATGTTCAAGAGACGGACGTTGAAATGCTGGTGGTGTCCAACGAAGTTGGGTTGGGGGTCGTCCCGCCCTACGAGTTGGGACGCGCCTACCGCGACATTTTGGGACGCGCGAATCAGATATTGGCGCGCCACGCGGACGAGGTGCTGCTGCTGGTGGCGGGCATCCCGATGAAGGTGAAATGATGCTGCACTTGATGCTGGTGCGCCACGGCGAGACCGAATGGAACGCGCAGCGCCGCTACCAGGGGCAGTCGGATGTGCCGCTATCGGAATTGGGGGTACGACAGGCCGAACTCGTGGCGGAGCGATTGGCCGGGTATGAAATCGATGCGGTCTATGCTAGCGACCTGAAGCGTGCCTGGGAAACGGCTCAGATTATTGTTGAAAAGAGCGGCCTGAGCATCTTGTCTGAGCCGCGCCTGCGGGAGTTGAAATTCGGCATTCTCGAAGGGCTAACCTTCGACGAGGCACAGGAGCAATATCCGGAAATGATCGCTGCCTGGCTAAGTGACTTTCACCAAACTCCGCAGGGCGGGGAAACGATCGACTTGTTCAACGCACGTGTCATTTCCTTACTAGAAGATCTCAAGCAGAAAAACAATGAGCAGACCGTGCTGCTGGTGGCGCACGGAGGGCCGTTGAGCGAACTGCTGCGCGTAGTTTTGGAGTTGTCACCCCAGAAGCGTTGGTATCTCGAACTGGAAAATGCCAGCCTGTCGGAAGTGCTGATTTCGGATGATTTTATCTCGCTCAAACGGTTGAACGATACCTGTCACTTGGCAACCTTGAAGAAAACGGAGTCCAAAGTCTCCTGACTTTGGACTCTATCGCCTTGTTTCCACTAGGTAGCCTATCAAAACTGTACAGCTAGTTTTCAGAAGCATCTCCTTTTTCAATGTAAAATACTTTCATGCTTGCTCGCGTTTATTCCTGCGCTGTCGTTGGTCTTGATGGCGTCATCATCGAAGTCGAAGTAGATTACACCAACGGCCTGCCGGGCATGACACTTGTGGGGCTACCAGACACTGCCGTGCAGGAAAGCCGCGAGCGCGTGCAGACCGCGATCAAGAACGCCGGTCTTGCATTTTCCCCGCCATCGTATCGTTGTTAATCTGTCCGCCAGCTGCTATCCGCAAGGAAGGTCCGGCCTACGATCTGCCCATTGCGCTGGGTGTCATCATCCTGAGCGGACGCTTGCCCCTTGAAGCCGCGCAGGATACCCTTGTCATCGGCGAACTCTCGCTGGATGGTATCGTCCGTCACACGCGCGGTATCCTGCCTATGGCTGCCGCCGCCCGTGCCAATGGATACAAGCGGATGGTGGTGCCCGAAGTGGACGCCGCCGAAGCCGCCCTGATCCCTGGCCTGGAAATTATTCCCGTAAAAACACTGGCGCAGCTTTACGACCATCTGACTGACCGCCATTTAATCGAGCCATTCCAACCTTCCAGCGAAGAACTCACGCCCATGTTCGTCCCGACCGATTTTGCCGAGGTCAAGGGGCAGGAGCATGTCAAACGTGCTCTGGAAGTTGCCGCAGCTGGCGGGCACAATTGTCTTCTCGTGGGTAGCCCGGGAGCTGGGAAGACCCTGCTGGCGCGTGCCATGCCCGGCATCCTGCCGGAGATGTCCATCGAAGAATCCCTGGATGTGACCAAAATCTACTCGGTGGCCGACCAACTTCCACCGGATACCCCGCTCATCCGCCACCGTCCCTTCCGCGCGCCGCATCACACCATCAGTCATGCCGGACTGGTAGGTGGGGGCAACATCCCGCATCCGGGAGAAATCTCGTTGGCACACAGGGGTGTCTTGTTTTTAGACGAATTTCCCGAATTCGGCAGCCGCGTGTTGGAAGTCATGCGCCAGCCAATGGAAGACAAAGTGGTCACTATCAGCCGGGCCAAAGGTTCACTGACGTTTCCTGCCAACTTTCAATTGATAGCGGCGATGAATCCCTGCCCTTGTGGCTGGTACGGCGATTCGCAAAAGCCCTGTACTTGTGCTCATTCTGCTGTGACCAAATACCAGAAGCGCATCTCCGGTCCCATGCTGGACCGGATCGACATCCATGTCGAAGTTCCGCGCGTGGACTATGAGAAGTTGAGCAGCGACCGCCTGGGCGAAGTCATCGGCGTCGATACGGGAGCGGGTGCAGGCGGCGAGAGAACGGCAGCGAGTCCGCTTCGAAGGGACGGACGTCGTCTGCAATTCCGATATGCGCGTGGCGGAAGTACGTCAATTCTGTAAACTGGATGAAGCGGGGGAAAAAACCTTGCGCGTGTGCACATTCAGTAGTGACTAAATATCAGAAACGCATTTCAGGACCGTTACTCGACCGCATTGACATCCATGTCGAAGTCCCGCGCGTGGATTACGAGAAGTTGAGCAGCGATCGCTTAGGCAAGTCATCGGCATCGATACGGGAGCGAGTACAGGCTGCGAGAGAACGGCAGCGGAATTCGCTTCGAAAGCACGGACATCGTTTGTAATTCCGACATGCGCGTGGCGGAAGTACGTCAGTTTTGTAAATTGGATGAAGCAGGGGACAGCCTGGTGCGGGCGGCGATGAGTCGGTTGAACCTGTCGGCGCGGGGGTATCATCGCGTGCTCAAGCTGGCGCGGACGATTGCGGATCTGGCGGGGAGTGATGATATTCAGTCCGTGCATCTGGCGGAGGCGTTGCAATACCGGCCAAAGGAGATGGTAGGGTAACCTGCTATTATCATTTTGATGATTAACGCCTTTTGTTGGCGTTTTTTTATTTAAAATTCCCTCTTGAAATTCGTTCAAAAATAATTATAATAATGATTGAATGTGATTGATTGTGATTGACTGTGACAACCTTTGACACCCTATCCAGTTACGAACGCCAACGTGAATTAGCCCGCCTGCTTGAGCGGGTTGGACGTCTCTCAGTAGCGCAAATATGCGAACAATTCAGCATCAGTGAAGCGACTGCCCGTCGCGACCTGGAGGCGCTATCCGAACAAGGACTTATTCAGCGTGTACACGGTGGCGCAGTCTTGGTTCGCCAAGCGGCGCCCGAAGAACCTATCCTACGCCGCAGTCGCGAGCAGGAAAATGAAAAAGAGCGCATTGGACGTGCCACCGCAGCCCTAATACAGGATGGAGAAACGGTTTTCCTCGGTTCGGGCACAACCGTTTTACAGGTGGCACAGCACCTCATAACGCGAAATATTACGGTCATCACCAATTCCCTTCCCGTAATCAACCTGATGTCTGAAAAGGAAAATATCGAGTTGATCGCCTTGGGTGGAATGTTGCGCGATAGCGAACTGTCGTTTATCGGTCACATCACCGAGCAGGCCTTATCCGAAGTGCGTGCAGACAAAATCATTATTGGAATCCGTGCCATCAGCCTGAACCAGGGATTGACCAACGATTACCTGCCCGAAACGCTGACTGACCGCGCCATCCTGAAAGTTGGGCGCGAGGTCATTCTTGTGGCAGATCATTCAAAGATCAATCGCGTTTCCACAACATTCCTGGCGCCGTTGACCCATGTTCATAAACTGGTGACGGATGAACAGACGCCGCGCACATTTATCACCGCTTTAAAAGCACAGGGAATCAATTCGATTGTCGTTTGATCAAGTGTGTAAGCGGACAGTTGATTGTCCGAAAAAATAAAAAGGAGTTTGAAATGAAAAGATCACCCTTCTATTTATTTGCTTCGTTGTTGCTGGCGTTTAGTTTTGCACTGGCATCTTGTGCGCCCGCTGCGGCTCCCACAACAGAAGCAAGCCAGGCTCCCGCAGTGGATGCGACTCAGCGTGCGTCAGAGGCCGAGGCCATCACAGTCATTTTTCCCAAGCACGAAGCAGATCTGAACGGCGCTTTCGAGGGCCCGCATCCATGAGTTCGAAAAACAGTCGGGCATCAAAGTTCAGCTAATCCAGAGCGATCTGGATCAGTGGCGAACCGTATCTTGCCCGAAATATCAACTGGAGGCTCTGCTTATGATGTTGTCGAATTCGATAACGGTTGGGTGGCTGAATGGTGTGGAGCTGGCTGGGTTACGCCGCTCAACGACTATATGTCCGCTGGCTACACCGACGGCATGATTTCCGGTTTGGTGGATTTGTTCTCCTGTTCTGATGGCAAGGTCTATGGCATTGTCTGGAACAACGACACCCGCTTCTTCTATTACAATGCTGAGGAGTTGACCGCGGCAGGCTTCAACGACCTCCAAAACCTGGGATGAGTTTACGCAAATGAGCCTCGCGGCAAAAGAAAAGGGGGTTGTGGCTTATGGTATGGCTCCATTCTGAAATCAGGAATGGTCGCTGGGGAACGAGTTTCACTTCTGGACCTACGCTTTCGGTGGCCAGATCGTGGACGATAAGGGTTGTTTCTTGTTCAATAAGGACCCGAATACATTGGCTGCCTTGCAATATATGATGGACAGCCTCAAGGATGGTGTTTCCAATCCCGCTGGTATGACATACAATCAGGCCGCATCGCAGGATGCCTTCCTCAAAGGCGACTCGCTTTTCATGCCGCAGGGTATTGCAGGTTTGATGGCCTATACCAAAGACCCGTCAGTTTCCAGTGTTGACGGACAAATCAAGGTTGGCTTGGTACCTGGCGCACAGGCTGGCATGAGCGCGGCCTTGACGCTCCCCGAGGCCTATGCCATCCCCTCGCAATCAAAACATAAAGAAGCGGCATGGAAATTCATTGAATTTATGACCAGCAAGGAAACCAACAAAGTGCTGGCGGAGGAAATCGGCGTGCTGCCCATCTGGGTTGACCTTTACGCCGATCCGGATCTGACCGCCAAATATCCCTTCTGGGCCGATTTCCAGGCGCAACTACCGACCGCGCGTGGTCTTTCCAAACTCACTTGGTATGGCGATTTCGTTGACATCAGCACTGCCGAGGTTCACAAAGCGCTAGCTGGTGAACAGACTGCCCAGCAGGCATTGGACAACATGGCCTGTTATCCCAGTTCGAGTGCAAGCCATAAAAGTTCATAGTTTGTAGATGCCTGCACCTTTAAGGTGCAGGCATTCGTTCAAGTAATATGAATTTAACCAAATCACGTACTCGCCCTATCTTTGACGACCATCGTATTCTGGGATTGTTGCTTATTGCCCCAGCCATGCTGGCTATTCTGGGAGTTGTTCTGTTTCCAATGTTCAACTCCTTATGGCTCAGTTTGCAACAAAATGATTTGTCCCGGCCTCAAGAGAACGCTTTCATCTGGTTCAAAAATTATACTGACTTGTTGCAAGACCCGCGCTATCTGAATTCTCTCCAGGCGGCTTTAAATTTAGTCTGTTCTCCGTTGTTATTGAACTGGCGCTCGGCGTGGCGATTGCAGTGGTCCTTAATCAGGAATTTCGCGGGCGCGGATTTGTACGCGGTTTGATGATCCTGCCCTGGGCAATGCCATCCATCGTCAACGCCGCCATGTGGAAATGGATCTACAATGCCGATTACGGCGCGTTGAACGCCCTGTTGTCTCAACTTCATATAATCAGTCAATATCAAGTCTGGCTGGCTAAACCTACTCAGCCATGGCTCTGATTATTCTGGCGAATGTCTGGAAGGAAACGCCGTTCACTGTTATCTTGACACTGGCTGCCTTGCAAACCATCCCTGATGACCTATACGAGGCCAGCCGCGTGGATGGCGCGACAGAATGGCAGTCCTTCTTCGGTATTACTTTACCTTTGATCATGCCCGTCCTGATGATCGCAGGATTACTGCAATTTATCTGGGGTTTTCAAACCTTTGAATTGATCTATATCGTCACGGGCGGCGGACCTTTCAGTTCGACGGAGATGATCAATTTGCGAGTCTACGCGACGACGTTCCGTTCCTTGCGCTTCGGGTATGGCGCAGCGATGGCATACCTGACTAGCCTGATCATTTTTATCCCGGCGGTGGTTTATATTCGCTCGGCATATCGAAGGGTCGTGGAGGTTTGATATGCGCCAAATCTTGAAGCGTTTCCTTCTTTATTTGGCGGTGACTGGAATTGTAATTTGGACTGTCGCGCCTTATCTCTGGCTTATCATCTCATCCCTTTCCTACAAAATTGACCTGCTGACTGTGCCTTTGCGTTGGATTCCCCCGCGGCTGACGATGGAAAATTATTATTCCTTGTTCTTTATGCGCGGAAGCGAATCGGTTAACGCCCAACTCTTTATCCACTCGCTTGGTAATTCAGCCATGATTTCATTGACGACCACCCTCATCTGCCTGTTTTTGGGAGTGCTTGCCGCGTATGCAATCGCTCGGCTCCGTTTCAAAGGCAGTAACGGAATGGTTCTCGTTACGATGGCGACGCAACTGGTGCCGCCCATTGTTTTAGTCGTGCCCATGTATGTCATCATGCGCCGATTGATTTACTCGATAAACAAATCGGATTGATTATCGTGGATGTCAGCATCGTCCTGCCTCTGGTCATCTGGTTGATGCGTGGCTATTTCGCATCCATCCCCTCGGAATTGGAGGATGCCGCCCGCATTGACGGATGCACTCATCTGGGAGCATTGTTCAGGGTGATATTGCCGCTTTCTGGACCGGGGCTGGTGAGCGTGATGATCTTCGCCTTTATCGCGGCATGGAATGAATACCTTTACGCGTTTATCTTTACGAATGTTGACGCAAAGACACTTCCGGTGCTTATCGGAGAATTCAGCACGAAATTGGAACTCGGATCTACGGATTGCCGCCGCGGGCGTATTAGCAAGCTTGCCGCCCGTTTTGCTTGCGCTCATTTTCCAACGCTTCATCATTCGTGGATTAACCGCCGGAGCCATAAAATAATGCTGCTCGAAAACTTTCACCCGCAGTCTAAACTGGTTACCAAGATAACTTTGGTAAACAAGCCAAAGTTTCCAGTTATTGATGCACACAATCATCTCGGTAAATCGTTCGGCGGCGGATGGGATCAGAAGCCATTAAGAGAGTTGCTTGATTTACTCGACGAAGCAGGTGTGACCCATTACGTTGACCTAGATGG
>CAWHJM010000074.1:0-28695 GCA_963829615.1 uncultured Chloroflexia bacterium
AATCTTGATGATAGAAAATAGACGGTGCACTTTTGAAGCACCGTCTATTTTTTTGCCGATTGAATGTTATCCCAATGAGATGGATCCGGCTCGATCTGGTTACGGCCTCGTTCTTTTGCTTTATACAGGCGTTGGTCAGCAAGATAGATGAAATGATCGATCTCATCCGCTTCATCTGGAAAAACAGAAATGCCCTGACTCACGGTCGGGGCCGGGATTTTTTCATGTTTTGGATGGCTGAGAACCAATTCCTGCATGGTTTTTTGTATGCGTTTGGCGACTTGATGCGCTTCAGTTCCTTTGGCGCCTGGTAATGCAATCACAAATTCTTCTCCACCCCAACGCCCGACAAAATCATCCTTTTTGATATTTTGCTGGATGGTTTCGCATAGTTTTGTCAGGACAAGGTCGCCAACCTGATGCCCAAATGAATCGTTGTAGCGCTTAAAGAAATCGATATCGAGCATGATCAGGCTAGATAACTTTCCTTTCAATATGAACATCATCAATAAGTTCTTGCAGTGCTTTGAGAAAATATCTGTGGTTGTACGTGCCAGTCAGACTGTCCAGGCGGGATTGTTCTTCCACTTGCTTGTGGTGAACTGTGTTGTCCAGAGCTAGGGCAGCGTGCTGGGTTAAGTTCGATAGCAGTTCCATATCGGCATGACTGAATGTGTTCGCTTTATATGAGCTCACAGCGAGTAAGCCGTTGACATGTGCGGTTCGCATAGGAACGCCAATCCAGGATAAACTGGATTTGTTTTTTCCAATAATATATTTCTGTATATCTGCTATCTGGGTACCATGACTTAAAATCGGGCAAAAACAAAGTTTCCTGATTTTTGACTACCCAACCTGCTAGCGTATTATCTATTGGAACATCTACATCGCTAAAGTACTCGCCGCCATCATAAAACAAATCTAATCGGATGATGCCGTTATCCACAAGTCCAACGTAATAAGAATCTGCGGTAAGAGCTTTCTGCAAAGCTGCATTTAATAAAGAAAGGACTTGATTTGTTTCAAGAGATGAATTGATTTGCTGACTAAATGTGTTGATGGTTTCAAGTCTATGAATTTGGTTTTCCGTAGCTTGACGTAAGCGCAAAATGGTCTCTGTGATGACGATGGATGCGATTATAGGGGCAAGATAAATTGACCAACCCAAAAAACCTGATATTGTCTGTTGGTGAACCAGAATATAAGTAATTCCACTCAGCGCAATTAATAGATAGGTAGGGCCACGACCGGAGAGGATGGAAATAGAGGTAACGGTCAGGATAAGCAGAATACTATAAAAAGTGAGATGCACTTCATTAAGTGCGAGGACCAATAGGCTTAGTCCCAGTCCACTGACAGCAGCATTAACCCAAATGTAGAGCCTGCGATATTTTTGTAAACGTGGGGCAATCAGTATGCTTTGAAAAAAGACATAAAGACCACCACCAAAACCAAGAGTGAACGCGATAAAGCGGTTTTCTCCGGAAGACTGATTTCCAATAAGGACATCTAGAATAATTACAAAAAAAATGATGATTGCAGCGATTGCTGAAGGATACACATAGTCAGCATCCTCCTGATATTTTACGTTTTTTCTTAAGAACTCCGGGAATTTCATGAAACGAGTTCCTCTAGGTTGTTTTTCCCCCACATACGCTCAAATGCCAAGACAATTTCTGGATCAAACAAAATACCAGACTGTTCTTTTATATAGGTCATGGCTTCACTTACAGGGATACGTTGGCGATATGGGCGATCACTGATCAAAGCGTCAAATGCATCTGCAATTGCGAAGATACGCGCATGAAGTGGGATATCTTTGCCGCTCAGTCCAACAGGATACCCGCTTCCGTCCCATCGCTCCTGGTGGTAACGAATAATAGGGAGGGTCTCTTGCAAGAAAGGTATGTCTTCAACAATACGTGCACCAATGTCCGGATGGAGACGCATTATTTTCCATTCATCCGGCGTCAAAGGGCCAGGTTTGTGCAGGATTGTATCGCTGATACCGATTTTTCCAATATCGTGGAGCAGAGAACCTCGTTCGATTGCTTTTAATGAGGCAGCATTCAAACCAAGTTCCACACCTAGCAAACAGGCCAGTTCGCTAACTCGCGTACTATGTCCCTCTGTTTCACGGTCTCGCGCATCCAGAGCAGACATCAAGGCGGCGAGTGTACGGTCATACGTGAATTCCAATTCTTCGTAGGCGGACTCGATTGCTTCTGCCTGCTGTTGAGATTCGACCAGCAGAATTGAGCGTTCCAAAGCAAGAATTGCCTGGTTTGCCAAGGTTTGCATATTAGAAGCGTGATGCGAGAAATACTCTCGAATATTGGAAATATTCAACCAGAGTACGCCGTATTTGCGAAGAGGCGTTTGTAAGGGGAAACAAATCGTAGCTGAGACTTGATCGGGAGTCACATGGACAATTTGCCCCGATTCGAGGGTTTGTTGGATCAGGTCCATTGGATGTTGCTTGCCAGGGTGCGCACCGTTTTCGTCGATTTCTACTTCTGTTTCGATTTGTTGGTCTTTTGTGAAAAGTACAAGGCCTGCAACAGTGGCATTGGAAACTTTTGCGGCTGTTTCAGCAATATGACGTGCTGCTTGCCGCAATTCTTCCGCCTGTATGATTTTCACACTTAAGCTATATAGCTGTGTTGTTGTGGTAAGCGTGTTGCGCAGCTCCTGATAAAGCCAGGTAGCCTCAACAGCGGTTGCTGCCTGAGATGAAAGCAAGCCAGCCAAGGATTCGTCATTCTCGCCGAAGAAGATTTCTCCCTGTTTCCCAAAAGCCAGGATGGCTCCGATGCTCAAACGATGCAGGCGGATGGGAATCGCTAGCATGCTCCGTAAGCCATTGTGGTCAATTTCGATGTGCGAGGCTTTGCGATATTTGCGTATATCTCGAATGCGAAATGCTTCATAAGCATGCAGGGCCGCCTGGATGGTAGTGTCATCGACTGGATTTTGATTCAATGAATTTAGCAGACGTGGGGCATGACCTGAAAAAGCAGTGCGTGAAAAATTTCCTTCTTGATCCAGGAGCGTAACAAACGTAAAGCGTGATTGCAGAGTCTCACGGGCAATTGTGGCAATTTCCTTGATTGTTGTCTGAGATTCCAAAAGGGGGGAAAGTGATATACCTGCCTTGATCAGGTTCGTAAGCCTTTGATGATAGCTGGAGCGTTCCCAGGCCCGAATCAACTCAGCCGCGATCAGCTCGGCCAGGTGCACATCATGACTGCTGAAAGCGTTGGTTTTGTCATCGCCCACTTCTAGGACGGCCTTCACATGTCCATGGTGGATTAAAGGTACAGCAAAAACAGAATGAGCTTGTGATGTTATTGTTTTTATGAAGTCAGGGTCAAGCTCTGTGTCATTGGCAATCTGGGTTTTTCGCAAGCGCAAAGATCTACCAAGCAAGCCTTGTGATGTACTCTGGCGGTATCCTGGCGGCAGGAAAGTACCCGCTGAGGCCATAACAGAAAACTCTCGTCGCTCTAGTTCGTTTTCAAAAACGACGACATGTTTGCAGTCCAGCGCGCGTTGCAGTGTATTGACAGCCAATTGAGCGGCCACTGGCTGATCTAGCTGGGTTTCAAGCTGGTGGCTGAGTTCCGCCAAAAGATTTAATTGGGCCGTACGCTTTTTTTCATTGTTGAGTTGATGAACAAGTGATGCAATCTGCTCTGATTGAATTTCAACTTTTGTATGTAAATTGCGTGAAGAGGAAACAAGCGAGTTCACCGAACGGGAAATCCATTGACTCCATCCAGTAAGAAGTGATTTAGCATACTCTTTCTCATCAAAATCGGGATCAGATAACTCGGCCTTGAATTTGTTAATGGTCAGTACAACGATCGTAAGCCCATATAGGATAAATCCCTTAGCAGCCAGCATAACAACAAAAGAGAACCCTTGGTCATTGATAGGAAAACTATCCTTCGCAAAAATCTCACCCTGAAAAGAGAAATTTTTTGAGCTGTACCCAATGAAAACCAGGGAGACTAATATTAAAAATTCGGCCACACTTGCAATGAGAATAACTTTCCGGCCGATATAGTCTGTGAGGGGTAAGCGCAGTTTGTCCCATACGTCTATAAAAAGAATAAGAGGTAAGATAGCAAAACCAAGGGCTATGAATACCGTGTTCATTTGGGGAGCCAGGGAAAAGATCAAGACCCAAATTATCCAAGGAATAGCGGTGGACCTGGCTAAAATACGCGATACTCGTTTGGAAGAAAAATTATTAAAAGAAGCGATGCCTGCTATACCACCAATAAGAAAGGCAATGCCGAGGTAGCTTTTCAACATTCCCAAATTTTGATAAGCGGATGGATTGACTAATCCAAACAAGAGCAAGATTCCGCTAATCAAATTGAGAACAACATAGCCTAAAACAAAAATATTTTGCTCGGTCTTATCATCATTTTCGCGAAACATCAAAAGATATAGTTGCGCACAAACCAATACGGCCAGAGAAATGCCATCGATAATAAGATGTGCATGAAAATATATATAACCAAGTACCCCCAGAAAGACCATAATAATTATATCGACAATTTTTTGAGCAACTTTATGGTAAACAACAAAAATTGAAGCTTGGTTTACAAGCCCCATGACATAAAGGCCCGTGCCCAGCAAAAAACGAACAATGACAGACATGCCCTCCGTCACAGGACCCAGACAACCGGGAACGAGGAGAAAACCCAGAGCAGTTAGGGTAAGTACGAGTGTGGTTAAGAGCCTGAGCAGGTTTTCGAAGCGGCGAGAAGGTTCTGTCATAGGTGACTTAAATTTACTACAACTTTTTCAATTATCGGCAAAGTTGAGACAAACTGGTAAACAATTTTGTTAAATAATCTCTGATATAATTTTATCAGGGACAGGCGCGTGGCGGGGATTGTATAGGAACCGTTGCGCGTATACCTTTTAATAAATTTTAATCCAGGTGGTTTATGCAAACTTATTTGACGCTTGAACAAATTGACCAGGTGACAGACGCAGTTCGAGCCAAGCTCAATGTAAAACCTCGCGTTGGGATCATTCTTGGTTCGGGGCTGAACGATTTGGCTGCTTCCGTTAAAGATGCCGTTAACATTCCCTATGGCGATTTACCGCATTGGCCGGTTTCTACTGTGGAAGGGCACGTTGGCCGTCTCGTTATCGGCAAATTGGAAGGACAACCTGTCTTTGTGCTGCAAGGGCGGGTTCATTTTTATGAAGGTTACAGTATGGGTCAGGTGACATTACCCGTGCGTGTTATGCAGCGTTTAGGGCTGGAGATGATGATTGTCACGAACGCAGCCGGGGGGGTGAATCCTGATTTTGTCCCCGGGGATGTGATGCTCATTACAGATAACCTGAATTTGATGGGCATGAGCGGTCTGAATCCACTTATGGGTCCCAACCTGGACGAGATTGGACCTCGCTTCCCTGATATGAGCCAGGCTTACGATAAAGAATTGGGGTCGAGTGCGCGCAAAGTTGCTGCGGAACACGACATTACCTTGCGAGAGGGCGTATATTGTGGCTTGAGTGGCCCTTCCTTTGAATCCCCGGCAGACCTGCGTTTCTTGCGATTGGCAGGAGCCGATGCTGTCGGTATGTCCACTGTCCCTGAAGTGATCGTTGCCCGTCATGGTGGGTTACGTGTTTTAGGACTTTCGGGTATCAGTAACAAAGCCAATTTGGATGGCTCAACGGTGACAACACACCAGGAAGTGATCGAGGCGGGAAAAATCATTACGCCCAAAATGGAAACGATCATTCGGGGCATATTGAAGACTGTCTAAGCAAATTCCGGCTGGCATGGAAACAGTTTATCGCTTTTTGGCCGATTATGAAGGGCTGATTTATATACTGCTGTCTTTGGGCGGTTTATTCGCCTTTCGTTGGCTGTGGAAATCCTGGCATGAGTGGCGTGATTCCGTTTTTGGTCTGGAACGGGAATTTTCCGTGCGCCGCATGAGTCAGGCATTGATCGTTTCTGTGCTGATCCTTTCCCTGTTTTTTGGCGAATTGTTTCTGGCGTCTTTTATCGTACCTGCTTTGCCAGCTGCTGATTTGTTGGCAACCCCTACTTTGGACATACTGAACCAGACGCAAGGCGCTCTTTCGGGGAATCCGGCTACAGTATTAACCGATGCGACTCCTGCTTCCGATTCTTTATCAGCCCCGGCTGATGGTTGTATACCGGGCGAAATCATGCTGACTGCACCGGAACCGGGGCAAGAAGTCAGCGGTACGATCACGCTCGTCGGTACCGTGGATGTAGCAAACTTCGGATTTTATAAATATGAAGTTGCGCCGCAGGGAACGGACGTATGGGCGACGATCTCTGCGGGTAGAGAACTTGTCAAGAATGGCGATGTAGGTTTTTGGGACACAGCCACGTTAACACCGGGCGATTATCAGTTGCGTCTCGAAGTAACTGATAATCAAGGGCAGGCCTATCCACCTTGTGTTGTTCCCGTTCGCGTGATTGCGCCATAGTTTTTGGAGGTTTGTTTCTTGAGTAATTTTCATATTCGACCGGCAGTTGCCACCGATTTGCCCCGTTTAATGGGGTTCGACCACGCCAGTACCAGCGATTACGTCTGGCAATTGGATCTGCGCAAGGAAAACGGTCAGGTGCTGGCTGGCTTTCGGGAAGTGCGTTTGCCACGTCCGATCAGCGTGAACTATCCGCACGATCCATCTTCTCTGGCTGATGAATGGCTACAACGTTCTGTTACCCTCATTGCGTTAGAAGGAGATGTATCGGTAGGTTATGCCTGTATTCTGGAGCATAGTCATGCCACCACAGCCTGGATCACAGATTTGGTTGTAGATGCGGGAAGCAGACGTCGGGGCATAGGCAGTGCCCTCTTGAACGCCGCGCAGGATTGGGCTTCAGAACGAAGCGATAGGGATATTTTCCTGGAGATGACGTCCAAGAACTATCCGGCTATTCGACTGGCACTCAAGTTTGGATTTGAATTCTGCGGGTATAATGACCACTACTACGTCACACAAGACGTGGCCCTTTTTTTTGGAAGATCCTTAATGTAGTCACCGGGAAGGTATATGTTTAACGGTTGGTCCGACAGTTTACTGGCGGGGATACAAACGCTTAATCAAATCCTGACGGCGGGGATTGCCATCACCGCCTTCTCGCTATTTTTGTACGCGTTGTCATTTAACTTGCGCGACCGCGTGGCGCGCTCTTTTGCTGTTATTCTTCTGTGTGTTGTGGTTGTCTTTACCACCGATGCATTACAAAATAAAGATGTGCCAGCCTGGGGAATTGACCTGCTCCTACGTTTGCAATGGATTGGCATCGTCTTCCTGCCTCCTGCCTATCTACATTTGTCAGATGCTCTCCTGGTGACGGCCGGTCGGCCCTCACGCGGACGCCGTAGGATGGTTGTTCGCTTGATGTACCTGGTTTCGGCCCTTTTCTTGCTGTTACTAAGCACGGGGCATTTGGTGGGACGCCTCGTTCCAGATGGGCGTCCTGCGCCTTACCTTGAGCGTACATTCTGGACAGAAGTTTTTACGTTTTACTATGTCAGCACGATGCTCCTGGCCGGGATCAATTTTGCCCGCGCCTATTCACGCATGTTAACCCGTTCTGGACAGCGCCGTATGTTGTATCTAATGGCCGGAGCAACGGCTCCAGCTCTTGGCTCGTATCCTTACTTGCTGTATGGATATGAGTTGGCAGGCAGATATCCGCTCTTGTTTTGGGGTGCCGCAACAGTTATCAATCTGTTGGTGGGTGGACTTGTTGTGGTCATGGCCTATGCGGTGGCATTCTTTGGCGTTTCCTGGCCGGACCGATTGGTGAAAAGCCGCTTGTTCAAATGGATCATGCGTGGTCCGGTTACAGCTTCTGTTACGCTTGGTTTGATGACCGTTGTCCGACGAGGTGGCGGCGCGTTCTTCGGGCAGCAGTATTCCGCTTTTGTACCGTTGGCTGTGGTTGTGTCTGTGTTGTTATTGGAACACATGATTACACTGGTTGCACCGCTGTGGGAACGCTGGCTTTTCTTTGGACGTGACCGTGCAGAATTGCAGTTGCTCCAAAATATCGAAGAGCGCTTGCTTACGCGTGGTGACATGCAACAGTTCTTAGAAACTGTGCTGGCTGCCGTACGTGACCACATGCAATCTCCCAGTTCCTTTGTCTCAGCTTTGGACGCGGGTAGTTTGTCTATGATCGTGGTGGCGGGTAATCGTAAATTAATCGACCAACAGGATTTATCAGATGCTTTGCAGGAGGCGGAGCATGAAAACGGCGATGAGCGCCATGAGTTTGTTTGGGGTGATTTCTGGATCTTACCGTTGCGCCAACGTCGCCAGAATGACATGGACCGTGATGAACTGCCTCCACTGTTGGGGCTTTTGGGCGTGGCACGCCAACCGGATCAGTCCCTTGTAATCGATAATGATCAGCGCGAAGCGCTCTGGCTGTTGGCTGACCGGGCTGCCTTTGCTTTAGAGGACCGCCAGTTGCAACAGCGCGTGTTCCGCTCGTTGGAAGACCTGCAACCGCAAATGGACATGCTCCAACGCTTGCGCGCTGTTAGCCGCTACAACTCGCGTGCAAACCTGCTTGCGGAGGATGTGCCACCCGAATCGGATTTGGTGAACTGGGTTAAAGACGCGCTTACTCATTATTGGGGTGGCCCCAAATTAACAAACAGCCCTTTGACCGGATTACGTGTGGTGCGCGCTTTGGAGCGTGAGCATGAGGGTAATACTTCCAACGCCTTGCGTGCTTTGTTACGCAAGGCAGTTGACCAGGTCAAACCGGAAGGAGAACGTCGATTTACAACAGAGTGGATTCTATTCAACATTCTCGAAATGAAGTTTATCGAGGGGCGCAAAGTGCGTGAGGTTGCAGCCCGATTAGCAATGTCGGAAGCGGACTTATATCGTAAACAGCGTGTGGCGGTAGAAGCTGTTGCACGTGCAATTATTGAGATGGAGACTGAGTCTCAACAAATCAAATGAGGTCGGGAAGGAGGCCTTAATGGTTGCCTATCGAAAGAGTGAAGAAAAAATGCCGGAAGTTGATGATAGTTGGTGGGAATCTGTGTTGGCTGAAGAAGAGCGCTATGTAGCTCCAGCCGTCAAGCAGGCAAAAGTAAATGTGCCTGCTAAAGTTGAAGAGGCGAAACAGAATCCGGATTGGGGCGAAGTCCGCGATTTGTATCACCAAGACCGCATAGTAGACTTGCAGGTCACGGGATACAACCGGGGTGGCGTGCTGGTGGAGGGCGATGGTCTGTATGGTTTTGTCCCATTTTCGCATCTGGTGGAGATGGCTTCCAATCCAGAAAAGCAGAACCGCGAAGAAGGTCTGGAAACCTATGTTGGCCGCACATTACACCTGAAGGTGATCGAGTGCGCGCCTGAAGATGGGCGGGTCGTGTTTTCGGAGCGCGCAGCACTGGCGGAGCCGGGTAAGCGCATGGATTTGTTTAATACTTTAGAGCCCGGCCAAACTGTTATGGGGACCGTCACAAATATTACGGACTTCGGTGTTTTCATCGATCTGGGCGGCGTGGAAGGGTTGATCCATATTTCTGAGCTTTCCTGGGGGCGCGTTTCTCATCCAAGCCAAATTGTGAAGCTTGGGCAAGAGCTTAATGCCCAGGTGCTGGAAATTTCTCCGGAACGTTGCCGGGTGGCGCTCAGCCTTAAGCGTTTGCTCCCCAATCCCTGGGAAAAAGCGGATACTGATTTCGCTGTTGGACAGATTGTCTCTGCGACAGTCACAAGTGTTGTTTCTTATGGCGCCTTTGCGCGTTTGGAAGCCGGGATTGAAGGCCTGATCCACGCATCTGAAATGCCACTAGATGGTGGCAAATCGGTCCGCGATGTAGTTAGCGAAGATCGGGAAGTTGAGGTCCGGATCTTACACGTTGATGCGGCGCACCAGCGTATGGGGCTTAGCCTCAACCTTGATGGGACGGATGTCTGAGAAAAAGAGTCGGGCGCATCGAACGGAATCAAATTTGAAGATGCGCCGTGAACCGTTCCAGCAAGTAGAAGAACCGGGCAACGATTGGCTTGACCGCTTGATGCAGTTTAATCTGCACTTCGGTCGTTTCGCTCGCGATGCCGCCGGGGTGATTCTGCTCGCAATTGCAGCCATGACTTTGTTGGGCCTATTGGGCATTAGCAAGGGGGTAGCACTCGCTTTTGTGACTGACAACCTTTCATACTGGTTTGGTTGGGGTAGTTATCTGGTTGCCATTTCAATTGGACTGGCTGGACTCGTCACCTTACGCTGGGAACAGGGAACGTTTTCGTTTGGGCGTTTTATTGCGATTGAACTCGCTCTTCTCCTGACCCTCAGCCTGCTGGCCGCTATAAGTGGGAATTCCCTTGACCGGGCTACAGCCGGCATGGATGGCGGTCGCATCGGATGGGGACTCACCTTTCTCGTCTGGAGATTGGCCGGAAACACCTGGGGGACGCTGATCCTGGTCGTTTTATGGCTTCTGGCTGGTATGAGCGCCTTTGGCTTATGGGCCTATGTCGAAAATTGGTTGATGCGCCTGGCGGGTGATGCGCCGGTAGCCGAGCCGGTTATTGAATTTGTGCAGACTGCCGATGAAGTGTCAGCTCCCGCCAAAGAGAAATCGAAACCCAAGAAGAAACCAACCCCACTGCCGCCGGAGTTTCGCAAATCTTTACGTGTGCCGGAATCACAGGATAGCCGTCCTGCCGAGCCACCGCCTCGCGGTGAGAATTTCCCGCCGCTGACAATTCTATCTGGTGAGCAGGCCTCTCGTCCTGATGAACGGACGATCAACCAGACGGCCGGGATGATAGAAAAGACACTGTCGGAGTTTGGCATCCCTGCTACGGTGATTGGCTTTCGCGTTGGCCCTACTGTGACGCAGTTTGCCATTCAACCCGGGTTTATCAAAAAGACCGGTTCCGCTGAAGAAGATGCCCGACAGATGAAAGTACGCGTGGCGCAAATCGCTGCCCTGCAAAAAGATCTGGCGTTGGCGCTTTCGGCGGAACGCTTGCGCATCCAGGCTCCGGTGCCGGGAAAACCGTACGTGGGCATCGAAGTGCCGAATTTAAGATCGGCAGTGGTGCGTTTGCGTCCGATCCTGGAGACAGAAACCTTTTACAAAGTCAATGCGCCATTGGCGATTGCCTTGGGACGCGATGTCTCCGGTCAGCCGATGGTAGCTGACCTTTCACGCATGCCGCATCTGTTGATTGCCGGCGCGACGGGTTCGGGTAAATCAGTATGCATCACATCCATTGCGGCTTGCCTGTCAATGAACAATGCACCAGAAGATTTACGACTGATAATGATCGATTCTAAAATGGTCGAGTTGCTGCGCTATAATGGCCTGCCGCATTTGTATGGCAAAGTAGAGACCAACATTGAACGCATCATGGGGGTCTTGCGCTGGGTGGTGGTTGAAATGGAGCACCGCTACCGACTGTTGGAAGGCGCCAAAGCACGAGACCTGGACAGCTACAATCGTAAGCTGGCTCGCCGTGGGGATGGCACAACGCTGCCGCGCATCGTGGTCATCATCGACGAGTTGGCTGATCTTATGATGTCCGCTCCCGATCAGACCGAACATAACCTGGTGCGCCTGGCGCAGATGGCGCGCGCGACTGGCATTCACCTGGTGGTTGCAACCCAGCGTCCCAGCACAGATGTGGTGACTGGTCTCATCAAAGCCAATTTCCCGGCGCGCCTGGCGTTTGCCGTTGCCTCGGGTATAGACTCGCGTGTCATTTTGGATACGAATGGTGCCGAGACGTTGCTAGGTCGCGGTGATATGCTATTCCTTAACCCGGAGGTCGGCAATCCCCTGCGAGCGCAGGGCGTTATGGTCACCGACCAGGAGATCGAAAAAATCATCACGCATTGGCAAAAGGTCAGCGACCTGCCATTAGATGATGAACCGCCCTGGGAGAAGTTATTGCAGGAACCGGCTGAGGGGGGCGATGATGCTCTGGTAGAGGAAGCAATTTCCCTTGTCCGGGAAACGCAGCGAGCCTCAGCATCTTTACTGCAACGCCGTTTACGCATCGGCTATCCGCGCGCGGCGCGCCTGTTGGATCAACTGGAAGAGATGGGCATTGTGGGACCTTCTCAGGGCGGTGGCCGGGAGCGTGATGTTCTGGTGGATCCAGATGACGACTACGATGAAGAAGAGTAGACGTAATTATGCAAGAAGTAAAATTTCGCTATGGGAGTGATCTTCGTGGAAAATAATGGTGTCCGTGTGCCTGTGACGTTTACCGATCGGATGCGTGTCTGGTTCAAGTGGGTGGTTGATCCCTTGGGAAGGTTCTTTCTCAATATTGGGGTGACCCCTAACATGATGACATCTCTGGGATTGGCCGGGAATTTTATAGGCGCGTACTTTATTTCTCAGGGAAAGCTGGTGTTGGGCGGTTGGCTGGTGTTGATCATGACGCCTATTGATGCATTGGATGGCACCATGGCGCGCCTGCTTGGCGAACCAAGCGACTTTGGTGCCTTTGTCGATTCGGTCAGTGACCGATATGCTGAGATGGCGATCCTGGGCGGCTTGATGTATTATTTCGCCACGCAAGGGAATGCGTTGGGCAGCACCCTGGCTTTTGCGGCAGCAGCCGGTTCGATATTGGTCTCTTATGTTAAGGCGCGCGCCGAAAGCTTGCACTATGAGGCTAAAGTTGGTTTGCTAACGCGCATGGAACGCTATCTGGTGTTGGCTCCATTGCTGGTATTCAACCAACCGATCATTGCTCTCTGGATTTTAGCTATCCTAGGAAATTTCACTGCCTTGCAGCGTATCTGGTTTGTTCGCAGGCAGGCGCATGCGCAGATGAAGTAAATAAATAATTGTATATTTGTGAGGTAAATTATCATGCCACAGGGATTTCAGTTAGGCCCGATTTTTATTCGTTTTTATGGCATTATTCTCATGCTGGGCGCGTTGGCTGGCGGCTGGCTGGCAGCGCGCGAGGCCAAACGTCGTGAATATGACCCGGAAATCGTCTGGGATCTGCTTATCTGGTTGATTGTTGGCGGCGTCATTGGTGCAAGGTTGTGGCATGTCTTTACGCCGTCACCTTCTGCTATCGCTGAAGGTAGAACAACCATGTTTTACCTGACTCACCCGTTTGACTTGATCAATTTACGCAATGGCGGGTTGGGCATTCCCGGCGCAGTGATTGGTGGGGCAATTGCGCTCTTTTTCTATACTCGCAAGCATGGCTTGAATTTTGCGGAGTGGACTGATATTGCTGCTCCTGCCCTTGCTTTGGGACAGGCAATTGGTCGTTGGGGAAATTTCTTCAATCAGGAATTATATGGTGCGCCAACCAACCTGCCGTGGAAAATCTATATTGAGCCGCAATATCGATTGCCGGGCTTCGAGAACCAGGAATATTACCATCCTCTGTTCTTGTACGAGTCTCTTTGGAACCTGGCAAATATGGCTTTGTTGCTCTGGCTGTCGCGCCGTTACGGTGATCGGCTCAAGACCGGGGATATTTTTTCGTCTACTTGATTGTATATCCCGTTGGCCGCTTTTTGTTGGACTTCTTGAGACTGGATGCTTCTATGCTAGGCGGAATTAATGCTAATCAGACTGTGATGGCTGTCGTTGCAGTTTTATCAGCCTTGGTTTTGCTTTGGCGTCACCGCGAAGAAATTGGTCGGGAATAGCGTTTCTTATAAAAATCTGGTTTGTGTGACCCTTGTCTTATTGACATGAATATATCCAACCACTATGCTGGTCGTACTTAAAAATAGTAGACCCGTTGTGTGAACAGGCCTTATGAAACTGCAAGTTTTGTTCAGCATTTTCGTAGTACCCTCTACAGCGTGCTGCGTAAATATTTGAACCAGAATTCTGGTTTTTGAAGATAATTCGTTAGATGCAAGTTCGAGAAAATATCCAAGAAGCAGTAAATAATGATAGAAACTTACGATCTTTCGAAACAGTTTAATGATTTCAAGGCCGTCGATGGTGTTACGCTAACGGTCAAGCCCGGACAAATTTTGGCTTTATTGGGCCAGAATGGCGCTGGCAAAACCACTACTGTACGTATGTTGACGGCTTTGCTCAACCCCACGCGCGGATGGGCGCAGGTCAATGGCTACGATGTGGTCAAGCAGGCTTCGGATGTGCGCGCATCGGTCGGGGTGTTAACCGAGCAACATGGTCTGTATGTACGTATGACTGGCCGAGAGTACCTTGATTTCTTTGGGGAAGTCTATCGCCTTGACCCTGCAGCCAGAGAGGCGCGGGGCAGATACCTGTTGGAATATTTTGGATTATCTGAAGCAGCGCGCAAGCGTGTAGGTGAGTATTCCAAAGGTATGCGGCAGAAGCTGGCTCTGGCGCGTGCCTTGATGCACGAGCCGCCTGTCCTGTTGCTGGATGAGCCGACATCGGCTATGGATCCAGAGTCCGCGCGGCTGGTGCGCGACGAGATTGCGCGCTTGAAATCATCGCAGCGGACGATTGTCATTTGCACGCATAACCTGGCAGAAGCGGAAGCGCTGGCAGATATTATTGCCATCATCTATCATGGGCGGATTCTACTTAGCGGCAGGCTGGATGATTTAAAGAAACAAATTTTGGGACCAGTAGAATATGAAGTGCAACTGTCCCGGCCCTGGCAGATTGACGGACTAACTTTACCCAAGGGCGTGATTTTAAGCGAAAATAATGGAAGCAGGCTGCGGTTCCGTGTGGAGCGACCGCAGGAATCCAATCCGTTGTTGTTGCGACAGTTGGCCGAAATCCAGGCTCCGGTGGTGACGTTGCAGGAAGTCTCGCGCAGCCTCGAGCAGGTTTATCTTAAGGCGATGGCAGATGCGCAAACTCCGCTTGATATTCTTCCCATCGCAACTGCTGCCCCGATATAACAGGATTAATAATGAATTGGTTTGTTCCCGTCTGGCTTGTGACCAAGCGCGAATTGCGCGATCAACTCCGCGATTGGCGTATTTTATTTCCACTGGTTGTGCTAACACTTGTTTTTCCATTGTTGATGAATGAGGTGGCGCGCTCAGCGGTGGAATTTGTAAGCCGTTATGGTGGCACGTTGTTGGTTGATCGGCTTGTACCGTTTTCAGTGTTGATCATCGGCTTCTTTCCGATCACGATCTCGCTGGTGGTAGCGCTGGAATCCTTTGTGGGAGAAAAAGAACGCGGGACAATTGAACCATTGCTCAGCACACCATTAGAAGACTGGCAGATGTATGTGGGCAAATTGTTGATCGGTGTGCTCACACCTCTGACTGCCAGCCTGACTGCAATCGGTTTTTACCTGATCATCGTTTCCCGTCAAAGAATTGAAATGCCGGAATTGTCTGTGCTGATACAGCTCTTGGCATTGACAATTGCGCACGCGATTTTGATGGTTAGCGCGGCGATTGTGATTTCAGTACAATCTACCTCGGTGAAGGCAGCCAATCTTTTGGCGTCTTTCATCGTTATCCCGGTTGCAATCCTGATGCAAGGAGAAAGCGCCCTGCTTTTTTGGGGAAACAGCCAAGTGTTGTGGCTGGCGGTAGTAGGGGTATTGATCTTGGCAGGACTACTCATCCGTGTTGGCCTGTCACATTTTCAGCGTGAATACCTTCTGGGACATGAGATCGATGTGTTGAATTTACGCTGGGCCTGGCGTACGTTTTGGGGGTATTTCAAAGGTAAAACTTCATCTGTCGGGGAGTGGTACAAGTTGGAAGTCCGTAGCGCGTTGCGACAGTTGTGGCTTCCGGTTGGGATATTGGTTCTTTTAGCGATCGTCACTTTTTGGGTTGGCTTTCAATGGACTGTAATAACTGTTCCGAAACTTGTGAATATGACTTCCCCTGATGCCGTTCAGGGATTGTCGCAACGGTTCGAGCAATCCACGACTTTTGCTGGTATGGGGCAAAGCTTTTCCGCACCTTTTATTTTCACCCATAATTTGCGTGCGGTCGGTCTGATCTTGTTGGCGGGCTTGGTTTCATTCAGTGTACTTGGCACGCTGGTTTATCTTGTAAATCTAAGTACAGTGGGTATTTTGCTGGGTGTATTTCAACTATTAGGCTATTCTCCCGTTACGTTGACGATTAATGGATTGCTACCCCACGGTATCTTTGAAATCCCGGCTTTGATTTTAGCGAGCGCCGCCATGTTACGCATCGGCGTTGTACTGGTTACGCCGCAAATGGGCCGGTCTCTGGGTGAAGTCTTGCTGGAGTCGTTGGCGGATTGGACCAAGATTGCGGTTGGCCTGGTTTTGCCTTTGCTCCTGATTGCGGCAGTGATAGAAGCATACGTTACCCCTGTGTTGTTGGCTTCTGCTTTTTAGGGCTTGTAAGGAAAAATTATGGCGAAGTTGATCATACTTGGTTCCTCTAACGCAATTTCTTCCAAAGATAGTGAAAACACCCATATGGTTTTGGTGGGTGAAGAGCGCATTGTAATGATCGATTGTGTCAACAATCCGATCCATCGCCTGGAGCAGGCTGGCGTTGATTTTATGGATGTGACGGACTTGATCCTGACCCACTTCCACCCCGATCACGTGTCAGGCGTTCCGTTGCTTCTTATGGACATGTGGTTGCGTGGACGTAAAAAGTTGATTAACATCTACGGGCTGCATTACACTCTTGACCGTATGGAAAAATTGATGGGGATGTATTCTTGGGAAAACTGGCCAAATTTCTTCCCGGTTTCCTTTCACCGTCTGCCTGCCAGCGAAAAGATTCCTCTTCTGGACTGTGACGAATTTACGATCAAATCTTCACCCGTGCGCCATTTGATCCCAACCATTGGTTTGCGGTTTGAGTTTAAAGCCAGTCAAAAGGTGTTGGCCTATTCCTGCGATACCGAACCTTGTGTGGAGGTTGTTCGTCTGGCCGAAGGGGTTGATTTCTTGATCCATGAAGCTTCTGGTGCTTCGTTGGGACATTCTTCCGCTGCACAGGCAGGTCAAATCGCTGCCCAGGCTGAAGCAGGTAAACTATATTTGATTCACTATCCGACTGGCGAATATACCAATGAAAATTTGATTGCCGAAGCCCGCCAGCATTATCAGGGTGAGGTTGATTTGGCAACTGATTTTATGACTCTTGATTTTTCATAAAAAAGTACCCTTCTCCTTTTGGTCGAGAAGGGTACAGGGTTTGATAGAAACATTTACTTACCATCCGGAAATATAGGGTTCCCATTCCCCATTTTCATCTAAATGATGTCCATACAAGTAAACGGCGTTGGCTGGTGGCTCTTTGGGTACATGCAGCAACCTCATGTGTACTTCCTCCAATCGGCGCCCCCCCTTGTGATGATTGCAGCCTGGACAGGCAGCTACCACATTTGTCCAAGTATGTTGTCCGCCCAAATGTTTTGGCAGGATATGATCGACTGTCAAGGGAATATTGTGCCGACCGCAATACTGACAGGTATAATTATCGCGTCGAAAAACTTCGTGTCGAGTCAATTTCACGCGTGAGTGAGGCCGATGGATCATGTGCTCTAACCGGATTACGGAAGGTCGCGGCAATTGCTGGCTGATTGTGTGGATGTGTCCGCGCCCATTAACCACCATCGCCGCCTTTTCTGTCAGAATCAGTCCGATGGCTCGTCGCATTGAGCACACATTGATCGGCTCAAAATTCGCATTTAAGACCAGTACTGGCTCTTGCATGCAGCCTCCACAATAGCGCTGATTATAGCACAACCATTCTTACGGAGAATCTGAAATGAAAGTACTGATTGCCGGTGGCGCCGGTTTTATGGGTAAGCATCTAATAGAATCCTTGATTGCGGATAACCATAAAATATGGGTTTTATCCCGTAATCCCAACCAGACAATAAAAGGCGCCCAGGTTGTTGGGTGGGATGGGAAAACAACCACCAGTTGGGGGCAGCTCATGGAAGAAATGGACGCAGTTGTCAATCTGTCGGGACTCAGTCTATATGCCTGGCCATGGACAAAACGCAAAAAACAGCGTTTTCTCAACTCGCGCGTCGAACCCGGACATGCGCTTGCTACCGCTATACAAGAGGCTGCTCATCGCCCTAACGTTTTCGTCCAGATCTCTGGTATCAATTACTATGGTTTGCAAGGGGAGGGCGTAGCTGACGAATCCACCCCGCCCGGGGACGATTACCTGGCGCAACTCACCGTTGCCTGGGAAAATGCGACGAAACCAATGGAAGAATTGGGCGTGCGCCATATTGTATGTCGCACAGCAGTTGTGCTTGCCAGCGATGCCGTCCTGATGTGGTTGATGGCCTTGCCAGTACGCTTGTTCATCGGAGGTCCGATGGGGCGCGGAGAACAGGCCCTGCCCTGGATACACATCAACGATCAAATTGGCGCCATCCGTTATTTGATGGAAAATCCCGAAGCAGAAGGCGCATACAACCTGGTTGCTCCGCAAATGACTTCCAATGCTGAATTCATGCGAACTCTGGCAAAAGTATTACAACGGCCATATTGGTTCCGAGTCCCGGCATTTTTGATGCGCCTGGTATTGGGGGAAATGAGCATCTTGGTTACTGAAGGTCGTTTTTCGAAACCAGAACGTTTGTTCGAAGTAGGGTATAATATGCACTACTCGAAATTAGAAGAAGCCCTTAGGGACATCTTCAAAAACTAACGCTATTTGAAAGGATGAAAAATGCATTCTCGTGTTTTTCTAGTATTGCTCGTCTTACTGTTAGCCGCGCTGGCCTGCGCTTCGCCAATCTCGCTCGCTCCTTCTGAGCCTATCCCTGCCCAGCAACAGGCCGTGCCGGGTTTGCCATCAGCGACACCGTTTATTGCTGATTCCTATCCCACAGCAGGGGCGGATTCAATTTCTTCCAATCAGCTTGTCAGCGGGATCGATGTCCGCGTGGATCGCGCCTGGCAGGAAGGCAAGCAGGTTTATGCGGATGTGTGCTTTACCCTGCCGGATGCTTCGGATTGGACGATATGGTCGGCCAGCATAAAGTACGCGGATGTTGTCTCGGATCAGTATGGAACGACACTCCTGAGCACTCAAGAACCCACCGGTGACGGACAACCCGGTCAACGCTGTGATATGCTCGAATTCTATGTTCCTCCGGATGCAGATTTATCAACGGTGACAGTGAGTATTGGGGCAATTGCCTCTTTCCCTCGCCAGGAAGATTATTGCACCATTTATATGCCAAAAATTCAACAGGCTCTTAACGAACGCGGAATTGCCATTACGCTAGCCTGTAATGATGTCAATGGCGCAATGACCATGCAAATTGTCAGCAAGCCGGATACGATGAGTCAGGAAGAAGCCGAGCAACTTGTGTATAGCGACGAGTTCTTCACCATCACGGGGCCCTGGGAGTTTACCTTCAACCTGGCACAATAGGCTCGCTCAGGTAGTACACAGTTGTAATGAGAGAAGCCCGAGAAAGGGGGGCGTGCGCAACACGCCCCCTTTTCTCGGTATCTTTTCACAAACAGAGCAACTCCTAAAGCTGTTGTATAATATTGCCTATGTCAGAAAGCAAGACACGCGAATTCCGACCTGAGTTATTACCTCGCCGTGGCGAATGGACGGCCTGGGCTTTGGCGCTGGCTGCCAGCGTGGGGATGTGGTTTCTGTACCGAGACGGGTACATCCCAGCGTGGGCCTGGATATTTTGGGCTTTCCTACTCTTCTCGAGTGCGAGCATTTCGTTAGGGAACTGGCTCGATCGGACCACGGTTATCTGGCTGGAGGCGGGCGGGATTCGCTTTGAGAATGGACTCCGCCGGGTGCGGCTGGGCTGGTCAGAGATCCAGAAAGTAGCGGTTTTGCCTGCTCGTTGGGGCAAGTCGGTGCAGGTTATCGGTGAAAAATCCCATTTTGGATTCAAGACGTTAGGTGAAGTCCAATTCCAGGGTGAGGTGCGCGGGCGGACAGGATTTCCTGAAGGGCAGGTCATCCTGGATGTCATTTTGCATGAAACCGGTCTGGTGTTAGTTGAGGAGTCGAATAACGCGTATTATTATGCGCGGGGTTGAAAAACGTTTTACGTTTCGATAAACGCATCACGGAAACGTAAAACGTGATGCGTTATTTTTTGCGGGAGGTTCCCATGAATATTGACGAACAAGTTGAACTTTTGATGCAGGGCACCGAGTATGGCGACGAGGAATTGAAAAAGGCCATGGCGAAGGAACTGCGCGAGCGGTTGGTTGAAGCCCAAAAAGAAGGGCGTCCGTTGCGCGTGTATTGTGGGTTCGATCCTACTCATGTGGACTTGCACTTAGGGCATACAATCCCGATGCGCAAAATGCGCCAGTTCCAGGATTTGGGTCACGAGGTGACGTTCCTGATTGGGAGCTATACCGCGCTGGTAGGAGACCCTTCGGATAAGAATAAAGCGCGTCCGGTCTTGACCGAGGAGCAGGTTACTGAAAACGCAAAAACCTATACCGACCAGGCTTTTCGCGTGTTGGATCGTGAGAAAACCAGAGTCCGTTATAACGGCGAATGGCTTTCTAAATTGTCGCTGGTAGATTTGATCCGACTGGGGCAGAACTTCACAGTACAGCAGTTTATGGCGCGGGAAAATTTTTCGAAGCGATTAGAAAGTGGCGAACCGATTTACTTACATGAAACGTTTTACGCGTTGATGCAAGGCTACGATGCTGTTGTACAGGAAACCGATGTGCAAATCGGTGGCACGGATCAGCTCTTTAACATTATCGTAGCCGGGCGTAAGTTGCAGGAAGCGCTCGGGCAGAAGCCATTGGTGGGTGTGATTTGTGGCATCTTGCCTGGCACAGATGGTAACCAGCGTATGTCGAAATCGACGGGTAATATTGTCCCGATCAATAGCGGCGCGGAAGATATGTATGGCAAGGTAATGAGTGTGCCGGATTTTGCCATGGGCACGTACTCGCGCTTGGTATCGCGCTGGACCCCGGCAGAAATCGATGAAATGGAAAAGGCGCTGAAAGATGGCAAGCTGCATCCACGGGACGCAAAGATGAAACTGGCGCGAGAAATTGTCAGTATCTTTTATAGCGAGGATGAAGCGCTGGCTGCCGAGGAAGCTTTTGTGCGTCTGTTCCAGCAAAAAGAGACTCCGGACGAGATGCCGGAGTACGAGATGCCGGCCGGGGCAACGGTCTTGGATGTTTTAATGGGAGCGGGTTTGGTATCCAGCAAGAGCGAAGCACGACGGATGATCGACCAGAAAGGGGTACGGTTAGATGGTGAGACCCTGGAGCGAGGCGATGAAGCCTTTCCGCATCCGGGCGTGCTGCAAGTGGGAAAGCGACGCTTTGCCCGTGTGAAATAAATTCCCATAAAAATCAGGCGGAACTAATCCGCCTGATTTTTATGACGCTCTTCTTCGAGCAATCCCAAGAAATTTTCGACAATGTCGGGATCGAGTTCTATCCCGGCTGTATCCTTCAGGTATTCAAGTACTTTCTCTTTGGGCCAGGCATCGCGGTAGACGCGTTTATACAGGAGAGCGTCCCAAATATCTACAACAGCGAAAATACGGGCTGCCAGAGGAATGTCTTTGCCTTTCAAACCGCGAGGATAACCGCTACCATCCCAGCGTTCGTGATGCGCATAGGGAATGTCCAATGCCGGGCGAAGGTATGGGATAGGGTTCATTAAATCATAGGCGTATTGCGGATGTTGCCGCATAATAATCCACTCTTCCTCGGTAAGCGGACCAGGTTTATGCAGAATGTGGTCGGGAATGCCCATCTTGCCAATGTCATGCAGCAGAGCGCCGCGCATGATATGGGTAAGTTCTTCCCCCTCGATACCTGTACGGCGGGCAAGCTCAATGGTTAATTCAACGACACGGTCCGTGTGTCCCTGGGTTTCTTTGTCGCGTAGCTCGAGCGCTTGTCCCCAGCCTGCCAGGGTTGTATCGTAGGCAAGAGTAAGTTCCTGGTTACTGCGTTGCAGATTTTTGAAGAGTTGGGCGTTGTCAATAGCAATGGCTGCCTGACCTGCCAGGGTGTGCAAGAAGTTGAGCCAATCAGGGCCGGGATTGGTTTCATCGTGGGTAAAGACCTCCATGACCCCTTTTATCTGTCCTTTCCCCATTAACGGTACTCCAAAATAGCTTTTAAAATGTTCGCCGATGATATATGGAGCCGGTGAAAAATCGGTTGTATTGTTTAGGTTCGCAATCTGAACGAGCTTTCTTTGTAGTACAACACGACCAGCAAAGCCTTCTCCTATACGGATATGGGAGGATGAAATATTATGCTGGTTGGTAAAGCCTGTGCTTGTATAGAGGGAGAGCGATTTGAGATCTGAATTATAGAGGAGGATAGCAATTGCATCGGCATTCAGTTCTCTAGCTGCGTATCCGATTAGAAGGTTTAGCGTAACACTAAGATCAAAACTGGACGAAATAGCGCTGTCAATATCGCGTAAGACTGTAAGTTGGCGAATTTGTTGTTCCCCACGCTCGTACAAACGGGCATTTTCGATTGCAGCCGCCGCCTGATGTGCAAAAGTCATAGCAAGATTGGCATCATGATCATTGTATGCTGCGATTTTAAGACTGTCGATTGTTATATAACCAATAATGTTACCGCGCGCGATTAAAGGGATACCCATCCAGCCATGTGTTTGATTGACAACCCACTTTTTGTAGCGAGAGTCATTCTGGGCATCCTTGAGCATGAGAGGCTTCTTGGTACGCCATATTTCTTGTAACAGGGCATTGCTGGCAGGGAATACGTTGTCGATAACATTGTCTTTAGATGGCGTTCCCTTAAATGCTGTTAAACGCACCTCCTCGTTTTCGATGAGGAAAACACCTGCAGCATCGAAGGGAATTACACGGTTCAGATTATCTAGAATTGAAGTGAGCACTTGTTGAATATTCAGGGTTGATGTGATCGCTTCAGCGGTCTGACGCAAGGTTTCAGCTTCCTGGAAGTGGCGCTGCTCAGCTTCAAATTGCCGTGTATTTTGGACCGCCGAAGCAGCCTGATTCGCGAAAGCTTGTGTCAGTGTTGCAAGCAGATCATTATAGATACCCTCCTGGCGGCTATCAAAAGTGATGTAACCAATTACTTCTTTGCGTAGGAACATGGGAACACCCATCCAACCACGGGTGTAATCAGTTCCAGCCCATTTCTTAAAACGTTTATCTTTTTGGGCGTTTTTCAAGATCACGGGCTTTTCACTTTTTCTGACCACATCAAATAATGCATCATCTGCCGGAAATTGAAGATTGAGAATTTCTTCAGTATTTGGAAAACCTTGTGCAGCCGTCAAGCTCAGTTTATCTCCATCAAGGAGCAGTATACTTGCGCTGTCGTATGGCACTACCTGTTTCATAACAATTAGAATCGTGTCGAGCACGCTTTCTAACTCGAGAGAAGTGGTAATGGCTAGAGCGGCCTGCCGCAATGTTTCAGATTCTCGATGGCGTCTTTGTTCCGCTTCAAATAGACGTGCATTTTCGATGGCCACAGCAGCCTGCTGCGCAAGGCTACTGAGAAAGTCAAGTTCATAAGGTTTGAACTCTTCTTCACCAGTGCGCCAGACTGCCAACAGTCCAGTTAGTTGATCCTTTGAGAATACCGGTACGCCCATGAGGTGTTCATTTGGAATAATTTCCGTGTCCTTGATGATGATTGCACGTGGATCTCTCTGTGTGTCGTTAACGATCTCTCCAGATTTCTGTAACGCGATATTGCCCAGGATACCGCTTCCGATTAGAAGCGGATCATTCTGGATCTCTCTCGCCTCTATCCCAATGGTCGCAATAGCTCGGAGCAGAGACTCTTCTGGGTATGACAAATAGACAGCACTAGTTTCAGCCCGCAAAAGTTCTTTGGCATATTGTGCAATCCTATCCAACACGATGTCAAGCTGGAGTGTAGATGAAATATCCCTGCCAACTTCTGCAATTGCGTGGGCCTCTTGCGCACGCCTGGTAGTTTCTTGAAAGAGACGAATCGATTCAATGGACATGGATGTTTGATGAGCAATATTGACCAGGAAATTCAGTTCGGACTCATTAAACAGTCCACTTGAACGTTTTTTCCAAGCGTTGATCGCACCGATTGTTTTTCCACGCAAGATTTAACGGTGCAGACATAACCGTATCGCGTTGCGCATCTTCTTCGGGCGTGCCAGGGACTCTCACTCTGCGAGAATCATTGAGCATATCGTCCACTATTTCTGGCTTGCCGGTTGCAATAATGCTACCTGTAATACCTGTGCCTACTTGAATAGTGTGTGACATTAAGTGTTCATGATATGTTCCTTGCGCTGTCACAACTTTTATCGTTTTGTTGTCATCTTGAAGCAAATAGATTGCCACTGTGGATGCATTCAATAGTTCCAATGCGCGATAGGTAATTTTATCGAGTGCTGGAATGATTTCGTAGGCGGTTGCAAATTCGTTAGCAATATTTGCCATCGCTTCGATGATCTGGGAGCGCCGGCTTTCCTCCTGAAAGAGACGAGCATTTTCGATCGCAATAGCGGCTTGATTTCCAAATGTTTGTGCCAGGGCAGCGTGATCTTGTGTGAAAAAGTCTACTTTTGAACTATCCAGGTTCAAGAAGCCCACCAGCTTATCCTGGGCAAACATAGGTACACCCATCCAGCCATGGATGTATTTTGTTCCCTTCAAATTTTACAAACCGATCATCTTCCTGCACATCAGGGATACGTATTGGCTGTCGAAGAGATTCCAACCCATCCCATTTTGTAGCGTTGAATGGATATCGTTTGCCAAGGCAATCCTCGTTGTCTTTCAAATCCAGACCGGCAACGACTTCCAGATAGTCCTTGATCGAGAATTTCAATTGATGCGCTATCAAAAGGTATAAGCTTTGACAGCGAGTTGAGAATAGTGTCATAAAGAGCTTCAAGTTCAATAGAAGTAGTCAAAGCGGCTGTTGCTTCACGCAGCGCTTCCGCTCTCTTACGATTTTGCTGCTCAGTTTCGAAAAGAAGTGCATTTTCAATGGCCACCGCTGCTGAGTTGGCAAAGGTCTGTGCCAAGATTGCATCCTTTTCCGTGAAAGTATTGGGATTGTGGCTGTCCAAATTGATAAAACCCATAATTTTGCCATGAACAATCATTGGGACGCCCATCCAGCCTCGAATATATTCAGAGCCTTCCCATTGTTCAAAATTCGGTTCGAGATGTACGTCAGGTAAAATAACGGCTTTATGGGATGTGCTCATGCGCAGCCACTTCTCGGAGTACGCAAGTTGTTTTCCAATAACTTCATATTCTGGCGAGAAACCCTTACCAGCTACAACAAGCAACTTGTTTCCTCGTTCCATGGCGATGGATGCACTATCGTACGGCACTATCTTGAACATCATTTCAAGCACCGAAGCCATTAAAATGTCCAGATTTAAGGATGTTGTTAACGCCGTGGTTGCCTCAAGCAAAATTTCTGCTTCTTGGCGTTGTTTTTTCTCTGCTTCAAGTAAACGAAGTTTTTCTATTGCTGTGGCCAACGTACTCGCGATGGTTGTAAGCAATTGCTCATCATCTTCGGTAAACGCATTTATCTTGAGGCTTTCGGCATTAATAACACCTAAAATGCGTTCCCCAGGTGTAATTGGTACACAGAGTTCGGAACGTACCTGTGACGTGACCTCAATATATTTTTTTTGAGTTCTCACGTTTGCAATGCGAATCGATTTTCCGCTGACGGCAACCTGACCACTAATGCCTTGATTCAAAGAAATACCCGCTGGAAATTTCCCGATGGAGATGCCTCGATAGGAAGAGTGTGGTGTAAGAGTAGTACCCTCTTCGTTTAGCAGAAGCACGCCAAAGTTGTCTGGGTAGAGTGATTCCCCGATAATCTGCGTAATGCTTTCGATAAGGCTATCCAGGCTTGTTGCGCGAGTACATACTAGAGATACCGCGTTTAATATAGTCAATTCTTGTAGATGACGTTGTGATGTTTCAAAAAGCCGTAACTGTTCGATGGCAGTTGCCAACGTTCCGGCGATTGTACTGAGCAATCGTTCATCTGATGCCGTATACGCGTCAGCTTGTTTGGCCTCGATATAAATGCACCAATTATGCGATTTTGGATCTTAATCGGTACACACAATTCTGAACGGATGCCTTTTGTAATTTCGATATAAGCAGCCTTTGTGCGACATCCCCCAAACGAATTGGTTTTCCGGTGACAATTACTTTGCCAGTTACTCCTTTGGATAGCGGTGTTGGTTTCTTATTTCTTTTTTGGACGCGCCACGATAAGATGGATGTGCCTGATATGTATCTCCATGGTCTGTTACCAACTCCACGCCGCAATTATCGGGATGAAGCATATCGGCAATTGTATCTGTAGCACGCTGAAGCAGCTCATCTACGCTTTTTGATGAAGATGCGGCCACGGCAATATTGTGCAGAATACTCAGCTCACTCAGTTGTCTTTGTAGCGTTGATTCAGTTTGCTTAAGTGTTTCAATGTCTCTTGTGATAGAGATGATATGAGGCACTCCATCTAACGTGAGTGTTCTTGCTGACATCAATCCAGTGACAATACGACCATCTTTCATACGGAATTTGGCTTCTAAATTATTGAAGAAACCATTTTTTTTCAACCCATCGACAAGTTTGGCACGGTCATTTGAGTTCACCCAAATATTGATCTCTGCTGACGTTTTCCCGATAGCGTCTTCGCGAGTATAGCCAGTGATAGTGGTAAAACCTTCATTCACATCTACATAAAGGCCATCTTCCAACCTGTTTATGTTGATAGCATCTGGGCTGGTTTGAAAAGCCAAGCGGAACCGCTCCTCGCTTGTTATCAAGGCCTCATCAACTTTTTTTCGCTCTGTAATATCTCGAATTGCAGCCATATGGACAGGACGGCCGTGCCATTCGAAAAAGCGACCGGTTATCTCTACCGGAAATACAGTTCCATCTTTCTTCTTGTGAAATCGTAGCGGAATGGAAACCACCCGCTCATGATTGATTGGCGTCTTCTGGGTGACTTGACGCGTCTCTTCGGGTTCGGCTGATAGATCGGAGTTTTTCTTACGGAGCAGTTCTTTTTTACTGTATCCATATAAAGCTGTTGTAGCCGCGTTGGCTTCAAGAATATTTCCACTTTCATTGTCAATCAAGACGATTGCATCTGATTGGGACTCAATAATTCGCGATATTTTTCTTCGTTTTCCCGTAGGGCCGCTTGGGCTTTGATCTGATCCGTCATATCATAAAACATAGACAAAATACAATCTCGCCCGTCAAAGTGTACCAGATCGAAAAATTCCAGAGTGTTACGGATTTCTCCGCTGTTGGTGACCAGTTTTCCTCTCTCGTTTCGCAGAGACTTTTCTTTTCGTAATCTCGCAACCAGTTTTTTTCTTCTGGGTACATCTATGAACCCAAGTTCGATACTGGTGTGACCCAGGACTTCATCAGGCTCGAAACCAGATAAATTCCAGTAAGCATCGTTGGCAGCAACGAGACGGCAATCCTTAAGGATCGCAATTCAAGGAGCCATTGGAGTTGCCTGAAAAATTTTCTTAAATTGTTCTTCGCTTTGCTAATTGCGCTTTCAACTTGTTTTTGGTAGGAAATATCGGTTAGAAATCCTTGCCAGAAAAGAGGGACTCCATGTTCGTCTTTTATAAGCGATGCTTCTTCTCTTATCCAGATATACTGACCGTCTTTCTTTCGAAAACGATATTCTTCTCGAAAATATTTTCCTGTTTTATCAGTTTTTTCGCTTTCAGCCAAAGTACGATCACAATCTTCAGGGTGGATGGAACCCGACCAAAAAATTTCATCAATCCATTCTTGAGGAGGGTAACCAAAGATATCCTCTATTTTCGGGCTAACATAAAGGATATTTTCAGGATTATCGGGCGCATCGAGAAAAACGGCGCCGGGTAAGCGCTCTACCAGCGCGCGGTATCTTGCCTCACTGACCCGCAGGGCAAAGCTCAGCCTCTTTGCGTGAGGTGATTCTGTAACAAACCCTTCAATATATAAAGGGTTACCTTCGCTATCTTGAACAATACGTGCGTTAGTCAAAATCCAGATAATGCCGCCATCTTTACGATAATTCTTTCCTTCGAATTGATCAACGCGACCATTTTCCCTTAATGAGTTTAAAAATATTTCCCTTTCTTCAGCATTAACATAGATTTGAATCTTTAATGCTTCTTATAGCAGAATCATATCTTCGGGCGATCGAATTGATAGATGCGCGCCATGGCTGGATTGACTTTTATAAAGTGCCCATCCAATAATGACTGAAAAATACCCTCAATGGCATTTTCAAATATACTTTGATACTCTTCACCGTTTTGGTGAGGATGAATACTCAAACCGATTCTCCTTAAAAAACAACAACTTTGTAATCATTATAGATGCTTTGGAGTTTCAGCCCTATAACTTCAATACAAAAAATCATTGACCGCAGATGTTTTATTCAGAGGATGTCTTTAAAGGCAACGAAAAAGCGACCTCAATAGAGATCGCTTGAAAAACAACAACAGTTCCCATCTAAGAGAAACTCGTCGTTGTTTTTAAGGCTTCAACAAGGTTTGTGGTGGTCCCAGTGGGGAAATCTTTGATCGAATTATAGGGTGTTGACGGGATTTGAACCCGTGATCAGGGTTTTGCAGACCCCCGCCTTACCACTTGGCCACGACGCCGGACTGGCGTAAAAAAACAGAGCGGGCGATGGGATTTCGAACCCACGACCTTCTCC
>CAWHJM010000075.1:0-15280 GCA_963829615.1 uncultured Chloroflexia bacterium
AGATAAAGGATCACTGATGAATACTTTGTACCTGGCCCCACCATCTCTTTGTCATCGCCTTCATCTTCTCGATGTTGGGCATGGGTGGCTCACAGCTATATATTCCTATTCTCTACTGGATGGGATTGGACTTCAAGACCGAGGCCGTCCCATTAGGGATGTTGCTTAATGTGGTCAACAGCAGTTCAGCGGCATTCATATACTGGCGAAAGAAATTGATCGTCTGGAATGTTGCTATTCCCTTCGCCATTAGCATGATAATCTTTGCCCCATTGGGGGTGTGGCTCAATGTCCAATTGCCCGTCAAGCCGCTACTAGTCTTCTTTGCTCTGTTCACTGCGGCTGCAGCGGTTCTCATGCTTTCCGGTTGGAAACCCAAACAAGGGGAAATGTCTCCTCGCGGGCGGGTTATCTTAGGGTTGACTTCTGGCAGTGGATTAGGCACTGTTGCCGGGATGATCGGGCGTGAAGGCGGTTCGTTTGTGGTGCCCCTTCTGTATATTGTAGGACTGGATGCCAAATTTGCTGCGGCAACTTCCGCTTTTGTGGTGACCTGTTCAGGGGTTTCGAGCTTCGTCTCTCACCTGGCAACCGCAGCTCCCCCAATTGGGGAGTTGGATTGCAACGGTGCTGTCGGTTTTTCTGGGCAGCCAATTGGGCTCTCATTTGATGGCAGGGAAGATGAAATCACATGTCATCAAGCAAGTCTTTGGCTGGGTGTTATTGGGAGTCGCTACATTGATCATCATCAAAGATGTGATCCTGTCATGACCACATCACTAACGAAGGAAGAATTCAAAAAATCGGCTGAAAGCCATTTTAACGGATCGATTTCAAAATAATTTTCGTTTGCTCAAAAATTTTTTAAGGAGATTTACAATGGATACAAACAATGAACTGTACAAAGCCGGCCTTCTTCTTCATGGGCACAAATGCCCGGCCATGCCAATGGGATTACGCGCCGGTCTAGCTGCGCTCGAAAAACTGGGCGTGGAACGCGCCAAAGACGGCCAGTTGGTAGCCTTGATTGAAATCGGGCAGGACCACTGCGCTACCTGTTACGCTGATGGCATCCAAATGTCAACTGGCTGCACCTTTGGCAAAGGTAACATCCAGAAGTTGGGTTACGGCAAGTTTGCCCTGACGCTGATCGACCGCAAGAGCGGGCGCAGCGTGCGCGTGGTCACCCGCCCGGAAACCATCCAAAAGAACAAGGAATCAGAATTTATCGGCTTCCGTATGAAAGGTATACCCGCCTCACAGATTGATCCCAAGCTGGTGGAGCCACTGGTAGACTTTATCATCGATTCGGATGATAATACGCTATTCCAGATCAGCGAAGTTGCCGAGACAAAACTGCCCGCACCGCACCCGCATGATTTCAACGCAGTCATTTGCGAGTCGTGCGGTGAAGTTGTTGTCGAGAGTTATGCCCACATCAAGGATGGCAAAATCCTCTGCGCGCCTTGTGCGGACAAACATTAATTTAAGGCTGGGGGGCGGCAGGGACTGTCGCCCCTTACCTTCTGGAAGCATTATGATTACAGTGAAATTGATGGGCACGCCTACCTGTCGGCGCTATCAAAAAATGCGTACAAGAGTTATCGAAGAGGCTGAACGGCTAGAAATCGCAATTCAAGTGGAAGAGGTCGGCGATATGGATACTCTTTCAAGACTCAATACCCTCAGCCTGCCCAGGCTGTATATAAGGGACATCTTGGTGGCGTCCCAAAACCCGCCCAAGGTAGAAACAATCACACAGGCATTGAGCGGCGATATTGAAGACTTGAAACATATGTTGTAAATTTGTAGAATACGATTGGGAGGTTCCCATGTTGATCGAACATTACGACCTTGAAGTTTTTACCCCACCCTGTGATCCGGGAACGGAGCGTTACGCAGCGCGGGCGCGTTTGACCGTTGATATCTCCGAAGTCCTGCCCTATCTCAATGCGACCTTGCGCGGTGCAATCTATCATCCTGGCGCTCAGGCATTGACCTGGAAGAAAACCGGACACAATGTCGCCTTCCACGCCTATGAAATTGCCACCAGCAATATAGAAGACCGGGAAGCTGCGGAGCAGGAAATCAAGGTTGTGATCGATCTGGTCAACCGCACCTGGGAACGCCGCGCTGAAATTTCCCCCGATACAACCACGCGCCAACGGCCAACACCGATGGCAATTTACAAACTGCTCCCAAATACGAACTGTAAGCAATGCGATGAACCAACCTGTTATTCTTTTGCTCTCAAACTGACTGCTTCGCAGAAGAAACTGGCCGCTTGTCCACAGCTTCTTGAACCCCAATTCACCGATAAGTTAGCGGCCTTGGAAGAAATGCTGGTCGAGACACCTGCGATTTGACAGCGATCCGCACACAAGTGTAACTACGCCTACTGTAAATCTCCCACCTTTTGTGAAACAGGTAAATCTTTCATTGCCAAAAAGGCATCTACAACCTGCGGGTCAAAGTGCTTTCCGGACCCTTCACGGATAATCTGGCGCACTTCATCGGGGGCCACCGGAGCGCGATAAGGCCGATCAGAAGTCAATGCATCCCATACATCCACTACGGCAAAGATACGAGCGGAGAAGGGGATCTCCCGGCCTCGCAAATTTCGGGGATAGCCTGACCCGTCCCATTTTTCGTGGTGACAATAGGGAATATCCATCGCCGGATGCAAGAATTCGATTGGGTCCAACATATCTTTGGCAAAGAGCGGGTGCAACTCCATAAACTTGCGCTCGGTCAGCGTCAGTTTGCCTGGTTTAAGCAGAATGCCATCTGGGATCGCCATTTTGCCAATATCATGTAACAGGGCGCCACGTTTAATATGCTCCATTGCATCTTCATCGACGCCCAACTTGCGCGCCAGAACCTCTGTGAGAGCAGTCACACGCTGGGTATGGCCCTCCGTCTCTTTGTCACGCAATTCCAAGGCCAACGCCCAGCCTTGTAATGTAGCCTCATAGGCTTCTCTTAATTCCTTATTGGCCGTCTGCAAGCCTTCGAACAAGCGCGCATTATCGATTGCTACAGCGGCCTGATCGGCAAAAGCAGAGAGTATCTCCAAGTCGCTTTCTTCAAACAAACCTGAATACACCCGGCTGTCCACAAAAATCACCCCAATGATTTCATCTTTCAGTTTCAAAGGCACACACAGGATGGAACGCAGGTTTTGCTCAACCACGCTTTTCTGTTGTTCAAAACGAGGGTCATTTTGGGCATTGGTAGTTAGCACGGGTTTTCCCGTTTCAGCCACGCGGCGAACGATGGTTTTACTGACAGAAAAATCATCCCCTTCCAGACTAACGTGGTCCATGCCGCGCGCCGCCTCGACCGGGAATTCATCATGCTCATCGCGCAACATGATCAAACCGCGTTCCGCCCGCATCAGCGCAATGACCAAATCCATGACTTCGTTCAGCACCCGTTCCTGTCCCAGGGAAGAATTGATCACATGTCCCACGCCTACCAACGCAGTCAACTGGCGGTGACCGGTGTGCAAATGTTCAGAGACCTTACTTTGTAGGAGTTGTAGCGAATTCGTCAAATTGCTCAAATCTTGAACAGCAGCCGAGGCTACCGGGTTGGCAATCCCAGAAAGCCGCTCCATCGTGTTTAACAATGTTGTTGTTAAAACACGAAACTCTTCTTGCACAGAATGAATTTCGGTCGGATCCTTTATCATAACAAGCTCCATTAACACTTTATGGCAAGTTTACAAGAATGAACAATAGACTCGAGCTCAAACATGACGAAATCGGCCCAGGTTTGTTATGCCAAAACCTCTATTTCATGATGTTATAACGCCTATTTTACTCGCGTAAAATATTAATTCATTTGCAAAGTAGCATAATGCTATAATCGCAATCATCGTGGGTAATCTCTATTTCATCACCTTTGAGATTGTTGCTTATAGTCTGTCTGTCTTGTGTTTCGTTCACGCCTTCAAAAAAGGGACGGGAAATGTTCTGCGCCTGCTGGCTGGCATCATCTTTGGAGTGCTGTTGGAACTGGCGACCATCCGTCAACTGCATGCCTATTCGTACGGGAACTTTCCAACGATGATCCTGGACGTACCACTCTGCATCGGCGTTTCCTGGGGTTCAATCTTGTACAGCGCGATGGAATTCTCTGACGCTTCTTCCCTGCCCTGGCTTGCCCGGCCCATCCTGGACGGATTACTGGCCCTCAACATCGATCTGGCCATGGATGCCATCGCCATCCGTCTGGGTATGTGGGACTGGGGTCGCGGATTAAACTTCCAATACTTCGGCGTACCGTATGCCAACTTCTGGGCCTGGTTTTGGGTTATTTCTTCATTCTCGTTTGGCTACCGCTTGCTTGCACACCGCAAAGATTGGACAGGGACCTGGCTTGCGCCCCTACTGGCGCTCGTCACGGGTTTGGTATGGGTTGTGGCGACCAATGCCTTTATCGTTTTCGTAATCCCGGCTAATCTACGCAATCTTGTGATTGGCTTGGTGATCTCCGTGGCGCTGGGGATCATTTTCTATTTACGGCCAAAGTTCTACCAGGGACCTGTCCCGGCGCTGGCCTTCTGGGTTCCGTTCGTGTCACACCTTTATTTCATGATAGCGGGAGCAGTTTCGGGCGTTATTCTTGAACCGCCATTCCTGCTACTGGTGAGCCTGCTCATGTTCGGCATCGCGCTTTCCCTGCACCGTCCGTCCATCCTGTCCACCCTGCAAAAAATCCGAGTAGAATAGTTAAAAAAACGGAGCAACCCCTATGACGCTGGATAATTATCTACAGGAAGCAGGCGCACTGGCCACCCTTTCAGGTATTCTGGCTGGCTTCGCCTTCTCCGCCGTTGTCCAATTCCTGGCGACGGAAAAACAGGGAAAATTGCACACGGCCCTGATTGTTGTCTTTTCCGTTTCCACGTTGATGTTCCTGTTTTCCCTGATTACCTTCATTATGGGTTTTGCCACCGCTGCCGAGTTGAACGATATTCCACCCAGCAGCCTGGATTGGGTTGGAATTTATTCCTTTCTGGTCTTGATTGGCGCAATCTACCTGTTTTTTGCGGGGATAGGTATGGCCGGTTGGATGCGCTCCAAAGCTGCCGGTATTGCAACCACAATTTTCTCTCTCATCACAATGTGCCTGACCGCCTGGGTGATTTTCTCGGCCATCGCCGTTTTCATGTAATCGTTGAGCAATCTCCGCATGAACATTCGAACCTACCTGGAGCGCATTGGCTGATGACAAACCTGTCCGGCTGGATGTTGAGACGTTAAGAGGCTTACACTACGCCCATCTGTTGGCGATTCGATTCGAGAACTTGGACATCCAGCTTGGCAAGCCTATCCAACTCACAGAGCGGGCATTGTGGGAAAAGATCGTCATCCGCAAACGTGGCGGTTTTTGTTACGAATTGAATGGGCTATTTGCTGGCTGCTCAAGCAAATTAGGATACAATGTCACTTATCTCACGACAAGGTGTCGCCGTTTTCGTCTTTAAAAAATTTATGTTTTATGGCAAGATGCCACGTGCCTGGAACGCTGCTTGTACGGACTTGGCTTCCTTCTTGCCATACAGTCTGTCCGCTGTAGCCACAACCACCTCGGCAGCTGCGGGCATGGACGTATCTGCGGCATAACTCGAACTGGGATTCCAGAATGATCGTATCCGCTACGGTATGGCCTAACGCACCGCGGATATCCCACAAGCGCACGCGACCAGATCTGGCCATCGTGATGAACGCCACCGTTAAGGTCTTCCGGATAATGCAGGTCCAGGTCCACGCGGCGCAGGCAGTGCGGCGTGGATGTCGTGTATGAAACCGAATCCCAATCGGCCACACAAGCCGGGTCGGGCGTTGGGGCAATCACATTACTGACCGTCACAGCCCAATAATCGCCAAAGCCTTCGCCAATGGCACCGGCTTCCTCGGAAAGCCCAAAGTTGCCAAAGGGTGTTGCCTGCGAATCTTGCATGGCATGACCATATTCATGCAGGATCACTTCAGCATCCTCGGCATCGTCCACACCACCCTTGCCAAAGCGCAGCACATCGTGCTTATCCCAGGAATAGGAATTGTCCAGCCCCCAGGTGTTGATGCGAATATCCTGTGATTCCATATTGATTGGCCGATACACCGAACCAAAACCAAGACTCTGAATATATTTTTGCGCTTCTGTCACCCAGTAATAAGCCATGACCTGTTCGAATTCATCATCATGGCGGTTGTAGAAAAACGTATTATCAGGTGAATAGGCTGGATTGCCCTGTTTCGCTGATGACATTGGCCCAATCGCCGCGCAGGTAACCACTACCATCTAGATTGGTTAATGTGACTGTGACATAGGCAGGTTGTAGCGCAGGATAATCTGCATCTTTCTGGTCGGTCAACGTTTGATCTTGTAGATAGGCCACTGGGTTTGGAAAGAACACACGCGCTGTCCCTGTGCTAGTACCCGGTCCAGGTTTTCCAGCGGAAACCACACTGACAACCATAACCAACAATATCAGCGAAAATATGCTGGCGCGAACGATGGTTTTGATTCTCATCAATTCCTCCTTGGAGATTGTTAATAAGGATAAGCTTTATCTAAAAGCATTGTAGCGATTGCAAATGGAAAAGTCAACTATGAAAAAAGCCCCGGAAATTCCGAGGCTTCACAGATTTCATGCGAATGTTTATCGGATTTTGAACATCTGGGTCAGTTTCATGGCCAGGTTCAGGTCACCGGCCAGTTTAAGCTTGCCTTGCATAAAGGCCTGCATTCCATCCAGTTCGCCGGTGAAAATTTTGACATAGTCACCGGAGTCCGCAGTCAGAGTCATTTTGGGGTTCTCGTGAACACCCTGCTGGACATCGACTTTGCCATCTTTGATGGTGGCGTACCAGTCGCCGGGTTCGGCACCCGTAAACTTGAACTGGATGATGGCATCCAGCCCGGGGGCCTTTTCCGACAGGAAGGCTGCGGGCATTTTGGACATCAGGTCTGCTACTGTGAGTGGCATATTATTTTCTCCTTTTTAACCCTCACCCCTTGCCCCTCTCCCTAAGGGAGAGGGGTTGAGGTGAGGGGAAATTTATTGTAGATTTTCGAACACCGCCGCGGCTCCCATGCCGCCGCCGATGCACATGGTCACCATGCCGTACTTGGACTTACGGCGACCCATCTCGTAGAACAACTGGGTGGACAGCTTCGCACCAGTACAGCCCAGCGGGTGACCGAGGGCAATCGCGCCACCGTTGACGTTGACCTTGTCCTGGTCAAGTTCCAGCGTGCGCAGCACTGCCAGGGATTGGGCTGCAAAGGCTTCGTTGAGTTCGAACAGGTCGATATCATCCTGCTTCATTCCAGCCTTCTCCAGCGCCTTGGGAATAGCCACCATCGGGCCGAGTACCCATCAGCTCAGGCTCGACGCCGCCGACCGCAAACGAGACGAAACGCGCCAGCGGTTTGAGTCCCAGCTTGGCAGCTTTCTCAGCGGACATGACGACCACGCCCGCCGCCCCGTCAGACATCTGCGACGAGTTGCCCGCTGTAACCGTGCCGCCTTCTTTGAAAGCCGGACGCAGTTTGGCAAGGCCTTCAAGGGTCGAATCGCCACGTGGACCTTCGTCACGTTTGAAAGTGAACGAGCGCGTAACCTGCTTCTCGTTCTCATCCAGCTCGACGATTTCAACATCAATCGGGACGAGTTCAGGGTCGAACCGGCCTGATTCTACCGCCTTTGCGGCTTTTTGGTTGGATGCCAGGGCAAAAGCGTCCTGGTCTTCGCGGCTGACGTTGTATTTGGCGGCCACGTTCTCGGCGGTGATGCCCATGTTGGTGTAGTACTGCGGTAAATCCTGGGCAAAGTACGGGTTGGGCGAGAACTTGTAGCCCGCCATTGGCACCATCGTCATAGATTCCGTGCCGCCCGCAATCGCCACATCAATGTCGCCAGCCATGACGGCATAAGCCGCGTGGACAATGGACTGCACGCCCGATGAGCAGTAACGGTTGATGGTCTCGCCGGGGACAGAGATTGGCAGGCCAGCCCGCAGGGCGATCATACGAGCCATGTTCATGCCCTGTTCGCCTTCGGGGAAGGCACAGCCGATGACCACGTCTTCGATTTCAGCGGGGTCAAGATTCGGCGTCCGCTTGAGTAATTCTTTGATAACGGTAGCAGCCAGATCGTCCGGCCTGACCGTGGCAAGTGAGCCACGTTTGGCCTTGCCGACCGGCGTCCGCACCGCGCTAACGATAACAGCTTCTCTATTTGACATGTTCTTTCTCCTTTAGGACACGGATAAAACGGGTTTTTCACCACGGAGACACTGAGTCACGGAGTTTTATTAAAAATTCTCTGTGTCTCCGTGTCTCTTTGGTTATTTCTCCGTTTCTTCCGTCAAATCCGCGTTCAAGTAGCTTTAGTTCCGCAACGGCTTGCCGGTTTGCAACAGCGACCACATGCGCGCCTGGGTTTTCTCTTCGCCGCATAGCGACAGGAAGGCTTCACGTTCCAGGTCGAGGATATAACCCTCGCTGACCCACTGTGGCTTCGACAGGTCACCACCGGTCATCACGTATGCCAGTTTCTGGGCAATGTGCAGGTCGTAGTCGGTAATATACCCACCGGCACTGAACGACCAGGCCCCGATGCGCAGCGCGCCCTGCGGGTCACGCCCGGCTGCATAGATCTGCTCCGGCGCGGGCGGAGCGTAGCCTGTAGCAATCATGTTAAGCACTTCCTGTTTGGCCTGGGTAAGCAGATGATCGCGGTTCATAACCACACGGTCTGCCGGGCCAAGGATGCCCATCTGGCGGGCTTCAGCAGCGCTGGTGGCCACTTTGGCCTGCCCGATTTGCAGGAAAGCCTTTTGCAAGAACGGCAACACTTCAGCGTCGGGAACCCGCATGGCCGGGTTGATCAGACGGCGCATGTATTCTTTCGTGCCGCCACCCGCCGGGATGACACCTGCACCCAGTTCCACCAGACCAATATAGGTCTCATGGGCTGCGACTGCCCGCGAAGCATGCATGGTCACTTCACAGCCACCGCCCAGCGCCATGCCTGCCGGGGCAACCACTACCGGTTTGGGCGAGTAGCGCATACGCATGTTCAGGCCTTGCAGTTTCTTGATAGCTTCGTCGAGCGTATCCCACATGCCCTGCTGCGCCGCCACTACCACCATGAACAGGTTGGCGCCAGCGCTGAAATTGTCGGCTTCGTTGCCGATCACCAGACCGTCGAATTCAGTGTCAAGCCGGTCGAGTGCCTCGATGGTGATATCGAAAATGTCGTCGTCGAGGGCATTCATCTTGGTATGGAATTCCACACAGGCCACACCGTCACCTATATCGTACAGGGTCGCGCCGGCATTCTTCGAGATTTCCTTCTGTTCTCGCAGCAGGACCAGGCCCGGGGTTCGTTCGATGCGGACGTAGTCCCCTTTGGTGACGTTATAGACACCGACCTTGGCCCCATTCTCATATTGATAGAACGTCTCTTTCCCGGACTTGAGCATGCTCTCGACCCAATCGGCAGGAGCATAACCCTCGGTTTTCATCGCTTCAAGCGTCTCGGAAACGCCAAGCATATCCCAGGTCTCGAAAGGACCGGCTTCGTGCATGAAACCCCAACGGGAAGCATCGTCGAGCGGTTTGGGAGTATCGGCCACTTCAGGCAATAGCGTGGACGCATACTGGAAACTCTGGTAAGTCAAAGCCTTGACCAGTTGGGCAGCCTTGTCGTCTTCAACCAGCAGCGCCTTCAAGCGCTCGCCCAGGTCTTCGATATCTTTGGCCTTGCCAACCGAATCGAAGCGAACTTTTTCGGACGGCGTGTGCTCGAGGGTGTTCAAATCCAGCGACAAATAGACTTTTTTACCATCCGCATTGCGGGTCTGCTTATAAAAACCGACCTTGGTCTTATTGCCCAACCAGCCTTTTTCAACCATTGTGCCGATGAGTTGGACAGGTTTCGGTGAAGCGAGATATTCCTGTGCCAGTTTGTCATACGGGATAGCAGGAGCCAGGTTCTTGCCAACGTGCTCCCAGACATCCACACCCACCAGGTCAATCAGGCGGAAGGTGGCGGTTTTAGGATTGCCAATCAGCGGACCGGTGATGGCGTCTACTTCGTCGACAGTGTAGCCATTTTCAAGGATGTAATGCAACCCGAAGGCTCCGGTTCCAAAAGCCAGGCGGTTGCCGATAAAGTTGGGCGTATCCTTGCACAGTACGATGCCCTTGCCCAGGCGATACTCGCCGAAATGTCTGACGAAATCCACCACTTCGGGAAGAGTGTCGTCAGTCGGGATGACTTCCAACAGTTTCAAGTAACGCGGCGGGTTGAAGAAATGCATGCCCAGGAAATGCTGCTTGAAGCCTTCCGAGCGCCCGTCCGCAATATCCTTGACCGGAATACCGGATGTGTTGGTGGCAATGATGGTCGTCGGCTTGCGGACCGCGTCGATGCGCTCCATCAAGCTCTGTTTGATTTTCAGGTTTTCGATGATGGCTTCGATCACAAGGTCGGCTTCAGCGATGGCGTCAAAGTCATCATCCAAGTTGCCAACACTGACCAGCGTGTACTGGTCGGACGAGGCAAATGAAGCCGGGCGGGATTTCTTGGCCGCTGTCAAACCAGCCTCGACAATCTTGTTGCGAGCAGCCTTATCGCCTTCCGGCGCGTCCTTTGGGACAATGTCCAGCAGTGTTACAGGGACACCTGCATTCGCCAGGTGAGCGGCCAACGCCGCACCCATCGTCCCTGCCCCAACCACCACTGCTTTATGAACGTGGTATTTCATAGTTTCCTCCATTGCCCTCACCCCTCGCCCCTCTCCCTAAGGGAGAGGGGTTGGAGTGAGGGTAACTTTATCTCAATTCCCGTCCGCTGTAGCCCAAAATCTGACGGGCTACAACCAGCCGGTTGATTTGACCGGTGCCTTCGTAAATATCGGTGATCTTGGCATCCCGGAACCACTTCTCGAGCAGGAACTCGCGACTGTAGCCGAGCGGGCCCATTAACTCAACAGCCTTTTGCGTGATTTTGGTGGTCACGTCACCGGCCTTGACCTTGCTCATTGAGGACTCCAGCGCGTTGGGCTTTTTATTGTCTGCCATCCAGACTGCCTTGATGACCATCAGCCAGCCGGAGCGTAGCATAACTTCCATATCGATTACATCACGCTCGATGCTGGTCAGCTTGTTGCGCGGCAGGCCATAGCGAACTTCCACACCGTTCTCGGCCAACTTCTCCTTGACGAATTCCAGCGCCGCACGCGCCACGCCAATGCCAGTCGCAGCCACGAGCGGACGGGTGGCATCAAAGGTCGCCATAGCTTTCTTGAAGCCCTTTTCCGTCTGCTTTTCGACAGTCGGATTGCCGAGCACGTGGTCGAATGGTACACGCGCATCCACCAGGGAGATGGCGGCCGTGTCACTGGCACGGATGCCCATCTTGTCTTCCAGCTTGGTGACTGTCACACCAGGCGTGCCCTGCTCGACAACGAAACCGCGCATGCCGGCGCGTCCGGCTGACGGGTCGATCGAGGCCCAGACCACGATAAAGCCTTTGCCAAACTGGTCGTCCGGCACCATCGATTTGTGTCCGGCAGTCACGAAGATCTTTTCGCCGTTGATGACCCATTCGTTGGTCTTTTCATCCAAAACAGCATTGGCCTTGATGGCCGAGGTATCCGAGCCAGCTCCGGGTTCGGTCATGCACATGGCCGCAAAAGTCGGCTTTTCGCCGCCAAAGCGTGCCAGGAATTTTTGCTTTTGCTCCGGGGTGGCCGCCGCCTCCACAGCCGCCGCACCCAGACCGCCGCCCGGCGTCACCAGGTACATGCCTACATCGCCCCATGAGAGCATCTCCAGCATGTGCGCCAGCAATTGGTACCCAATCGGCGGGCGTTTCGGTTTGTTAGGATCCACTTCTTTTACTGCCTCTGTCCTCGGAGCCAGCGAGCCGGCACCGGTAGCCCTCATGGCCTGGTGCATGAACTCGATGTAACCATACGGAACGGCGTGCTCGTTCTCGTCCATTTCACGCGAAACAGAGCGCATCATATTTTCAGCGACCGTCTTCAACACGTACTGTTGTTGAGCGATCGGTTTTGGGGTTTCAACTTGCATATCTATCGTCATCTCTCACCTCCGCCTATACAATCGCCAATCCTGTAAAAGTGGCAAAGCCGCGCCCGTTGCGCATCCACATTTCGACGGGATACTCACGGATATACCCGTAACCGCCCAATACCTGCACAGCCCGGTCGGTCACCATCATGGCCATATCCACCGCGCCCATATAGGCCAGGTAAGCCGACTGGTAGCCGTCCTCTGCGCCGGTATCCAGTTTCCAGGCCGCTTCCCAATTCAACATACGGATGGCTTCGATCTCGGTCGCCATTTCAGCCAGCATGAAAGCGATAGCCTGTTTCTGGGCCACTTTCACGCCGAAGACTTCACGCTCCTTAGCGTAATCGCGACTATATTCGAAAGCCGCACGCGCCACACCGACCGCCAGCGCTGCCAGCGAAACCCAACTTGCTGCCAGGATAGGTTTGACATCGTGCCCATCTTCGCCACCCAGACGATTGGCCTTGGGGATGCGGACCTCTTCGAGCTTGACGCGATAGGTGGGCAGTGCCTTCAGACTCATCATTTTTTCCGCTTCTTCCTGGACCGATAAGCCTGCTACCGTTTTCGGGAGGATGAACCCCTGCGTTTGGCCGTCCAGGTTGGCGTATACGATCATGGCTTCGGCGCCTTTGGCATAGGGCACAAAGGCTTTTTCGCCGTTCAGCACATACTCATCGCCATCCGCTTTGGCAGTGGTCTTCAGATCAAGCGCGTCGAAATCGAAGGCGTACTCAATCAGGGCTGCGGTGTAAGGTTGCCAGTCCGCTTCGATGACGGGCGGAATGTACTGTTGCTTTTGCTCTTCGGTCCCCGCCAACAAGATAGGCGTCACAAACAGTGACGGCGTCATCACCGCCAGGGTCCCTGCCAGGTCGCCGAAAGCCATCTCTTCGGCAGCCAGCACACCGGTCACAGCGGAGCGCTCCCCGAATCCGCCGTAGGCTTCGGGAATGGAGGCTTGCAGCACACCCATCTCCCAGCCCTTGCTGATGATCTTGGGAGGCAGCACCCCGTCTTCCTCCGCATCGCGCGCCAGCGGTCGCAGTTCATTGGTTGCGAACCGGCTGACTGCATCGATCAGCATTTGTTGTTCCTCATTGGGTTCAAACGAATACATATCTTTTCTCCTTTGGTAGAATTTCGGAGTCATTCACTTCGTGCAAGCGGCGATAACGCACCGCCGCAGGTTGACCGTTGTCTAATTCGTCTAAGTTGGTGATTTCGAGCAGGCCACGCTGGTACAGATTTTCGATGTACGCCCCGATCTTTTCCAGCACCAGCAGGGAGTTGTACCCGCCCATCTGGCCGTAGACCTGCTGTGTGACTTCCGCAATGGTACGCGATTCGGACAACGCTTCCAGCGTCTGGCGAATGCGCCCGGACATGTGCTGGCGAATCGCAGCGATCCGGCCCGGCAGGTCGGTGATCGGGTCATCGTGACCGTTCAAGATCAGGGAAGCGCCCTCTGACCAGTGTTTGAGAGCGGTGAGTGATTCAAGGTAATGGCGCAGTCCCATGTACGGGGTCAGTTCTTCGGGAGATTGATGCGGAATGATGCGTTCGAGCACCAGGTCGCCGCTAAAAACTACATCATCCAATTTGATGGCCACATGGCCAGGGCAATGACCAGGCAGATAAATCATCTCGAAGGGGCCAATCTGCATGTCGTTGGCTTCGTAAGTGAAATCGACCGGGACCGAATGGTAGAGCAACTTAGTGAAACGATACATCTGAATCAGCTCATCGCGATGCTCATCCGGCACACCCGCCTGAGAAAGGAAAGCCTTCACGCGGCGAGTCATCAGCGCCAGGCGCTCCTCGTGATGGGCAACCGTCTGCAAGTCCAGTTCGTGGACGCCAATTGGGGCATCGGTACGCTCACGCAAGTAAACCAATCCACCAAAGTGGTCGATGTGGCCGTGTGTCAACAGGATGCAGAGTCAGATCTTCGAAACGGAAGCCGGTCTGGGCAAGTCCCGCTGCGAGGTCGGCGTTGGATTTTTCACTACCGGAGCCGGTGTCAATCAGGTTCAGGTCATCGCCGGTTTTCACCAGATAGGTGTTGGCCCACATGTTTGGGAATGCCTCTACAGGCAGACGGTAGATACGCGTGCCGGTGGAGGTCTGGTATTGGGCAGTAAGATGCGATGAGTTCATTTGCTTACATATCCTGTGCAAAAATTCTTTCTTATTTCATCAATCCATTCAATAGCAAAGTGGTGTAAAGATCGGCAATCTGCTCGATGGAGAGTGACCCATCCGGGTGGTACCAGGTAATGGTCCAGTTGAGCATGCCCATCATGGCACGCACTGCCAGCGCCGGGTCGGAACAGTTGAACAAGCCATCCTGTGTGCCCTGTTCCACGGCATCACGCCATAAGACTTCAAAACGGTCACGCTGTGGGACGTGGCGTTTGCGCTGTGCAGGTTCCAGGGAACGGTGTTCGAAAAGCAACACGGAGGCCAGGTCGGAATTATCAGCCAGTCCAACAAGATAGGCGTGGATCATTTGACGTAATTTCTCGTCGGCGGGCAGGGGTTGATTCGCAACTGCACTGATATGCTCGATCAGCATATCAAGCGCGCGATCTAACAGTGCCAACAAAATTTCTTGTTTACTGGAAACGTGGTGATACAAACTGGCCTTTTGGAGTTTGACAGCATCGGCAATGTCAGCCATGGAAGAGCCATGAAAGCCCTTCTGGCGAAAAACTTGTGCGGCGGCATCGAGGATATCATCTCTGGTCATGGATTCTCCCTACCGAACGGTCGGTAGTTTCAGTATATCAAATTTTATTTGCGCGGGCAAGAGTTTGAGTGATTGCTTCATCATATTGGCCGCAAACCACAATTTTTCTCTTGCCCATTCTCCCCTTTTCCTGTATCCTCCAAGGATGCCAAGAAATGAACACCACACCGTCTGGTCTTCTGATCAGGGAGACTTGCGCAAAAAGGAAAGCAAAACCGGACCTGTGACGGCTCTGCCTGCAAACCAGCAAACGGCTTACCTACATCGCAAATCAAAAGGACGCGGCGGAAAAACTGTTACGCTGGTCAAGAACCTGGTGCTCTCGGAAGCAGATTTGAAAGCGCTGGCTAAAAAGCTCAAAGCCGCTTGCGGCAGCGGCGGAACGGTCAAAGAAGGGATTATCGA
>CAWHJM010000076.1:0-10198 GCA_963829615.1 uncultured Chloroflexia bacterium
CCGGTCGATGTCGTAAGCAGCGCTGATCAGGGCCAGGTGGGTGAATGCCTGCGGGAAATTACCCAGGTGCTCGCCGCGCGGACCGGTCTCTTCGGCATACAGACCGAGATGATTGGCATAGCCCAGCATCTTCTCGAAATACAGGCGCGCTTTTTGCAGTTCCCCCGCGCGTGAGAGGCATTCGACGAACCAGAAACTGCACATGTTGAAGGTGCCTTCGCCGCCTTCCAGACCGTCGATGGGCGTCTCCTCGATCTTGTAGCGGTAGACGAGCGAGTCGTAGACCAGGTCTTTTTCGACGGCTTTCAGGTGGGAGAGCCAGCGTTGGTCGGTCGGGCTGATGAAGCGCACCATCGGCATCAACAGGCTGGCGGCGTCCAGGGCCTTCGCGCCACGATACTGGACGAAAGCGCCCAATTTGTCGTCCCAGAAGTTGTCGAAAATATCGTTATAGATCTCGTCGCGAACAGTGTGCCAGCGTTCAAAAGGAGCCGGGAACGAGCGCTTCGCTACCAGGCGCAAGGCCCGGTCGAGAGCTACCCAACTCATCAGACGCGAATAAAGGAAATCACGTTGCCCGCCGCGTACTTCCCAGATGCCGTTGTCAGGCTGGTTCCAGTTGTCGCACAGCCAGTCGACCAGACGCACCAGATTTTTCCACAGGTCATGCGAGATCGGTTTGCCGTATTTATCGTACAGGTAGACCGAATCCATCAGTTCGCCATAAATGTCGAGCTGCAGCTGCTGGTGGCGGCGTTCCCCACGCGAACGGGTTTTGAACCCTGATAGCCCTCCAGGTGTGGAAGCTCGAATTCGGTCAGGTCGTGCCGCCCATCCAGGCCATAGACGGTTTGCAGCGTGCCGTCTGGAGCCAGATCCTTGCAGCGTTCTTCGATCCATCCCATGAAAGCACCGGCTTCTTCGGTGTACCCCAAGCGGATAAAGGCATAAATCGTGAAAGACGCGTCGCGGATCCAGGTGAAGCGGTAATCCCAGTTGCGCTCGCCGCCAATCTGCTCCGGCAGCCCGAAGGTGGGTGCGGCCAGGATCGGTCCATGGTGCCAGGAAGTCAGCAGTTTGAGGGTCAGCGCTGAGCGGTTGACCATCTCGCGCCAGCGGCCCTGATATTTGGATTTGCCGACCCAGTTACGCCAGTAATTGACCGTTTCCTTGAAGGCTCTGCCCACGTATTCCGGATCGGACGAATCGCCCACCGTTTCTTTGGCGTTTTCGAGCACGAAGGAAGCCGTCTCGCCGGTCTGCAGGGTGAATTCGCTGACGACTGCGCCGTCTTGCTCGTGCAGAGGCACGCTGGAGCGCAGTCGCAGAACGGTGTTATCGTCCCCTTTGGAGGTGAAGATGGCTTCCCCGTCGTGTAGTTCCACTTGATGCGTGGCGCGGGCATAATCGAAGGCCGGTTTGCAGACCATGCGATATTTGATCTCGCCCCGCACGGTTTTGGCGCGGCGGATCAGGTTGTGGGCCTGCTCGGTGGCTTCGACCGGCATGAAGTCCGAAACTTCGGCCACGCCCTCGTCGGAGAGGAAGCGCGAGAGCAGGATGTTGGTATCCGGGATGTAAAGTTGTTTTTGATGAGCGTCCTCAAGCACCGGAGCCAGCGAAAAATAGCCGCCTTTTTCGTAATCGAGCAGCCGCAGGAAGATGGAGGGAGAGTCAAACATGGGGAAACACATGTAATCCACCGACCCGTTCATACCGATTAAAGCAACCGTATGCAGGTCACCGATCACGCCGTAATTTTCAATGGGTTGGTAGTTCATGTTTTCCTCTCAGTTGTTCCCCTTTAAAATCTTGAATGCGTCGCACCAGACGAATAGTCTTATTCCGATAAGCAATGGAAACTCATTCGATCAGAATTGTCCATCAAAGAAGGTGCAACGCATTGGATCAGTCGTTCCTGAACTGCAAACAATAGTGATGGAATGTATTGCTGACCCAGGCGCTGTTCATGCCGTAAGGGGCCAGGCGCTGATTGTCTTGCAACCAGATTTTCTCATCCTTTAACGTGTACGTCTTGCCAAGCTCGCGGCCAAGGTCCCAGGCCAGCGGGTAAATCTTACCGCCCTTTTTGACGTTTTTGACGATGATCGTCAGGTAGGCTTTTTCCTTCAGTAGAGGTTGCAGCCCTGCATAAATCCCGACTAACTTCTCCAGAAACACTTCGTAATCGTGGATATTGCCCACATCGTCCGGGTCGTCCGAGTAGAAAACGTCCAGGTCGTCGGATGTGCGGCGTTTCTTCTGGGTCTCAGCGCCGCGGGCGCGCAACATGTCCCAGTAGGGCGGGGAGGTGAGCACATAATCGATAGTGGAGATTTCAAATTGTGTTGCGTGATTGGCATCGCCGTTAATGATTTCGGATTTCAGATTTTCGATTGACGAGCCAAGAGACTCGCGTTCTTCGGCGATGATCTGCTGGGCGATTTCGGCGTATTTGGGGTTGAGTTCGATGCCATAAGAATTACGGCCGCAGCGCAAGGCCGCCACCAACGTGGACCCTGTGCCTGCCATGGGATCGAGCACAGTTTCCTCCTCCTTGGTGAAAAACTCGATGAACTCCTGTGCCATCGTCTCGGGGAACTTGGCCGGATGCACGAGCACGCCCTTCTTGCGCGGCGGCGGGTTGTGGATGAACCAGGATTTCTGGAATTTAAGCCAGGATTTGGGGTCGAGGTTGTTGAGTTTGTTTGGGCGTGGCATATCTTATTATATCGTGTAGGGGCGGGGTAACCCCGTCCCTACAAAAGCATCATGGATTGGGCGTTCGTGTCGGCGGGAAGTAATCTACAGAGCGTACTCTCAGGTCCGAAAAGGTGACGGTGACAGGCGTATCTCCTGCGGCCTGGGCAAAGACACCCACCGTGCCGGATGACAGGTTCAGGTCGTTGATGCTGAACTGGTAACGACCGTTCAGGAACAGTCGTAGTTCTGATCCGGCGGCCCACACCCCGATGCGGACTTCCCCCGGTGCGCCGGGCGGCACGTCACCGCTCAGGATGGGGTCTTGCAAGTCGTGCCGCTCCTTGAGGCTGATGCGTTCGGCGTGCGCCTGTCCGTTGCAGGTCAGGGCAAAGCGATAGTAAGTGGCCGCATTGGCACGCACCAGGAAGCCATATTCGTCCGCGCCGCGGCACAGGCTGGGACGGGCAGTAATCTCGGCGTAAAAGTTTGCCAGAACCATCTGCCTCTGCAAACTGACCATGTATATGCCAGGCCGAACAGCCAGAGTCAGGCGCTCGCGGCTGACCGAAGCGCTGCCCTGGTCAGAGACTGCCGTGTTCCACTCTTCGGGGTCTGTAAAATCATCGCTGGCGATCAATTCTCCCACGCCGATCAACATATCGGGGGTGGGCAGTTGGGTAAATATCGGTTGGGGCGTAGGCGTGGCTGTTGCCGGGAACCAGACTGTGGTCGGGGTCTGAAGCAGAGTCGCCGTGGGCGGAGGAGGCGTGGCTGTCACAACCTGTTCCAGTCCCAAGGCCGGAACAGGCCGTGAGCAGTAGTCCACATGTGATGATGAGAAGTCGGGGGAAAGTCATGTGCATTTGGTGACAAAAATCGGGGCAGGGATGTTGTACAATAAGACAGCAATGGAGCAACATTTGCTCGCTGGTGACTATATCCGCAGGTTGTACGGATAAGCGCAGAAAAACTGCGGGATTCCGTCCTATCTGCGGATATTTTCGTCGTCCATTCTAGCACAAAGGAGAAAACTATGACTGAAACACAGGTCCTTGTGACAGGTGCTTGCGGTGAGATCGGGCAGGCGCTGGTGCAAGGGTTGGCGCAGCGCGGAGGCTATCGTATTGTCACCGCTGATCTGGCGCCGCTGCCGGATGCGATCGCTCCACTGGTTGCAGAGCATGTGCGGGGGGATCTGGTCAACAAAGTCAAAAATTTTTACGATTATGATTTCGACGTGATTTTTCACCTGGCCGCGTCGCTTTCTTCGAAAGCCGAGGAATCTCCTGAAATGGCACATCGCATCAATGTGGAGGGGACCATGCAGATGCTGGCGATGGCAGCCTATCGCTCTGAAAAGTATGACAAGCATGTCAAATTCCTGTTCCCAAGCTCGATTGCTGCGTACGGGTTTCGCAGCCTTGAAGAAAAGAAAACCGCCGGGTGTGTGAAAGAGAATGAGTATAACGCGCCCCAGACGATGTACGGGTGTAACAAATTGTATTGCGAGAAATTGGGGGTGTACTATAGTAGATTTTTAGGACAACGTCACCTGGAACCGAATCCGCCTACGATGCTGGACTTTCGCGCTATCCGCTTTCCGGGATTGGTCAGTGCCTTCACCGTGCCCAGCAGCGGGACGAGCGATTACGGCCCCGAGATGCTGCACGCTGCCGCTCAGGGCCGCCCCTATGCCTGCTTCGTGCGCGAGGACACAAAAATCTCCTTTATGGCCATGCCCGACGCCGTCAAGTCGTTGCTGATGTTGATGGACGCGCCACGCGAGAACCTGACTTGCCCGGTTTACAATATTTCCGCTTTCAGCCTGGCGGCGGGCGAGTTCCGTGATCGGGCGCTCAAGGCTTTCCCCGGCGCGCAGATCACCTTTGAGCCAAACATCCGCCGGCAGGGCATCGTCAATTCATGGCCCGAAGACCTGGATGATTCCAAGGCGCGCGAGGAATGGAGTTGGAAACCCGATTACGATGTGGACAGGTTCTTCAATGAGTATTTCCTGCCGGAGATCAGGAAGCGGTATCAGTAAGAATTTTTCACGTCATTGAGCGGAGACTGAACAAGGATAGATGAAGCCCGTAGTGAAGCCAACTATCGGATAACGATGCCCTTCGACTGCGTCTAGCGCTCCGCTCAGGGATGAAAAGCGCCTTATCAAACCCTGATATAATCCGCGTACCTATGAACCCAAAGCGATTTCTCATCGTTTTTCTTCTTCTACTCCCCCTTTTGCTCTTCGGACTTATGCTGCCGGCCCAGGCTTCCCCGTCTGCTCAAGTGCAGTTTCCTTCCCCAACGCCGGGAGCCGACGGCCGCATCATTTACATCGTGCAGCCCGGGGATAGCTGTTTTCGCATCGAAGCGTTATATGGCATCACAGTTGAACAGTTACGCGGCTTGAATCCCCAACTGGATGATAATTGTACGCTCGTGGTGGGCAACGAACTCATGCTCGGTATCGGCGGCCCGGCGGCGCTCTCGCCGACCCCGGGTCCCTCGCCAACGCTCGAACCGCCCACAGTCACGCCCACGCCGCCCGCCGGGACGACTGAAATCTGCGTATTATTATATGATGATGTCAACGGAGATGCGCTGCGTCAGGAAACCGAACTTGGCATTGCCGGGGGCGCTGTCAGCGTTAGTAATACAGCCGGCACTTTTTCAGAGACAAAGGCCACCGTCTCCGAGATCGACCCGGATACGCTGGCGCCAGTGCAGACCTGCTTCACGGATGTGCCGGAAGGCGAATATAACATCAGTCTGGCTGTGCCTGAGAATTACAATCCCACCATGGAATTAACCTATACCTTCTCTATCAAAGCGGGCGACCGGGCTTTTGTGGATTTTGGTGCCCAGTCCCGGACAGAGACGACCGCTCAAGAGACTCCTGCGAACGGTGGGGGCGGTCCTTCTCCCATCTTTGGCATCCTAGGTGGATTACTCTTGCTTGGCGGGCTTGGACTGGGTTGGTATGCCTTCCAGCAGCGCAAGCCAGCCAACAGACTCAAAGGCGGCGGGGGTTTTAGAAAGTAATTTCCTGGCGATATACACCGTTTTGTTTACGCAGGGTCAATGACCCTGCGTTTTCTTTTTCCAGTAATTCACTCCGCGAAAAGTATCCGTAACGGGGAAAATCTAGTGTTTGTGCGGATGCTCGTGAGAATGTACCTCCGTACCGGAGGCATGTTCGACCTGTCAACAACCGGGTTCGCCGTGGTGCCCGCAGCAGCTTTGCCGTAATAATACACGTCGCCACAGGTTGCGAATAAGTTTGTATGTTTTCTCATGCAGCGGCATGGGCTGGTCGAGATTGGTCAAGAAAGCTCGGAACGATTTTTGAGTCATGAGTTGTCCTTTCCTGCAAGCTGATTATGACACAAGCCTACCCCTTTTTCCAGTCCTAACCTAGTCGTTTGACGGATGCCAACTGGCAAGCGGACGGCTATACTGGTATAAAATGAAATTGGACAAGGAGCAAACATGTCGAACATACTGGTAGAACTATCGAATGCGATGGCGGCCGCGGCTGAGAAAGTCGGCGCATCCACGGTGATGGTCAACGCGCGCCGGCGTATGCCTGCCACCGGCATTGCGTATGCCGCTGACCTGATCCTGACCGCCAACCATGTGGTGGAACGCGAGGAAGGGATTACGGTTACATTGAGCGACGGAACGGAGGTCCCGGCCACGGTTGCCGGACGGGACCACGGCACCGACCTGGCGCTGTTGCGTTTGGAGCGTCCACTGGCAAAACCGGCTGAAACGGCCAGGATGCCAAAGTTGGACAACTGGTGCTGGCGCTGGGACGCCCGTCGGAGGCGGGCATCGAGGCCAGCCTGGGCGTGGTCAGCGTGGTGGGCGGCCCGGTCCATACGCGCCACGGCGCCATCGACAAGTACATCCGCACCGACACTACCCCCTTCCCGGGTTTCTCCGGTGGTCCATTGGCCGATGCCGAAGGACGCGTGGTCGGCTTGAACACGTCCGGGTTTGGGCACGGAGTGGCCATCACCATCCCAGCCGACCTGGCCTGGAATGTGGCGGAACAGCTCGCCAAACACGGTTCGGTCCGACGCGGGTATCTGGGCGTGCGCAGTCAGGGCGTGGAAATCCCCGCGGCGGCGCAAAAGGCCTTGAAACGGGAGCAGGCTACCGGTCTGATTTTGATCGGGGTTGAAAGCGACAGTCCTGCCGAAGTGGCCGGTCTGATGGTCGGTGACATCATCGTCGCTATCGATGGCCAGCCCATCCACGACCACGATGAACTGTTTGCCCGCCTGTCCGGTGACGTGATCGACAAATCCACGCCGGTGGAGGTGCTGCGCGGTGGTCAACCGCAAAGCGTCAACGTGAAAATCGGAGCGCGCCAATGAATTCCTCGTCCTTGCTCAATTCGGCTCTGGACGAACTGCTCGCACGCGTACGCCCGGTGTTGGCGATCGTGCAGAATGGACGGCGCGGGGCGGGGGCGGGTGTATTGGCCGGGGATGGACTGGTGCTGACCAGCCATCACGTGGTTGCACGCGGACGTTCAGTACAGGTCACTTTGGACGATGACGCTTCCTACGAAGCCCGCGTCCTGTCTCGTGACCCCGAAATGGACCTGGCGCTGTTAGGGATTCCCGCCAATGGCCACCCTTCAGCGGTTTTCTCCGAACGGGAACCACGCCCGGGCGAAATGGTTTTCGCCTTCGGGCATCCCTGGGGCCAACGAGCTGTGCTGACCGGTGGCGTGCTTTCGGCCGTCACTGTGGCGCGTACACGCACGCGGCGAAATCCCCGTGCTACGCACTGATGCGCGCCTGGCACCGGGCAATTCGGGCGGTCCGTTGTTGAACGCCGCCGGGGAAGTGATCGGCTTGAACGCCATGATCTTCGGCGGTGATCAGGGTATTGCCATCCCGGCCAGCGTCATCCGCGAATTCCTGGACGCAGCGCGTGAGAGCATACAATCCAAACCTGTGCCGGAGGGCGTATTTTGATCCGTGTAGCGATCCTGGCGCCTGCCCTGGCGTTACGCGTCGGCCTGCGGGAGGTCTTCCGCGGGTTGGAGGATATAGAGGTCGTGTCGGATGCCTCCACGCTGGATGAATTGTCCGAGGCGGATGTGCTGGTATTGACCTCCCCGGACTATCTATCCGACCTGGACGAAGATGCCCCGGCTGTGCTTTTGTTGACCGATGACCAGAGCGCCGTTGCCCAATTGACGGACCTGCCGGTCTGGGGTGTGTTGTCGCTGGATGCCAGCCCCGAGGAACTCTCGGCTGCCGTACGCGCCCTGGGCGAGGGGCTGTGGATTGGCTCGCCTGCTCTGCTGCAGGATCTCTGCTCGAGCGCCAACCTGCTTTTATGATTGAAGAAGGCGATCCCATCGTTGATCCGTTGACACCCCGCGAGCGCGAAGTGCTGCAATTGGCCGCTGAAGGGTTGGCAAACAAACAGATCGCCCTGTCGCTGGGGATTAGCGAGCATACGGTCAAATTTCATCTTTCGTCGTTGTATACCAAACTGGGAGTCACCAGCCGCACGGAAGCGATCCGCGCGGGAGCAAGGCGGGGGTGGGTGATACTATAATGAAAAATAAGCTGGTTGTCATAATATCTAAAATATGAAAAAACTCCGAGACCAATTATCCCGGAGTTTTCATTGTGAACGCAGTATTGGTTGGTGGGTCAAAGAACGCTACCGTTCAATGAGCGGCTACAAGCGAGAACAATCTGCTCTCAATGTCAGCCGCTTGATCGCTTTCGCTGGCAATCATTTGTCTCGCGGACTTGATCTGGCCAGTTTGATCTCATAACCCCCGTTTTTTTGGAGAGATTCCCTGCCAGCTTTTATCCCTACCGTTTTTTTACCAATTTTGGAACGACTACCGAAAGACATGCTTGAGCAGCCGTGTTTTTTTCTCGACCGCAGGTTTCCTCGCGGAACATAATCAAAAGGTGCATTGAGGGGATGGTATTCCCCTATCAGGGACGATGTCAAATCCCACCCTACCTGCTGACAGACAAAACTATTAAATCTTAAAAAGTATCTTACGATAACAAAGACCAATACTACAGCAATGACCAGGATAGCCAGTTGGAAGAGCTGGTCAAACGTGATACTCGATAGATTTGTTATAGCAGCCATATTTCAAACGTTCAAACAGCACAATCATAACCCCAAATTGGGTACAACCTTCCCCTACGCTGTGCGATAGTACCCCACATCCACTGAATAGACACGTCCGCGCTTGATGACCTGTTTGACCAGATTCGTTCCAAAACGATAGCCTAAATGACGGTAATCCGGCACAGACAATACCAATAAATCCGCTTGTTTACCTTCTTCGAGCGAACCGATTTTATCGGCACGACGAATGGCGTGCGCGGAATTTATCGTGGATGCCGCGATAGCCTGAGCAGGAGTCAACTTCAGCATACGGCAGGCCAGTGCGATGACAAACTGCATTGACTCATTCCAGGCCGTGCCGGGGTTGCAATCTGTGGCCAGCGCCAGGATGCCGTTCGCGTCCAGAATTTTTTGGGCGGGAGTGTAATCACATTCGGCCAGCCCAAAGGGTGTGCAGGGCAGGGATACAGCAACTGTATCTGACGTACCCAGTGCAGCAATATCCGCATCAGATGTCCGGACCAAATGGTCTGCTGAGGCCGCCCCCAACTCTACCGCCAGGGAGACACCGCCCAGGTTGTCGAACTCGTCGGCGTGGATCTTGATCGGGAATCCCAACGAGCAGGCTTTCGTCAAGATTTGACGCGATTGTTCCAAGGTAAAAGCACCGGTTTCACAGAAGACATCGACAAAAGGCAGCGGTAGTCGCGGAGCATGGACTTCCCACCACTGGCACAGGATGGGCAGCATCGTTTCGCTAACCAGGTCAGTGTAGCCCTGTGGATCATCTTTCCTCCCGCCCGTCAGGGTATATTCGGGAGCAATGGCATGCGCACCTAGGAAAGTGATTGCCAGATCAAGCGGACCCTCATCATCAAGCGCCAACAGAGCTTTGAGCAAACGCAGTTCAGTGGCAGTTTGCAAGCCATAACCGGTTTTGGCTTCGGCGGTGGTGGTACCGGTCGCGAACATGCGCAGCAGGCGCGGACGGGTTTGGGCAATAAGTGATTCGATACTGGCTGTGCGTGTAGCACGCACCGTGGAAATAATACCGCCGCCTTCTGCCAAGATGTCGAGATACTTTGCGCCTTCGAGCCGCATTTCAAACTCGCGAGCGCGGTCACCACCCCAGATGAGATGTGTGTGCGGGTCCACGAAACCGGGCATAACCACGCAACCAGTTGCATCAAGGCTAGGTTCGCCAGGATGGGCAGCACGCAATTCGTCGGTTTTCCCAACGGCAACGATCTTCTCGCCACGGACAAGGACAGCCCCATTTTCGATGATGCCAAGGGAACCGAGCGAGCGTCCACGCTGGGGACCGCCGGAAAGGGTGAGGAGTTAAGTCGCGGAATGGATGAGCATA
>CAWHJM010000077.1:0-11072 GCA_963829615.1 uncultured Chloroflexia bacterium
CATCCGCCCCACATCAATTCGTTTTCAGGAATTCATCCAGGTTAAGGCGCTTGAAAAGGCGTTCACGCACCGCCACGGGCAAATCAGTATCGACACTGGTGTGATACAGATAAACAGTTTTCTTGAGCGTATCGACAACGATGCGGCAATCCTCGCACTCGGCCAGGTGGCGCTCAAGCTCACGACACAGTTCATCCTGTGCACTGCCATCAACATAATCCGATAATGAACCCAGCAGGGCCTGCATTCTTTCTTTTCCATAAGGGCTTACTACATCTTGCAGCCGTTCGCCATAATACATCGAAAGTTGCTCACGCAGGTTCAGGCGGGCGCGTAACAGGCGGGTTTTGACCGCTGTTTCGGTCAAATCAAGGGCATCGCTCGTCTCGCGGATCGACAGGCCTTCGATATCCCGTAACAAAAACACAACCCGCAACTTTTCAGGTAAACGCCGGATGGCTTTATCCAGGTGTCCCTTCGATTCTGCCGAAAGCAATTCTTCTTCAGGCAGACAGCACCAGTCCGTGAACTGGGTCGGATGCTGGAGTTCGTCCTCGTCGTCCTCGTAATCCATCGCCACCGAGATCGTCGGCTTCTGGCGCCGTAACAACATCAAGGCTTCGTTAACAGCGATGCGATACAGCCAGGTCGACAGGCTGGAACGGCCTTCGAAATTTCCAACGGATTGCAAAGCCTTCATGAAGGTGTTTTGCAACACGTCTTCGGCATCCTGCTCATCGCCCAGCATTTTCAATGCCAACCGGTAAATCTGGATGGAATAAGCATCCATCATGCGGGCAAACTCGGCCCGGTCGCCTGCCTGCAATGCTTCTAAGGAAATTTCCGGGCCAGTATTGATATCTACCATTTAAATGTAACCTCGTTCAAAAAGTTGCTCAGATTCTTAGAACTTACGCGGTTCGTAAATCTTACGCAGTTTGTGAATAGACCCTAAAAATAAGGGGGCGGGCTACGCCCGCCCCCTTATTTTTAGGCATTTCCCATTCACAATGGCGTAATTTCGAATTTTAATAGTATAACGCAGGATGATGGATTACACGCTAGATTCAGGGACAAAATACAAAGCAATCGGGAAGAATGCCACTACAAATCAAGCTGCAAATTCGTTAATATACAAACAGATGTTTAAGACACTCGAAACCGTTCCGTTATTTAAGGATGTGGACAGCCACATCCTGCAACTGCTCGAACCGCTGTTCGAGCCCTTTGCGTGTTCTGCAGGAACGGTCATCTTCGAACAGGGCGACCCGGCCCATTTCCTGTACCTGATTTTGGATGGTATCATTGAGGTGCTTTACAAGCCTTATGATGGCCCACCATTGACCATCACCAACCTGTCGCCAGGAAACATCGTCGGCTGGTCTGCTGCGATTGGCAATTCAACTTACACTTCCGGAGCGGTTTGTAAGGAAGACTGTCAGACCATCCGCATGAGCAGGCGGGACCTGCACAAATTGTGCGCGAAGGAACCGGAAGCCGGTCGCATCATTCTGAACCTGTTGGCTGAATCCGTTTCACCGCGCTGGCAGGACGCCCAAGGCCAGATCCAAACCTTGCTGAATAATACTGTCAGCGCCAAACAATGCGCGAATGTGCGCAGGCGAAGAGTAAGAAAGGAGAACCAATGACAACTCCTGCAAACCACACACCTGAAGAACAGATCAAAGCCCTGGTCAATAAGATCAGTGCCTATGTGGAACAGTTCCATGGCGGGTCGGTGGAATTCGTTTCGTTTGATGGAAGCAAGCTGGAAGTCCGGCTGGGAGGCGCGTGCCTGGGCTGTCCGCTCTTGCCGTCCACGTTGCAAGGCTGGGTGGCCGGGACAGTCCACCAGTTCTTCCCGGATATCCAGGTCGTCGCGGCAGAATAATCAATCCAAAGATGCAAAAAACGGCGGTTCACGGTAACCGCCGTTTTTTGATTCCCGATCAGTAGCGCTACTGAGAGCGGAGCGAGCGCAGGATGATGAAAACGCCGACAACGATCAAAGCCGCTGCAGCGATATACGAGAGCAGGTAAATCTGCGACTGGAAGAACAAAAAGGCGCCAAATACGCCCAGGACGCCAGCGGGCCAATAAGCCCAGCGCATCCCAGCCAGAAGCGCCACCAACAAAAAGGTCAACGCCAGCCCCAGGAAGAAGACGCCGCCCGAATCTACGCCGCCGATGAAGTTGCTCGGCAACGCACTGACAACCGCCAAGGTGAGCAACACTCCACCAGGAATGATGGCCCACCAGCGGTCATGGCCTGTCAGGTAGACCGCCCAGAAGCTCAGGCCAATGGCGCCCAGGAATACCCCTCCGCCAATGTTGTCAAGCGAATCAGGCAACAAGATCAGCACGCCAATACCCGCCAGGACGAAATCCCGGGAAAGCCGCCCACCAGCCCCCGCTGGTAAAACCACTGGCAAACATTGTCAAGAAGGCAGCACCCGCTACCAGGAAGACAATGCCCCAGAACACATCGGAGGCATTGCGCAGGAAGCCAAAGGCCTGCAAAAATCCCAGGCCACCAGCCAAAATCAGTACCGTGCCAATAATGATGCGAGGGTCAAAACGTTTCATTTTACATACTCCTTATCGGACGGTAACTTTCCCGGCTCCGGCTTCGATTTTGATGTCAGCTTTGTTCTGTGCTGACGAGTAGTCCGCGGACTCATAGATTCCGTTCGAATACGGGAAACGGGCTGTGTCGATTTCGATGGCCGCAGCGCCATGTTCCGCTCGAATGCGAGCCGCCACGCCCTGCGGCACAAGCATATCGAGCGAGGCTGCGCCCAATTCAACCTTGACCGTCGTCGAGCCTGCGTTGGCAGGTAAGGTCAGGTCAGTTTTGCTGGCGCCTGTGCTCACTTTCAGGTCAGTCACCTTCAGGTCACGCAAATCGAGCTCGGATTGCGAAGCGCCGGTCTCCAGCTTTAATGCCAGTGGAATATCACGGTTAAGGTTGATATTCCACTCCAGGCCTTGCCAGCCGCCAAAGAAAGGCGGGAACACGAACGGGCGCGCCTCGATGTGGGCATCTAGCCTGTCACCGGACCTGTGCGCGTGCTGCTTGACACCGCCCGCAAAGGTGCCGTTGAGCAATTGTCCCGAAGCAGCGCCAGAACCCAGCACCAGACGTCCTGCGCCGTGGCTCAGTTTCAGCGCAGCCTGGCTGGCTCCCTGCAAATCAATCGCAACCTGCTCTTCTTCTACATTTCCGCGCAGGAAATAACCGAACATAATCCAGCCACCCAGCAAGATCAGCACACTCGGCCAGAAAAGTTGCATGGCATTGATACCACCCGGCAAATGGATCCCGGCGTTATTCAAGAACATCAACCCGCCCAACAGGATCAGAACGGCGCCCCAGAAAATATAATCGCGACGCATGGTTATTCCTCCCGGTTGTTAGCCGCGCATGGAGCGATAGAGTCCACTACCAAGCACCCATAGACCCAGCAAGATCAACAGGATGGCCGGGCCAAAGTTGCCAAGCAGGGTCCATCCACCCAGAAAGGCCGAGAAGACCAGGAACAACACCGCGCTGACGACCATCAGGTTCAGGCCATGGCGCAGGTTGCGACGCGTATCTTCTCCCAGCAAGCCTTGCAACAACACGCCGACACCCACAAAGCCGGGGATCAGCGTCCACATATACGACCAGGATTCCCAGTTGCCGGTCAACTCCTGGTAGTACAGGATGCCGCCAATGCCCGAGACGATCGCGGCCGGCACAGCCAATCCCGGCGCACCCAGGATCAAACCGAGCAGCAACAACAAAACACCCACGCCAATGACCGTAAAAGGCCAGTCAGAAAAGCGGGCGGCAAAGGCAGCCACTTCAGGGAAGGTGCGTTGGGCGATAAACCAGGCCCCCAGCAAAATCAGGATGATGCCGAGCGCCAGTTGGGTACGACCTTGTTTTCTCATAATTCATTCTCCTTATTTATTATCCGACAAGAATTACGTCAGTGTCGGGAAAAGCCCGAAAATAAGGGGACGGGCATACGCTTGCCCTTATTTTCGGTATCTTTTCGACAATTGAGTAAGTTCTATCATAATGAGTGTACAACAAATACAGGCTGAATAAAAGCCACATCTTTATTTACGTTCAAAGGGGCAGAAGGTTTCACCATAACGCTGAGCATGAATTCGAGCAGGGAGCACAAGGCATAGTACAATTACTTACTAACGAGGTACCCATTATGGACATCCCTTCCTTTGACGGCTGGACCTGCCCGCTGCCCCTGAAAAATTACCCCACCATCGTGATGGGACACGGCGCGGGCGGCAAAATGATGAACGACCTGATCCGACACCTGTTCGCCTCGGAATTTCATAACGACCTGCTGGCGCAATTGGGCGACTCCACCACCTTGGATCTATCCGCCAATAGCGGACAGCGCTTAGCCTTTTCGACCGATTCTTTCGTGGTCAGCCCGTTGTTCTTTCCCGGTGGCGACATCGGCGAACTGGCCGTCAACGGGACCGTCAACGACCTGGCGATGAGCGGCGCAAAACCGCTCTTCCTGTCGGCTGGCTTCATCCTGGAAGAAGGCCTGCCAATGGAAACCCTGGGTCGCATCTCCACTTCGATGGCGCGCGCCTGCGAAAAAGCGGGCGTACAAATCGCTACCGGTGACACCAAAGTCGTCAACAAGGGACACGGCGACGGTGTCTACATCAACACGTCCGGGATCGGGATCATCCCCACGGGTGTGGAGATCGCGCCGCAGAACGCCAGGCCGGGTGACGCCATCCTTGTCAGTGGGACCATGGGCGACCACGGTATCGCCATCATGTCGGTGCGCGAAGGCTTGCAGTTCGAGAGCCAGATCAAATCTGACACCGCCCCGTTAAACGGACTGGTAGCGGAAATGCTAGCCGCCAGCCAGGAGATTCACTGCCTGCGTGACGCCACCCGCGGCGGGACTCTCAGCCGTGCTGAACGAACTGGCCGTCGCCTCGAATGTCGGCATCGAGTTCGACGAAACCGCCGTGCCGATACACCCAGCGGTCAACGCAGCTTGCGAAATGCTCGGCTTAGATCCCTTCTACATCGCCAACGAGGGCAAACTGGTCGCTTTTGTGCCCGCAGCGCATGCAGACGAAATTTTAGCAATAATGAAAAATAACGAATACGGAAAAGAAGCGGCCATCATCGGCCATGTGACGGAGAACACCCCGGCATGGTCGTCGCCAAAACCGCCATCGGCGGCTCGCGCGTAGTGGACCTGCCCGCCGGGGAGCTGTTGCCCAGGATTTGCTAATCCAAAAGCATATAGGAAATCAGAATGCCCAAGAAACGCAAAAAAGACAAGAAACCCCGCCGTCCTAAAATAAACACCCAAATCCCCCTTTCACAGGTGCGTAAAGTCACGCTGGAGAATCCGTTGGGAGCGCTTAAAAACGCCCGCCAGTATCCCATTTTCGGTTGCTGGACAATGCAGGAATGGCAGGAAAGTGGCATCGCACCGGTGGTCATCGCTCGCCAGCAAGAAGACGATCAGGTCTTATTTGCTTCTTATCTGGTAGACCTGTATTGTCTGGGCATCAAGGATGTAACCGTCAATGCAAATATGCCTCGCAAACGCTTCGAGCGTTCGCTGCCTGATCTCTGTATGCTAGAGCCAGAAGCGATCTCCGTAGAATTAGCGCATGAGATCGTATACGGCGGGCTGGAATATGCACGCAAATATGGCTTTGAGCCGCACCCTGATTTCACCCGCTTGCATGCCGACCAGGTGCTCGACCCGCCGGAAGCGCACACACGCACTCATAAAGTCCAGTTTGGACAAGATGGTAAACCGTTCTTTGTTGCAGGTCCTTACGATGACGAACGCAAGATCAGGCGCATCCTACAAACATTGGAACGTTCCGCTGGTGAAGGAAATTTCAATTATGTGATCGGCTTCGGTGACACTGACTTGCTTGAAGAATAACGCGTTCCCTTTTAAAAAATCAACGGGCAGCAGCTACGCATCCCACGCATCATCATCCACAATGGCGGGAGGCGCGCTTTTCAGCGCGTAATCCCAAACACCGCTTTCGTTCATCATGGCGGCGACCTGGTACGGCGTGAGCAGGGACTCAAATTCCTGCGCTTCAATAAAATCCAGGATCAATTGATGGGGTGGTTTTTCTTTCCTGAAACTTTTCTGAACACGACCCAGGAAATATTTGGCGCTTTCTTGGGAGATTTGAAATTGCGTTGCTATCTTTTCGAAAGGTTTGAGTTTTTGCATGGCTGTATTGTACCTGATGGATAATGGCAGTATGGACCAAGCAAGATCTGCAACTTGTTGGCCCATTCACGTAGTTGTTCTCCATCTGATGATATTCTCCAAAGTATGGGGCTGATGTTCATATCTCTATCCCATTTCCCAGCACAAAATCCACCCGCATCCACGCGCCGAACGTGGATTTTTGGCTTGCAGCTTTTAATCCCAGGTTCTGCGCGAGCGGATGACTGGCTAAGTCTGCAATGCTCAACATGTACGGTTCAGGGAAAAAGCCTCCTTCGTAAAACATTTCAACCTTCAACGGCGCTTCGATAAGTCTCTGGTAACAAGCCTTATGCGTATTTTGCGCGTCACGGAATTGCTTGAGAAAAACCAGCGGAATATGATCGTTGACAAACCGTGCAGCGAATTCGACTAAGCCCGCTCCCAGGCCGGTACGCACATTCCTAAACAACTCATCCGCCATTTTATTCTTTATGGATTCAAGATCACTGGATGGAGCTAGATCAGTCGAGGACGAAGCGCTCAATGCAAGCAGACTCTCTCTTTGCGCAATAGAGTCCTTGCCAAACTCTTTGAACCCCAGCACATCTGCTGTGAATTCAGGTTTTTGAATCTTCTCAGGTTTTTGGAATTGCGCTGCCAGCTTATTGAAGCCAAATACCTCGCGTCCCGTCGCTATGGCATTGCTTTCATCCACAAGCAGATAAGGGAGATACCATGCCAGGTGATGCGGGATGTAGCCACCTCGCGTTTTTTTCATGGCAACGGTCAGCACCCAAAAACTTACTTCGGTTTCAGGGATGAGCCCCACCTGCGCATCCCGCTCATCCCGTGACGAGACGAGCATATCAGCGAAGACCAGCATCAGGCGCGAGGTCAATGGGACATATTTATATTTAAACGCCCCGGAGACGTTCAATGCCTGGTTACAGTGAGTCGTCAGGCGTTCCGTATCCGCGTTGAAAGTAAACGCCGCGAGACGCGCGTCCTTTTGGAAATAGGGTCCGCGAAAAACGGGAAAACCGCTTCCGTGATCGGCATAATCGGGAAGCATACCATCAGGCCTGGGCACAGCAACTCCTCTGCGGAGGGGGTGACACCTCTGCCCCGCCTCGATCTTCGGCGGGGTTGCCCCTCCTGTTTCTATCCGCTGACCAGTCGCACAGGTCATATTTTGCTTCCCTTTTGATTTTGGACATTCTATATCTCCTCAGAAGATGACATTCGCCAATATCAGACTCTAAAATTTTCCGTGGTGGCCTACAGCAAGTGACTGGTACTGATGACTTACTGATATCCCACTGCGAAGATCCGCGCCATCTACATCCACTGTGTGCCTGCGGGGCATCAGTGAGTTTGTCCGCCCGGTCGAGCCGGGGTCTCCGCCGTGCAGGCCGGGGGTCGGGGTCGAAGCGATGAGGGGCGCTTACGCCCTGCTCATCCGAGAGACATCCCCTTACCGCTTTGGTAAAATGTAGCTATGCGCTTCGAAATAGAACAGGGTCCAAAACGTTTGATCTTTGATTCTGATCTGCATGGGTTGAGGATCAAAGGGAGAGAGTATTTGTCAGGCCGGGATGGGGTCCTGATCTACGACCAGACCAGGCATTTGCAGGCCGACGAGGTCGAACTGCAAATGTCCACCAACACCAGCACCTTGATTCCGGCCTTCAGAACGCTGGGGATTCCGTATAGCACCTACTTCGATGAGAGGCCAGTCGTTGAGTCTCAGAACGACATTACCTTCTACTGGAAGCCTTCGAAACTGGCCGCGTTCTATAACCGCTTTTCGACCGATGAACTGGACTATGTTGACCGAGAGCCGGTCATCCGCCAGGCTGTGAATTTCCTTCGTTCGAACCATTCAACGCTCCCGCTGCCGGAAGAACTGTTGGCGCGCATGTCCCAGCCTTCCAGGCTGCTGGGGTTCTACCAGGGATTTCCGATCTTTGATGGTTCAACGGGTTTTGCCAAACTCCAATCACGGCTGGGTATTCACCTGGACCCGGAAGCGGTCATGATCTCAACGCCGCTCGACAAATATGAAGTCGATGTGTACGAACTTGCCGAAGACCTGTCAAGGGAAACCGGATTGGACTATTCGAAAAAGAAGAACAGGGTGATCTTTCCCAAAGACGAGAAACTGCTCAAGCAATTGGGCCTCAAAGAATGGTAAACACCCTATCCAATATGCCAGACCCTAAAGGTCTTGGCCCCTCCACTCCGTTACGGGGTGCTACGCAAAGACCTTTAGGGTCTCATCCAAATATTCCCGTTCACCAGTGTTCGTAGCGCACCAATTCACTCAACGGCTTACGGGTCTTTGGACCGGGCTGATCTGCCGGATAGCCGAGCGGCGTGAAGATGACCGGTTCGGCTTCATCGGGGAGCCCCATGACACTGCGCGCGGCGTCCACGTTGAAGGCCGCAACCCAGCAAGTCCCCAGCCCCAGGTCCGCAGCCGCCAGAATGAGATGGTCAGCTACGATGGCCGCATCGATCAGGCGCGCGTTGAAGCGGTCACTTTCTCGCACCCACGCCAATGAAGAAATCGCGCAGACGCCAATCACCAGCGGCGCCTGGACAAACCACGGACGGCGGTAGATCTTTCCAATCTCTTTCTCGCGCCCGGCTGTGTGCATCACCACCAATTGGAAAGGCTGACGATTGGCAGCAGTTGGCGCCAGGCGCGCTGCTTCCAGGACGGCCTCCAATTTCTCATCCTCGACCGGGTCGGGGCGATAGGCTCTTACACTGTAACGCGCCGCAATCAATTCTGAATACTCCATGACGTATTTACCTCGCTTTCATCGGTCAAGGATGATTTCATCTAATGAACGCTTGGGAACATGATGGGTACCCTGGTCATCTCGCCAATACTTGATATCTCCATCTGGTCCAACAGCCTCGATCTTGACAATTTCCTTTGGCGCCCCTAACGCAAGATGAGCAGTATCTCGTATTGATCCGGGATGCTCAATGCCTGGCGCAACCTTTCTTTTCGAATCGTGGCGATGATACAGCCTCCCAGTCCGCGCTCGGTCGCCCCCAACAAGATGCTCTGTGCCGCAATCCCGTGGTCGGGACCAAAGGATTCCCGGACCTTCCTGTCTCCAAGAATGAGAATATATGCCGAGGGTCTCTCACCCTCCGCTGGACCAGGCCAGTCTTTGAGATAGGCTGCCCAGCCAAGCTGCGAGAAGATGGTAGCGTTCTTTTCCGGATCACAGGAAAGCAGATATTTCAACGGTTGGTGATTGCCACCCGAAGCGGATAATCTCCCAAGGTCAACCAGTTCCCTGAGCGTTTCAAGCTCAATCGAAACCTCCTGGTGGAAGCGGCGATAACTGCGATTCTTCAACACAAGCTCTCTCAATGTCATTTTGTGGCTCCTGAAACTACAGATTTCTTTCTCGCACGGAAATAAATGAAAACTCCTATGGCCAGAAATACGAGATCGAAGATGGTCACAAAAAGGAAACCCGGACCCGAATTTTCGAGACCCAGCCCAACCAACGGGGAACCGTCAAAAAAGAGCGGAAGGTTGGAGTGCATCAGGAAATCCATCACCCAGTGACTGAAAGCCACTACCCCCAGCAGGGCGCTCAGCTTGCGGTCTCTCCATACCAGATAGGCGATCCCTGCAATCGCCACAGACCAGACCACGGACATGAAAAATCCGTGCGACCAGGGGATCGAACCATGCGTCAGGTACCTGACTCCCTCTGTAAAATTCATGGTCGTGGTGGATGGTTTCTCAAGGCCGGCGGCTGTGAACCCGAAATACAATAAATCGTTGGTCTCCCCAGCGACCAGATAAACCCACAACGGCACTTTGGGTTCGACAGTTTTCGCCAAGAATCCGGGGGCGAGATGACCTATCCCTGACATAGTTTATACCTCCATCGCAATTGTAATAGACCCTAAAGGTCTACGTAGACCTTTAGGGTCTGATTAACTCCGCCTGGGACTTAACTTGCAACCACCGCCCCGGCAACGAACGCCGGGACAGGCAACACATTGACCGGCTCACGTCGCAAATCCCCGTTAGGGGACAGGCCATTGAGATCCATCACAATGCGCCGCTATTCACGCTTTGCTGCCATAGGATTTTATGTCAAGAGACATAACATCCAAGGAAATCCCACGTTCAGTGCGGTTTTTAACCGTCTTGAAGCCTCTTTTTTGATACAGATCCTGGGCATGAGTTGTCTCTAAAACGATTTTCCTGCAACCTTCATTGTGGGCAATCTCAAGCAGCTTATCAAGTACAAGTAAGCCATAGTCTCTGCCTTGATATTTCTTTTTGACAGCCATGGCAGTGATGCAAAGTATTCTACCCCCGGGTTGGTGGGTCTCTACAGGATTCTCGTCCAGGCCTGGCTCGCGCTCATCCAACCATTTTTCCGAACAACCATAGGCTGCAATTTCATTCTCTGCGACCAGAATAATAAAACCATCTGGGAACGCCGTCAGTCGGAGTTGAAACGTTTCTGGGTTTTCAGCGGTTCCGTAAGCAGAGAAAGCCTCAGTATCGATTTCCACAACTGCAGGAATATCTTGCTCTCTGGCATTTCTAATAAGTATCTTGGTGTTATCGGACATAGTTTAATTCCTCTCGATGTTCCTTTTAGGATCTCTTGTTTCTTGTTTCATTCATACTTCATATTCATCTACCCATCTTCTCGTGGTCTGCGGACCAGGGGGCCGCTCTTCGCCGTGTTAATTTGCCTGTCTTTGCCGGTTTCCATTCTACCCCTCCAACCTCCTCAAAATGGGGAGACTTTTTATCCTATCTATTGGAAGTAAACCAAAAACTGG
>CAWHJM010000078.1:0-23564 GCA_963829615.1 uncultured Chloroflexia bacterium
CTCGCGCCCGGCTGTGTGCATCACCACCAATTGGAACGGCTGACGATTAGCAGCAGTTGGCGCCAGGCGCGCTGCTTCCAGGACGGCCTTCAATTTCTCATCTTCGACCGGGTCGGGACGATAGGCTCTTACACTGTAACGTGCCGCAATCAATTCTGAATATTCCATGACGTATTTACCTCGCTTTCATCTCTTGGGATAATTACGCCCGCAAACGCTCATAGCGCGCGGCCCTGGTAGCGATAAATCCCGAATAGGGATGCAGCCGCCGCCCTGGCAACGAACGCCGGGACAGGCAACACATTCACCGGCTCACGCAGGTCATTGAGATCCATCACAATGCACCGCTATTCACGCTTTGCTGCCATAGGATTCTATGTCAAGAGACATAACATCCAATGAAGTCCCGCGTTCAGTGCGGTTTTTAACCGTCTTGAAACCTCTTTTTTGATACAGATCCTGGGCATGAGTTGTCTCTAAAACGATTTTCCTGCAACCTTCATTGTGGGCAATCTCAAGCAGCTTATCAAGTACAAGTAAGCTATAGCCTCTTCCTTGATATTTCTTTTTGACAGCCATGGCAGTGATGCAAAGTATTCTACCCTCGGGTTGGTGGGTCGCTACGGGATTCTCGTCCAGGCCTGGCTCGCGCTCATCCAACCATTTTTCCGAACAACCATAGGCTGCAATTTCATTCTCTGCGACCAGAATAATAAAACCATCTGGGAACGCCGTCAGTCGGAGTTGAAACGTTTCTGGCTTTTCAGCGGTTCCGTAAGCAGAGAAAGCCTCAGTATCGATTTCTACAACTGTAGGAATATCTTGCTCTCTGGCATTTCTAACAAGTATCTTGGTGTTATCGGACATAGATCAATTCCTCTCGATGTTTCTTTTAATATCCTATCCAACACGGACGGTAGCAGCGCATCTTGCGCAGCATCCCGCAGGGGCAACTCCACCTGTGACTCGGACACGTGCCCCGCATGGGGCGGCACTGCGAAGCGTCCTGTAAGGGGCAACGCATCTCGCGAAGTATATAGTACATCGTGCCCGAAGGGGTATCCTGCCGAAGTTCCCCGCCTGTCCCCGCAAGGGATACCGACAAGGGCGGGATTCTTGCCCTACGGAGACGATGACAACAGACTCAGCTCAGGTTTGCAAAAAAACAGCAGACGCCGAACTCACCTATGAAACTGGCTTGGTCATGTAATAATAGGCAAGTCCAACGCCCAGAAGCAGGTAGACTGCGACGACGGACCAGCCAAATGCATTCAAAGCTCCACTTAATTGACCAATGAGCGCCACAATAAAGCCAATCGCCTCACCAACCAATAAGGCGAACACGCTCGCCTTTCGCGTTTCAGATACGCTGGCGTTTCTGATCGACCAGGCTAACACCGCAAGTGAAATTAAAGCAGCCCCAAACAATTGTCCGATATACCTGAACGGCAGGTCTGCCTCAACTCCATAGATCGAGAGCACCAGCCCGGGCACAAACACAAACCCAAGCCCAAAACCTGTCGAGACCAGAGCGTAGATGATCATGAAAGTTCTGAACTTCATACGAAACCTCCTTGCACTATCATTTTTGGAATGGTAACAGTCCATCAGTGGCAGCCTGCCCCGCGATCAATGCGGGATTTGGCGGAAAAAGCCCCCAAATGTGTGGGCAACGCTCACCTATACTATACAATTTCCCCATCTTAAAATCAACAGCTAATAGCCTTCAAATGCGACCACCCCCGCTGCAGCCTGGGAAGTGGTCAATTCCAGCAACTCTTCCATGGACAGGGTGACGCCTTTACCCCCCTCTCGATCTTTGGCGAGGTTAACCCGCCACAATCTTCGACGGAGATGCCCCGCCACTCTCTATACGCTGACCAGTTTTGCAGGTCATCAGGGCAAGCGCGGACCTGGACAGGAGAGCGGATACGGAAATTTATTGCGCGCAGGGATAGAAAGTGATATCGCTGAACACCAGGCTGCGATAAATCCCATCATCGCTAATAATTTGGTACACAAAATATGATTCGCCCATCAAAGGAGGAAATTGCAGGTTCTGTTGGCTGCTTCCCCCGCCTATTATGGTGGCATTGCGTGCATCGCTGCCCTGGCGGTGCAGATCAATGACCTGCCCATCAGAAGTGACACCGCTATTCTTATCCTGGATGTGATAATACACCGCCATACCACGGTTAATATCGCTGACTTTCACCGTGATCGTCAGATCATATGGCGACTGATAACAATAGAATGTATCGACAGATTTCTGAATGTCCAGAACGAGCGAAGTGGGAGGCGGGACAACCGTTGGGCTGGGTATCGGGGATGGTTGAATATTCTGGATTGGCGGCTGGGTGGGCTGTGCAGGGTCGGTCGGTTGTACAGAACCGGCTTGCAGGGTCATCTGTGCCTGCATTGCCTGCAAGGTCATTTGTTGGTTGGCAAGGTTGGTGGACATGATCCCGATCGCGATTTTGGTCTCCACGGCAGACAAAATCAGGTTGCCCCCTCCTGAACTGCTTATCAAAGAGCAGGACAAAACCATAATCAGACTTAAACAAAGAATGACCATCTGATAAAACTTATTTTTAATTGCCATAAGACCCTCCGCTTTTCTCTCGAAAGAAACCTTTAATAATTCATCAAGGTTTCAATGATTATAACCATTTCCAATCTAAGCGACGGTTTCTTTCTACAGTCACAATTTTCCTTTGCACACTTTATCAAGAATACTCGGTATCAACATCCGTTGTGAAGCATCCCCTTTGGGAACGGCAGCAACGCATCTCGCGTAGCACATCGTGCCCGAAAGGGTATCCCCCAGTGAAAAGGGGGCAACTCCACCTGCGAACTCGACCTGCAGCCGCCACCCCGGCAACGAACGCCGGGACAGGCAATTCATTGACCTTCGCCTGCAACAAGTTCATTTTGCAGTTTCCTTGTTTTCCATTGTTGACGCAATCGCGATGTGAAAATCATTCTTGCGATTAGTCACTTTGAATTCGACGATCATTCGGTTTACTTTGGGGTAGAGCCTGTTTTTGCGCTTCATCAGTTCTTTGACAATCGCTGTGAAATCTTCACGACTTTGTTGATCGGGCATTGTTTTACGCATGTCGGCCAACATGCTTTCCCGTTTCTCGACAGGCAGGATTGTGGCGTTCCACGCGGCGCAGGCTACTGTCACCAATTTATGAAAAGATTCATAATCCTGAGCCGTATCACGGTAAGGCGCAATGATTTTTGAGATGGCGTCTGAAATGCTGATTTCACCTTCGGGGTTGACCAGGGTTTTTGTGAAACCTGTTTTCGTCTTCACATCCCGCATCAGATTTTGCAGGATGGGTGAGCCGTTGTTGTTCTTTTTGTTTTTAGTGCGAGCCATCTCACAACTCTCCCTTAAACGCCCTATCCAACACGGATATCATCCCCGTAGGGGGCGGCATCAGCGTCCGACTTCGTCGCAACTCCTCCCCGCCCGCGGACTGTAATATCACCCCCTTGTGGGGCTCCCGCAGCGCGTTGGCCTTTGCCCAAACTGGAAGCCATCCTGATAGGCGACAGTGAACCGATGTTCATCCAGCGAAACATAAAGGAGTGGAAATTATTCTTTTACAGTTCCTTCCTTCACTAACTGTTCTATGATCCAGGCGTGCACCTCTTGATGAACTTCATCCCCGACCTGATAAAGGGAATGATCAGCGTTTGGGTAGGAGACCAGGCGCTTGGGTTCCTGCGCCACATTATAAAGGTGCGCGGACGTCTCATAGGGTATCACAGGGTCATTCCTGCCATGGATCAGGAGAATGGAGCAACGCGGTCCTAGGTGCGCAACCAGATTGTCTTCCACGCCCTCGGTGGACAAGGTTACTACTGTACGCACGGCTGGCATTGCATAGGCTGTGTACAGCGCGATCATACCGCCCCTGGAATAGCCAACCAGCGCCACAGAGTCAATATCCTAACTCTCCAAGTATTGAATAGCTGCCACCACATCAAGAATGCACTCCATAGGCTCATCTACGTTTCGGTACCGCAGGTGTAAACAGGCAACCCCTTCCGCAGGGAGTTCTTCACACAAGCGCTGGTATAGTCCATTCGCTACGTCTCCCCAATCCCCATCAGCGCCAGACACAAAAATAGTCCCGTATCGGGTATCAACTGACGGATAATAATGAGCCTCGATCTGTCCCCGGTTGGTTTCCAGCCAGAGCGGGTAATAATTGTCCCTGAGTGATTCCAACCTGGCACTCTTGATCTTCATCTCAGGTAAGTCAACATTCACCTTCGCCGGTCTGCTAAGAGCATACGCAATAACTCCAAGCGCCAGAAGGACAATAATCCACCTCCCTGCGCTACCATGTACAAAACGCTGTACACCCATCATCACTCTGCTTTACATGAACTCGTCTGAAACCAATTGACGCTCCGCAATGTGTTGACATCCGCGGCATGTACCCTCCCTGAGGGAGCGGGCAGACGCCGCATTGAGCCTGTCGAAGTGGTGAGAGTGAAATCGCCATCATAATTCACCTTTGAACGCCCTATCCAACACAGACATCGTCCCCTTGCGGGATATCATCCCCGTAAGGGGACGGCAGCAACGCATCTCGCGCAGCACATCGTGCCCGAAAGGGGACAACTCCTAACTCTGACTGCCCCGAATGGGGTAAAGTGCCCTGCAAGGGTATGCAGCCGCCCCAATACATTGACCTTCGCCTGCAACGAGTTCATTTTGCAGTTTCCTTGTTTTCCATTGTTGACGCAATCGCGATGTGAAAATCATTCTTGCGATTGGTCACTTTGAATTCGACGATCATTCGGTTTACTTTGGGGTAGAGCTTGTTTTTGCGCTTCATCAGTTCTTTGACAATCGCTGTGAAATCTTCACGGCTTTGTTGATCGGGCATTGTTTTACGCATATCGGCCAACATGCTTTCCCGTTTCTCGACAGGCAGGATTGTGGCGTTCCACGCGGCGCAGGCTACCGTCACCAATTTATGAAAAGATTGATAATCCTGAGCCGTATCACGGTAAGGCGCAATGATTTTTGAGATGGCGTCTGAAATGCTGATTTCACCTTCGGGGTTGACCAGGGTTTTTGTGAAACCTGTTTTCGTCTTCACATCCCGCATCAGATTTTGCAGGATGGGTGAGCCGTTGTTGTTCTTTTTGTTTTTAGTGCGAGCCATCTCACAACTTTTCCTTAAACGCCCTATCCCACACGGATGTTAGCAACGACGCGTTGACTTGCTTACCTCGAACCACAAGGTTCGATGAATTAAAGATACAGCAAATCCTTCGATCGGGCAATATGCAAATCAATGCAGTTTCTCATGTTGCCCAGGTTTGGCCAACCCTTTGTCATCCTGTATCCATCTTCTATCCATCCTATATCCACGCTTTAGCCCTGCTCCAATGACTTTCCCATCGGCTACACATCCAAAATCAAAGGGACGGCACCATGACGGTTTTGACGTCGAGATACTCCCCCAGAGGGACGCCAGCAGGGCTGTTTTGTGTCATAATCGTACGCAAGCTGACAATCACCTATATACCGGATCACAGGAGCTGCCCATGTCCTTCGATTTCATTCAACCCAACGACGACTCCCGCCAAAAGCTGGAGACCTTTATCAATTCGCTTTCAGACGACGACTTTGCCCAGACCAACCCGTATGGCTGGACGGTCTCTGCCCTGCTGGGGCATCTCGCTTTCTGGGAACAGCGCATGCTGGTGCTGCTGCGCCGCTGGCAGAAAGAATGGCGTGGACGAGTCGCCGGTCGACCCGGATATGATCAACGACTCGCTGCGTCCGCTGTGCCTGGCGCTGGAACCGCGCGTCGCTGCCGAACTGTGTCTTGCTTCCGCCAAAGAAACCGATGCTGCGCTGGCAGCCATCACCCCCGAACTCTTCGAAGCCATCCAGGCCTCGCCCAACCACTATCGCTTCAACCGCTCCCTGCACCGCAACGACCACATGGGCGAGATCGCCCGCCTCCTCGGCCGCTGACCACTGTCCACTGATTACTGGTCACTGATCACTGGTCACCGACTCCAGCGCCAACCACTCACCCTTTTTATCACCCCGAGTCACGCCCTCAACGATATCCCCCTTCTCTACCAGCCGCTTGACGGCCCGTTCTGTCAGCAGGTTGCCCCAACGGAACAGCTTGTTGACGTCTCGCATCTGCGCCGCGCCCACGGACTGGAAGTATAGCTCCAGCAGTTTCGCCCGCGCTTCGGCCTCGCCGATGTGACGAGCCTGCTCGGGTAAATCCGGCCAATAGCGCGCGGCGATCTCATAGATGAAGGCATAGTTCCATGCGCCCGCCTGGGCCACGCCGATCGGTAAAATCTTGAAGTCAGCCTGCAGGATTTCGAGCGCCTTGTTGAACTCCGAATCCTTGGCGTTGCTCATGCGCGCCAGGCGGCGCAGGTCGATGGTGTTGAGCGGACCGTTATCCAGGATGGCCTCGTAAACTTGCTTGGCGCCCTGTGGCATACGACCGTCTTCGTAGGGGATCAGATAATCTTCTTTGTAATCGCCATAATTCTCGGTCAATGCGTAAAAATACGGCGCGACCTCCAACGAGATCATGGTCGCTTTGCGGCGCAGGACTTTGCCGTAATACCAGATACGCTGGTCGAGCGCGTTGTCCTTCCAGCCCCAGGTGACGTGGCCGGGATCGTCGTGCTCGTTGGGAACGGGCCGGTCACCGGCTACGGCGGTCCACAGGCTGGGGAAGTCGATGCCCTTGATGGGCCAGAAGTAGATGAAGCCGCGTTCGTTCACGTAGTCCAGGGCCTGGGCCGGGGAGGTCAGTGCTTTAAATGGAGGCAGGTTGAAGGTCCGCGCACGATGCGCTGTGAGTTTTTCCAGGTCGAGAGTTGGCATGTCAGGTATTGTAGCCCAATCGTGTCAGAAGTTTCAAGTCCCTGTCAAAATTCACTATAATAGAAGCATCCATGAAAACGCCCTCCGCCCCTGGCCTGAAAACACTGCAAACATCCATATTCTTCGCGGCGCAGCCGTTCTTCATCATGGATTTGCTGCTGCCGATTTATGGCAAAGACATGGGGGCCAACGCGGTCGAGATCGGCCTGATCTTTTCAGCCTTCTCGATCATGACCATCCTGATGCGCCCGCTCGTGGGCTGGGCGCTGGACCGCTTCGGGCGGCGTCCGTTCTTCGTGGCGGGCATGCTGGCTTACGCCTTGACGATGGTCGCTTTTGCCTTCAGTGAGCAGGTCTGGGGCATGGTGGCAGCGCGTTTCCTACAGGGTGCGGCCTCCGCCTGCGCCGTGCTGTCGGCCAACGCCATCATCGCAGACGTGACGAACGAAGGCAACCGGGCGCGGGCTTTTGGCGGGTTGGCCCAGGCCAGCAGCCGGGGCTCGATCATGGGCGCTTTTATTGCCTTTACGCTGTACAATGCGCCGCCCCTGGTGGAAAGAGTAGGGCAGGCTCGCATCCAAACCATCTTGTTCCTGGCCTTTGCAGGACTTTCCTTGGTAGCTTTCCTCATCGCCTTGCTGCGCTTGCCGGAAACCAACCACCGCACCCCGAGCGAGTCACGCCGGCCGATCATCTGGTCGCGCCCGTGGTACCTGCTGCTGTTGGTGACGCTGGTGACTGCGGCCGCCTGGAGCATGACCACGCCCATCCTGATCCTGTTCCTGCAAGATAAACTGGGGCTGGGCATCGAGGTGATCGCCTGGGCCTTCCTGCCCTCCGGCCTGATCTGGGCTACCCTGCCCTCTCAACTGGGCCGTCTGGCCGACCGCTTCGGACGCAAGCCGCTCATGATTCTCGGCCTGGCCGTTTCCGCGCTGACGATGTTCATCCTGCCCTCGCTGACCAGCATCATCGGGTTGGCTGTGCTCTGGTCCGTGTTGGCGCTGTGCTTCGCGGCAGGTGATCCGGCCGAGCAGGCGCTGGTGGCCGAACTGACCGGCAGCGACCAGCATGGTCAGGCTTACGGCTTTTACGTGATGGCCGCTGACATCGGCGCGGCGCTTGGCCCGCTGGGCGGCGGCTGGCTGTACGACAATGTCAACCCCGCCGCGCCGTTCGTCGCCAACGGGGTCATCCTGGCAATTTGTGGACTGGTCCTGTTTTTCTTCCTTCAAATCCCCAAACGAGTACAGGTGGAGATCAGGCCATGAACAGCTATTCGGAAACCTGTACGCCCAAACAAGCCTTGCACGCCATCACAATTTCAGCGCAACGGCTGTTACAATCATACCTGGTATGGCAAGTATGAAAGCAGACATTCGAATCTTCAAAGATAATGACGCATTGAGCAAAGCCGCGGCGGAAATCTTCATCGAGGCGGCCAGGCACGCGACTGAAGCGCGCGGCCGTTTCCTGGTGGCGTTATCCGGCGGGGGCACCCCCTCCGGGTTGTATCGACTGCTGGCAAATGAACCCTATCGCAGCGAGATAGATTGGGAGAAGACCTTCGTTTTCTGGGGCGACGAGCGTTGTGTTCCACCGGATGATGCAGGCAGCAATTATTATCAGGCGCACGAGATCTTACTGAAACACGTACCGCTCCCGAAAGAAAACATCCTGCGCGTCAAAGGCGAATTGCAACCGGAGCAGGCATCTAATGCTTATGCGCAAACGCTGAAAGATTTCGCCGATCCGGGGCTTGACTGGCCGCGCTTCGATTTGGTGCTGCTGGGCATGGGCGACGACGGCCACACGGCTTCGCTCTTCCCCGGTTCGCCGGTGGAAGTAGGCTCCCCCACCCTGGCTGTCACCGGACATTATCAAGGCCGCCCGGCAAACCGCGTCACCTTGACGCCTTTGGTCTTCAACAGCGCCCGAAAGGTACTATTTCTGGTCACCGGCGAGGGCAAGGCCGTAACCTTAAGCCGGGTATTAAGCGACGTATCTAATCGGGAGCAATATCCCGCGCAACGCATCCAACCCACGGATGGGCAAGTCATCTGGCTGGTGGATCAGGCAGCGGCTTCGCACTTCTCGCCTAAGAAGGCGGCATGAACAAACACGAAGGCACAAAGTCTCAGAGACACAAATCAATTATCACTTGGTGTCTTTATGCCTTGGTGGCTTCGTGGTTATCATAAGGAATTTTATGAAAAATCGCATCCCTACCTCCATTGTTATTTTTGGTGCGTCAGGAGATCTGACGCAACGGAAATTGATCCCGTCCTTTTTCAACCTGTTCCGCAAGCGAAAAACGCCCAAGAACTTCAATATCGTCGGCTATGGCTGGACTCCCTTTACCCACGAGCAATTCCGCGAACACCTGCACCACGGGCTAAAGGAATATGCCAGCTATAAGTTCACCGAAGAAGAATGGTCACTGTTCGCCCAGCACGTCTACTACCACCAGGGGAAATACGATGACCAGGCCGGTTTCGAAAAGCTCGACGCCTACCTGGGTACGCTCGAGGCTGGCAGCGCAAACCGCCTGTACTATATGTCCATCCCGCCCAGCCTGTTTCCAGCCATCATTTCCAACCTGCACGCCACCCACCAACTCCAGGAGAATGGCGGCTGGCGGCGCGTGGTGGTCGAAAAACCATTCGGCACCGACCTGGCAACTGCTAAAAAGCTCAATCAACAGATCCACAAGGTCTTGAAAGAAGACCAGATTTACCGCATCGACCATTATCTGGGCAAGGAGACCGTCCAAAATATCCTGTTCACGCGCTTTGCCAATACCATCTTTGAGCCTTTATGGAACCGCAATTACATTGACTCTATCCAGATCACAGTGTCCGAAGAAGTTGGGGTGGGACATCGCGGAGGTTACTACGATGGGGTCGGCGTAATAAGGGATATGTTCCAGAATCATTTGATGCAACTGGTCACGCTGGTCGCAATGGAACCGCCCGCTTCTTTCAATGCCGATGCGCTGCGCAATGAAAAGGTCAAGGTGTTGAGCGCTATCCAGCCCATCAACGGGCAGCAGGCGGCGTATAACACCGTCCGTGCGCAATATCGCGGCTATCGCGATGAAATGGACGTCAAGAAAGACTCGACCACGCCCACCTATGCCGCCCTGCGCCTGTTCATCAACAATTGGCGCTGGCAGGGTGTCCCTTTCTATCTGCGCTCCGGCAAGAATATGGCCGAAAAGCAAACGCAGATCATTATCCGCTTTAAAGAACCGCCCCTGGCGATGTTCCCGATGCCGCCCGGTCAGAAAATGACTCCCAACATGCTGGTGCTCTATCTGCAACCCGACGAGGGTGTGCATCTGCGCTTCGAAGCCAAAGCGCCCGATACCGTTGCAGAAACGCGCTCTGTGGATATGGAATTCCACTATGCGGAATCCTTTGGGCCAACTGCTATCCCTGAATCCTACGAGCGCCTGCTGCTGGATGCCCTGCAAGGGGATGCCGCCCTGTTCACCCGCGCGGACGAGGTGGAAATGGCCTGGAGCCTGATCGATCCCATTCTACAAGCCTGGGAAACGGATCAAACTCCGCCCCTGTCTTTCTACGAACCCGGGAGTTGGGGACCCGTCGAGGCCAATGCCCTGCTCTCCAAAGATGGCCGCAATTGGATGCACGAAGAAGCCAGCCACATGCTGCCCACTTAATTGAAGCCCGGCTTTGCCGAGCATGAGCGCAGAACGGAACGCGTCATCCTTGTTACCGTTTTGATGCGCCTATTTTGAATAATCACAATGTCCAGCCCCTATCTTGATCCCCGCCGAAGAAATCCGCCGCGAACACGTGGTAGTCAACTCGCGCTTTATCGCCACACTGGCTCCTGTCGCCAGCACGGAAGAAGCGCGTGCCTTCATCGCTCGCATCCGTAAGGAATTTTCGGATGCCACGCACAACGTCCCGGCTTATATTATCGGTGGGGGCAACAACGTCACCGATTACTGTTCTGACGATGGCGAGCCGTCCGGTACCGCGGGCCGCCCGGCGCTGGCGGTCTTGCGCGGCAGCGGCCTGGGAGATGTAGCAGTGGTGATCACGCGCTATTTCGGCGGCACGTTACTGGGCAAAGGCGGGCTGGTCAGGGCATACACGGAATCAACCCAAATGGTGGTCAACGCCGTTCGACGGGCACGCAGGCAACAGGTCCACGTGGCGATGCTGGTGCTGCCCTACAACCTGCTGGAGCGCGTCCGCATCCTGGTCAACCGACATCAGGGGGACATCCTGAACGAAGAATTCGCCGCCGACATCACCATGACATTTCGTTTCCCGGTCGAAAACGCGGATCAATTCCAGGCGGACCTAAGCGAACTCTCCGCCGGGACCCTACAAGCCGAAACGATCGAAACGACCGAGATGCTGCTCCCGGTATAAAAAATACTGGTTCTCCCCACTAATCTGAGGAGAACCGTTTTTATTTGAACTTTCAACATACTTGCAAAGCATTTCTAAATTAAACTGCAGCTCAAACGAGCCTATCGGCACAGAATGGTAAAAACATTCTAAATCGTATTGAGCTTCGCTTCCGCAGGTCATAAACATACCCCTTAAGGTACAAAAACCCCAGCAGGAACAATCTGGGGCGAAACATTTCAGTTTAATCAGACGATTCAGGTGAAATTAGTTCGTCTCAGTAATTTTACTTATCGTACGTGGTTGATCGGCATCGTAGCCCTTCGCCAGGGTCAAATAATACGAGAATAACTGGGCCGGTACAATTCCAACCAAAGGGGATAGCCATTCAGGAACATCGGCAGGGATTTCAATTGGAATTTGCGCCATTGAAAGCGCTTCTGGAGAATTCGAGATAACAACCAACTCGGCCAGCAGGTCTGTTTGCAAATGTTTCAACAAAGTTATCATCGAATCGAACACCTTGCCCGTCGGCAAAACCGCCATTACCGGGTAACCGCGTGCCACCATTGCCACCGGGCCATGCTGGAAGTCTGCCGAAGAGTACGGCTCGGCTTCCACATAGGTCAATTCCTTGAGCTTGAGCGCCCATTCGAAGGCGGTGGCGTAGTTGTACCCACGCCCCAGCACCACGCATTGCTGCATATAGCGGTAACGCTGCGCCAGTTGCTCAATCGTTTTGTCTTGCTCCAGTGCTTCGCTCACCCAACCGGCTACCTGCTCCAGTTCTCCCCAGCGCGCCGTATCCCCTGCCAGCGCAGCCGATAGCATGGCAATCCCCATCAATTCGGTGGTGTAGGTTTTGGTGGCAGCCACGGCCAATTCCGGCCCGGCTTGCACATCCAGCACGAAATCGGCGGCATGCGCTAGTGGGGAATCGGGGTCGTTCGTGATCGCCAACGTTAAGTTTCCCTGACGCTTACCTTCCTGCACAACGCTCACGATGTCGGGCGATTGCCCTGATTGCGAGATGCCCACCACCAGAGCATTTTTCAGCTTCGGCGGCTGCTGGTAATACGTGAACAACGACGGCGTTGCCAGTGCCAGCGGCAAGCTGTTCATCGCTCCCCACAAATAGTTAGCATAGCGACCGGCGTTGTCGGACGTGCCGCGCGCCGCCAGGAAAGCAAACTGGATGTCTCTCGACTGGATTGCAGCCGCAATTTGCTCCACGTTCTTTCTCTGGGACGAAAGCAGACGTTCCAGACAAGTGGGTTGTTCTAAAATTTCAGAATGTAAAGATTGCTATCTTTTTTTCGCGCTTTCGTTACCTCTCTAAACTCTAACCTGCTCCCGTTTCGACGGTTATCCCGTGCCCCAAAAGATACAAACCGGGTATCGAAACAGGCAGCTTTCCTTTGAATTTGATCTCGCCAAACAACGCCTTTACCAGCGCATCCATAGACGGCTCCAAAATACTGTAGGTACAAACGTAAGTATCTGCCTCGGGAAAAACAGTCAGGTCGTAGGGCAGGCGCAAAGCCACGACGACAGACGGAATGCCCAATTTCAAAGCCTGGCGTACAAATTCAGCCTGGCTGGGAGAAGCATACGCGTTCAAGGTGCCCAGGATGAGTATATCGTAATCCCGCAAGCGTTCGAGCAAGCCAGCAATCTCGTCTGGTTCGGGCGCATAGGAAAGCATGTACTCGTCCACATTGGAGTGATAACGCCGCAAAGCCGCGCCTAATCCGGGAGTCACATAAGATGATGTATCTGCCGGGGTCAAATCAACGGGTTTGGGCACGATAGCGGCAATGCGTTGTTCAGGATTCAATTTCAGTGGGAGCAAGTTTGCATTATCACGTACCAATGTAATGGAACGCTCGGCAATTTCAACCGCAACGGCTTGATGTGCAGCGCAACCGACCACACTCAAATCCGGTTGGGATGTGTCCTGCCAGCCAGCGCTTGAGGGCCAGAATCCGTTCAATGGAATTTGTAATAGCTTCAGAGTCCAATTTGCCAAGCTGGAGGCAGCTTGAGCAAACTTTCGTAGACACATCGCTGGTCATCGGGGTTGGAGGTCAGCAGTAGCAAATCCGCGCCAGCGGCAACCGCCCGCACCGCATCCTCGCCTAGCGCTTTACCCTGACGGATGGCACCCATATCCATCGCGTCGGTGACGATCACGCCCTCGAAACCCAACTCTTCGCGCAACAGTCCATGCAGGATGCGACGGGAAAGCGTAGCGGGCGGAGCATCCGGGCCATCGAGGGCAGGCAGCGCCAAATGAGCGGTCATCATCAGTTTGACATCAGCATCGATAGCAGCACGGAAAGGCGGAAATTCTACTTGTTCCAGCCGTTCGATGTTATGGGGCACAGACGGGAGCCCGTGATGAGAATCGCCAGCGGTGTCGCCATGGCCGGGGAAATGCTTGGCGGTGGCAGCCACACCTTGTGACTGAATTCCCTCGATCATCGCTCCTGCAAGGCGCGCAACATCTTCAGGGTTTTCGCCAAAAGAACGGATACCGATAACAGGATTTTGGGGATTGATGTTGACGTCGCAACTGGGCGCATAATTGACGTTGATGCCCATCGCGGCCAGTTCTTGTCCCAAAACTTCTCCCGCTTTGCGAGCAAGTTCCGCTGAACCGGTTGCCCCTAGCGCCATGTTGCCGGGCAGTTGTGTGGTGCCCTCACCAACAGCCATCAGTTGCCCGCCTTCCTGGTCGGTCGCTATCAATAGACGGAGGCAGGTCGAGGCTTTGAGCGAGGCGCTGGAGAGAATCCGTCAGTTGGCGGACCTGGGCTGGGCTGTCAATATTCAAGCTGCGGAAGAAAGTCAGTCCGGCTGGCTTGTACTTCTTTAACGCTTCGATAATTTCCGGCGTTGGTTCCTTGCCATCAAAGGCCAGCAACAATTTTTGTCCGATGGAATGAGGAATATCCACGCCTTAACCTTTTACCGCCCCAGTCAGGCCTTGAATGAACTGCTTTTGGAGGATCACAAAGAAGATGATGATCGGGACAACGGTCATGACCACGCCCGCGGCAACGCCGCGCTGGTCATTCGCAAAAGCACCTTGCAACGCAACCAGACCCACCTGCAAGGTCATGTTTTCGCGCGTATGCAACATCAGCGAAGGCCAGAAAAAATTATTCCATTGTTCGACGAAAGTGATAATTGCAACGGTTGCCAGCGAGGGGCGGATGACAGGCATGACCACACTCCACCAGATGCGCAGTTCGCCTGCACCGTCTATGCGCCCTGCATCGATCAGGTCATCGGGCACACTTTTGAAAGCCTGTCGAAGCAAGAAGATGTTCAGCACAGTCGCAAGATATGGGAAGATCACAGACGCGACTTTGTCGTAAAAATGAAATACCTTGACAGCCAGGAAAAAACTTGGGATGGAGGTGAGCGCCGGCGGAATAATGTATGTTGCCAGGAGCATGTAGAAGATCACTTCACGCCCCTTGAACTTCATTTTCGCCAACGGATAGGCAGCCAGCGAAGAGAACAAGGTGTTAAAAACCACCAGGCTAAATGTCACAAAGATGCTGTTCACGTAAAAGCGCCAGACCGGTAATTGGCTCCAGACTCTCAAATAGTTGTCAAAGGTCGGCGCTTGCGGGATGAGTTGGGGCGGCACCGAATAAATTGCGTCCGTTGGCCCCTTGAAGGAGGTAAAAAAGACCCAAACAAAGGGGAAAACCGTGATGATGCCTACCAGGCACAACACAACATATAACAGAAAATTTCCGGTCGTACGGCGGACTACTGCGGCAGCATGGTCTCTGCTGGCCTGTGTCTGTTTCATGACTCCACCTCCGTGCCACGCTCAAGCAGACGGATGTTCATGATCGAAAAAGCCAGTGTGATGACCAGCAACACCATCGCGATGGCCGAGGCCACACCCGCATGGTTCAACCGGAATGCCTGTCGCCACAGATAGAAGACCATCGTCAAGCCGCTAAAATTAACCCCACCGAGGCCGCCAGTGAGCGTATATATCTCGTTGAACACCTGAAGGGCAGCCAGACTAGAGATGATGGCAACGAACGTAATCTGCGGGCGCAGGCCAGGTATACTGACATGCAAGTGTTTTTGCCAGGTATTGCAGCCATCGATGACCGCAGCATCATACAATTCTTCCGGGATGTTTTGCAGACCTGCGAGGAAAATCATCATGTAATAGCCGAGGCCCAGCCATGTGGTCAGGGACATAGCGATGGGTAAAGTGTAAGATTGTTCGGCCAACCATTGAACTGGCTCTTTGAAAACACCCAGCGATATAAGAATGCTGTTGATGATACCGTTGGTGTCCAGCATCAGGCGCCAGGCAATGCCTACCGCAATACTTCCGCTGATGACCGGTATGAAGAATAGCGTCCGAAAGGCACTGATTCCGGGTAATTTGCGATTGACAACAATGGCAAGGATGATAGAAAGAAAAATTAATGTGGGGGTTACAAGCAAATAAATGAACGAATTGGTCAATGCCTTCCAAAAGAGCGAGTCATGCATCAACTGTTGGTAATTCCTCAAGCCAACCCATACGGGAGGGGTTACGATGTTGTAATCGGTAAAACTGTAGTAGACCACGGCCCCGATTGGGTACAGCAAAAAGACAGCAATCACAAGCAAGGCGGGCGTAAGGAAAAGGTATGGGGTTAGAGAGAACTTTTTGGTCATGGAGGGTGGTCTCCTAATCTTGGTCCTCTTCCATCATGGAAGAGGACCAAGATAGTTGGAGCAATATCTTCTTACGGTAGCAAGGCGTTTGCCTTGGTTACAGCATCCGAAAGCACGGTTTGAGGATCGGCGCCATCGAACAGCGCTGACTGCACTGCCTGGAGAACGTAATCGTTGACATCCGCTTTATGCGGAATGGTGGGGACGATGTCAGCCAGTTTAGAGACTGCATCTTTGGCGTAGGGTTTAGCGCTGTCTTCGATGGCAACCGGTGTGGCCGAGAAGAACGGGTCATCGTAGGAAGCTGGTGTGGAGGGGTATACCGACACGATCTTCGCAAACTCCAACATGCTCTTCGGGTTAGAGAAAAACTCTGCCAGGGCCAGGGAAGCCTGTGGGTACTGGGTGTCCGCTTTCACAGACAGGGCCATCAGGCCTTTTCCGACAACGCCTGATTTGCCGACTGGCGCAGGCACAACGTCCAGATAGCCGTACAAGCCGGGGTTATTGGCACGCACCTCGCGGATCAGGTTGGGGCCGGTGTTATAGAAGGCAGCCTGGCCACTGGTGAACAGATCCAGCCCAACGCGGTCCTGGTCAGTTACCAACACAGTGCGATCTACAGTGCCGGCTTTTACCATGTCCACGTACATTTGCAGCCAAGCCACGGCATCCGGTGAGTCAAAAGTGAACTTCGAGCCATCATCGCTAATAACCTGAACACCGCCTTCATACGTCATCTGCGCGAGCAGATCATTTACGGACAGGCGGATATCGCACAGTGTGCCAGTCTTGTCTTTGATGGTTTTGCAAAACGCCGGGAGTTCTTCGATAGTCTTTGGAAAATCATCGACGGTTAGGCCAGCATTGGTCAGGATCTGGGTGTTAACAAGATCAACGATAATTCCCTGATACCACGGGAATTGATAGTGCTTGCCGTCAACCACTTGCTGGTCCCAAAGATTGGGGAAGTACTGGTCAACCACGCTTTGGGGAACAGCACCATCCAACGGCATCAACAAGCCCTGAGTAGCATAGTCACTGACCCAGCCTTCCGAGATGGACAGGTTGATCACGTCAGGGGCATTTCCGGCCTGGAAAGAGTTGCGCAGGTCATCCTGGAAGGTGGCCTGATGATCTTCCCAATTCACTTTCACATCGGGATACGCCTCGTTGAAACGGGCAATGGTGCTCTTGATGTAATCATCGAAGGTCGGCGAGAGCCAGAAGGTCCAGAGCGTAATCTCAGCGCCAGGTTCGACACCGTCGATCACCGCTTCTGGATTGGGCCCCGGCATGGGAGTGACTTCGACGATTTGAGTCTGCACGACAGTTTTCTCAACCGTTTTCTCCACAACTTGCGGGGTTGGGGTTGCAGCCGGACCACAAGCGCTCAAAACGATGCCAACAAGCATCAGTAAGACGAACAATTTGGTACGCATTTTCTCACTCCTTGTAATTCTTTATTTTAGAACTTACAATTGTTCCGGGATGATGACAACTCATCCTGGAGTATCGCGCAGGTCATCTTTCTGTCCTTTTTAAAATTAGATGGCCTGCGTGCTTTATGACTTGCCGCTCGATGTCACCTCCTTTCCATTTGTTTTTTTCTACAACACACGAGTTATCAAATTTTTTACATCCTGGGCAAACCGATCGATATAGCCATGAACGTAAGCCTGAATATCCAGGTCCGGATTTGCGATCAGGGCGGTCAGATCCATTGCGTAACTCATCCCGGTTGTATTGTCGACTTCATGTGAAGCGAAATAGGTAGCATTCGCGCGACGGCGCGCCAGCGAAGCCAGGTCATAGCGCTTGCCACCGCTAATTTGTAAGTCGTACACGCCCAGCAAGGCCGCCTGCAAATTCTCCTGTTGTGAAAGATCGAAAGCTGTTTTGTCGCTATCAACCATCCAGTCCAGATCTCGCCAAACCTCACAGCCATACAGCTTTTGTGGGCGTTCGCTTTCTGGCAGGCTACGGATGGCAGTGATAACTCGCAGCGCGACCGCAACATGGGTTTCGTGTTTGTCAGCCAGGTTGTGCGTGAAAACTACCTGCGGACGGGTAGCTTTCAAGAGCGAGACAATATCTTCCACCGGGTATGAGTTACTGCTATCTTTCACTACTTTGCTGGGATAGTCCAACATAACCTGAGCAGCATATTCACCAACAACTGCCGCTTTGCGCTGTTCCTTGAAGCGCACCAGGCGCATTTCTTCATCGCTATATTTCTCGTACATGCCGTTGCGCGGTGAACCGCGTCCATCGGTCACGACCACGCCCGTGAACCATTTGTCTTCGCGCTGGAAACATTCCAGAATCGGTCCGGCGGCCATGATCTCGATGTCATCTTGATGGGCAGAAATGCACAAATGCGTGGTGCGCGCCAGCGCATCTTCCACGGGCAAGTTATCGGGGATGAATATTTCAGCGGTGTCGAGATGGAATTTCATAAAAATCCTTTTATGTCGTTGCGAGTGAGCGGAGCGACGAAGCAATCTCCTCGCGAATTTGGAGATTGCTTCGGGCGGAAAACACTGCCCTCGCATACCTCCTCTTTCGGTGGGGCTAGGATGACGAAGCAACTCACACAACCGGCAAACTGGCCGCCGCGATGGACTGCCCAACCCGGCGGCTCTTCTCGTCGGGTAATTGGATGTGGATACGCTCAGACAATTCGGGGAATTCGACTCGCAAGACTTCTTTTGCGCCATCCAAAATCAAATCGCCACCACAGCCCGAAGTGCAGCGTCCCAAAATCAAGACATGCTTGATGTCATAAAAATCGGCATAGTGCGCCAGGCCATAACCCAGATAAACGCCCATGCTTTGCCAGATTTTCAGCGCACCTTCGTGCCCGGCTTCGAGTTTCTCCTGCACGAACTTCAGCCGATCGGCATCGGTCAGGCCGCTCGGGATTTCGATCCCGGCTTTGGGAGCCAGCCGGAAGACACATTGTTGCGAAAAATACGAAGCTCCGCAGCCAATGTCGCCCGACCATTCTTCCACAGGTGCGCTCGGGCTGTAATCAATGGGCGCAAAGGCCAGTTCATTCAGCCAGCCTGTGATATGCCCGTTCATGTCCACGTAGCCCGCCGCCTCGCTGGAACCCATCGCAATGCCCAGAATCCCGTTATCTTCCAGCGACATCGAGCCTGCCAGGGCAGTCACATCACCGTCGTTGATGATCTCCAACGGCACGCCCATCTCATCCCGGATGCGCAGGAACAGGCTTTTGATTTCGCCAAAGCGCTCCGTCGGGATCTCCCGGAATAGCGAGGCCACCATCGGACGGTTATCGATGTAAATCCCGGCCGAACTACCGCCAATCGCATCCACCCTGGACATTTTGCCGGCTGCCGTTTTCAGGGCGTTCATAATCTCCTGATAGTGATACTCCGGGTTAGTCATGCTTGCGCGGTTCCCAAATCACTTCCTCGCTGTAGACCACCTTCCCGTCCACAACGGCGCTCACCTTGCGGTCCGAAGCGCCCAGATCAAAGCCGATGCGGGAACCATTCAAATTGCGGCCGAGCAGCTTCCCGGTCTCGCGCGAAGCGGGCACTTCGTCCGGCTCACAGGAGACAACTTCGAACGTCCGCTCATAGACCTGTTCGCCCATGAAGTGATAGTCAAACTTTTGCGAGCCATCGGGGGCATAGCACTTGCGGATGTGCTCGCCGATGCTCCGCGGTCCGCCAATGTAAACTCTGAATCCACCGCGCTGCCAGAGCAGGAATTTGACCAGCCGTTCGACATATTGGAAATTTGCTTCCGCCTCTGGATGATCTTCCGGATAAACCGTCGTCTCAAAACGAGAGAACTCGCCCGCGCTTCTTTCCAGACCGATGACCAGCGGGACCCCAACCGGCTTCACCTGCGCCTGGAAGTTTCGGTTTGCCAAAACCGCCGGACGAAAGCCCTCATCCAGTGGAGGCAAGATTTTTGGCGAGATCAAGGTTAGAGGATGCGACATAAACCTTCTCTAATCCGTAGCTTGGGTAAACAGCAAGTTGTAATTTTCGAGCAGCATAAAAGCGGATGCGCCTAAGATGCAGGCTTTGAATTCCAAGGTGCCCAATTCGAGTTTCGTATCTTGCGCCATCCGGGTCAGCGAGGCTTGTGACATTGCCTCTTGAACTGCTTCAAGCCAGGTCTCACCAAATGTCGCCATATCACCGCTCAAGACGATTTTCTGAATATTCAGTGCACCGACCAGACCGGCAATCGATATTCCCAGGAAATGGGCTGCATCCAACATGACTCGCCGGGCGAGTATGTCGTTTGCCATCCAGGCCGATTTAAGCGCATCCAGCGAAATATTCTGGATATTCTTCGCCAGCACAGAATCACTGTATTCGGGAGCGAGAGCCATGGCACGCTGGACAATTGCCCCGGCACTGGCGACAGTTTCCAGACAACCATGTTTTCCGCAACGACAAAGCGCTCCGTTCTCCTGAACCACCACGTGACCAATCTCGCCCGCACCACCGCCGTCTCCCTGAAACAAACGGCCATTGATCAAAATGCCAGCACCGATGCCGTGCTTGACGGTCACTACAATGAGATTGCTTTCGGATTGATGGTTTCCCCCGTAAACGAACTCGCCAATCGCTGTTGCCTGACTGTCGTTTAGAACTGTAATCGGGAGTTTGTAACGTTCCTCCAACAGAGAAGCGAGCGGCAATTCCTGCCAGTCGAGGTTGACAGCATTGACCACCACCCCCTCGCGTGTATTGACCAGACCCGGCGTGCCGATCCCAATGCCGACCAGCGGGTTCCAGCCTTTTTCAATCAACTGATCCAGAATTTTGTAGATCAGTTGCAAAGCCTGCTCTCCATCGCTATTATTGACAGGGAATTCAACCGTCTCTTTGATCTCTCCCCGCAAATTGACCACCGAACCGATAAACTTATCTTGCGCCAGGTTCAAGCCGATCAGGTAGCGGGAGTCGGCAACCAGGCTCAACAGGATCGGGGCTTTGCCTCCAATCGATTCGCCATAGCCAACTTCTTCTACCAACCCTTCCTCGATCAGGTTGGTAACCATATCCGAGACAGTGGCACGCGTCAATTTGGTCACACGCGCTACCTCCGCTCGGCTGATCGCATCGTGCTCAAAAATCATTTTCAGGACCAGGTCCCGGTTGCGTTGTTTTGTTTGTTGATGAGTGGCTTTTGAAGGTGTCATAGTAGCCTTACTTTGTAAATTCAATAAACTTACAAAGTAAGTATACAACACACATTTCTAAATTTCAATAGGTTTGAGAATTTAGTCACAAATTTTAAGCTTTGGATTTGACAATCAACTACTCCCCCTTTTTTTGAATCATTTGAATTATTCGCGGCATTCGCGTTAAAAAATCAGAAGTTCTAAAGATCCCGGTTTTGGAATATATTTACCGCAATCCATAATGCAACAATTAAATACAGGATCGCGTACCCAATCATCAGCGGACTGGGAACCGAAATCGTTCCAAAAGGAGACATACCCAGGGCCCCAGCCAGGGGCGACTGCATCTCATATGCTGCTCGCCGCCAGAGAGCCTCGCTGGGAATGATCAGGCTGGTGACAATACCCACTTGTATTGCAGTATGGTTCTGTAAGATAGAACCGATTTGCTCAATCCAGCCCCCAATAAAGGCGAGGCCGTACAGGCCAAATACCACGCCTCCCGTTGCCAGACCGGACAAGAAACTGGACATGGTCAAGGAGACCGTCATAATCAGCAAAGATTCCAGGTAAATCAATACCAGACCTGCCGGCAAATTGGGAGCCGTATATCCGGATTGGATCCAGACACTCAGCACGGTTCCCCCGGCCATCAGTATCACATACAGGCCAAGCAACCCGGCAAATCCCAGCCACTTTCCGAAGACAACATCTGAACGCCGTACAGGCTTGGTGACAATCGTCTGGATCGTACCGGAGTTGATCTCTCCGGCCAACGTATCAGCGCCCAGCAAGGCACCCATTGCAATCGACAGGAATGCGACCGCATACAGGCCTGCCAGGAGCAAGACATTAATGCCTTCCTTTTGGATGACCTGCCCGGCAGTTTCGCCTGCCTGGGAAGTGGCCTGATACGCCGCCACATTGATCATGTGAAAGCCGATGGAAAAGATAATCAGGAAACAAACCCCAAGCACCAGGCCGGTCAATACCATACGCCGCCGGATGGCTTCTCGGAAGGTCATACGCGCCATAACCCGGATATTTTTCATAATCCGCCATCCTTGCCAACCGTCTCGATGAAAATCTCTTCCAGCGAAAGCCGGTTGGGCGTCATGGCAAAGACCGCTGCACCCTGTGCTACGAGATAACGATTGATTTCAGGCAAATCGGTTTCATTGCGAACCGTCAAGGTTAAATGCTCGCCATCCGCTTGAATGTTCTCGCCCCATTGCCCCAGCCCGGTAAGGATTTCGGGAGTCAAGCCCGCTGCACGGATGGTAACCCGCGACAGGTTTTGATCCAGGGAGGCCAATTCAAGGACGCGCACCACCTCCCCAAAACGGATGAAGGCCACTCGGTCGCACGTGACTTCGATCTCGCTCAGCAGGTGCGAGTTCAGGAAAACGGAAGTTCCCTGACTGCGCAGTTCATGGATGATGTCGCGTACCAGGCGACGGCCGACCGGGTCGAGCCCGGAGGTAGGTTCATCCAAAAAAACCAAGGCAGGCCGGTTCAAAAGAGCCTGCGCCAGACCAATGCGCTGTAACATACCTTTTGAGAAGGTTCGCAATGGCTTGTCCCGGAAATCCGACAGACCAACCTGTTCGATCAATTCATCCGCTCTTGAATGCAGGTCACGGGCTTCCATTCCAAAGAGTTCCCCATGCAACTCGAGAAATTCGCGCGCTGTCAGCCAGTCCTGGAAGCGAAAGTGTTCCGGTAAAAAGCCGACACGAGCACGCGTGGCCCGGTCGCTGATAGGCGCTCCTAGAAGCGACGCAGTTCCGGAAGTAGGTTTCACCAGTCCCAAGAGCATTTTGATAGAGGTCGTCTTGCCCGCGCCATTGGGACCCAGAAAACCGAACACCTCACCCTGCTCTACTTGCAGGGTGAGGCCTTTTACGGCGGCTCGGTCGCCGAATACTTTTCTTAATTCTTCTGTCTTGATCGCAGCAACGGACATAAACTACTCTACGGTAGCGAGTTTGCCATCTCAATCGCCTGCGGGGAATTGGTTCCCAGACCGCTGATGGCATAGATGATCCCGTTCTTGACCCATATCAAAGCAAACTGGGGAGCATCGTTTGCAGGCCGCTGGATCAGCGTTCCGGTCACGCCATCCACTTCCACCTGTTGATAGACCGCAGCGTTCTTGGGAATGGGCACGATCAGGGTGGAAGCCCAATCCACAGTGCTGGTAAAGGCGGCCGCCTCTTCCTTGCTCATACCGGTAAATTCCAATCCGATCTGAGCCAGTTGGGCGACATCCAAATCAGCCGGGGCATTGACGGTCGGGCTGGGTATCTCAGCAAGGATAACACAATCCGGATAGCGACGGCCAGAGATTGGGGAACCAGTCTCTTCAGATTCAGCAGCCGTCAGGTCCGGG
>CAWHJM010000079.1:0-22659 GCA_963829615.1 uncultured Chloroflexia bacterium
GTAATAATACGAATACTTCGAGTAGTAGCGGCTGTAATAATAGCCGTATTTGCGGCTGCGCGGCTCGACCTCGTTCAGCACCACGCCCAGCACGCGCGCGCCACTGATGCGCAATTGTTCGAGCGCCTGCTGGAAATCCCGCAAGCGGGTCTTGCCGGGTTTGGCCACCAGGATGACGCCGTCCACGCAGGGCGCCAGCGCGGCCGCGTCCGTCACGGTCAGCACCGGGGGCGTGTCGATCAGGACCAGATCACATTCCTGGCCCAACATATCCAGGAACTGGCTCATCTTCTGCGAGGTCAGCAGCTCGGCCGGGTTGGGCGGCAGCTTGCCGGAGGTGACCACCGCCAGCCCGGCGGCCGGCAGGTACTGGATAGCGCCCTGCGGCAGGGCCTCCAGGGGGCGCATCAGCAGGAACAGGTCGCTCAAGCCCACCCGGTTCATCAGCCCGAACTTGCGGTGCAGTTGCGGGCGGCGCAGGTCGGCGTCGATCACGGTCACCTTGCGTTCGCCCTGGGCCAGCACCACCGCCAGGTTGGCCGTGACGGTGGTCTTGCCTTCCTGCGGCGTGGCGCTGGTGACCAGGATGCGGGTCAGGGGCTGGTCCACCCCGGCAAAGATGGTGTTGGTGCGCAAGGCGCGGAAGGCTTCGGCCACCGGCGAGCGCGGCTGCGGCCAGGCTGATTGGTCTGGCGTCCGCCGCTTCGTGACTGGCGATCATCCCCAGGATGGGCAGGTCGAAGACGCGGCGGATCTCATCCGGGTTCTTGATGGTATCGTCCAGGCTGTCCACCGCAAACACCACTCCGGCAGCAAACAACATGCCTGCCACTAGCGCCAGCAGCGTATTACGGGTTGTCTTGGGGCTGATGGGGAGGGTGGTGACGGCCGCGGGCTCGGAGACGACCACGTTGGTGGTGGTCTGGGCTTCGGCCAGGCGCACCTGCTCGTAGTTGGTCACCAGGTTGGAGTACAGGCGCTGGTATTCGGTCAGGCGCGCCTCGAGTTGTGATTTCTGCTCGGGGTCGGCCTCGGCCGCAATGGCCTGGTTGGTGGCCTCGATCTGTGCCTCCATGTCGCTGACCTGTTTGGCCAGGCCGTCCCGCGTGGCCGCATAGCGTTCCGACTGCAACTCGCGGATGCGGTCGGTAAACACGCTTAGCGATGGTATTGGCGATGTCCGCGGCCAGGGTCGGGCTGGGGTGCTCCACGCTGATCACCAGCAGTTGCGTATCGCGCACCACCTGGACCGAAACCGTCTTTTTCAGGTCTTCGGGGGTGGTGGATAGTCCCAACTGCTCGATCACGCCCTGCAGTACGGGGCGTTCCAGCAACATGGACGCGTAAGTGGGCGTCATGCTCTGCGAACTGACGATGCCGGAGTAGTCGATGCTGCGCAGGGCCGGCGGGTCGCTGACCAGCAGCCGGGTGGTGGACTCGTAGATGGGGGTGGTGTTGAGGGAGACCACCAGGGTAGCCATCCCGGCCAGGAACCCGACCAGGACGATCAACCAGGCCCAGGACCAGAACAGATACAGGATTTCGCGGATCCCATCCGCGGAGTCAGTGCTTTCGATTTCTTCGAATTCGTTCATGAATAACCTCTTGGGTTGCTCCCGTTTGTCAGAATGTACGCGCTGATGTGCGCTGGCTCCTGGCGCGCTCCGCCATTTCGACATGCCATGCCATGTAGCGTCGTTTGTTCAAAAAGAAAGCGTCGGGTGCTGATTTCGGTGTCGCCAGAGCAGCGGTTACCCCGGGTGTTTAAGTTGGATGTGGGTCGCGGGTAACTCTAATTTCCTCTGCTGTTGTTCTAAGAGAGACAGAAATATCCGGACGCGTTCACTACCCGCTAAGCGAACATCAAAGATGCCCTCATAACCGGCAAAGGGTCCGGCTACAACCCTGACCGTGTCCCCCGGCTTCAGCCCCGACAGCCACTCATCATACGATGTATTGACCGCTTCCACGCGGTTGCGGATGGCATTGATCAGCTCATCCTGGACAGGCACGGGCTCACTTCCATAAAAGACCAATCCCAGCGCACCTGGCATCCACTGCAGCGCATTCGTGCCAATTTCGTTCAGGTCGAGATACGTGAACAAATAGCCCGGAAAATACGGCCGTATCTTGCTGGCCCGGGGATTGACAGGCTTGATTCGCAAGCAAGGATAAAAGACCTCGATCTCGCGTAGTCTCAATTGGTTACATAAAAAATCTTCTTTGTTCGGCTTGCTTCGAACACAGTACCAGGATTCCGTCATCATTTTATGTCCGCATCGATTGCGATTTTTGCGCCTTCTCTCTTTTCTCTTCGTATCATTCTGCGACCAGGCATGCTCCGCCACCCCGACAACCTTTTGCTGAAAAGGTCCCTTAATCAAGACGGGGGAACACAAACTCAAAATTTTGAACGACGAAGCAACCCTGATGGAGTTCCAGGCTTCGCCGTGCTGGCAGCTTCCTCACCCCATCCGTGCCAGCCCAGTTGCAAATTACTGCTTTTTGTATAAATCTCTAAACCTGTTCAAGCAAATGTTCTCAATGTAAGTAAATTTCAGTTCAGCGATTTACGCAGTACTCTGTAAAAATCTCTCAAAACCCACCTATCCTAATCACCTTGATCGATCAAAGTGATATTGGCTTCGGCGCTTTTGCGGACCCACTGCTTGAGCAAATCCTTCTGAAAGCGCCATGATTTTCCAATGCGGAGCGCAGGAATAGCTCCGGTCCGAGCTAATTCGTACACTTTAGCTTCACTTATGCGAAGGTATTGCGCCACGTCTTTGATGGTCATAACTTCGCCATCATTTTGAGCATCGTTGTCCTTCAATTTCGTCATAGTGCCTCCCGCACCGAATGCCCAACCCGGCATTTTTATAAAAGAAATTTACGGCTTTCCTGACATTATTTGTAATTTGCTGTATTTCAATGTCGTTTCGTAAAATTTAGTCACACCATTTGCATGACGTTGAAAGGCGAGAAGGGTTATTCTCTAAAAAGAAAAATAGTACTTAAGGTTGAGTGTGAAGATTACGTGGGATCGTATGACGACAGGAGCAACCAGCAGCTTTGAAAAAGTACACGAAAACCTGTTCACCCCCCACCCCACACACTTTCAGTGGGATGAACCTGATGTAATTCCCATCTTTATGCCTTTCCTACATAGGGGCTATCGAGCTAACTCTTTCCGCCCCCCAAGCTTTCACCAATACCCGGAAGCATCACATATAAATCTGCCAGAACAGGTTAAGAACACTAAAGCTTACAGATTTATATAACTATAGACTTTTTTAAAGCATGAGGCAATAGGATAATTGTCAGGCCATTATCGCCATGAAGTCAGCCACACAAGAGGGGAAACAGTTCAGATTCTTTGTCGGTATTTTCGAATTGCAACAGGGCTGTCTGTAAACCGGATCATGCTATCGGGGTACTACCTTAACAAATCTTGATACTCCCGATGCAGGCGGATGTATTTGCTCACAAACCAGCACAGGGATCTGACTTGTAGTCCATTTTCTCTGGCGTAATCCAGCCCGGTCTTCACCAGTTGGCTGCCCAGGCCACGCCCTCCGATGGCGGGCGGGACACCCGTGTGGGTGAAAATAATAATATCCCCCTTCAGCATGTAATCGAGCACAGCCAGGTAACCGTCAGTAATAATCTCAAAACGCCGGTTTTCGGAGTTATGTGTGACTTTGAATCTCCGTTTTCACAGGTTTATTTTCATCCCAATATGTGACTTTGTGAAACCCAACTTCTCGTAAAAGCGATGCGCGTCTGTGCGAGATTTGTGACTGGTCAACTGCATCATATGACAACCACGCTGACGGGCACGTTCGATGGCCCATTTCATCATCTCCGCGCCAATGCCCTGGCTGCGTAATCGTTGGAGAACGCGAACGGATTCGACCTGGGCGCGTGTCCCACCCTGATAACTCAAGGATGGCAGGTACATCAATTGCAGTGTGCCGATCACTTCTCCGTTCAATTCGGCTACGATCAGTTCCTGATGCGAGTCAGCCGCGATGGCTTCAAAGGCGGCGTAATATGCCTGTGGTAACGGCGTTTCGAAGCGTTCACGCTGCGAGCCGAGTTTATCTTCTGCCAGCAAGCGGACGATGGCAGGGACGTCTGCCCGCGTGGCAAGCCTGAATTGAATGCTGATTGGGATGGACATTTTCTTCTCCATGTGGATTAACCACTACAGAGTGCTGCGTAAATATCCGAACCAGGATCCTGGTTTTTGAAGACAATTCGTTAGATGCAAGTTCGTTTATTTATGCAAGAAGCAGTTAGCTTTATTCTTCGACTGGATAAAAACACAGCCCCGCCGTGCCCGGTCCGGTATGGACAGCCAAAGCCGGGGAGAGCTCTGCGAAGAACGATTCGACGACTTCGACTTTTCCCTCCACCAGTTGTTTGATCTTCGCCACTTCTTCCTGCGCTCCGGCATGGACATAGGCCACTTTAGCCTTCCCGTTTCCGATGGTCTCGCTGACCATTTCGGACATGGCGGTGTAGGCCTGCCTGCGGCTGCGCGCCTGGCCGAGAGCGACGATCACGCCGTCTTTCATGCCGATCAGGGGTTTGATGTTGAGCAGGGAGCCTACCAATCGTTTGGCCATACCAATGCGCCCGCCCATGTAAAGGTACTTCAGTGTGTCGGCGGTTTGAACCATGCGGGTGGTGGGTAACATATTTTTAACGGAAGCAAGCATATCGTCCAGAGAAAGACCCGCGAGAGCTTTGCGTGCGGCTTCGATGGCGATCCATCCCTGGCAGAGAGAGACATTTTGCGTATCCACAACTTCGATCCGAACTTTGGGATTCTCCTCCTGCAACATGGATTGGGCTACGGTCGCAGCCTGGTACGCTCCGCTACCTTTGGATGTCATGTGGACACTGAGAATGGACTGGGCGCCTTCCTTTATCAGCGATTTATACATATCCAGATAATCACCGGGACCAGGGCTGGCTGTGGTGGGCAAAGACGTAGCAGTTGGCAGCCAGTACAGGAATTCGTCACGCTGAATGGTGACCAGGTCACGCAAGACTTCCTTGCCACGATGGATATAGTAAGCCACCACATGAATATTCAATTCTTTGAGCAGAGATTTGGGAATGCTGGCGGTGCTGTCGGTAACAACGGCTACGTGTGACATAATGCCTCCTGTCACGAACTGTGATCTATTTTACTCTTTCTTTCGCGGTGTTATTACAGTCAAAAGCTACACAGTCGCAAAGGAGGGCCCGAAAATAAGGGGGGCGTGCTTGCGCACGCCCCCCTTATTTTCGGGATCTTTTCACGAACCGCGTGATTCTAACAGTATCAAAGCGACGTGGAACAATGAGAATAGGGAGTTCTATAATTTTGAGTTTACTGTGTTCTGTTAATATGGAGTGTATGTGATGCGCTTGTTGAGGTTCTCCGCCGGAAGTTTACCGTTAACATAAGTCAAGTACATCAGACCAATTCGCCTCTACAACGATTGTGGAATGTCCGGGGTCAAAAATCGTAATCGTCAATAATTGGGTTGTATTTGGAACATTTTCTATGATCTTTTTCTTTTTATCCTTGCATGCGTCCATCACTGCGATAATTACCTGGGCTGTCGGGCAGGCAGTGTTATTCTCTCCAACACAATTGATCTCAATATATAGATTTGTATATTTCTGTGCTCCAATTGGACCGAATTTAACATCTGCCAGCGTAATTTTCGCTCCAAACGATGATATCAATTCATCTTTAATTGTGTTGCTTGTGATTTAATTTTTCAGATTCGTTGGCATCAGGGTATTTTTGCGGTGTGGCATGCATAGGCAGTGGCCAATTGACCAATCGATTCAACTGTAGTAGCCATAACCGTAATGTAGTTAGCAGTGGCTTCGCACCTGGAGTGAACCGTGCAACAACCGGCGGTGTATTTTTCATCATACAAGCTGCAAGAAAGACAAATAACAAAAATATTGTCAACACAACCAAGCATTTCTTCATAAAAGCCTCCCTTATGTCAGGCTATATTTATTATACAGAAAATCGTGAGTTCAAAACAACCTTTCTTCACCTGCAAAGTTCAGATGATAAGCATCATTACTGATGGAAATAAAACAAAAAATCCCCTGCTGTAGTTGATAAATATGCATCATCAGGGCGCGCGCGCCGGGTCAATGATTCTACGCTCCTTGCATATATTCCTGAATTTACATCAACAAATTATCTTCAAAAAAGGATTTTGGTTTGGATATTTACGCAGCATTCTGATTATCGCCGACAGGTGCCGTTTGAATAATCAGTCATCTTAATTATAAATATATGGATTCAGTTGTATTAGTAGGGGAGGTGGATAATGTGGATAAGCGCACTCAAGCCACTAAACACCCCTATATGCAGGCCTGTTTGTAAAAGACAGCGTTTATATACTGGAAAGAATAACGAAACAATCAGATTGCAGATGTGGAGAAACCCTGAATAAAATCAGGGGATATATTATGTCTTTTGACGCTCTTCCATATTTGGAAAACGATGAATGGGTATACCCAGATATGGGGGTGGCATTTATATGAGTTCCTTATTTTTCTTCGAACAAGTGAGCGGATTCTCCACAGTTGAGTCGAGTTATCCACAATTTTCCACGACTTATCCACAGTTTGCGTCTTAGACTCTATTCTGTCTTGCTTCCGCCTGCCCCCAGATATAGCCCTTTGGTACTACCCGTTAAATGCTTGTAGATGTTTCTAACCCGTTCGCCTCGGCGATTTCATCCAGCAAGATGTCAAGTTCGTCCAGGTAATGATCAAGACCTTCTACGCGCTCGATGAAGCGTTTTCCAGTAAGTCCCAGTGTTTGGCAAGCCGTCTGCCAGGCACTGATTTCACTTTCAGATAGGGCGTTGGCAGCATGCGTCCATGTATTCAGCAGCGGCCAAAGCAGCGTGGTTGGGTCATCGCTGCCCAGCATCGCTTCGAAGCTTTTCTTGTAATAGTTCAAGCGCGCTGTATGAATGCGCGCTTCCGCTTTGCCGGTTTCAAAGGCTGCTTTGAACGTGGACTCCCACTCCGGCAGCCAGTTTTCCAGACTGGATGTCTCCAGTTCGTTAGCTCCCAGCAGCCCTAGCAACCCAACGCTCAATCCTGGACGTCCGGCCTGCTCTGCCAGTGACGGAAACAACATCAGCAGTCGGCGCTCCGGAAGTGGCGGTCCATGCAATTCGGCGATGACATTGACGGCATGATACAAAGACTTGAGATACTTGCCCACATCCTTAGGTCCGGAACCTTCGCCGACATCCATCAGATCGAACCAGATCTTACGGCCATGGTCGAGCAGTTTTCGGCAGCGCTGTAACATCAACGCCGGTTCGTGAAACTCGAAACCTGCGCGGACGGCCGCCTGTGTGAACTCGAAGAAATGCTGGCTTTCGTACAGCAGCATTGGATCATAGATCTCGTATCCCAGCCAGGGGTTGACGCGCAACTCGCGTGGCGGGCTGTATTCGGCTTTCGCGCGGAAGGAAATATCCAGGTGGAAATCGGGTGTCAGCGCAACGATCTCGCGTGTCATAGGCGGGTTATTAGCAGTGACCAGCACCAGGTCAATGTCGGTCACGCCGCCGAGCAGGGGTTCCTCCAGTAGCAGGGAACCGGTCAGGTAGGCAGCAATGATGTCCTTGTTATTGTAGGACCGCTCCTGGGCGGTTTCTTTGGCAATCCGGATGAGTGATTCACGTGTGACGCGCATATGTCCTCCCTATGAGGCCTTTCGCAGAGTTTCAGTTCCCGCAGGGACCTCAGGTAAAGGTAAACCTGGTTGATACGGAGACAGCCCCAGGCTTTGTTTGATGCGGTTTTCCACCAGGGTCAGGTGTTCCGGAGTCTGGATGATGTTCAACTGGTTCGTGTCAATTTTCAAGACCGGCACGCTGTCATACGGTTTGGAAAAAAAATCTTCATAAGCGTGATTCAACTCGTCGATATAACTGCGTTCCATCTGACGCTCGTAGGATCGGTCGCGGTAGGCAATGCGCTGCATGAGCACGTCGGTGCTGGCTTGCAGGTAAACGAGCAGGTCGGGTTTGGGGATTTTTTCCCCCAGCGCCTCGTGGACTTTGTGATACATATCCAGTTCATCGCCTTCCAAGTTGATGCCTGCAAAGAGTGCATCTTTGGCAAACGTATAATCTGCCAGTAGGTTCTTGCCACCAGACAGCATTTTGGGAACGGTGCTGTGTTGTTGGCGATAGCGGCTGAGCAAAAAGAATATCTGGGTTTGGAATGCGTACCGGGCTCTGTCGCCGTAGAAGTCGGAGAGAAACGGGTTTTCCTCGAAGATTTCGAGCAGTAGTTCGGCATCAAAACGGGGTTGTAACAGGCGGGCCAGGGTGGTCTTGCCTACGCCGATCACCCCTTCAATCGCAACGTACATGGACAGGCTCCGGTCGGTGGTATCCGCTAAGGATACCATAAAAACCCCTGCCTATTTTCTGGAGAAAATCTGTGAACGCAGTATCAAGGGCAAGCGTCTCCTCCTGGCTGGTTGGAAAGAAGGTTATTTGCTAAAAGTGCTTTCTGGCATATCTCAATTCTCAATTTCGATGCGTTTGCCCTGACATTATGACAACATTACCTTGACAAAAACGAAATTTTTGATACAATTGTACAATGATACAATTAATTCAATTATACAATGAGACAATATTTGAACTATGAAATCCCTGACTGAGAATATCCACATCGACTTCCGCTCCGGTATCCCGATTTACACACAGATCGTGGAACAAGTCAAACAGCAACTTGTCAGCGGACTGCTCGAGCCGGGCGATCAATTGCCCACTGTCCGCGCGCTGGCGCTGGAGCTACGAGTCAACTTCAATACGGTCGCGCGAGCCTATCGTTTGCTGGATGAAGCGGGCATCATCTCCACCCAACAGGGACGCGGTACTTACATCCTTGAAATCCCGCCACCGGAGCGCACAGATAAGTTGCGACAGCAGGCGCTCGAAGCGCTGACACGAGATTACCTGAATGAGGCCCTTCGTCTGGGCAGCAGTCCGGAAGAGATCAGTAAAACTTTGAAAGAACAACTCGAAAACGAGAATACAACCGAAAACACGTGAGGTTATGATGTCTACAAAATACACAAAAGATAAAACCCTTCAAGCTATGATATCCAAGAAAGACGAGCACATTTCCGGCATTGCTGGAACGATCTTTGCGGTTTTCCTGGTTGCCAGCATGTTGGGCGCGATTCTCATGTCGGGAAACGGGATCAGCGATGCGGTCGTTGGCGGATACGTCACCGTGATGATGTTTATCGGAATCTATATCCTGTTTGCCCTGAAAGTAGCTTCTCAGTGGCAAAAGGCTGTTATCCTGCGCCTGGGCAAGTTCCACAAACTGGCCGGACCGGGTCCTTTTTGGATTATCCCGATTGTTGATACGACTCCAATCTGGATCGACCATCGCGTTATGGTCACGCCTTTCTCAGCCGAGAAAACCCTGACGAAAGGATACTGTTCCCGTCGATGTAGATGCTGTGCTTTTCTGGGTGGTCTGGGATGCTGAGAAAGCCGCCCTCGAAGTAGAAGATTACCGCGTTGCGATTGCCTGGGCTGCACAGACCGCGCTGCGCGAAGTCCTCGGCCAGATGGACCTGGCCAACATCTTGATCGGACGCGCCAAAATGGACGATGACCTGCAGAAGATCATCGACGAACGCACCACCCCCTGGGGTGTGACTGTGCAGTCCGTGGAGATCCGTGATGTGGTCATCCCACAGGATTTGGAAGATACCATGTCTCGCCAGGCACAGGCCGAGCGCGAGCGTCAGGCGCGCGTTATCCTGGGCGAATCCGAAAAGCAGATTGCGGCCTCCTTCGCTGAGGCCTCGCTGGCCTATGCGGACAATCCCACTGCCCTGCACTTGCGCGCCATGAACATGCTCTTTGAGGGCTTGAAGGAAAAGGGCGCGTTGGTGATTGTGCCGAGCAGCGCTGTCGATACGATGAATCTTGGCGGCCTAAGCGGAATTGTCTCAATGGCACAGAACAATATGCCAAAAGAATAGTTGCAAAAAAGAATTCGTGGCAAATTTGAAGGAGCGGTCTTTCCTGCCTTTTGTGAAAAATACGTTTCACGTGAAACAACATTACATCTATTTAGGAGAAAAAATGTCTACCCGTAACACCATCATTCTGTCAATTCTCTTGATTATCATCGCTACCGTTGCCAGCACACTGGTCTATAACCAACTGCCTGAGCAGGTTGCATCCCATTGGAATGAGGCCAATCAAGTCAATGGTTATATCTCCCGTTTCTGGGGAGCATTTCTGATGCCAGTTATTGCACTCGGCATTTTGGTGCTTTTCCTGGTCATCCCGCTAATCGACCCGCTCAAGGCCAACATTGCGCAATTCCGCGGCGTGTTCAATGCTTTTATCGCGTTGATGACCGCGTTCATGGTCTACATGCATGGACTGACGCTGGCCTGGAATTTGGGCTATAACAAATTCAACATGGGGGCGGCTATGCTGCCGGGATTGGGATTGATTTTCCTTTTCGCCGGAGTTATGATGCGAAAGGCCAAGCGCAATTTTTTCATTGGCATCCGCACCCCATGGACGCTGAGTAGCGATTATGTTTGGAATGAAACCCATCGCATTGGCAGCATATTGTTCATCATATCCGGTCTACTGGCGCTATTAGGAGCTTTCTTTCCACTGTACGCCTTTTGGCTGCTGTTGATCCCGGTGTTTGCATCGGTCATCTTCCTGTTCGTTTACTCGTATGTACTTTACCGGCGTGAGACGAAGTCGTAGGTATGTTTCACGTGGAAAGACAGCCTCTGTATTGGCCGCTGTTAAAAATAGCGTCGAAAATTCTCGTAGATTGTGAGGAAAGAAAATGCCTGAAGAACTTACCCAATGGGAATACCGAGTGCAAACAGTGGGCGGATTCTTTTCCGGCGTTAAAGCAGACGAGTTGGAAGAACTGCTCAATGAATGGGGTGAAGACGGCTGGGAAGTCGTCTCTACCCACATTATTGAAAACGCCAACAAGGTTAACGTTATCGCCAAGCGCCCGTTGACTGACCGTGCCCGCCGCGAACGTTCAAGACCATCTTTTTAGGAAAACACAATGAAGAAACCTTTCAACTGGAAAATCTTTTTTATCCTGCTCGCAGTTTCTGTTTTTGGCGTAGTGGCTGTCTTGCCTTACTCCCTGACGCTGCAGAGTGATGCGCTGGCAAAGGCGAATCTCTCGATCCCGTTCTGGCTGTTCATCACGCTACAAATCCTTCAAAACACGGTATTATTTGCCGTTGTCATCCTGCTTGGTTTGCTGGCCGCCAACCGGGTCGGATTAGGACTGCCAATCCTCGAAGCAAAACTTCAAGGCGAGCCTGTTGGGCAGAAGATCAAGGCTTTTCTGCTTCCGAGCATCCTGGTAGGTATCCTCGGTTCGGCCCTGGTCATCGTACTAGATCAGCAGATTTTTATGCCCATGCTGATGGCTGAGTTGGGAGATAAAGCCGCTTCGCTTAATCAAGATGCCTTACAGCCTGCCGCCTGGAAAGGATTGCTGGCTTCCTTCTACGGCGGCATCGACGAAGAGATTTTGCTGCGGCTCGGGATGATGTCCATCCTGGTTTGGCTGGGACGTTTCGTCAGCAAGACCGAAGACGGCCGTCCAACTCTCGCCGTTTTATGGACCGCAAACATCCTGGCGGCAGTGCTGTTCGGGCTTGGACATCTTCCTGCTACTGCGGCGCTCTTTCCAATCACACCGCTGGTCATCACGCGCGCGATTGTGCTCAACGGGTTGGTCGGAATCGCCGCCGGGTATCTCTACTTCAAACATGGACTGGAAGCCGCCATACTCGCACACTTTTCAGCCGACATTGTCCTGCACGTGCTCCTGGCGCTTTAGCGCATTTGCCAGCGCAGGTCTATCCGGGATTAGCAAATAATCTCGGATAGATTATATTCTAATAAATAGAACATATTTTCTAATTCTATATTTCTTTGTTACAGTGTACAATCTCGCTATGCAAAAAAAGACTGTCATCATTCTCGCATTCATACTCCTGGTTAGCGCTATCCTTGGTTCATCCTTATTCACGCACGGGCATCTTTGGGGGGATGATTTTGCCTCCTATATTATGCAAGCGAAAAGCATTGTCAACGGTGATATGCAAAATTTTGTCGAGCATAATGCCTACACTATCAGACAATCATCATCACAAATTGGTCCCATTGCCTACCCGTGGGGGTATCCACTTCTCCTTACACCAGCTTATATTCTATTTGGAATTAGCCCAATTGGATTGAAATTACCTAGCTTACTGACCTATCTTGGCTTCCTTCTTGTTTTTTTCTTCCTGGTAAGACGCCGCTTCACATTAACCGAAAGCCTGTTAGCCGTTTCCCTATTTGCATTTAATCCCGGGCTTTTGAGCTTTCTCGATAATATTCTTTCCGACATGCCTTTTCTGTTCTGCTCCACGTTGTCAATCCTTCTGGCAGATATATATGTTCACGAGAAGCAAAAAACACACAGACTAGCACTTGCTGCTGGAACAGGTGCAAGTATTTTTGTCGCTTTTTTCATTCGCACACAAGGATTGATTTTGTTAGGCAGTGTGCTCCTCTTCCAGGGTTTCCGTTTTCTGAAAGAACGTGAACAGCGAAAAAATATCACATTTGAGACAACGCTTATCATCGCAATATTTGGGGCACTTTGGGGAATATCTACAATGTTTTTTCCTGATGGTCAATCATCCTACCTCGCAATTTACGCTGGCTTTGGTATGGATACCTTTATCAATAACATTTCCTTCTATTCTCAAATTTTCAACCAGTTTTTTGCGATGGTACCGGGAGGAACTCTATTCTTTTTGGTGTTCGTTGTGTTTTGCTTCATCGGGTTGGTGACCCAATTTCGAGATGATTTGCTTTTTATACTCTATTCAGTCCTGTATCTCCTTGTAGTGTGGAGTTGGCCAGAAAGACAAGGTTACCGTTTCTTATTTCCAATGTTACCGTTCTTTGTTTATTTTGCGATGCAAGGCATCAAGGTGATGATTCACAAGGTAGGGAAAAAACAGAGGCCTGCTTTACAGAAAGGAGCTAACCTCTATCTGCTGCTGATCGTGATTCTCTTTGCTTACAATACTGGAGCAAGTGCCTACGGCAACCTGCGCAACGGACGGGAGATCAACGGGCCGTTTGATCCGTACAGCCTGGAGATGTACGATTTCATCCGAGAGCAGACGCCGCCCGAGAGTGTGATCGTGTTCTTCAAGCCGCGCGCCCTGCGCCTGATGACCAACCATGATGCGCTGGCGCTGACCGAATGCGCGCGCCTGTCTGAAGGCGATTACCTGGCGTTGAGCAAAAAAGTGGGTGAGAATTTACAGATTCCCCCGGAGCGCATCGGCGAGTGCAACCTACCACTGGATAAGGTATTCGAAAACCGCAGGTTTCTAGTTTACCGAGTGGAGAAATAAGATTGTGAATGCTAAGAATAGGGTTGGCAGCGTTTTGGGGTAGTTTAAAAAAGTCGTGTGAATAAATTTGTAAGTTTGGGCGAATCGTCTTTTATCCAATGTCAGATTTCGCGTTCCGTGAATTGCTCACCGAGTGCACGCAGCCAATCAGTTCTCTACTGAAGGAGGTGTTTTTATATGAGTCCAACCCGCATGTCACGGGTAGAATCATCGGTCCGTATCGTTCTTGAATTCAATGAGGCTTTCAATCGTCATGATGTCGCAGGGATGATGCAGCTTGTGAGCGACGATTGTGTCTTCGAAAACACTGATCCAGCCCCTGACGGCACTGTGTATTCGGGGAAGGAAGCAGTAACTCAGTTTTGGCGGGATTTCTTCCGTGAGTCGCCGCAGGCCCACATCGAAATCGAAGAGATTTTTGGCATTGGTATTCGTTGCATTATGCGTTGGCGATACGACTGGGTAGATGTGGATGGAGAAAAGGGATATGTCCGAGGAGCCGATATATTCCAAGTGAAGAACGGTTCCATCTGCGAAAAGTTGTCCTATATCAAGGGATAGTGTGGATACGAATAATGGAAGTAACTCTCAATTAGAATCATTCCTCCTGCTCATCATCTGAAACCAGATATGCCACTGCGCGGCCTTTCTGGCCATCCATCACCAGATCTATGTGATGGCCGGGACGGTAATCCTTAACGGTCAGCAGGCGCAGGGTCCGTGTGAGACGCTTGTCGATTGAGATGAACTTGAGTACCTTGTTGGGGGTTTCGTAGAAAAAGTCGTGGTTGAAGAGCACACCTTTGTCATCCAGAAAAACAGCCAGCGGATAGATGTGAGCTTCCATCAAATCCTGGAAGAAATGTGTGCCGAAGGATGGCTCCGGCGAAGTGCCAACCAACTCGCCAGAAAGTTCGACCAGTGCGCGCGCATTATAAATATCACCATAGGCCACATGGACGCCCAGGTCAGGGGTGGAAGTGCCCCAACGCCCGGGACCGACAGCGATGAAGGTTTCATCCTTGAGCGCCGCGTTAAGTTGACCGATGGCGCGTTCCAGCTTGGTGCGCTCTGCCTGCGTCGCGATATTGAAATACCCTTCTGGCGAGACGAACAACACATAGCGAATCCCCTGGACGATACCCTGTGGCACCATGCGCTGGGAGGAAAAGATGATATTCTTTTCCAGCAGTTCGCGTGGCAATTTTACCTGACTGGTTTCTTGGATACGGCTCTGCGGACGGCATTGCAAGAGCGTAATGCGTACATCCGGGTGAGTTGTATTTGGCTCCAATACCTCGACCGTAAATTCGGTATCGACTGGTGAATTGTAGTGAGTCTCCAATAGCTTTAGCGCTTCGCGCATCCGCGCCGGGAAAGGCGTGCGCGATAGCAGTCCTTCATAGGTAATGACCAGCTTTTCAGGTTCAACCATATTGCTGCGCATGGTCCCCAGGTAGCCATCCTGTTCAACCTGAACAATATAGCGCAACGGTGGATAACGCCTGTTGATGATTTCACGCGCCGGGATGGTACAAAATCGATTGGTTTCCAGATCGATCACATCCAGGTTCTGCTGTGAATAGCGGCGAATGGAACTCACTTCAGCGGTCGGATGCAGCGTGGGATGACTGAGCGCAACCAGCCGCGGATAGTCGTCTGCTACCTGGTCTACAGCGCGGGTGCCCAGCCCCCACACCAAGCGCAGAAAACCGTCCTCCTGACGGATCTGTGGCGACCACCGGTACAAATTGCGACTGAAAGCCACTCCTGCGCCTTGCGGAAGATAATAACGGCCAAACTGTTCCCCTTCTACGTGCTGGATCAGGATCGCGATACGCTCATCATAGTCTGCCAGGCTATTTTGATGGCGATACATGAGCGCATCTGGGTTGACACTGCTGGCATATACCCGTGAAATCGCGTTGGTCAGGGCGAACAGGTTTTCCTCCAAAGTGCCCTGATTGGGACAGAAAATGCTCTCATATTTTCCCGCAAAAGAAGTGCCGAAGTTATCTTCCAACAAACTGGAGGAACGTACGATCAACGGCGTTTTCCCAGCGTTCTTGACCAGTTCCTCTAAGCGTTCCAAAATCTCGGGCGGAAACTGTCCCTTCGAAAATTCGGCACGGACGATTGGAAAATCCGCCCGGATTTGTTCTTCGGTCTTGTACTTTTGGTCATTCCAGTGCATCAGCCCATTCAAGGACATGAAGTTATAGAAAACGTCTGACCCCAGGAAAAACGATTCAGGGATCTTAAAACTATCACGCAGTTCTGGCGGCGCTGTTTCTTTCAGGATACGCTGGGCCAATAGCATTCCGGCTGCCTTGCCACCGATTTTGCCGCTACCTATCTTCCGCTTGCGGATCTCCACCAAGTCAGCCACTTTAAACCATTTACGGGCAAGCTTGATGTACTTCAATTGATCGCTGACCATGGTGCGGATAAGTACCACCTTGATTTCCTGCAAGCGCGGCCTGTACCTGGCTCGTTCATGCTCCGGCATGTGCGCAATCATTTCGGCCTGCTCGAAGAGCATCGACTGTGGAGCCAGCTCCGGGTTGAACCATACAAAATCCAACTCGTTGCGACCGCGCTCTGTCAATATTTCGCGGATAATACGTTCAAAATCCGCGTAAGGCAGGTTGTAAGCAAAGTAAAAATCTGTCAGCGAAGCACGGATGCGTGACAGGCGCCTTTCCCAAATCTCTGAGCTTTCTTCCCCATACGGATTTTGCAAACCCTCGCGAACCTGCGAATCAACTGCCTTATGTCGCGCCTCGGCTTCGAAATCATCCTGCGAGATGATGCCGCGCTCGAACAATTCTTTTCGCATGCGCGAACGGATGCGATGTCCCAAAATGGGATATTGGCTGAGCGTCAGGTAGATATTGAGAACGTTGTCAGAAGAGGGTAAAGGCAGGGTCATAGGTTTATTTTAACAAAAAAAGGGCGAAGCGTACCCTTTTGGACACAAGCGCTTCGCCCCTGTATAAACAATCGCCGTTTTATCCTAAATGCATTGGCATGATCACATGCAAGAAATCATCTTCGCCCACCGGCCTGATAACCCCCGGCGCATTTGCCGCGGATGTTTCCAGAGCCACATTGGGTGTTTTGATGATTTCCAACGCCTCACGCAAATATTTGACATTGAATGCAATCAACACGCCGCTGCCATCCACGGTTGCCTCGACAATCGTCTCATTCTTACCGGTCTCTTCGGACGTGGCAGAAATTTCGACTTCGCTGGGTTCCATTTCACCCTGAGCCGCTTTGATGTCCAGGCGCGCCACGTTCGAACCATCACGCGCGAAGATTTCTGCTTGCTTACATGCTTTAAGCAGCGACGCGGTCGAAACCAGTGTACGCGACTTATAAGAACGTGGGATGATCTGCTGGTAATCCGGGAAGGTGCCATCGATCAACTGCGAAACCAATTCCGCATCTTTCACGCGGAAGACGACCTGTCCGCGCCCCTTGGGGACCACCATCGAGATGCTCTCTTCGCCATCGCTGGCGATACGCGCTAACTCATTCAGGGCGCGCGCTGGAACAATGATATTAATCGGCTGTGGCGCGGGCGTGGAGAGAGTTGCAGTGCGCACCGATAAACGGAAACCATCTGCCGCAGCCATGGTGATCCGGTCACCTTCCACAATCACCAGCACACCCATCAGCACCGGGCGGGCTTCATCTGTTGAAGCGGAAAAAGCCACCTGATGGATCATTTCCCTGAAATCCACCACGTTCAACTGCACTGCGCCTTCCATATCAGGCACGGGCATGGGCGGGAATTCCTGCGCGTCTATTCCTTTGATGTCATTGGTTGAGGTACCGCTGCGCACGTTCAGGGTCTGGGTGGATGCGTCCAAGGTTAGTGCCACCTGGTCGCCAGGCAGCGCGTTGATCAGGTCCGCAAAGGTGCGCGCTGGCACAGTCGTGGAGCCTTCATCTTCGATGCGGGCCGCGATCCAGCACGTGATCCCCATTTCCAGGTTGGTGGCTGAGAGCCGCAAACGACCCTCATCGGTAGCAATCATGATATTGGCGAGCACAGGCAGGGTGCTACGCGGCGAAACCGCGCGCGAGACGATCCCCAGCCCACGGGCTATATTTTCTTGAAGGACGGTGACTTTCATGGGCGTTCCTCTCCTGCGTCAAAACTGAGCAAAAGTATATCACAGGCTTAGCCTACAACCAAAGAAATCCCAACTGCGAAAAGCAAGAACAAAATCTCGATACCAAGCAGCACGACTGCGATGGTTTGACCATTTCCAGGCTGCAGACGGACGTGCCAGGCGGACTTCTTCTCCTTCCGCGACCTGCTGCGCGGACCGGGCTGCCTGCTCGGGAGTCAACGCGCTCAGGACCCAGCCCGAACCTGCCTCCCCCACGACAATTTTCTCGCCGCTGAAGCCTTTCAGCCATTTACGCAGCGCTTCCGGCGGATCCAGTCGCCAGCGAAACCGGAAGGATAACCGCTTTGGCATCATCCATTTCTACGCCTTCCGAAACCGACTTTACCATTAAGGGCACATCCGGCGCGTGTTTCGTCATGGCGGTTTTCATTGCTTTGACGAAAGCCTCGTCTCCCGGATCGATCACCAGCACCGGGAAACCGCGCTGGCGTTCTTCCAGAGTCTGACCGGTTTGGGCGCCGTCCCGGCGCATGCAATTCAAGTGATAAACCAATAAAACTGCAAAAAGAACCAGCAATTGCGCTGCGTTCAGCGCACTGGACAGGAAATCAGCCGGCGGGTTGCCCGACAACAGCGCATTGACAAGCTGGTATACCAGCGCCACCGCTGAAGCCATGCCGCCGATCACACCCGCAAAGAGAGCCAGGTACAGGTACACCCTGCGAATAGTAGAACGGCGGGCATGCTCACCCATCTCTCCTTTGGCCAGGGCTTCAGCCTGCATCGGTCGCCAGGTCATCAGCCAGAGCGGCAAGCCGACGGCCAGCGTCGAGATGGCGGCAGCCAAGCGCGGGCGCAACGATCCACCCCAAAACGCATTGGACGTGAGCAGATCGATCACAAAGGAAAGCACCAATGCCACCCCGATGAAAGCTGCCCCCAATCCCAACGCGGACAGGATGTAATAGTACAGGCGTTTCTTGCCAGCGCGGCGCGTTGCATCTTCATCTGACTGGATTTGACGGTTCAGCCAACCACCATAATAAGCCCAAATCCCGGCCAGTGGCACGCCCAGCGAAATCGGTCCGCCGATTTGTTGGAGAAACTCATAGCCTTGCATGGCTTCGCCAAAAGCCCAGCGCAGAACCACGTCTAGCAGAGTACCGCTCGCCGATAAAACGGTGATGACTCCGCCCAGGGAAAGCAGGTAGAGCACGCCCAGGCGTAGATTCGAGTCCCTTTCAGCGGGAGCCCCCTGCGGGGATGATACAGACAGGGCGTCCTGGCAGATGCGCCAGGTATAGACCCACAGCGGAGTCCCGACCAGCAGCAGCGTCAAGCCGTTGACGAACATCTCCCGTCCCACTTCTCCCAGCAAATAGGTTGGCACCGGGGTGTAGAAGATAAAGCGCAAGATTTGCTGCGCGCCGTAGACCACCATCAACAAACCATACAGCAGCCACAGATAGCGGTACAGGCGGCGCACATCGGCAAAGTTTTCGGCTTCTGGCAGCGATTTCCAGGCAGCGCTCAGGGTAGTCCAAAAATAGAACGCTACGACACCGTTGATAAAGATCGCAATCAGGTTATCCTGCCAGGTCTGAAATCCGCCCACCAGAGCGCGAGAAGCCGTGACATTCGAAACGCCCAGCGCGATGCGGTTGACGAAGGCCAATAGATTCTGCACGAGCGGAACGAGCGTCCCGATTAATACGGCATAGAAGAAAATCGCCCGCAGGCTGGCAGCGCGTTCTTCTTCATCCTTGGCGGCGGTGCGCTGGGTCCACAGCCAGTGGAACAGGAAGATCGGCACGCCGACCAGCACCAGCGCCAGAGCCTGTGCCAGCACGTTTGCCGTGTTGACCAGCTGCGATGAGAAAATACTACGCAGCAGACCAATCAGGCCCCATACCACCACTTCCAGGCTGATCAGCGCTACGACATAAAAATACAAACGGCGAATAGTACGCATGATTTCTCCTACTTGGGCGCCGGGACCGCTTCGACAGTTGGCTGGTACCAATCATAAGACCAGAAGTTGTAGGGCATTTGCAGCAGCTTCCATTCCCCGTTCTGACGCTCCAGGCGCGCTGTCTCGATATTTCGACTACTGCTTGAGAATGGGTCAGACGGGTTGTAGATCGTATACACCGTCACATACGCTTCTTCGCCGACGATCTCAGTTTCCCCGAGTTCCAACCCGGCGTTGCTCGGATTCACATAATGGTTAAAGAAAGCCTGGCGGAATTCGTTGTAGGATGGTTTATTGTCCGTATCGGCCAGATAGGCATAGGCTTTTTCGTAATCGTCCTTATAAATTGCCAGAACATAGTCGCGGACCACACCTTCCGGCGTATCATCCGGCACGTATTCCTGTTTATCCTGACGGGTAAAGAACAAGGCCAGCGCAACGACGACCAATACCCCAATGCCAACCAGAATGCCAACGAGGAAACGGTCTTGTTTCATAATTAATATCCTTTTGCAAATCTATTTACGGATGCTTCGACTACGCTCAGCACGAGTTCCATGCCTGCCACGCTTGCGAGAGACCAGTTCCCCGGGACGATAAGCGATCACGAAGAAGGGACCAAAGGCCGGCAGCAGCAATGCAAACGTCCCCCAGAACGTGTATGCCAGATTCGACATTTTTCGGCGGCGCAAATACGAGACGGCCACCAGGTAAATCGCCACCAGAAAGGTAACCAAAATCACGCGCAGGACATCAGCGTTCATTGAAATTATTGTACAGGCTTTTGAGGGATGTTTCAAGCGAGAGTAAATTTAGCCAAATGCATGCGGCTCAAGAGATACAATCTGAGTATCAGCGGCTGTGGCCCCGTCTGTGAGATTTTGCGGATAATTTGTAAGCAAAGTTTCCGGCACTGGCAGATGAGCTACATAGTGTTGTTAAATGTATAGATAACTTTAATTTTTAGGGTTTGTTTATGTATTTTAAGATTTATAATTGGAAAAGAATTATTTGAATATTAAATTTGGGAATATTAATATGAGTATGTATGGATAAGGTATTTGTTGTCAAGTGAGATTTATGGTAATATAAGGTTAAGAAATTATTTATGGGTGGTTTTTGATTGTTTTTTTTCAATGATATCATTTATGGATTAGATGAAAGAAAATGATAAAGGAAATATGTAAAAATTATAAAAGCTCCAGTATATATGATGAAGTATAAAAAGATAATAATAAAATAAAAAAAAGAATTGAAAAAGAGGCCGTCCAATAAAGATCTATTACATTCGTTTGCTCTGCCCACCGGCTGGCGCCAAATCTTTTAGGTTACTCCGTTGGCTGGTGATACCGGTCCGCGCTTTGCTAGAGTCCAGGCTAAGAGAGCGAAAACAGCAAGCGGAATTATCGCATTCCAGGTCTCCATTCGAACTCTTGCGCTGATGCCCAGCAAGAAGAAAGCCGTCACGTCAATAGCAAGGAAAACCAAGGCAGCCTGTAAGAATTTAGATCCCGCCTTAGCCATTTCCATGATTACGGTGACAATCGGGATAACCAGGAGAAGCTGATCGTACGGCCATGCAGTCGGCGTCATCAATAACGTGACTGTAATCGCAATACCGGCTGCCAACAATGGAGAAAGGGTACTTAACTTCCTGACAAGCAGGAATGAAAATCCTATTAATAAAAGCAAACTCACCGCTCCCCCGTAAACAAGCGAACAATCCAATCTGTGTTGGCAAAAAATCGAAGACAATCCCCAAATGGTCGGCGCAAACCCGAAAATCTGTGAAAGTTTTGTGTTCCCAGCCTGCCAGAATTCTTTGATCCAGTTGGGATTCAACAAAAATCCCGCCAGCAAGATTACCACACCGGATACTCCCCCCGCAAATAGAGGCAATATCTGTTTTTTCAGGATCAGATACAAAGACAATAACGCAATGATTGGCACGCCCAGGTTGGGCTTGAGGATTAACAACGGTAACAAAATGCTCCCCTGCCACCATTTCCCTTTTTCCCACAAATACACAAAACAAGTGATCACTAACAACAAAAAACCGCTCAGTTGACCATTGAACAAGGTAACGATTGTCGGGCGGAAAAGCACCAGGCCGATAAACAAGGGCAGAATAAATTGTCTGGCGAGCTGTTTTGGGAACAACCTTAGCAGTAATGTGAAAGAAACAAGGATCATGATTTCTGTGAGGAAAACCCAAACAACAAATGCCTGGTAAAGAGGAAGTTGACCCAGCGCGACAAAAAGATAAGTAATCGGTAAAGGGTAGATAAAAGTTGCATTGGGAATCCAGGTTGCACCAAACTGGTGATGTCCACCCACCCATACAGCGGTCGAATATGGATCTTGCCCTGATGTAATCAAGTGGCTGGAAAGCCAAAATGTGAAAAAATCGCTGTTAGGATATTCAACCGGATTTACGATTTTCACTGCGAGCACAAAAAAAATGAGCCCCAAAAGGATGAACAGGAAAACATACCGGAATTGATGTAGCGTTGTTTTGAAAGTGACTGTTCTCATCAATCGGGATCTTAATTTCGCAAATAAGAATTCGTTATTTATACTTGGATGCTTCGACTACGCTCAGCACGAGCTCCATACCTGCCACGCTTGCGAGAGGCCAATTCCCCGGGCCGATAGGCAATCACGAAGAACGGACCGAAGGCCGGCAGCAGTAGTGCGAACGTCCCCCAGAACGTGTATGCCAGATTTGACATTTTTCGGCAGCGCAAATACGAAACGGCCACCAGATAAATCGCCACCAGAAAGGTAACCAGAATCACGCGCAGGGCATCAGCGTTCATTGAAATTATTGTACAGGCTTTTGGAGGCGGTTGCAAGTTTGAACCGCAAAGCCCGCAAAGAGCACAAAGCCTTTTGTTTTTTCTTAGCGAGCTTAGCGTTCTTTGCGGTGAAAAATGCCCAGATCGACAAGAGTAAAAGTATCTGACATGACCCTATGAATTATCCCAACCGGAGAAAAAAATAGATACTCCAAATATGTTTGCAAGTACAAT
>CAWHJM010000080.1:0-11999 GCA_963829615.1 uncultured Chloroflexia bacterium
CTCCGGTGTTCTTTGTTAGCTGGTTATCAGCTCTATTAAGGGAACAACCCGTTACCTTCCTTCTTTCCTACCGGTCTTCTGATTGGCGTGGTATCCACAGCTCCAAAACGCTCGGGCATTCGTATCGGAACGGGGCCGTGATGTTGGTACTGGGCAGGAATAGTGACATCGCCGCCATCCCTATAGGCTGTATACCCCGGGGACATGATTTCTACATCTGCCTCGTTGAACCAATCCTGGATATTCTGGTGTAGTTCCGAGTAGATCACGCCATGCGTTCAGGGGCATGAGTATAGGCGTTCAACTCGTAACTGACATAATAGTCATCCAGGGAAGTTTGCAGCACGAAAGGCTTCTGTTCGCTTTGGATATCGCGGGTCGCGAGCGCTGCTTGAATGAGCAAATCATGCACTTTACGCCAGGGCACATCGTAGCCAATCGTCACGGTAGTGTTCAGGATCAAGCCCTCTTCTACCATAGGCGCGTTGTAATTGATGATCTCGTTGTTCAGCACCCTGCCGTTTGGAATGGTGACAACCACGTTTTTAATCGTTCGGATGCGCGTAACCAGCAAGGTCCGTTCTATGACGTCGCCGACGGTTTCCCCGATCTTGACGCGGTCGCCGATCCGCAATCCGCGCGTGTAGGTCAGTACGATGCCCGAGACGATATTGGTCACTAGAGAAGTTGAACCCAGGGATAGCAGGAAACCGGCAAAGATGGTTATCCCGCGAAAAACGGGTGAGTTGGATCCGGGCAGGAAGGGATACGCAGCCACTAATGCCAGTGCCACGACCATAAAACGCAACAACTGGAATGTAGGCGCGGTAAGTTCCTGGTGCAATCCAGCAACCTTGATCCTCTTGGAATGTATCCCTTCGTAGAAGAACCGCAAAAGTTTCAACATGTAGCGTGTTACGATTACAATAACAACCAGTGTGAATAGCTTGGGCAGGTATCCCAACACGGTTTCTCCCGCACTTATCAGCATTTCGCTGATTTTATCAACCAGGCTGATGACTACGCCCTGCGTGCCGGGAAAGAAAGACAATCCGAATGTCAATCCGGCCAGGCCCAGTACCAAATTCAGCCCGATTTGCGAATAACGTGCCAGCGACAGTAACGCATTTGTGATTTGATCGGGCGTGACCAATTCCAGGCTTTTGAAATGTAGCACGTGGAAGCGGGTATGCCGCCACTTTCCCAGCAACTCATACAGACGTGGAAAAAACTCGTTGACAAAGCTAATGGTCTGAATGACGATAAAGATCCCGAACGCCAGCACCAGATTGCCCAATAGACCCCTCATCAAGGTCTGTGTCAACTCGAAATTGACAAAGTTTTGAATGTAACTTTTCCAGACCAGGTAAATCGGCTGGATGCCAAGGACCGCCCCCAACAGCAGGCCCAGCACGATTAAAATAGCGGCAAATATCAATTTGCGCAGGTAACCGATCGCTTTTTTGCCGGTGTCGCGGACTAAGCGCCTGGAAAACCGGAACGTTGTATAGATGGGTAGCTCGAACAAGATAGGTTGTCGGGACCGCGAAAAGGTGGGCCGCAGTCCAACTGAAGAGCAATACGAGCATACTAAGCAGGAAAACAGGCATGAACACTCCTTTCTTCCACGGGTTTTGAGAATACTTGGGGGATTTTCGTCATCCCTGGAGGTCTGGGGAACCAGACGGGGTCTGCCGCAAAGTCAGGGTACCGCTTATTGCAATGGGTGGGTATAGGCTGATGGTACTATTAGTACTTACGCAGTTCGCGAAAAGATACCGAAAATAAGGGGGCGCGTGCGCAGCGCGCCCCCCTTATTTTCGGGCCCCTCCCATTCAACTGCGTAATTCCTAACTATGTCGATTACTGAAGTGGTGAGCTTTTCCCCGAAAAACTATGTATACTTGAGGCTATAAAAGGTGAAACGATGTCACGTTACTTTACGCTACAAGAAGCCAACCAGGCAATGACCGTCATACGCCCGCTGATGGATGAAATACAGAACATCCGCCAAGACGATCCTGGCTCGCCAACCGGAAGTCTGGCCGGTAGTGGAGCGGGCAGCGGGCAATGGTGGTAGTCCGGCTGCCAGTCAAATGGTGAGAGAATTCGAGCGTTTGGACGCTCTCGTTCATCAGGTACAGGATACTGGCGCTTTGTTCAAGGATATCAACCTGGGGTTGTTGGATTTTCCGGCCTTGAAAGAGGGCCGGGAAGTATACTTGTGCTGGAAATATGGGGAGCAGGATATAGCTTTCTGGCATGAGATCGAAGCGGGTTATGCCGGACGACAGCCAATCGCTTCATTCTAAACCGGTGTTTTCATACTCGTTAGGACTTATGCAGTTTGCAAAGGGATACCGAAAATAAGGGGGATAGTTGACGCCGTCCCCTTATTTTGGACTTCTCCCGTTCAACTGCGCAACTTTTGCTCGTTTGAAAGGTAATAATGGATAAAAAGGGTATTTTCTACGCGCTTGGCGCATATGCTTTATGGGGATTGTTTCCGATTTATTGGAAGTGGTTGCACGATGTTCCGGCCATACAACTGATTGGGCACCGCATTAGCTGGTCGTTTATCATGCTGATGGTGGTTATCTTGGGAACCAGACAATGGTCGACATTACGCTCCAAACTGACCTGGAAGGTGCTGGCCGTTTACATGATCGCTGGCCTGCTCCTCAGCGTTAACTGGCTGATCTACGTATGGGGCGTCAACGCAGGCTTCGTGGTGGAGACCAGCCTGGGGTATTTCATAAACCCATTGCTCAGTGTCATGCTGGGAGTGGTCTTCTTGCGGGAAAAGTTGCGTCCGGCTCAATGGCTGCCAATCGGGTTGGCGGCCTTTGGGGTCGTGTATCTCACCAAAGCCTACGGTTCCCTGCCCTGGATTGCGCTGTCGCTGGCCTTTACCTTTGGGACCTATGGCCTGCTGAAAAAGCTCTCGCCACTTGGTTCACTCTACGGCCTGACACTGGAGACTGGACTGGTCTTCATCCCGGCTCTGGCATACCTGATATTCGTCGATGTGCAGGGGCAGGGTGCTTTCTTGCATGTTGGGGTCAAGTCAGATCTGTTGATGGTTGGCGCAGGTCTTGTGACCATCGTGCCCCTGTTGATGTTTGCCTCCGCCACGCAGCGCATCCCGTTGACGATGATTGGCGTTCTGCAGTACATCACTCCCACCATGCAATTTCTGCTGGGCGTGCTGGTTTATAAGGAACCATTCACCACACCCAAGTTGATCGGGTTTTCGATGGTCTGGTTGGCCTTGATCATCTTCTGGGTGGAAGGCGTGATTGCACATAGAGCGCAGAAAACAATTGTGGAAGTAGCCTAAGTAGCCAAATTCTCAGCTAAGAGTTTATGTGAGTTGAAAAAAATTATATGAAGCCTTCTGCGCCAGATTGCGCATTCTTCATAATGATATTAAACCTCCTAAAGTAGCGCCGAGGCCCGTTCTGTGAGTTTTGATCCTGATAGAAGTTACGCAGTTGCGTTTTGTCTAACCGTTATGACGCCAGGCAATCTAGGTCTGGTTATTCTTCACAGAATACCCCGTGGCTTGCTACGCGGGTTCTACGCCTTAGCAAAATCTGTACCCGTAGGGGCATTTCGTAATACGCCGTCCGCTTGCGGCGGGGATAGAAATTTTGAAGATTTTGCAAGTTTATTTGCCAAATAAGGCTGCTTCAACATCCAGCAAACTACCGGTCAGCAGTTCCAGATCCACTTTTGCTGTTTCAACGTTGTTGTCCAGCTCGGAAAGGATGAGCGTCAGGCGTTGGGGCATGCTCTGTGCCAGGTTGGCGTCCACTTCGGCGATACGGAGCGAGAGGGTTTCCAACTTTGCGGAGGTGCTTTGGAGGGCAGTTTTTGCCGCAGGGACATCTCCATCCAGCAATGCCAGGCGGGCATTGCTGACGTCCACCAGCACTTGCAGCAGTTCGAGATGGGTGGTGGCGGCCTCCAGTTCGGACTGGAGGGACTGGTTGTCGCTTTCCAGATTGGACACCTTCTCACTGGATGTGGTGAGTTTGGCTTCAAGATCGTTGATGTTTTGATTAGCCTGGGCTAGTTCGCCCTTGATTTGGGTTAGCGTTTCGTTGAGCGGTTTGTAGCGCATAAAATAAAGGGTCAACACACCAGCCAGGAAGGCTACAGCGACCACGGCCAGCCAGATCAGCGCCGTGCGCCAGATGCGGCGCAAACGTCCCAGTTGAAGCTTGGCCGGTTTGGCGGGAGCAGGTTTATGCTCCGGCTGTGAAGCGGGTGCAGTCGGCTCAGTGACAGGCTGCACTTCGGGTTGGATATCGTTCGGTTCAGTCTTCATAATAATTCTCCAATCACGGCACAACCACCACTTTCAAGCTACCTTCCCTGGCGAGTTCTTCTGCAAAGGCTTCCATCTCCCCCATTTTGAATACATTCGATGTGGGGCCGCGGGTGGGCCGGCCAACGATCATCACCTCGGCATGGGTCTCGATAGCAATTTGTATCAACTGCTTGCGGATATTGCCCTCACGCATGATGTAATCCACGTTTTCTACGCCGCGTCGCTGGGCACGGTCCACCAGGATCAACATGGCAAACTTGCCCATTTCATGCAGTTCGCTATATATTCCGCTAAGCGTGCGTCCGATAGCAGCCTGCCCGAGGAACTCGGCATCCATGGCGTGGAAAAAGGTCAGTTTGGCGCCGGTTTCAAGAGCCAGGTCAACCGCACGGGTTACGGTATCACGACTCTCAGGGCCGCCACGTACCGCGCACAAGATTTGTTTGATTTTATTTTCCATAACTTTTCCTTACAGGAATTTTATCAAAAGCCAGATGGTCGCTAACCCGACTGTGATCAGCAAGGCCGGGAAACCCTTTTTCAGGAAGTAGGCATAGGTGATCGAATAACCGGCCCGTTCGGCAATCCCGGCTGTGACCATATTGGCCGAAGCGCCAATCAGCGAGCCATTGCCGCCCATCGCCGATCCAACCGCCAGGCAATAGAACAGCGCCTTGCTCTCCGCGCCGGAGACGTTGCCGGTCAGGAAGCCGACGACGGGTAGCATTGCGGCTGTGAAGGGGATATTGGCAATCACAGTAGACAATAGTGCAGCAATCCAGATAATTGCCAGCATCGCCAGCAACAGGTTATCACCAACCAGTTTGCCAATCCAATCTGCGATGAAGGAAATCAATCCGACTTCTTGTATCGCACCGACACAGATGAAGAGCGTCATGAAGAAGACCAGCGTGGTCCAGTCCACCGATTCGATCATTTCGTCAATATCTGGCCTGATCCAGACCAGCAGAGCAGTTGCACCCATAATGGCGGTCACAGACGGCAGCATGTGAATGTGTTCTCCAGTAACGAATAATATAGCCATCCCCAACCCCACCCAGCCAGCCTTTTTCAGGTTCTCCGGCTCGCTGATCGTGGCCTGCTTTGCCAATTTCTGCATCAGAAACTCCGCCATTTCTGCGTCTATGTTGGTTATCAACTCGGAGCGGTATACCCACAGCGAATATAGAATCAGCCCCAACAGGGCCATCAGCACGCCGGGCGTCAGGTGGGTCAGGAAATCCGTGAAGGAAATCTTGCCATACGAGCCGATCAGGATGTTGGTCGGCGTACCTACCAGTGTAGAGATGCCAACCACATTGGAAGCAAATACTTCGGGCATCAGCAGCGCCAGCGGGTTGATCCCCATACTCAAAGCAATCTGCACCGTGATGGGCGTCATCAGCAACATCGTAGTGACATTATCCAAAAAAGCGGATGCCACGCCGGTAATGATCATCAGGATGGTCACCAGTAACCAGGCGCGCCCACCTGACAATTTGTAAGCCGTGAAAGCCAGCCATTGGAAAATGCCTGTGCGCTCGACCACGGCAATCACGATCATCATGCCCATGATCAGGAAGATCACATTCCAGTCGATATATTTCAGCGCTCCATTGAAGTTGAAGATGAAAAGATCATCCCTCACCAGCGGCCCCAGGTAACTGACGGCAAAGATCAAGGCCGCACCCATCAGCGCCGAGAGCGTATTATGCAGCCAACCCAATGCAATTAATGCCAGGACGACCACAAAAATAAGCGTGGCGATCCAGAATGCCAGGTTGATCTGGCGCAGCAAAACCACATCTTCCAGGTAAACCGCCTCACCTGCATTCAGCTTATCCACAAGCACCAGCGAAAGCGGCATTTCAACGGTCTGGAAATGTGCGCGCTCGACGACCAAAATATGATCGCCCTGCAACTTTTCTGGAATGGGCAATAGATAACGTCCGTCCGCCTGTGTGACCGCCTGAATCAGCCCGGCTTCTTCTCCGTGGGCAGATTCCTGCCCGCTGCCTCCCGGACTTTGAATTGTCACCGTTGCTCCTTGCACCGGCTGTCTCTGACCGTCTAGCACCGTTCCAGCCAGCGCCGCACCACGTGAGCCGCCCACCGCCTGACCGCTAGTGACAGAGAATCCAAACAGAAATATCCCTGCTAGCGCCAGCGTAGACAGGAAAAGCCATCTTCTCATCCGTTGCGTCATGCTACTCTCCCTGCGAAAAAATGACCTTGGCTCCGGTTTGGGTTTCCAGCGTTTGGCCAAATTTCTTAAGCCGTTCCTGGTTAAAGATGTTGTTGTTGGGTTTACCCTGGGGCTGCCCGAGAATCACAAAATCAGCTTGAATTTCGTGGCACAGGGCTATGATTTCATCGGTCACATTGCCCTCACGCACAACCACATCAGCCTCTACCCCCTCACGATTGGCCTCGATCTGCGCTTTCAGGCATATGAACTCGCCCATTGCACGCATTTCCCGCTGGATTACCTGCGTGCGTGAGTGTTCGGTATGCTCCAGGAAGTCCAGATTCACCACATACAAAAAGTAGATGGAAATATGATATTGGCTGGCTGTGTCAATTGCCTGCCGTATGGTGGGCTGGCTATGCGGGCCGCCGCGAATGGCACATACAATCCCGGACATTTTTTCTCCTTGCGTGGATAATAGATTATATTTACTATACGATTTTCCTACCCCAAAAGCAATGGGCATTTGCCATTTAAACGATCACTCCCCGCCTTCACGATGGGGAGTGGTCTCAAGAGCAGATGTGCGTCAAGTTGAAAAGTTCTTATATAGCGCCCTCTATACCAGATTTGGCAGTTGCCATTCTGACTTGGAGTACTTTACTGCCTAAAGAAATAATCGTAATCAACATCAAATAAATGATGGCTGCTATGGTGAGCGCCTCAAGGTTCTTGAATTCTGCACGTCCCACCTGGTAGCGCGCCAGTATACATCGTGAATAAGACCACCCAGTGAGACGAGCGTGGTATCTTTGATCATACCGGTAAACTCATTCGTAAGTGGTTGGATGAAAGAAATCCAAGTTTCGCCTGGGCTTTTTCCAGCGGTGGCAAAGCGCTCGTAAAAAACTTTGCTCATGCGAGATCCATAATGTATGGTCAATATCAATACTCCTGCCCAAAACCCTGAAAGCACAATTCCAATTTGTGGCAAGGCTAAAAAGACGAAAGGAATCTGCAATAATAGCGGAATCCCATCGATCAACCACACGTAGAAGGTACTTAACGCGTTGATGGGTAGAAGAGTAGAGCGACGACCTCTTGCGGTCAACATTGCAATTGGGGTCGCCAGCAAAAAGGAAAGGATTGTGACACCTAAGGTAGCGCCGAGGCCCGTTGCGATGTAGAGCCAGTTTTCTCGAATGAAATCAAAAGCTGACACGATTTACCTCCGCGAGTTTTGATCCTGATAGAAGTGACGCAATTACGTTTTATCTAACCGCCATGACGCCAGGCAATCTAGGTCCGGTTATTCTCGCTGGGTTTTACTAGAAAAAATGCAAGAGCGCCTAAAATTGGAATAGCAACGACAAGCAATGCCCAGAGAGCTTGATCCGTTCCAGTGATATGACTTCGACGTAGAGCGAGCAGTGCAATGATGCTGAAAAAAGGCCAACTGCCAACGATGAGCACATTGATAATGAGAATACCCCAGTTCATTCCTAGTGTTTCCATAAGATTTCTCCTGACAAAAAACAAGACAGAAATTTCATTTCTCTTAGGGCGGTCTTCCTGATATAAATCAATCCATGTTTTTGCGGATCATTTGCGACCAAGCCATCTATGAACAGAAGCAGTATATTCTTTATACTCGTCGCCGAACTTTGCTGCCAGATATTGCTCCTCAGGAATGATCAAGACGTAATGACAGAGAATAATCGAAAGCAGAAGCATAACGAATGCCCAAAGCATATTCAGCGCCAATGCCATGCCCAAAAATACCAGGGCACCCCCGAGATAAAGTGGATTTCTCGATATGGCGAACACACCTGTTTTAACAACCTTACTGGTAGGATGGCCAGGATCCGTAGGTTGGCTGAAATAAGCAAACTCACGACGCGCTAAAACGATAAACCCTAAGCCTATGAGTATGAGAGCAATTCCCACAGGGATGAGAGCCTGTCTAAGGATTCCCGGTGGGAATGAAAATGGGACTATGAATTGTATGGCGATGCCGATAAGAAATGGAACGCCAAAAACGACTTCTGCGATTTCCCAACTACTTTTATGTGCCGAATCCACATTCATTTTGCATCCTGACTTGCAACTGTCATAGATACTATACACTTTCCCCACCCCCAAAGCAACGGGCATTTTGCCATTTAAACGATCTCTTCTCTAAGTCAGGGATTTTCAGCACGAATGTCGCGAAATGAACGAATAACGCGAAGTTATCGCGGTTTTTGCCTGTTCGCGTAATTCGCGTTGACTCACATCCGATTGTTTAAAATTTGTCAATGGTCTTTGAGAAAGCCGTAGGCCATTTAAACGACCACTCCCCGTCTGCAGAACGGGGAGTGGTCTCATCAAAAGGAGGTCCAACGTGGCCTCATGAGAATAACAAATTCCCCCCAAAATTTCAAGATTTTTCACTTACAAATTTATCAGGTTTAGGCCCCTTAAACTATCAAAATTGTACGGCTTATAAATTGACTTTTGCATTTTTTCAACATAAAATTTTCATACGTTGGGTAAATCGCTGCAGCCTTTCCCCTCTCAAAATTCCATAAATAGGAGAATATTATTATGACCAATAAAATTAAAGCCTGGACCGCGTTCGGCCCACGGCTGGAACCCAAAGAGCCGATGAACCCAGAAGAGATCCTCGAGAACATCGTAAAAGTCACCAACCAGAGCAAGGGCTCGGTGCTGGCCGTCATCTCGGAGTTGGATGTGCAACTCGAGAGCGGACTAAAAGCCGGGCGTGTGGTGCGCCTGCCCAACGGCACGCATTACCGCCCTGTTGGCAAGAAGGATGGCAGTGTGAACATCCAGGTGCGCGTAAATCCTGAAATCGACAAGAACGTCAATGTGGGTTTCCGCGGCAAGTGGCGCAATGCCGAAAACATCGGCAAGAGCGAGCCGGAGATCATCGCTTTGTGGAACGAGGCCCACCCCGAAGACCCGATTGAAACCGGCGTATAGCCATCGAAAGAGTTCAAGCGGCTTAACTCTGAACATTAAGCCGCTCGACTCAAGAATTAAGCCGCTCGATTCACGGATCAAGCGGCTTGTTTTATTAATGCCCTGTCCAGCAGGGCATTCTCTATAAGGTTATATTTAGCCAGCTTACAAAATTATCGATTGACAAGTGATATTGGCGTGGGTATGATAATTATAGCCATCCTGTAGACGAAGAAGCCATACCTCTTTCCAGCCATGGGTGTGATCAAGAGGTGAAGATTTATGCAGCCAGGGGGAGTTCAAAAAGAGAACGCCAGTGTTGAGACCCTGAGAGGTATGCAGCCCTGGCTTTAGCAATCAAGGTTGCATTCTCTGGCAGCCAGCGCGCTCCTGAAATTTTCAATCGGGCTGTGACGATTTGCTTGCAAGCGCTCTCCACTGTGCCGCTGCCGCAGAAATAGTTCTGCTTCCGGTAAGTGGGATAGTCCAAGCGCTCTCGATTGTTTGTGTAATATGTGATGGCTTTGGTTGCAAATTCGCGAGCCTGTGGGTGCTCTTGATGCTCCCGACAAGCCACAAGCAGGGCATCAATCCTTGCTTTCCAGAGCAATGTTTTCATCTGTTCCAGCCAGTCTTGTGCGGTGTCTTCGTCAGCATAAGCCGTACTGGCAATCTCAGTCAGATAACCGCAAGCATGATACCAGTCAACGATTTGAATGGCATCGGGAAAGTACTTCTCAACCAGTTTCCAGATCCAGGCTGCGCCATTACACACAAACACCAATTCCTGTGCACGATCGGCATGATAGTTGAGCGCACTGGCCCACAGCAGGCGACCGAATTCCTCCGCTGGCGTGATTTCGCTGCGGTATTCAATCTCGGTTGCCTGTAGCTGATCAGGATGACCATAGCGGTATTGGCTTTGATACAATGCCAGGCTTTTGACCTCCCGCCAACCAGTGAGAGTTGGCGCCTGAGCCCCATCAATCGAACCGTACACGCGTTCCAGCCGATCTTCCGCTGCCAGGTGACGCTCACGCTGCTGCAGACTTTCAAGCTGTTCGCTTCGTTCCTGTTCTTGCACTTCTCGCCCTGCCTGGCGTCTACCTGTTGCATAGCTTTCTTTGCGGATCGTGTTCGGGCTAACTTCCACCAGCAGATAGTCTCTGATCTGCTGGCTGGCTTCGGCAAACGATGTCGTCGCCCCAGCCATGCTCATCAGCCGTGCCATTCCACGATTTGCCTGCCCTGCTCGGAGCCCCTGGCTCGCGTCCAGGCGATATTCACGTTTGCCACAATAGCTGCAATGATAGTACCCACGTTTATATCTGACCCAACCAAAAACACTCAGCATCCTTGCCGCTCTTCGCAACTGACGCTTTGCTCTGCCACCACAAGCGCATTTCTCTAAACGGCCGTTTACCTCTTCGTCATAGCCACTCAACACCTCACCCAGCACCTCATTGCCAAGCATCACCAGGTCCTCGCGGAGGCTGTGCTCTAATTCGTCTGCCCAGATCCCTCCTCGTTCAAGCACTTGTTCCCTGTATTCTGCAATCATCAAGTGGTTGAATGAGAGTTGCCGTGGTATCCGCCAGATATGGGGGTGATAAAAGCGATAGAATTGGGGAAAAACTGGATAAGGATATGGCGAAGGCACAGATCACAATTCCACTTGATATTCCTGATGTACGGGTATTGCAAACCATTATGGGGGAACGTGGTGAGATCATTATCACGATTGAAAGTACCAAGAAAGGGACGGCATGTCGCAAATGCGGGAGATGGATCACAAAACCGCATGGACACGATGAGTGGGTAATGATGCGACATTTACCCGCGTTTGGTCGTGCGACCTATTTGCGTTATCGTCCCAAGCGGTATCAATGTCAGGATTGCGAAGGTCATCCCACCACAACGCAAAGTCTGGAATGGCATGATGCGAATAGTCCGCACAGTTTTGCCTACGACAGCCATATCTTGTTGCAGTTGGTGAATTCCACGGTAGAAGATGTTAGTCTCAAGGAAGGGCTCTCCTATGCGTGTGTGGTGGGGACATTGGAACGGCGGATGGATGCAAGTGTGGATTGGACTATGATGGCAGACATGCAAACGCTTGGGCTGGATGAAATAGCGTTGAGGAAGGGGCAAGGACATTATGTGACCTTGGTGACCGGACGGTTTCAAGATGGTGAAATTGTGATCCTGGGCGTATTGCCGGGACATGAAAAAGCTGTAGTAGTCGAGTTCTTGCGCTCGATTCCCCAAAGAATCCTGCTAACGGTGCAGGCTGTCTGTTGTGATCTATGGGAAGCCTACATCGAAGCTGTTCGCGAAGAGGTCCCAACGGCACGGATTGTAGCAGATCGTTTCCATGTTGCCAGACACTATCGCAAGGCGGCCGATCAGTTGAGGAAAAAAGAACTTCAACGCTTGAAGAAAGAATTGGCGAAAGAAGAATACCAGGAACTCAAGGGAAGCATGTATGCCTTTCGCAAGAATGCGAAAGAC
>CAWHJM010000081.1:0-110763 GCA_963829615.1 uncultured Chloroflexia bacterium
ATGCGGCGAAAAATGGTAGAGTTTTCGCGTACGCGATCAAACACTACAATACTGTCGTGTACTGAGAAGCCGATCACAGTCAGTAGGGCGGTCAGAAACAGGGCATCTGCTTCCCAGCCCAGGAAATAACCGAGGATGGCTTCTGTTCCTATTACGACCAGCACATCATGCAGCATGGCCGCAATGGCCGCCACGCCGTATCGAAAGGCATGTTCTACGCGTCGGAAGGCGAACCAGATGTAGATCAGGATCGCAACAGCAGCCATCAGGATGGCAAAGCCGGCGCTGCGAGTTACTTCGGCCCCTACTGATGCGCTGACGGATGTGAAGTTAAGCGTTGTCACCGTCGAGCCGGATTGTTTTTCCATTTCGGTCACGATCTCGCCTTTGGTGGCGTCGTCCATGGCCTTGGAACGGATGGAGAGTGAATCTTCACCTAACTGTTGGGTGATCGGATCTTTGATGGGTTGGTTGGCGGTAGAGAGATTGTTGTAGATGGCCGTAACTTCTTCTGGGGTAAGGCGTGTGCCGCTAAACTGGACCTCAAGCAGACTGCCGCCAGTGAAGTCAATGCCCAGGGAGAGGGGGCCTTTACCAGTCTCCGTTGCGTGCAGCACCATGAAGATGATGCCTGGTATGATGATTAGCAAGGAAATTAGGAAATACCAGTAGCGATTTTTGATGATATTCATGTCGTGCTCCTAAAGACCAAACCAGCGCGGGTGCTCAGTGGACTTGACGTTATCAAGTACCGTGTGCAAGAACGTGCGCGTGACAATGATAGCCGTGAACAGACTAACCAACACGCCTAAGGCCAAAGTTATTGAAAAACCCTTAACCATGCTGGCGCCAAAGGTATTTCCAAAGATGAACAGAATTGCACAGGTGATGAGCGTGGAACTATTCGAGTCACGGATAGAGGGCCAGGCCCGGCTCCAGCCCAGATCAATGGCCTGACGCAGGTTGCGGCCCGCGCGTAATTCTTCTTTTAAGCGTTCAAAAATGAGTACATTTGCATCCACGGCCATACCGATACTCAAAATAAAGCCTGCAATGCCAGGCAGAGTTAGCACAACCGGGATCATCTTGAAAAGCATCAAGCTGAACAGGGCATAGCATAACAAAGCCATATCGGCTACCAAGCCAGGCAGGCGGTAGTATAGCGCCATGAACAGGATCACTACGCTCAAGCCGATGGCCCCTGCCAAAACGCTCTTGCGAACAGATTCTTCGCCCAGTGTTGGGCCAACTGTACGGCTTTCTACAACCTTGATTGGAACAGGCAGGGAGCCATAGCGTAGTTGAACGGCAAGTGCATTGGCGCTATCGGCTGTGAAACTGCCCTGGATGACGCCCTGTCCATCGGTTATGGCAGAGTTGATGACCGGGGCAGAGATCACGCGATGATCAAGAACGATTGCCAGATACTGATTGACGTGTGAACTGGTGTAATCGCCGAAGACTGACACGTAATCTGGTTTCAGGGTGAAAGCAATTTGATAGCGGCCGGTTTGGTCTTGCGTTACGGTGACCGTGTCGAGCGCGGCGCCGGTCATCACAGTGTGATAGACCTGTTCCGGGGCAGTATCAGTGGGTGTGGCCTCAGCGGCTGGGGTTGCGTTTGGCTCCGCGGTTGCAGTGGGTTCGGCAGTGGCGGTCGCGGCTGTTGCGGTTGCTTGAGGTCGGGTGGCATCACTCTGTTGCTGGACGTAATCGGTTTTCACCTGCGTGCCTTCCGAAGCTGGCGTGTTCCCCATATCTACGAATTCCAGCAAGCCGGTCTGTTGCAGGGACGCAACCACTTCTTCCGGGTTGCTGATTCCGGGAAATTCAGCCACGATGCGGCGATCACCGGCAGTCTGCATGACGACTTCGCTGACACCCAGTGCGTTGGCGCGGCTTTCCAGGATTTGCCTGGCGACCTCCAGGTCATTCGCGTTTACGGTCACGTTGGCGGGTACGTCAGCTTCCATCAGGGTTTGCAGGCCACCGCGCAAATCCAGGCCTAACCGTACATCTACATTGCGAGAGGCGATCAGACTGCTATTGAAAGGGTTGGTAATCTTGATCGTTTTGCTCAAGTCAATCCATAGCGAGAAGATGACCAGGAAAATAATCAAGACCAGCCAATTGTTACGACTGCGATTCATATTCTTCAACTCCATCCAAAAAAATGCCAGCCGTGGGCTGGCGAAAAAGATTATACACCTTTTGTACTGGGTTCGGTAGAGGCGATTTGCAAATCGCCTCTACCGGCGTGATTTTATGGATATACCCATTTTTTGTAAAGATTTGATAGATCGCAACCACAATCTTTTTCGGCCAGTTGCTTCATGCTATCGGTTGTACTGATGCCCCATTCGTTGCTGGTGGTGTAATCCTTCATAAATGCGTCAAAGGTATCTACCCCCATCTCGTTTCGCAAAGCCTCAAAGAAGAGTGCGCCACGTCCGTATATAATCGCGCCGTAGGCTGTGCCTTCGTAATCTGCAACTGGCAGGCCAATGGGGATGGCCTGGTTATCGACCCGAGCCCAGCGTGACCGTAGCGATTGTTCGAAGCCGCTCGCACCGCTGCTTCCATAACGGTCCGCAAAGTACTGCCAGGTGACGAATTGGGTTAGTGATTCGTCCAGCCAGGGTTCGTCAAGCTGGTCATTGCCGACCAGATTGTAGAACCACTGGTGACCGGCCTCGTGCGCCACGGTTGCCTCCATCATAACGCTGTTTGGAGAGCCACTCAGAGTTCCGCTCATATCGTAGATACGATCGGTAATGGCAATCACGCCCGGATATTCGATCCCTAACGCATAGGTAGGTGTGGAAACAATATCAAATTCTGTGTATGGATAAGGAGCGTAACGCTCATCATACAATTTGAACGCTTCAATCGCAACGTCGAGAGCCGTTTTCGCGCCTTCTTGCATATCTTTGGGTGCATAGCTGTTGAATGTAACCTCGCCAACGGTTTTGCTGATCATTTCATAATCCGGACTGGCGACCACGTAAAAGTCACGCGCCGGCCCCGCAGCATACGTGACGATTTGCCTGCTTCCGTTTTCCTGTGGTTGACTTCACGCCCGAGCCGACCAACACCACCTCGCGGGCGCGTCCACTGTTACCAGGAAGAAGCTGGCATCGGCATAAGTTGGGTCGCCCTGGTCAGACGGAATTTCCGCATTCCAGCCATTGTCATCGTAGACGGCAATCATTGGATAGGAGTGCGCCAGGGTGAGTACACCCTCATAATAGGCCAGGACGCCGTAGTTTGATTCGATCTCGGTTGGGACTTTGACGGAGAACTCGAAAGACAGGTCGATGCTTTTTCCCGGTGGCAGGACGGGGTTGAGCGCGATGCGCAACAGGCTATTGGCCAGACCGTAGCTTGGTTCCAGCGATTGTCCATTTATCAAGACAGATGAAACGCTCATTTCTCCGCCCAATACATTGGGTAACAGGCGTACCTGGATTTCGTCGAGAACGATGCCCTCCCGATTGGTGTAATGGATTGTTTGCGTGCCGGTTACGTTGGTGAAATCATCGCTGATCGTGTAGTCAATATGATAAATGCTGGCACCCTTTTGCTCATTTAGCTTGGCTTGTTCGGTAGGGATCAATCCATCCATGTAGATGGACAAATCATCCCAGTTGGTGGATTGTGACGGCGTTGGTGGAATGCTGGTTTCAGTTGGCGGTTGAGAAGGGGGTTGGGCTGGCTGGCAGGCTGCGAGTAGCAGGCAAATGAATAAAACCCACAGGCGTGAATTTCTCATGGTATTTCTCCTGTTTCCCATTTTGTACTTATCGTAACAAAATTTAAAGCTGGCGTCACGATTATACAGAGGGGTTTTTATGCGATCAAGCCACCTGGGTCTTGATAAACGTTAGCGCTTGCTCGAGAACTTCTGCGATTCCCAGGCTATCCGTGTCGATGTAGAGGTCGGCGTGTTCACGGGCATGCGAGAGACGGCGCTGTTGTTCATCGTATTCGCTTTCGACCCAATTCATATGACGGCGTCTTTGGGAAATGGGGTAGGAGACTTGCAGGAAAATCAGCATATCCGGGTTGGTGATCCGCTTCCACATATCTTTCACATAGGAGTGCTCCTGCGCAATGTGGCGGGTGGTATATCCGAGCGAATCAAGCGCCTCGATCAGCGTGGATTTTCCGGCTCCACAGGGCCCGACTACACCGATCAAAAAGGGTTTACTGGCTGTCATGGATTAGTTGATGCAGCCTGTCTGGCCGGCCTAGCACGGCAACCATATCGTCAGTGTTGACCGGATGGCTGTCGGTTGGGTGAAAATCGGATTTGCCATCAGTTCGCACGAGAATGACGCTGACGATGTACCCGTCTTCGATCTGTCCAACGGTTTTTCCTTCCAGGAGGCAGCCGGTGGAGATTGTGATCCTTGCCAGACTGAGCGACTCTCCCTCAATGCTGATAGGGCGTGTAATTTCAGAATCGGTGGCTGAAGCCGCGAACGCTGGAGCAGCCAATCCTGTGCCGCTCAAGGCGATGAAGCCAAATTGCTGGGTGAGCGCCTGAGCAAAGTCGTCATCAAAAATACGGATGATCACACGGATGTTCGGATTTAAATTGCGCGCTTTCAAGGCAATTTTGAGATTGACGGCATCGTTTTGGATGCAAAGGATAATCGAGTTGGCACGCTGTACGCCTGCCGCTACCAGCGCGGTTTCCCGGCTGGCGTCATCATGGATAATGGGAATGTCCATTTCTTGCACTAAATTGATCAAATCGGCTGTCGGGCTCAACTCAATGACGGCCATTGGCTGGTTCATGGCCCCTTTGAGATGTTGGACAACATGAAAGCCGAGGTGACCGAGACCTACTAAAATGTGATGCTTATCTAATGTGGAAGCTATAGCCATTTCCCATTCCTTGCTGCGCGCGCGACGGTTGAAGAACAAATAGCCGAAATCAGCCAGACCTAGAGCCAGGGATCCGATACCAATGAGCGGCATGACAAAGAAAAATACCTCAAGATAAGGGCTATCTGGAAATTCCCCCGGTGGTTGAAAGAAAACCAGTGTTAGAACGATATAGATTGCCTCGCTGATGTTTCGCAGGGGTTCCCCGACCTGCTCGGCGATGGAATAATATAGTACGCCACCGCCCAGTATGGCGAAAAGGAACACCATCAAAGCTGTGCGAAACTCTCTCAGCAAAAGCAGTGTATCGCGCCAGGAAGCGCGAAACATGCGTCGTCTTGACCTGTGCACAATTATTTCCTAAGGAAGAGGCAGACGTACGCTCATGCGGCGCACCATGTCGCCGTTGATGGTTCGAACCTTTAACACAACGATACTGATATCATCTGCGGGACGCCCTTCGTCCAGGTTGACCGCATGGGCCAGGAGAGAGTCGGAAAGTTCCTGTGGGGTTGGGTCCTGGTCTTCCAGCATGGCTTGAATGGCATTGCACACGTCCATCGGTTGTCCACGACGCTTTCCGGCATGTGTCAGGCCATCGGTATACAAGATAACCGTAAGCCCTGGTCGGAGTTCCAGTTCGGTGATAACCGGACGGATGTCTCTGCGAATTCCAAGTGGTGAACTCTCAGTGTCCATGCAATCGATTCGGTCGTCATGACAAATAAAAATGGGAGAGGGATTGTTACGGGATAACACCACTGTGTTCGTTTCAAGGTCAATGGATGCTATATTAAGTGTGCATGAAACCTTGGCGTTTTTATCGGTGTATAGTGCATCCGAGGCGGCGCGTGCAGCAGCGCCATCACGCACCCCTTCTGCCAGCAAGCCGATCACCTTGCGTACCACCATCATGGATACGGCTTTGGCTCCTCGCCCGGATGTTTGACCGTCTGCCAGCACAACGGACAATCCACCATTGGGGCGTTCTATGACTTCCAGCGTATCACCGCTTTCAAGGGATGCGTATTTGTTGATTTTGGCAACTGCAATTCGAACTTCCATATTGTGTATTCTACTTCGTTTCGGGCTTGACGTCATCCCTTGAACCCGCTATAATTCGCCCGCTAATACCGCAAAGCGGTACTTATGTTGCAAAACAAGCAATTCTCGTCTGGAAATCACGCCGGGCATTTGCCCGGCATGTTCATGGTATTACCGCAACCAAAAGAAGTTGCGGTACAAGAAGGAGAAAGTCATGGCCCCACAACCCAAACGGAAATTATCCAAGGGTCGTCGCGACCGTCGCCGCGCCCACGATGCGTTGGCGGCGCGCAACCTGGTGGCTTGCAGCAATTGCGGATCGATGCGCTTGCCGCACACCGTCTGCCCGAATTGCGGACACTATCAGGGCCGCGAAGTGATTGAGATCGACAAAGAAAAAAAGTCTGAGTAAGCACTGGCGAGCCGTGACTAACACGGCTCGTTTGTGTTTAAGCGACATGAGGTGAACTCATGAAACTTGAACCGAAAACCACCGCTTTTGTCTTTCCTGGTCAGGGCTCACAATCCGTTGGAATGGGGCGTGACCTGGCGGATAAATATCCACTTGCGAAGCAAACCTTCGAAGAAGCAGACGACATTCTGGGCATCTCGCTTTCTCGCCTGATGTGGAATGGGCCGGATATGGATTTGAATGACACCATTAACACACAGCCGGCTTTATACGTTCACTCCATAGCTGCACAGCGAGTCTTCTCGCATCTATACCCGGATTTCCTGCCTGCTTCCGTGGCCGGGCATTCGTTGGGCGAGCTCTCGGCTCTGGCCGCGGCTGGAGCCCTATCCTTTGCCGACGGTTTACGCCTGGTGCGTATGCGTGGCGAGTTGATGAAGCGCGCTGGTGAACAGTCGCCAGGCGGTATGGCAGCTATTTTGGGATTAGATATACCCGCGTTGGAAACAGTTTGTGCGGAGGCCAGCACGCCAGATGAAACCGTACAGGTGGCAAATGATAACTGTCCCGGGCAGGTGGTCATCTCAGGTGCGAAAACCGCGGTGGAACGTGCGATTGCAGGCGCGAAAGTTGCGGGAGCAAAACGCGGTATCCCGTTGGCGGTCAGCATTGCGGCGCATTCGCCGCTTGATGGCTTCCATTCAAGATGAATGGAATGAGGCCGTGGATGCATGTGCGATGGCAGCGCCGAAAATCCCTGTCATTGGCAACGTACATGCACTGCCGATGACTACCGCCGATGAATTGCGTGCCGATATCAAGGCCCAGATGGACTCGCGCGTACGCTGGACCGAGTCGGTGCGGGAAATGTTGAAGTCTGGCACGCAGGCTTTTGTCGAGGTGGGAAGCGGGAGCGTCCTGATCGGGTTGATCCGTCGTATCGCTCCGTCTCAGGATGGGGAGTCGGGCGTATCCGGATATCCATTGGGAAGTCCCGCCGATTTTTTGAGTCTGGAAAGTTGATTTATCCAATTTCCTGCTATACTTCCGGCGAGGTTTAATATGGATACAGAGGAAGGTCAGAACCCGGTAATCAGCAAGCGCATTCGCCATGTACAGGAAGCCATCATGGGCAACGAAGCCTTGGGTGGTGCGTTGGATGAATCGTCTGCTAGCGAGCTGCTATCCTTGGGGATGAAAAGCGCCGAAGGGATCGTCTCTTCAACTGATGGAATGGACGATGAGACAGCTGAACTTTCAATGGCTGACCGCCTGAAGGCCCTGCACAAGTTGATGCGTCATTTGGGCCGTTTATTGGGCGAAGGCAAGGATCTTGACGCAGAAGGGCGTCTTTGGCTGTGGGATAGCGTGCAAAAGCAGGCGAGTTTGTTGTATGGAGAAGGACTACACTTTCCGCCCCTTGATGAGGTAATGGGGCGTTTGTCTCAGGGCGAATCTCCGGGGCGGATCATTGCTAGTTTGCGAGACATGTTCGAAAAACAGAGCAACCAGTAATACTGAGGAGTATCGCATGGCACCCAAGAGGAAATCATCGAACAACACTTTGACGGTCTTTATTTTGATTGTCGTTATCGGTCTTGGCGCAATTTATTCTTTGACAGGTAAAGACTTACTTGGCATTTTTACAGCGACTGAAGCGCCTGCTTCTGGAAGTTCGGTGACGCAGCCTGGTGCGCCGCTACCTGGTTCAAACACTTCCAGTGATTGGTGGGAAGTTTATTTTACTGATCCGCTCAATGTCAACGACCCAAATAACTGGCAAAATTCCATTGAAGGCCGCTTGATCGACAAGATCAATGCGGCGCAAACCAGCATCCATATTGCTTCTTTTGAGTTCGACCTGACCCCGGTTGCTGAAGCCCTGATAGCTGCCAAATCACGCGGCGTAGATGTGCGCTGGGTAACGGATGACGAAAATGGTCTGGCTGCAGACGAGGAGCCCGGTCACGGGCAGTTTGCTATGTTGCAGGATGCCGGTATCGAGGTCAAAAGTGATAATCGTACGGCTCTGATGCACAATAAGTTCTGGATTTTTGACGGTGAACTGGTCTGGACCGGTTCGACCAATATTACTATCAACGGAATTTTCAAGCAAAATAACAATGTGATTGCCATCCGCTCCACCAAACTGGCTGAGATTTACGAGCGTGAGTTCCAGGAAATGTGGGATGGACAGTTTGGACCAAGATCTCCCTCAACGGTTGACAAACAATCCCTTACCGTCAATGGAACGCCGATCCAGGTTTTATTTGCTTCGGAAGATGGGGTGATCGAGCGTATTATCCCATACGTAGATGGTGCACAAAGCAGCGTGCGTTTCCTGGCCTTTAGTTTTACCGATTATCCGTTGGCCAAATCTATGATCGATCGCGCCGCGGCTGGCGTGGATGTCGCCGGCGTTTTCGAAAAAGTCGGCAGCGAAACTCAATATGCCGAATTGAGCACTTTGTATTGTGCAGGCGTCCCGGTGCGACAGGATGGCAATCCATCCTTTTTGCACCACAAATTAATCATTGTGGATAACCGATATGTAATCACCGGCTCCTTGAATTTCTCGACCAATGCCGAAGAGAGCAATGATGAGAATGTGATCATCGTGGACAATCCTGATATTGCCGCGCTGTATACGCAAGAGTTTGAGCGCGATTGGGCGCAGGGCGCTGACCCGGATCCATCGGTCATCAAATGCCAGTAAGGATTTTTGGATGGTAATTAAAAGCAGATGTAGCACAAGCTGTAAGCTCGCCCGTTTAGCTTTCCAGAGTATAATAAGAACATGATAGTTTTGTCTGACAACTCGCTTGTCAGCGCCGCTTCTTTTGCGGTTATCGAAATGTATCTGGTCAGAGCAATCTGACCAGATATTTTAACAAGAAATATGCATAAAACATCTCAAGGAGATTTCATGAAATTGAGCAAACTTGCCAGCGAAATTGCCGAGTCGCCCACGTTGGCATTGAATGAAGAAGCCCGGCTACTGCGCGAAAGGGGCGAGCCGGTCATTCATCTGGGAATTGGCGAGCCCAAAAACAAAACTCCCATCAATGCCATTCTTTCTTCAGCAGCCAAGCTCTCCAGCGGGGAAGTAAAGTACACGCCCGCCGACGGAACGCTTGCTCTGAAAAAGGCCATCATCCGCTATACCGAGGAAAACTACGACCGCCTGGTCGCTCCCGAAAACGTGCTTGTCACCAATGGCGCCAAACAATCTCTGTTCAATATTCTCTACTCGATCCTGAACCCGCAAGACGAAGCCATCATCCTGGCTCCGTACTGGGTTTCATATCCTGAGATCGTCAAGATGTGTAACGCTCGTGCAGTGATTGTCACGCCGGAGGATGGAACCTTTACACCGCGCTTCGAGGATATCGAAAGGGCGGTCACATCTTATACGCGGGCAATTATCGTAAACAGCCCGAACAATCCTTCGGGTGCTATCTATCCGCCTGAGTTGATCGAGAAACTGGTCCAATTTTGCGAGAGCAAAGGGATTTTCATGATTTGTGATGACATCTATCACAAACTGACTTTTGACCACAAAGAGGCCGTACCCGCCTATCGTTATACAAAAAAGGATATTGAAGACTCGTATGTCATTGTTGTCAACGGGGTAGCGAAATTGTATGGCATGACGGGCTTCCGCGTGGGCTGGGTGATTGCTCCACGCGCCCTGGTGCGCGTTATGACCAATGTTACGGTACAGGTCACGTCGGGCGTGTCACCTGTCTCGCAGGCAGCGGCAGAAGGCGCGTTGAACGGGATGCAGTCGGTTGTCGAGGCATTGCGGTTGCAGATCGAAAACAACCGCAATGTGCTCTTGCAGGAAATGAAATCCTTCAACGGTGCGCGCCTGATCCCGCCAGATGGCACCTTCTACGCGTTGCCAGATTTGCGCGCCTTCAAAGCCAATTCAGTAGAAATTTCAAAGTTTCTGCTCAAGAAAGCCCTGGTTGTAACGGTGCCCGGCAAGGAATTTGGCATGGAAGGGCACATTCGCCTATCCTTCAGCGGCACGGTCAAAGACGTGACCGAAGGCCTGGCCCGCATCAGGTGGGCGCTCGACCCGACCAGTCCGAACGAGATTTATATCGGCGACCGTAAACTCATCCGTGATTGGTTGTAGGAGTTGACCTCATGAATAACATTCTCAACATTAAAACTCCGGCCCAAAGCACGGCTCAGACACGCAAAGCAGATTACAACCTTTCTACCCTGGGTGTGACCAACCTACACCTGGCTTATTGGAACCTGCCGTACGAGGCCTTGCATGAGGAAGCCAGCTTTCGTTCGGAGGGGGTAACCGTCCATGGGGGCCCGTATGTAGCGTTTACCGGCAAACATACCGCTCGGTCCGCGAATGACAAGTTTGTCGTCCGCGAGGTAAACACCGAGGGTCACGTTTGGTGGGGGCAGTACAACCGTCCCATGTCCGGTGAGAAATTCGAGGAGCTGTATGCCCGTTTGCTGGGCTACCTACAGGGACGCGACCTGTTCGTACAGGATGTTTATGCGGGCGCGGACGAGAATTATCGCTTGCCGGTCCGGATTGCAACAGAGTTGGCCTGGCATAGCATGTTCGTGCGGAACATGTTTATCTTGCCCGAATCGCTGGAAGAATACAAACGCTTCATTCCGGACTTCACAATTGTTGCCGTTCCCGGATTTAAGTCCGATCCCCGGGTGGACAACACCAACTCCGAAACCTTCATCGCGCTCAGTTTCGAGAAGAAATTGGCTATCATTGGTAATTCCGCCTACGCGGGTGAGATCAAGAAATCGGTTTTCACCATCCTGAACTACCTTCTCCCGTTGGAAGGCGTGCTCTCGATGCATTGCTCTGCCAATGTCAATCCGCAGGACGAGAATGACGTGGCGCTCTTCTTTGGTCTCTCCGGCACGGGCAAAACCACGCTTTCAGCCGATCCCACTCGTCGTCTGATTGGCGATGACGAGCATGGCTGGAGCGATGAAGGTGTCTTCAACTTTGAAGGCGGTTGCTATGCCAAGGTGATTGGCTTGTCAGAATCTGCCGAGCCTGAGATTTATGCCACCACGCACATGTATGGAACCATCCTGGAAAACGTGACCTACGATCCGGTCACACGACTGATCGACCTGGACGACGAATCAGTTACGGAAAACACACGCGCTTCTTATCCACTGGAATTTATCTCAAACGCTGTCCCGGAGAAAAAAGCCGGGCATCCCAAGAACGTCATCATGTTGACCTGTGATGCCAGTGGTGTCATGCCCCCAATTGCTCGTCTAACACCCGACCAGGCGTTGTACCAGTTCATTTCGGGGTATACCGCCAAAGTAGGTGGCACGGAAGTCGGTTTGCGTGATGAGCCGGAGATCACTTTCTCGGCTTGTTTTGGCGCGCCCTTTATGGTGCATCACCCTGCAAAATACGCCGAGCTATTGCGCCAAAAAATCGAACGCTATGACGCGACCTGCTGGCTGGTCAACACGGGTTGGGTGGGCGGTCCGTACGGTGTCGGGAAACGCATCAGCATCCGTCACACGCGCAACCTGCTCAATGCTGCGCTCTCCGGCGCGCTTCAACATGTTGAATATTACGAAGACCCGGTCTTCGGCTTTAGTGTTCCAAAATCCTGTCCGGACGTTCCGCCAGAAGTGCTGGAACCCTGGTCGTCCTGGCCCAGCCGCAAGGAATACGATAAGCGCTATAAGGATTTGGCGATGCGCTTTATAGAGAATTTTGCCAAGTTCGAGGAGGGTACAACCAAAGATGTGGTGGAGGCAGGGCCAAAGGTGTAAGCCGCGCATAATCGTTTTTTGGTTTATGTGAACGAAGCTTGTAAAGTTTGAGTTTTTACAAGCTTCGTTGTTTTCTCATGACTAATCATTCCTGGCAAAAATGACCGGACCGGGTAAGGTTTATTTGCAAAGCCTGCCTTTCTCCCGCCTGGTAGATCGCATCAAGCGAGGCATTACCTTCTCCCAATCTGGCGGTGAACAGAAGGGCGTGGCCGGCATTGGCGGCGATGTTCTCAAGAATATCATCAGTGGAAGTTGATTATTCTCTATAGGATGCAAAAATTCGGGTTCGCTGGCGACGACCCCGGATTTTTTGTTGCTCTATGGCTCCCATTGCGGCTGCCAGTCCGGTTCGGGGTCATTGGTAAGCTGACGCTCGTCTGTGCCATCCGCGCGGATGATATAGATGTCAGCCTGCCCGCCGTTGCGCAGGGAATTGTAGGCGATGTATTGTCCATCAGGTGAAAACGAGGGGGAGTTGTTATTGCCGCCGTAGGTCAGGCGCGCAATTGTATTTTCTTGCAAATCAATGTTGAAAATGTCTTTGTCGTCTGGCGGCCCGGCAGAGACCAGCAAGTAGCGTCCGTCCGGGGACCAGTCCAGGCTTCCGGTAATGCCGAGCAGGCCTGTCGTCAGTTTTTGAGGCGGTTCGTTCCCGTCAGCCTTGATGAAAAAGATATCGTACTCGAATAACTGGGTGGTACTCATGGCAAAGGCAATGGTTTGTCTATCAGGTGACCAGGCCACGCCAACGATGCTGGTTGGACCCGCGAAATTGGGACCTTCGTAGAGCAGTCGCAGGTTTTCCCCAGTGCTGTCGACGATGTAGAGCGAGGTTTGCCCTGTTTCGTCCTTATTGGCAAAAACCACGTGTTCGCCATCCGGAGAGAAGTCGGGAGAGAAGGCATTGCCGATTTCATCTGTTAATGGGATGAGCGATGAAGTGCTTAGCACCATGAAATACAGGTCAAATGTGCCCAGACTGCGATTGGACGCAAAAGCGATGGCGCCGCCCTGTGGTGAAAAGGCCGGGTAGTAGTCATTGGCAAATTCGTCGGTGAGACGCAACAGCCCGGATCCATCTCGGTTGACCATACACAGATGGTTGTAATCCCCACGGGTGCAGGTGAAGATAACTCGTCTGCCATGCAGGCCAGTAGGTAAAGGTTCGGGCGTATAAGTGGGTGGCGGGGCAGGGGAAACTGTGGCTGGCTGTGTGGGTTTTGGCGTGAAGCTGGCCGGGGGTTGAATTTCTTCCGGGTTGTAGCTATAGGTTGGGACGAGATAAAAAAGAAGCGCCAGCAGGCCAAGTATGATCAAACTGACCGGCAGGCGCGGGCGGCTCTTTTTGCTGAAGATTTTCTTGGGGCGCTTGCGCTGGAACATAGGCTTTCTTTTACGATGCGAAGATTCAAAATCTTTGCATCGTTTATTTCATAACGCCCAGGCCAGCATCACGCCGAAAATGGCGACGATCACGCCCAGGTGCAAAAACAGGTTGGTAGATGGGAGCCAGTGGCCAAAAGGGAAGAAAAATTGTACGATATAGTTGATGATGACCAGCACGATCCCGATCAAGGGCAGCAGCCCCTTGCGGTGCGCCAGGAAATTGGAGAGCCAGTCGAGTAGTTTTGAGATCATAAGTTATCCTCGTTGGTCATGATGTCTTCTTCGTCGATGGGTTGGTCGGTTGCTCGAGCGGTAGCAAGCCAGGGGGCGAATTGAGCGAGCAGGCGTCCGGGGATACGTCCCTGCATGTGGACGCCGCCGCGTTCGTGTTCGATGAACTCCACCTGTCCCATCTCATGAAACATTGAAATCAATGCACCTTGCTGGTAGGGCAGATGAATGTCAATTGGAGTATATGTTTCGTACAATTCCTGCTGGACGAGACGTAGCAGATCAGGCAGGCCGCTTCCTTTCAGTCCCGAGATTGCTACCGCTTTAGGAAAGCTTTGCAGCGTCTCCTGGGCTTGTTCCGGTTGTTTTAGGAGGTCGATTTTGTTCAGCGCCGTAATGATGGGAATGTGCCCAGCGCCAATCTCATCCAGAGTCTGCTGGACGGATTCGAATTGGTTGAGCGCGTTGGGATGCGAAATGTCGACCAGGTGTAACAACAGGTCAGCCTCAGCAATCTCTTCGAGCGTGGCCTGAAAGGCTGCCACCAACGTGGTAGGCAATTTCTGGATGAAACCGACGGTATCGGTGAAGAGCGCCTGATAACCGCCTGGAAGTTCTACTCGCCGGGTGGTAGGGTCGAGCGTGGCAAACAGTTGGTCAGCCACATAGACGTCTGCCTTTGCTAGCCGGTTGAGCAGCGTGGACTTGCCCGCGTTGGTATAACCTACTAGCGCAACAGTTGGCAGGCGAGCGCGTTTGCGCTGGGCGCGATAGCGCTCACGGTGAGCACGGACCTTTTCGATTTGTTTCTTGAGGTTGGCAATGCGGTTGCGTATCTGGCGGCGATCCACTTCAAGCTGGGTTTCGCCCGGCCCGCGCAAACCGACACCACCGGTGGAACCGGCCCGCCCACCACCGCCACCCGCCTGGCGAGCCAGGTGCGTCCACTGACGTGTCAGGCGCGGGAGATAGTATTCGTATTGCGCAAGTTCCACTTGCAGCATACCTTCGCTGGTGTTGGCATGTTGGGCGAAAATATCCAGGATCAGAGCGGTGCGGTCTAGCAAGCGCATATTGATCCCTAGCGCCTTCTCCAATTCGCGTTGGTGTCGGGGCGATAGTTCATCGTCGAAGACAACTACTTGGGTCAGGCTGTCTTCGGCCAGCGCTTTAAGCTCCTCCACTTTGCCGGGGCCGATGTAGGTTTCTACGTGTGGATGGTTTAATTTCTGGGTTAGTTCGCCGACCACTTCTAGCCCGGCGGTATCGCAAAGCAAGGCCAGTTCTGTCAGCGAATCTTCCAAGGTCAGCAACCCCGGTTGCTGGTTTAATTCTACGCCAACAATAAATGCACGTTCTCTAGGTTGTGTCGTTGGTTCAGGAATCTTTTTCGCCATATGGGTTTTCTTTGTCTGCTTTCACGTCTGGAAAGAGTTTCGCAATTTTTGGATCTGAAGCTTCGGTGCGGATAGGGAGTAGTATATGAAAGGTTGAGCCGGGAAATTTCTCCTCATCATACCCATCCGATTCAACCCAAATCGTGCCGCCATGCGCTTCGATGATACCACGTGTGATGGGGAGACCCAGCCCGGGGCCGCCCCCTTTGAATTTAGTCTTCCCGCTGGAATGCAGGTCGGGACGTCCGAGTTGCGCAAACTTCTCGAAGATGGCGGTGTGATTTTCAGGCGCAACTCCGATACCAGTATCTTTTACGGTAATCTCAATAAAGCCAGGCAGAGTGCGTCCGTCCACCACAATTTTGCCGCTATCAGGTGTGTACTTGATGGCATTGGTCAACACGTTGTGCAAGGCCTGGTAAAGGCGCTCTGAGTCAACGTAGAGCCATGTATCAGCGCCGGGAAATTTCTTGATGTCCAGCTTTTGCTTGCGATCCGACACGTATTCGGCCAATTCGCCCTTGAGCAGGTTTAAGATATGCATGAGTGTGATCTGCTGGAAGTTGAGTGAAAGCAGATTATTGTCAATCAAGGATACATCGATCATGTCATCGATAATTTCATGCAAGCGATGGACACCCTTGTTCATGCCGATCAATAAACCATCGAATTGGTTTTGTCCAGATGCATCGATCATATCCCGCATCATTGTGGTGTAACCTTCGATCAGTGTAAGCGGTGTTTTCAGTTCATGCGCTGCCACTGAAATAAAGTTTGACTTGGTGCGGTCTAGTTTTTCCAATTGCTGTTGCACATTGACTAATTCTTTTGAAATATAGGCAATGCGGGTTTCCATTTCCAGTCGCGCAGCTTTGTCAAGCAGGTGCGTGTATATCGGAATTAACTCTGCCAATAAATCAAGCGCTTCACTATCCGTCAGGCTTTCACGTGTTACATCGTTCGTAACAGCGATCATCTTGCCAAGCAAGAAAGTAACATTGTTTTTGCCTTGTTCCAGGTCTGATTGGGTTGGTGAGCCTGCCCATTCGTACAGGATCGAATCCAACCAGGCCGGGTCGCCTGTTGCAGCGGCCTGTTCCAGCAACGAGAAGAATTGTTCCAGTTCCTTCTCGAAATTGGCGCGCACATCTTCGCCGCGGGCCATGCTATGTGCTACACGGTGCAGCCAGTTCGAACGGATTTTTTCAAGCAGGGCTTGAGCGCTCATCGGTTATAGTTTACGCTTTCTCGTGTTTTTTGGCAAACACTCAGGGAGATTTGCTGCGATGGATAACCCACTCTTGCAGGGTACTGCCAACAACTTCCAGGCTCTCGGCGGAGATCTTGTCAGTAGTATCCTCGGTAGTGTGCCAATAAGGATAATCAAAGTCGATAATATCAACGGCCGGAATACCTGCCTGCAAAAATGGTGTGTGGTCATCAAACATTGAATACTTCGGCTCTGGAATGAAAGACTGCTCATATCCAAGCCCAGATGCGACATCCCAAATTTCCTTAACCAATACGGGATTGGAATTGCGTTCGATGTAGATATTTTGATCAGCGTCACCAATCATATCTACGACGACTACTGCTTGTGGGCGAAAATCCATTTCATCCACAAATGCTTGCGAGCCAAGTATCCAGTCCCAACCTTCAATGCGTCCATTATCTTCCGCATCGAAGAAAACCAGCCAGACGGGTACGCTATCTTTGGGCAGTACGCGCGCCAACTCTAGCAGAACCGCTACGCCTGATGCGCCATCATTTGCGCCGGGTACTGGATCAAGCCGCTTTGCCGGATCAGGATCGTTATCGGCAAACATGCGTGTGTCGTAATGTGCTCCCAGAATGATTTGCGGCGTCTCATCTCCGCGATATGCGATGACGTTTTGGATCGGGTGCCCAAGCCGCTCTGTTAATTGGATGCGCAAGTCCCAGCCCGCAGACGATAACTCCGCGCGCATCCATTCCAGGATTTGGGCATGCCCGCTGGACCCGGGCGTGCGCGGCCCGAAAGCGACTTGCGTTTCGACATCTGCCAGTGCGCGCTGTCCGTCGAAGGTTTCAGGTTTTGGCGATGCCGGCGAACCAAGAAATGCAATTGCGTACCACCCAGAAACAATGAGAAGCAGGATTCCAATACCGGCCAGATAGAAAGCGATGGTTTTTTTAGTCATATTTGATTTTGCATCAGAATGATGATGAAAGGTATGTTTCCAAATCTGCCATGGCACGTGCGGCATGGGCTTGTCCACGCTCACGCTTGCCAAGTTTTTTGCCAGTCGTTTCCAAAGGCGGCAGGATGCCGAAGTTTGCTTTCATAGGCTGGAAGTCGGCCATGTCCGCGTGCGTGACATAATGGCAGAGTGCACCAAGCATGGTCGTTGGCGGCAGAGTGAGCAATGGTTGCCCTTTAATTTGACGAACGGCATTGATACCCGCTAGCAAACCGGTGGCAATGTTGCCCATATACCCTTCAACGCCGGTGATTTGTCCGGCGAAGAAAAGTTCATCGTGGGTCTTGTGCTGGAGCGTGGAATGCAACAACTTCGGGCTGGCAAGAAAGGTGTTGCGGTGCATCTGGCCGTACCGTTCAAACTCGGCATTTTCCAGCCCGGGGATTAAACGTAACACGCGCCGTTGTTCGGGGAATTTCAGGTTGGTTTGAAAGCCGACCAGGTTGTAGAGATCGCCCGCAAGGTTGTCCTGTCGCAACTGGACAACCGCATAAGGGCGGCGTCCGGTACGCGGATCGGTCAGGCCGACCGGGCGCATGGGCCCAAAGGCCAGTGAGTCATGCCCGCGCTCGGCGATGACTTCCACTGGCAGGCAGCCTTCAAAAAAGTGATGTGCCCCGGCTTTTACTCCTTCGCGGATCGCATCTTCAAAGGAGCGCAATTCAATACGTTCTGCCTCCAGTAGCGCGCTAACAAAGGTTTCATATTCTTCTTTAGTAAAAGGACAATTGATGTAATCGCCCTCATCTTGCTCACCTTTGCCGTAGCGCGATGCGCGAAAAGCAATCTCCATGTTGATAGAGTCGTAGTTGACAATAGGGGCAATTGCATCAAAGAAGTACAAGTGTTCTTCGCCGCTGAGTTGCCCCAGGGCGTTGGAAAGACCTGGCGAAGTAAGAGGGCCGGATGCAATAATGGTTGGCGAATCAGGGATGTCTCTAACTTCCTTGCGGATAATTTCAATCAAGGGGTGACTCTGGATGCGTTCGGTGACAGTGCGCGCGAACAATTCGCGGTCAACAGCCAAAGCAGCACCTGCAGGCAGGGCGGTGGCTTCAGCGCACTCGAGCAGCATAGAACCCAAACGGCGCAACTCGTTCTTGAGCAGGCCAGATGCGCGGTCAGGCAGATTGGAACCAAGCGAATTCGAGCAAATCAGTTCAGCCAGATCGCCAGTCTGATGTGCGCCAGTTGAAGTTTCTGGACGCATTTCGTATAGTTTAACATTCATGCCTAATTGGGCGGATTGCCAGGCTGCTTCGCTTCCGGCCAATCCGCCGCCAATGATTGTGAGGGTAGTTTCCATAAAACGGGGCAATTGTACCATTCGCAATCTTCTATGTTAGTGCTGTATAATATTAACTAATTCATATGACAGAAAAGAATGGTGTCAGCTATCGGTTGAAAGAAGCGACTCAAATTGCAGGAGCATCTTGGGTCGCGTATTTGGAGCGTCAGGTAGGGCAGTGGAGATTTCAAAGATTCCTATCGCTTATCGAAACTACGGATAGCTAATCTTGTTGATTATCTGGGTCAATCGTCAGTAGATGCATGGTTATGCGGGGCATTGGGAAGTCGCTCAAGTCGTTCTCGTGCAGTGCCAGATGACCTTAAAATCGGTTGTGGGCGTTTATTTGCCTTCCCAATTGAAGGCAGTTCAGGAGTTCTTTTGGTCGGCGGAGAGAAACAGGACGGGGTGGCGCAGCGTGTTTGGAAACTGGTGGCAAGCACATTGTCCAAGGATGAAGCGGAAGGCCCTGAGGTTTCTTCAGTCGTTACCGATACACTCGTCCCAGCTATTCAGGAAGGGGTACCTTTTGATCTGCCTGTCGCATTGGACAAAATGATTGCATCCATTGCCCAGCAAGTACCATGCCAGGGGGCGTGGCTGGCAGTAAGGCGCGGTGATACACTAGAAATTCAAGCACAATGGCGGACACCGCAGTGCAAAGGGGTTTCGTTAGGTATGGATACAAACGATGTGCTGCACGCGATCAGTGTATCGCGTGCAGGGTTGCACTTTGAACGAAACCAGAATGGTTGGGAAAATATTCCTCAAGTTGGGCTTAAATCAACGACGGGTGCCTGGGGCTGCGTACCATTGGTTGTGGGGCAGCGTTTGATTGGGATGGTGGCCTTATGGCGCTTAAGGGCATTTACCGATCAAGAATGGAGGCAGCTTGCAACTCTGGTTGCACGTTCTGCCCCATCTGTAGAGGTGATTATTACCTTTACCGAACTCAGCGGACATTTGCGTCGTCTTGCGATGTTGAACGATTTTGTCCTGACGGTATCATCTGGCAAAAATATTGATCAAATTGCCCGGCGTGTCTTTGCATTGCTGGCGCGGGCCTTCCAAACCGAAATTAGTAGTCTTTATCTGATGTCCACGGACGAGCGCATGGTGCGCGAATATAGAAATGATGACGGGAAAGTATTGGTGAATACCGCCGGTTTGGTTGAACACCCAATGGCAGAATTATTCAAGGGGGGACAAATAACGCGTTTGAACAGAGATGCGGATGTAGAGGCGCTCTTTGGTTCGGAGAAGGCACAGGAAATGATGTTGGTCCCCTTACGGTACCGTGGACGAACAAATGGTTTGTTGACTCTGGAAAAATCTCGTGCTGAAGAGTTTTCGGTCTATGATACGCATTTGATCACCGTCATTGCAGGACATTTGGCAGGGTTATTGGAGTACAGTCGCCTACGAGAAGAGGCTGAAGCTCGTGCGAGAAATCTGGGGTTGATCCATGAAGTAGTACAAGAGGTGATCGGCCTGTTGGATAAACAGGAAGTGGTACAGATCACGGCTGAGTTATTGGTTCAATATTTTGGATATGAGTTTGCAGTAATTCTCCTGGTTGATGAGGAAAAGCGGGCTACCGTATGCGGAGCGGGTGGTTCATGTGCACCCACGTCTGAATCGCTGCTTTCCGAATTTTTCTTCTTGGCAAATGGTGAAAATGGTGGGATTACGCGGCATATTTTGCTCACGGGCGAAAGCATGCTGGTCAACGATGTCAATCAGTCGTCTATTTATCGCTCGCTTAAAGGATGGGATGCGGGTTCGGAATTATGTGTTCCGTTAAAGGATGGCGAGCGGGTAATTGGCTTGATGGATATTGAAAGTAGTTCAAAAAATGCGTTCGGGCAAAACGATTTTATGGCTCTGGAGTCTCTTGCTGGAATTTTGTCTAGCGTAATTTCAAATGCAGATCAGTATCAGCGTTCACAAGAAACCGTTCGTACGTTGCGGCAGACACAGCAGGAACTGCAAACCAGGATCGAGGCGCAGTTAGAGGCGGAGCGCAGGCTGATTCAGGCTGAAAAATTAGCGGCTGTTGGAGAAATGGCCGCAGGAATTGCGCACGAGTTGAACAATCCGTTGACTACGGTGACGGGCTTTACGGAGCTTGTCTTGGATGACTTACCTGAAGATGCGGAGAGCCGCCCTGACCTGGAATTAGTATTGCGTGAGGCCAAGCGGGCACGCGATGTGGTCCGTCGTCTTTTGGATTTTTCGCGTCGTAGTGAAAGTGAGCGCACGCGTGTTGACTTGAACGAGTTGTTGGATGATGTGCTCTCGTTGACCAATCATTTGATGCACACCAGTGGTGTACAGTTGGAGGCCTCTCTGGGTAAAAATCTGCCCTGGGTTTCAGTGGATCGCAATCAAATGAAACAAGTATTCTTGAACTTACTCCATAATGCTTTACAGGCGATGCCAACAGGAGGACAGCTTTTTATTCGGACTGGTGCACGTCAACGTGGAGGACGCAAATGGGTGACAGCCTCTATTAGGGATACAGGTGCCGGTATTACACCAGAGCACAAGGAACGGATTTTTGAGCCATTTTTCACTACTAGATCTAGTCAGGGTGGCACTGGTTTAGGGTTATCTGTCACGTACGGGATCATAACCGACCATGGCGGCGAGATAGATGTAGAGAGTGAAGTAGATTGCGGGACGAATTTTACGGTCTGGTTGCCGTATTAGAACATTTATGGACGAACATATTTTAGTTCTCGATGATGAACCAGGAATTACACTGCTATGCAGCCGGTTACTAAAACGTGCCGGATACGATGTTATTGCCTTTACTGAGGCGACTCCGGCGTTTGACCATCTACGCACAAATTCCGTCAATCTGCTGCTCGTAGATATTCGCATGCCGGATGTAGATGGTTTTGAGGTTATTGCCCTGGCCAAGAAACTCCAACCTGATATCGCGGTCCTTGTTATGACCGGTTTTGGAACAGTGGAAACAGCAATCCAGGCACTAAGACAAGGCGTGGATGGCTTGCTGCTAAAACCCTTCGAGCAAGGTGCAGAATTGGTCGAGGCAGTCAAGCAGGCCCTTCTTGATAGCGAGAGAAAGCGTGATGCAGCCCGGATCCAGGCTTTGCGCCCCTTGTTTAGTGTAACCGAGTCGTTGCTTTCCGAAACGCGCCCAAAGCAGTTATTGGAGCTGATCAAAAACGCCATACAAGGGCATTTGCGCTGTTCACATGTGGGCTACTATCAAATAGAAAATGGCCAGGGACTTCAAATGCTATCTGGTAGTGGTATGGCGCCTGACCCTGCGCGCAATAAGGTAGATGCAAAGTTTATTAATGAATTGGAAACCCTTGATTCACCTCTATTGATAAATATAAATGGTCCTGGCTCGAAAGAATATCAGATGCAGTTGCAAAAGCGAGGTTTGGGAGCAGCAATGTTTATTCCGGTCAGGCGGCTGAACACGAAAAGCCTATTGTTTGCTGGCCGGGATAAGGATGAGGTTCCTTTCCGGGAAGCGGATTTGGAAATGTTTCTGATCCTTTCCAATCAAGCTGCGGTTGCGATTGAGAATGCGCGCTTGTATGCTGAATTGAGAGAAGATGTTAAGCAGGTGGAAGAATCCCAGCAGGCGCTGTTACAAGCGGAAAAAATGGCAACTGCCGGGCGTCTTTCCGTTTCTATCGCGCATGAAGTGAACAACCCTTTGCAATCAGTTCAAAATTGCCTGCACCTTGCCGGGCGTAAGGATTTCCCTGAGGAGCAACGCGAAGAGTATTTTGAACTTGCGAAATCAGAACTTAACCGCTTGATGTCAACAGTGCAGCGAATGCTCGATTTTTATCGCCCCGGCGCTGTTTCACCATCGGAAGTTGATTTACACGATTTGTTGAATTATGTTCTTAATTTGATGTCCAAGCAGCTTGAAAAACAGGGCATTCTGGTTAAAACGGATATTCCGGATAATTTGCCTGCGGTTGTTGTAGTCGGTAGCCAGGTTCAGCAGGTGTTGATAAACTTGATTTTGAACTCATTTGACGCCATGCCTGAGGGCGGCGAACTTCATATCCAGGCACGAGTTGCTAAGGGAGGAGTAGAAGTCCTTCTCAAAGATAGCGGGCCCGGAATTCCGGATGATCATAAGTCTAGAATTTTTGAACCCTTTTTTAGTACCAAAGATGGCGGTACCGGTCTCGGATTAACTGTCAGCTACAATATCATCACTGCGCATGGTGGCATTCTTGAACTCGCTTCAAATAACGGACCCGGTGCCTGCTTCCGTATCTATTTACCAACAGGAGGAAAATGATGAAGTCCAGTATTTTGGTTGTAGATGATGAACCTATTACACGAAAATCGCTGACTGATATATTGCGGTTAGAGGGTTATACAGTTGCATCTGCGCCCAATGGGCAGGCAGCAGTTGAATATGTGCGTACGAATCAATATTGACTTGATGGTGGTCGATTTGCGCATGCCCGGGATGGATGGATTAGAGGTCGTGCAGGTTGTCAATCAACTTGCCCCTGATACCGAGATTATTTTGCTGACAGCATTTTCATCTACGGAAACGGCTATTCAGGCTTTGCGTTTGCGTATCCATGATTACTTACAAAAACCGGCTCCTCCGGCGCAGATATTGGCTAGTGTCAAAAGGGGCTTGGACCGGCGCGCTGCTAGAATGCAAGCCAAGGGTAACGGAGTAGATGCACAAAATACTGGCGATTTGCTTGAAATCGTCACTTTGAGCGATGAAACAGAAATAGACCTTTCCCGGCGGCAAATCAAACATAAGGATAAAATGGTCAACCTCACTCCGGCCGAAGGTCGTTTATTGCGTGTTCTGCTGGCCAATGAAGGTAAGGTTTTTGCCCATCGGGAGTTGGTGCTGTTGGTACAAGGATATGACACTTCGCAACGTGAAGCGCCGGAAATTTTGAGACCGCTGGTCAGTCGTCTTAGGCATAAGTTGGACGCGTTTCCCGCCTTAGCCGACCATATTATCAGCATTCGCGGTACAGGATACGTTTATGAAGGAAAGGAAGGCGAACGACGCAATTTTTAGCTAATAATCAGCACACCTGCGGAGATCATGGCGGTGTAAGCCAGCCTAGCCAGCCTCCTCGTCCTGGTCTTCGAATTCCCAGGCCTTTTTCAAAGAAAACTAATAGGGTGCTTGCACACAATATGCCAGCGCCAATCCATTGCGAAATGTTAAGACTTTCCCGCAACCATACAATACTCAAGCCAAGTGTTACCAACAGCTCTAGTAGCCCAAGCAGAGCGGTTTGCATGCCTCCCAGGTGCTTAACCCCTAGGAATAGAGACAGGCGGGCCAATAATGTAACCAGTGTGAGCCCAATAATTGGCCACCATGTACCTGGTTGGGGAATTGTTCGATCAAAAATTAAGAAAGCCGGAAATACAACTAAACTCATGGCGATTAGAGTGTAGAGCGTGACAGTCGGGGCTGGTATATCGTATAAAACACGTTGATTAACAGGTAAATGTGCAGCATATAAAATGGAAGCGAGCAGCATTTGTATAACGCCAATGATGTCTACTGTCCCAGATGATGGGTTGGCTAAAAATACAACTGCTGAGATTGCAAGAAAAATTCGAAGTACAGTCAAGCGGCTGGGTGGCTGGGAATCAAAGAACAAAACGATGGCAACGAATAGGGGATATAGCGAATACAGAAGTTGACCAAGACTGGCATTGATTCTATTTAGCGCTGCATAATAAAAAATGGACCCAACTCCATTTAGAAGCCCGGCCAAACCACAGCCTATCAAACCAGCTGGATAGATATATAAGTATTTTCTATTTAGAATCGCTGTGATAACTAATACCAATAAAGCTGCCAGGAGAGTGCGGTAACCGACTACTGCTAATGGTGAAATGCCTAAATTAACCGCTAACTTACCAAATATCGGTGTCAGCCCAAAAAAACCGGCAGACCATAGTGCTGCGCGCACCCCCGCTTTACGCTTTTGCATTTTTCAACCTTAATCTAATAGGGAACGCACTTCACTGAGAAATTCGTCATTGAGAAAGTCACCTTTTTGCATCAAGGATTGGATTTGACCTTCCAACCTGCTTTTTTCATTGATGGTTAATTCCTTCGCGGACGCGACGATAACGGGGATATTAGCAGTTTCGGGATTGCGTTTCAAGTTGTCAATGACGGCAAAGCCATCCATTTCTGGCATCATCAGATCGAGGATGATCAGATCAGGCTTCTCCTTCTCAATCAATGTAAGCGCTTCTTTACCATTTCCTGCCTCAAAAATTGTAAAATCTCCTTGCGATTGAAGAATTCTACGAATTAGACGACGGGCATCAACGCTATCATCGGCAATGGCAATGCGCGGGAAACGATCAGGAGCAACGCGGTTAAGCGCAGCCAACAGGCCGTCTTGTTGGGGAAACTCCTCGCGACTTGGCAACTCAATGTCACGAGACCAATTTTCTCCAAGCAACCATTGCTCAGCAGGCATGGTGTGACCAGTGCAATTGATAACTACTGTGTCAGTTGGTTTGATAATGCCATTGCGCACTAGCTTGAATAATCCGGCGAAGCCAACTCCGGCGGCAGGTTCTACCGAGATTCCCTCCATTTTAGCGACAACATGCATAGCACGGAAGGCTTCTTCATCGCTAACACTTTCAAAACATCCGTTGGATTCGTCCACTTCTCGTTTGAGCAATTTGTAAGTTCGGCCTGGATCTCCTGTGGCCAGAGTCTCAATATATGTCTGGGGAGATGTAACTGTGATTGGGATTTCTAACCCTTGCTTCCAACTAAGAACCATGGGTGCACAGCCCTCTGCCTGTATGGCAGCGATAGCCGGTAATCTATCTACAAACCCCATTTGTTGTAGTTCTCTGAAACCCTTTGAAACACCAAGTGGCCCCATTCCACCGCTTACTGCCTGGATGTACCAGTCAGGCGTGCGCCATTTGATCGATTTGTTACCGTTTCCATTACTTACTGGTGGGCCAAGTTTGATAGTCAGTTGTTCTGCCAACTCAAATGCAATGGTTTTCATGGCTTCAACAGAAGTGATTGTCCTCGCCCCCATGTCGTGACAAAGATTGCGCTGGCGGGCAAATTCTGAAGCCATTTGTTTAGTCTGGTCATAGGAACCTGTCACTTTAACAACCTGACTTCCATAGAGGGCGATTTCACGCATCTTCACAGATGGAACCAAGCTGGTGACAAACGCCCAAAGTTTGATGCCTGCTCGCGCAGCATAGGCAGAATAGGAAATGGCCACGTTCCCGGTCGAGGCTGCAACCAGTTCAGTAATCCCCGCTTCCTTTAGAGCCGATATTGTGACTGCCGCTTGACGATCTTTAAAGGAAGACGTAGGCCCTTGACGCTCATCCTTGATGTAAAGATTGGAACAGCCAAGCATCATGCCCAAATTCACTGCCTGGATAAGAGGCGTTCCTCCTTCACCCAAGCTGATGGTTGGGTCGGGGTTGCGAACCGGTAACAGTTCATGATATCGCCAAAGATCAAAGGAACGGTTTTTCAATTGCGACGTCCAGATTTTTTCAACTGCATCAAGATCGTACTCTGCAACTCGCCACTGACCGTTGCATTTGGGGCAATTGGCTGATGTTGGGTGGAATGGCGCAGTATGCTTACAGTCCAGGCATTTTATTTGAAATGACATATAAATTATCTCTCGCTGGTATATTGAATTGAGATTAATTGGCTTTGACGCGTTGCAATGCATTCTCAATTGTTGTGATCAAGTCTTTCTCTTTAAGTGAGCTTTTTTGCAGCAACCGTTGGCCTAAATTATCAAGTTGCTTTTGCTGTTCACTGGTCAAGTCGGCTCCAGTGATGACAATTACAGGTAGTGCCCTTAGTTTTTCGTCTTTGCGTAACTGCTCAAGAATAGTGAAGCCATCCATTTTCGGCATGAAGAGATCCAAAACGATTGCATGCGGCGCTTTGGATTTGATCACGTTCCATCCAGCCGGACCGCCTTCAGCCAGAATCGCTTTATACTTACCCTGCTCCGAAAGCATCTTTCCTAAGAGACGTAGATCATTGGGATCATCATCAATGACAAGCACTTCTCTAATGCTGCCGTCGCCGTTTAGGCGATCCAGAGCTGACAGCAAATCTTCTTCGAGAACAGGCTTGACAAGGTAATCTGCTGCCCCTAGACTAAACCCCTTTTCTTCATCTTCGACAATGCTACATACAACAACAGGGATGCCTCGTGTTTCTGGCGATGATTTTAAATCAGTGAGAACTTGCCAGCCATCATAGCCGGGCATCATAATATCCAACGTGATGGCGAAGGGTTTTAATTGTTTGACACGATCCTTTGCCTTAGCAGGATCGCTCAAACCGATCACCTGGAATCCTTTGGGCTCCAGATAACGTTCATACAGCCTTATGATTTGTGGATCATCGTCAATGGCAAGAATGACTCGCCTGCCCTCTTGTTCATCCCGAGATTTGCTTTGCGCGATTGGGATTGAGAAGTAGAAGGTGCTGCCTTTTCCAGGCGCACTGTCAACACCGATCTGGCCGTTGTGCATTTGAATTAAGTGGTGGCAGATTGAAAGTCCAAGACCTGAACCGCCGACCTTGCGGGTAAGGGAAGCGTCTACTTGTGAGAACGGCTGGAATAGTTTGGTCTGGTCTTCTTTTGCAATGCCAGGGCCCGTATCGGTGACACTGATTTTGACAGCAGGCTGTCCATTGTCCAAATTTTCTAGGTATGCCTTGACAACGATCTCGCCTTCATCCGTGAACTTGGCGGCATTTGAGAGGAAATTGATCAGCACCTGACGAACGCGCATCGCATCTGCCCGGACCAAGGGCAGGTTTTCCGCTAATTCAGGTTTCAGCTTGATCGATTTGTCTTTGATCAGCCCTAGTGCTGTGGACATCACGCTGGAAATCAGGTCTGTAATATTCACCTCATCAAATGTCAATTCCATTTTGCCTGCTTCAATGCGCGACACGTCGAGAATGTCGTTAATCAAGCCCAGCAAGTGCTGACCGGAATTAAAGATCGCTGTCAAATCTTGTTGTTGCAGGTCTGTGGTTGGTCCATCAATTCCCTTCAGGATTACGCGTGCGAATCCGATAATGGAATTAAGCGGTGTGCGCAATTCATGACTCATGTTTGCCAGGAATTGACTTTTGAGGCGATCTACCTCGCGCATCTCTTCTATAGCCTGTTGGGCTATATTGTAGGAACGTGCATTGTCGATACCGACGGCAATCTGGTCTGTAAGAAGTTGTAAAATTGCGATCTCATCTTCTGAGAAGGCATCTACTTCTGTTGATTGAATATCTAGCGCACCAATGATTCGATTGCTAATACGGAGGGGAATGGCCGTTTCTGCTTTTGTTTCTGGCAAAAGTGGGTTGGGTTTATGAAGAGAAGCGAGCGCTGTATTATTAACAACAACTACTTCACCGCTGCGAGTTGCTTCTCCCACCGTAGATTTCGAGCCAACGGGAAGATAATGGTTTCGCTCTTTCAATTTCTGGCCGGCGGTCCCGGTTGCTTCTTGAAGATAAGCATTAAAACCAAATTCGTCGATGATGAAAATAGCAGCATGATAATAGCCGAAGCGTTCTACTACCAGATTTACTGATCGCTCAAAAATCGCATTCAGGTCAAGCGTTGATGTGACCAATCTGCCAATTTCTGTAGATGCCGCAAGATATTCGTTCCTTCGGCTCAATGACTCTTCGTATTCTTTTCGTGTGGTAATGTCACTGTGAATGGCTAAGAAGCCAAGAATATTTCCGCTCTCGTCTAAGATAGGGCTATTCGTTCCATCCACAGGAATTAGCCTTCCATCTTTTGTTTTGTTGACGATCTCCCCTGATATAGTCCCTTTGTTCAACAAGGTTTCCCAGAAGTGCTGATATTGTTCCTGGGGAATTACTCCGGATTTGATTATTCTTGGATTTGCGCCAATCACTTCATCAAGCGGAAATCCATAAACTTTTTCAAAGCTTGGATTTGCATATACGATTGTTCCCTCAATATCTGTCATAAAAACTGCATCTGCAGATCGCTCAAGTCCCAAGCGGAATTTGCGACTTTCCTCAAAAAGGCGAGCATTTTCAATGGTAAATCCGAGTTGACCACCAATTGTGGTAACAAGTCCAATGATGTTTTCAGGAATTGGTTCGTTTTTGTATCGGAAAATGCAGAGAGTGCCAAGAGTTCGCCCTTTTGATGTAATTGGGATGCCAATATATCCGCGCAATCCGGCTTTTACATCTCCACTGACATTGATACCCTCTGGAGTACCCGTGCTTATATCTTGTATTACCATAGCTTTGCCGAATTGGTATACATGTTCGCAAAGCGATCCTTCAAGCCCTTGGGCGGGATCTTCTGGTGATTTCCCCGGCATTCCAATCCGTATGCCACGCTCAAGTTTTCCACGCGTTTCGTTAAATATTGTGATAAGGCCGCCATCGAAGGATGATATCTCCAATACCTTTTTCATTACGATCTCAAGGATAGACTTCATGTCCATCGTTTGGCTTGCAGCGGAAATGATTTCATTCAGCGAAGCAAGTTCTTCACTGCGCCTTTTAGTCTCTTCGAACAGCCTTGCATTTTCAACCGCAATGGAAGCTTGCTGAGCAAGACTTACCAAAAATTCTAACTCGGTATCTAAAAATTCTTGTTCTTCTCCCATGCGCCAAACAACTAGCAAACCACTTAGCTGATTTTGGGAAAGGATGGGAGCAGCCATCAGGTGTTCATACGGAAGATCTTCTGTTCCACTGATTGTGATAGCATCGGGGTTGTTAGATGCATCATTTGCAATTTCAGCCACTTTTTTTAGGGCGATATTGCCAAGAATGCCTTCCCCAATTGCGAGCGGATCGCTTTTGATTTCATCTGACTCAGCGCCGAATGCAGTGATCGCAATAAGGGTTTTAAAGTCAGGGTCTGGAACATACACCGCACTGGTCGTGGCGTTCAGGATTTCCATTGCTTGATGGGCAATGCGCTCTAGCACTCCTTGTAGTTCCAGAGTAGCAGAAATTTCTCTTGCAACTTCTGCCAATGCCGTCATTTCCTTGGCGCGTCTCTGTGCTTCTTGAAAGAGTTTGGCATTTTCCAGAGCTAGGGAAAGTTGGTCTGCTACCTGCTTTACCAACATTTGCTCTTCTGTGCCCCATGTACGTTGGCCAACATTGTCTACCACCTTCAAAGTTGCCCAACTCTTTTCATCTGTACGGAAGGCGGTTGACAGCATTGTTGATGGAGTTATTTGCAGATCTTCGGGCGCAGATGCTTTCTCAGACAACGTGGAAAGGTTGATGCCTGCAAATGACTCTGGCGATTCTCCGGCAGATGGGATTGAGAGAGCGGGAGTTTTTTGTTTGTTCGCTTTCTTGCTGTTTCCTGCTGTGCTTTTGGTTCGCTTTGCCTCTGGCTCTTTATCAATGTCCTCGAATAGCTTAGTAAGCCTGTTGTTTATTTTTTTCTTTGACATATTCGATTAACTCCTGAGCCAGGATGCGATATTGTTGTGAGCCGCGGCTACTTGACTTGTATTGTGTGATTGGCAGGCCTGCAATTGGGCTTTCGCGTAACTTTGTGTCGATCTCAATGACTGTTTCAAAAAGGCCTTGGCCAAAAGTGCTTCGTAATTGCTCTTCGATATTTCGATGGGCGCGGTTACGGCGATCAAGCATCGTAATTAATATGCGATATGCAAGATCAGGATTACTTTCCTGCCTTACACGGCGAATCATTCCCATCATATTTCGTAATGCATAAGCGGAAAAGAACTCTGCCTGCGTTGGGATTAGGAGCAGCTTGGCTGCACTTATTGCGTTCTGTGTAATCGCCCCTAGAAATGGAGGACAATCAAAGATAATATATTCATAAGGAAGAGGAACTGCCTGATCAATCGCTCGACGCATGATCGCGGTATAGTTTGTTCGCATTGGAAGATACTGTTCCGCGCTTTCGATGTTTGGGTGAGCGGGGATAATATCGACATTTTCAATTTCAGTTTTATGTAAGGCATTTAACAATGGCGTAGATTCGATCAGGATATTGCTGGAGGATAGAGATGCTTCGCCAATTTCCAGCCCAGCAGCAAGTGTCAAGTTCGCCTGAGGGTCCAGATCAATTAAAAGAACTCTTTTCCCAGTCTCTGCCAGGGCAGCACCAAGTGACATGGTTGTTGTTGTTTTTGCGACGCCACCTTTTTCATTGGAAATAGCAATGGTATAAGCCATTTTATCTCTCCTTACTTCTCCATACTTTTGCGGGTCGGGTTACCTTTGGGTCGAGACGTTGGTATTTCAGGCTGTCGTTTTGTGTCTGACCTCTGTAGAGTATGTGGCACTAACTGAACTTTTGATGCGCCAAGTGCCTGCTTCAATTCTTCTAGCGCGATCTTAATCATGGCGTCCGGGTCATTTGTACTTCGAATTTTTACGGTAATATCGGATACCAATCGTTCACGTTCTGCGCGTCGGGTTGTTTCTTCGAACAAGCGCGCATTTTCTGCCGAAAACGCAACACGTTCGGCTACTGCGTTGACCAGATCCATTTGGTTCTCGTTAATGTTTTTTTCATCCGGAATTTGTACAGAGAGCGTTCCAATTGTTTCACCTCGTATGGCAATGGGTACGGAAATGTAAGTGTTCTGATTTTTTTCTATTACTTCCTGGCTGAATGTGTTTGCATCGGTCTGCAGTTTGGTTTCAATGGGAGAAGCGCCACGAGCGTTGTACCGAAAACCCGCTAGGTTTTGCTCTTTCGGCAACCTGCTCCAGGCTTGACGAAGATACTGACGATACAAGGCTTCCGATTCTGCAAGAGACTTGCGAGCTTGGTCGAATAAGCGAGCATTCTCAATTGCCATACTGACTTGGTCTGCCAGTAATGTAAGCACGCTGATATCCTCTTCGCCAAAGGCGGACGCTTCTGTGCTTTGCACGTCTAGCGCGCCAACGATATCCTTGCCGATTTTTAGTGGAAGGGCCATTTCAGAACGGGTGTCAGGTAACTCTGGATTTCCGAAATACACTGCATCTTCACCTACATCCAATGCTATACGCGGTTTACCAGTGTTGATTGCATACCCCACAATACCTTGTTCGCCAATTTTGAGTTGGTGCTCGCGCAAAAGCATTTGTTTTCCACCTTCACTGTTGGCTGCGCTCAGGATCGCGTTCTCGTTGTTAGCATCATTGAGAAAAATACCAGCGTGATAGTACGAAAATTGTTGGCTGATGAGTTCCGTAACCTTTGGAAGTAAATCTTCCAAGGACCGGATAGATGAAATAGCATTCCCCACCAATGTTATTGCTTCGAATTGCTTAGCACGCCTTTCGCTCTCTTCAGTGGCCGCGGCTAAACTGGCGGTACGTTCTCTAACGCGATCTTCAAGGTTGAACAACGTTTCCTGCATTTGTCCAAAAAGCTTATTGAAGGCTCTGGCCAGTCTGGATATTTCATCATTTCCGCCGACTTCAATAACTGAGCGTCGATCAAGATACCCATCTTGAAATGCAATTGCTGCATTTTCTACAATGTTCAGGCGCTTACTAAGGGAATTGGCAGTTGAGTACGAGACCATGTAACCATATGATATTGCTAAAACGAGTGCAATGATCAGCCTGATGACAATATCTCTAAATACTGTATTGATAGCCTTGGTCGCTACATTCGCGTATTCGTTGTTAATTTCTGTAAGACGACTCAGCTGATTACGTGCTTCTTGTAATTTGTTCAATGAGGCAGAAGCTAGCTCAGTGTTATAGACACCAAGTGCGTAATCCTGTTCGAAAAGAGCAGCCTGGTCAATGAAATCATTGAAAGTGGCTGTCATCTTGTCAAATGTAGCAACTTCATCCTCCTGTAACCCCAATTGATCTGCTTTGCTCAATATTTCTGTAAATTCAGGGTTATTAGTGGTTAGCCATTCTGTTCTGTAGTTTTCGATAATTCCAGTTACTGTTTCTTTAGCATTCCCAATAGCCAAAAAATGTGAACTTTGTTCTGCAGATGAAAGATTGGTATCGTTTAGTGCCTCAATGTGGATTTGCATATCAGCCAGGTTTGATTCTATACGGGCAATAGCATTCATCTGGATGAACAAAGGGTCGAAGGTGTTGGAAGAATAGGAGCGCAAATTCTGCATACCTCTTAAGCTGGTAATAAACACACCTATAATACCTAGAGCCATAACGGCAATAAGGATATTTAACTTCCAACGAACGGTTAGATTTTCGAGAAAATTCCCGTCTTCTTGTGCCGGATGCAACTCCTGAGGATTAGACATATCGGTTGCCATAGTTATTTCGCCTCGCTGTCCGTTTTGGGGCTGAGTTGGATGACTACTTCTGAACCAGGAATTGCATGCCCCAACTCTTCAACGGCTGTTTGCAACACATTTCGCAAGTTGATAGAAGAACCAATTTTGCCGGTAATTTCGCCGATTATCAGTTCTTTTGAAGCGCGCTCTTGGCTTTCCAAGACCAGGCGTGCATTTTCAACTGCTAGCGCAACACGTTCCGCAGTTGCCTGGATGATGGCAATTTCATCATCTGTCCATGAATATCCTTCGGAAGTTGGTTTAATGCGCAATCTGCCGATTGGTTCACCACGTAATTGAACAGGGACGGAAAACGCTTCTTGCCGACTTTCAGGCTGGGTGCCGTTTGTAGGCTGGTTCAAAGGTTCAGATTCGGTCCCGTCAAAGCGATAACCGGTAAGAGATGAAAAGCGCCGGATATTTGACCAGGAGACGCCTGCCAACTGCCGATAAGCGGTTTCAGCTTTGGACAATGCATCCTGCGTTTCCTCATGAAGGCGCGAGTTCTCCAGTGCAGCGCTGACCTGATCTGCTAGAGCTGAAAGGATGTTAATGTCTTCCTGTGCAAATGCATTTGGCATTGTGCTTTGTACATCTAACGCACCAATTACCTGGTCTCTGACCTTAAGGGGCAGCGCCATTTCGGAGTGCGTATCGGGCAGATCAGGATTATCAAAGTAAACGGCATCAGCTCCGGTGTCCAGTGCGATGCGGGGGGCGCCAGTCGAGGTAACGAAGCCGACAATACCAGTCTGGCCGACTTGCAAACGGTGCCCGCGTTTCAGCATCCTTTGTCCACCTTCGCTGTTGGCAGCACGAAGAACAGCGTATTGTTTGTTATCATCCAGCAAGAAGATGCCAGCATGATAGAAGCCGAAGTGCTCGCTGATCATATGCGTGATACGGTTTAGCAACTCTTCCTGGTTTTGAATAGAACTGATAACGCGCGAGATCTGTGCAATAGCCTCGAATTGTTCAGCGCGGCGTTGCTCCTGTTGACTGGCTTGCTCTAATTCCGCGGTACGTTCCGCAACACGTTGTTCCAAGTTGCCAACCAACTCGCGTAAGCGGGAAGTCATCGTGTTGAAGGTAGAAGCTACCTGAGCAATCTCAGTCGGGCCAGCAACTTTGGCGCTTGTTGTCAGGTTCCCGCTCGCAACTTCGTCTGCGGTATTTGAAAGGTTAACAAGAGGTTTTGAGAGGCGGCGAGCTACAAAGATACCAAACAGCCCGGCCAAGATTGCGATACCAAGCGTAATGACAAGAGCCCATATCGCTTGTTGAATAGGCTCCTGGTAGGCTTCTCCCCAGGGCAACTCGGTTACAACAGCCCATTCAGGCGTGCCAAGAGGAACGTAGGTGCCTATAACAGTCGTTCCGAGCAAGCCTTTGTAGGTAACAACCCCTGGCGTTATATCGCCTGACATGGTCGGGTTCTCGACAAATTCGTTCACCTCAAAGATGTGTTGAACGTTTTCACCTCGCAGCACGCGCCCTGTGTCGCTGAAAGCAATCAGATTACCTTTATTGTCCACAACATAGGCGTAGCCAGTTTCGCCTACTTTGAGTTGATCAACCAAATTCCACATAAACTGCAAGTTCACTTCTGCGGCCAGGGTACCCTGGAAATCCCAGACATCTACGGGAACCGCCATAATTATCATTGGTTCACCAGTGACATTGTCGATGTAGATTTGGCTCAAGTATCTTTGTCTTTGTTCTGTCTGAGTTAATATCTCATCCTGGAGTTGTGCAGTGAACTGTTCAGATAATGTCAGTGAAACACGTGAAGCTTGAGTCGTTTCTTTTCCCACAGCGTTTAATAAAGTTATCTGTCGGAAAGATGGTTGGGTAAAAAGCACACTTTCAAGAATTAACTTCTTTTGTTCTGCAGAACCCTTTGATAAGTTGACAAGTTTGGCCATTGATTCAAGAGATGAGAAATTATCTTCAATAAACTTACTCACTGTTTTACCCGCTTCGTAGGCGGTTAGCTCTTGTTGGCTGGCGATGGCAGCTTGTTGAGTTCGGGTATTAGAGAATATCTGCAACCCGCTGGAGACCAGGAGTGCGACCACACTCAAAATAAAAAAGGTAAAGGCGAGAGTGACAGTCAAGCTCCTTGAAGACCGAAGAAAATTTTTGCTACTCATTCGGTTTTATCCTTTGTATCCAGATCAGATCCGAGTTCGAGAACCACTTCTGCGCCGCCCATTCTGCGCCCTAACTCCTGTACTGCATTGCGCAGTATTTCTTCCATGTCGGTTGACGAGCTAATCGAAGTCGAGATTTCGCCAATTGTACGTTCACGGGCGGCACGTTGCTGGCTTTCTTCAAGTAACCGGGCCGTCTCAAGAGTTAAGACTGTTCGTTCTGCGACAGCCTGGGCAATAGTTAGTTCATCTTCTGTCCACCTGCGATCTGGTTCTGGGGCGATTAGCTTGAAATTCCCAATGGCCTGGCCTCGTAGGAGTAGGGGGATGTTAAGGGATAAGTCCTTTTTAGATTTCTCGGTTATTGGTTTTGGGGTGGCACCATCGTATTCATATCCGATTACTTTCTTGCGCGAGGCGACTTGGCGCCAAACCTGACCGGTCATTTGACGGTATGCAGCTTCGACTTCTTGTACAGCTTGGTGACTGTGTTCAAATGAGCGTGCATTTTGAATGGCGATAGCAACCTGGTCGCTCAAAATTGACAACGTTTGAATATCGTCAGCGTCAAAGGCGTTTGTTTGTGTAGATTGCAGGTCTAATGCACCAAATGTTTGTCCAGCAACTTTTAGTGGTAGGGTGATCTCAGAGTGCGTATCTGGCAAATCGGGGTTATCAAAAAAGACTGCATCCTCGCCAACATCCAATGCAATGCGCGGATTGCCTGTAGCAGTAACATGCCCAACCATACCTTGTGAACCTACTTGTAGACGATGCCCACGCGCTAACATCCTTTGTCCACCTTCACTGTTGGCTGCTTGTAAAATCGCGTTTTCTCCTCTTTCATCTACAAGGAAAATACCGGTGTGATAAATACCAAAACGCTCACTGATTAGGTCGGTGACGCTGGAAAGTAATTGATCCAGGTTTTGGATACTTGTAATGGTTTGCGATACTTGTGCAATCGTTTGAAATTGCACGGCTTTCTCTTGCAATTCGGCGGTGCGTTGCCCAACACGCGATTCCAACTCTTTTTGCAGTTGTTGTAATTCGAGATTGGCTTCCTCTTGGGACTGTGCATTAGCTTCAGCCTCCCGCAAACTTTCTGTGAGACGTTGAATGATCACATTTAAGGCGCCAGCAGTGGTAAAGAAGAGCACTATGGCAATGACGATATCCTCGTAGCCAAGTTGCTTGGGGGCAGGGAGCGGCGTGAATCCGTTTATATCCGCGTATCCTATAAATGCCGCCGCTATTGAGGTTAATAGCGCAAACAAAAAGGAACCACGTGTGCCTAGCAATAGACCTGCTAAAACGATAATGACTGGGAAAGCGGAAACGGAAATGTGATACAGCCCGCCACGCGTATAAGCGATAAAGGCCGCCACCAATGTCAGCAATCCGGGAACCAACACTCTTCCTAGGGCTGTGTGCCCACGCCTCGCGAGCAAGATTGCCCCCCCAGTAATAAATGCTGAAACGGCCATGATTACTACGTCATTTGGGCTAGTCCCCACAATGCCAACAGCAATCGCGATGATGGCTAAACTGACGGTTGTGATCGTCAGAATATTGACCACCATTTGGTCAGATGTCAATAGAACTTCTGATTTTCTCGCCGATTTGAACAGGGGGGTATCACTCATCTCAAAACTCCTACTATTCTTCCTGTTCCATATCAGTGCTGAGTTCAATAGCGACTTTTGCTCCGCTAATTTGACGACCTAATTCCGCTACTGCAGTGCGCATGATGGCCTCTATGTCGGTACTTGCTCCGATGCTGGTTGCTATTTCGCTGATTGTGCGTTCACGGACTGCTCGCCGCTGTGCGTCGTTGTATAAGCGCGCGCTGTCCAGTGCATTGCTAATCTGGTCTGACAATGCTTCGACGTCAGCGATTTCATCCGGTGTCCATGGCTCTGCCTGTGACGGCTTGGTAAGTCGCAACATGCCAATAGTTTGACCTCGCGTAATAACAGGTATGTTGATCGTATGTTTGTCTTCGCTGACAACGTAATCGCCATTGTTTAGTGCTTGCTTTGTGCTATCGTCCAACTTTTTGGCTGCTGGGATAATCTCTCCATGAGTAAGGCCAATATATCCGGTCGTATTGATGTCTTGTAACAATGTTTGCCAGCCTTGCTGACTTGCTTCGCCGGTTGCTTTTCGTGCTGCAAAGAGAGCTTCTTGAGTGTCTCGAAGCATGCGCGCGTTTTGTACCGCTGTAGCTAATTGGTCAGCCAGGATATGCAAAGTTGGAACATCATCTTCAGAGAAGGCGTTGGCGTCGGTACTTTGGACGTCTAATACACCTAAGACCTCTTCGCCGGCAATCAATGGAAGTGCCATTTCAGAATGCGTTTGTGGCAAATCAGGATTGTCGAAGTAGACAGCGTCTTTGCCAACGTCCAAAGCGATTCGAGCCTCGCCCGAGCTTGCTACTGTTCCCACGATGCCCTCTGTGCCAACTCTTAGCCTATGTTCGCGGGCGAGCATTTGCTTGCCTCCGCTACTATTGGCGGCTCGCAGAATTGCATATTCGCCACGGGCGTCTAGCAGGAATATTCCGACGTGATAAAAGCCAAAACGGTTACTGATGAGATAGGTCGTTCGGCTCAAGATTTCTCCAAGATCGCGTTGTGCAGCAACAGCCTTGCCGACCTCTGTGGCAGCCTGAATTTGCGCAACACGCTTCTCGATTACGTACGTTCGTTCAGCGACCAATTCTTCAAGGTTTGCAACCAAATCTTGGGCTGTGGAACTCATATTGTTAAGAGTGCTCCCCAAGATGCCAATTTCATCACCTGAAGTTACCTCTGCTCGTGCATCAAGGTTACCCGCTGCTACGTCTTTAGCAATCCTGGTCAGCTTTTCCAAGGGGGCCGTGATGGAGTTTCCTATTCCGTAGGATGCCAATCCTGCTACAGATAATAGAATGAAGATGACGCCGACCGCATTAAAAAGTGTTTGGCGAGTTTCATTCTTTAGGATAGTATTTGTCTCAACAAATTCCTGGAGAAGTTCGTCTTCTGAAACGACAATTCCAAGACTATACCCAACGATGGGAATTGGCTGGTATGCAATGTAGCGGTTGCTGCCGTTGATTTCTACCAGCCTCGCACCACTCTGTCCGCTCGTCATTTTTGCAATCACTTCAAAAACATCCAAAGGTACACGGTTGATCAGTGAAAGGTTCGCAATGTCACCGCTCTGAATTTCCTCCTCGGTGAGATTGAAATCTTGCAGCCCTTGAGTTGGCATAGCTATCACCCTACCTTCTGTATCAATTAGAAAGCCATAACCTGTTTTTCCAATTGTGAGGCTGGAAACGCGTTCCGTAACGGTAGCAAGTTGAATATCTATGCCCGCGACGCCCCGAAATTCGCCTGCGTTGTCATAAACGGGGGTGCTGCTGGTTATAACCAAGCCGTTTAAGGCTGCATCCTGATAAGGCGCTGACCAGACAGTCTTTCCTTCGGATTGTGAAGGAGCCGCGGCGTTCGTGTACCAGGGCCTGCTCGTGATATCAAAGTCTGGCGGCACAATAGCTGCAAGATCAATGTTGGGATAGTAAACCGTCTCTCCAGTCTTTCCGCCAAAGTAAATTGCGATGATGTCGGGATTCTTCTCTAGTAATCCCTGGGAAAAATAATCGAGACCTTTAATTGCGGCTAATTCCCTAGCAAGCTTATCGTTTATTCGCATTCTTGCGGGCAAAAAAATGGATGCCAAATCATTCTTTGAGTTATCCCAACTTCCATTCGGAAGTTGAAACAATTCAAGATAGGCGTTCCAATCAGTTTCTTCAAGATTGATCGAACTGTCATTAGATAAGAAGGCTCCACTTGTGGTTCCAAAGGTATCGATTACATTTTTCATTGAGGAAAAAAAGACGCTGATGTTATTAACTTCATTAGAAACAATAATTTCTAATCTGTTTTCGATTTCACGAGTTCACACTTATGTCAAATTGATTTACCAGAAATTCATTTGCGGTTTGTGAGCGATAAAATACAAAATATCCCATTGCGGCAACTGTAATGAGAACGATTAAAAGATTTCCCAAAAGAATTTTGGTTCTCAAAGAGACAGCATTGCGCTGCCTGATATTTTTGAGTAGGGAGTGCGAAGTTCTGGTGTCGGTCATAGTTTGGTTTCCTGATGTTTATGAGGAGCCTGATTGTTCAGGTTTCTTCCTATCATCTGGTTTGTCTTGAGGAAGCAGACGTACTTCGGCCTCTTGCAAGTTAAGCGCTTTCTGAACTTCTCGCGCAGTGGTCCGAAGAACTGTATCTAGATCTAATGTTTCACGTACTCGGGCTGTAACGTTTGCAATTGCCTGTTCCCGGTTTGCGCGCTGCCTTGTGCGTTCAACTAGCCGGATGTTTTCCAGTGCTAATGCAGCTTGAGCTGCGACTTTGGATGCTACAGTTTTCTCCTGGGTGGTCCATTTATGAAATTCAGCTTTGCGTTGTAACGATATCGTCCCAATTTTCTGACCACGGAGCGCAATGGGTATATCAAGGACATTTCCCTCTTTTTTAGGGGTAGACTTTTCAATAGGGCGTACTCCAGTGGCCGAGTAGTGAAATACTGGTTGACGAGCAGTCAATTCCGTTCGCCAGTTCTGGCGAGTGTTTTCATTTGAAATAATTTCGAGTTGCGAGATCACGAGCTGGCTTTCGGTTAAGAGACGCGCATTTTCGATGGCTACGGCTATCTGGTCTGCCATTGTTTGAAAAGTGTCAATTTCATCATACCTAAACGCATCCACTTCGGTTGATTGTAGGTCAAGCACTCCAACTACTTTGTTACGCACAATAAGTGGAAGTGCTAGCTCTGATCGAGTTTCGGGTAATTCTGGAACTTCAAGGAAGATGGCGTCCTCACCAACATCCAGGGATATACGCGGTTTTTTTTCGGCGGCAACGTATCCTATGAGGCCTTCTGTGCCGACCCTTAGCCTGTATCCGCGTTCGAGCAACTGTTTTCCGCCTTCAGAGGAGGTTGCTTGCAAATTGGCATAGTCCCCACGTTGGTTTATGAGGTAAATACCAACGTGATAACACCCAAATTGTTCAGAAATGAGATTGGCAGCTAGTCTCAGTAACCTGTCCAAATCCTGAATGAATGCTACTTGATGAGCAATAACTGAAGCGGCGTTTATTTGATTTGTTTTGTCGGACAATTCCTGAGTTCGCTCTGCAACGCGATTTTCCAATTCTATTTGGGCCTCGCGTAGCGATGCTGAGAGTGCGTCGGCACGTTGTTGCGACTGGCGAAAGCCTTCATTTAGCATACGAATGGCGTTCATGATTACCAGGGTAATCAGAAGTTGTGAGGCGGCTGCACTGATCCAGTCTGCCAAGTCGCCCTCAAACGCGAACTTATCCGAGAGCGTAAAGATGTTATTTAGAATGAGATATCCCATGCCAATAATGACGATTTCAGTGATGACTATGGAAGCGACACCCATTCGCGGACCAATTAGAAGAGTTGAAAAAGTAACAAAAGCCAGGAAGAAAAACAACGAATCCCCGCGAATGCCAGTTTCCGTTAGGCTACCGATTCCCAATATTAGAGTAAGTGAAACGAATAAACTGGCCTTTACAATGTAGGGAAATCGTATCAGAACCGAAGCTACAAGCAGTACATAAACACCGATATATACGCTTTGTAAAACCAGGTCAGGCGTACTGATCACCGCTGAAATTAAGGCAAACAACCCAATAATTGCAGAAATAATGAGAATTCTTTGCAGGAAGCGTTCGCGCCAGGCATCTTGCCCCAGGCTATTGCTCTGTTTCTGAGATACTGTGGAAATGCTCATCAGATGCCTCTATTCTTCCTCAACATTGATTTCGATAGTTGCTTCCGTAGCATCTAAAATTTGACCAAGCTCGCGGATAGTAGTTTGCAATACACCATCTGTGCTCGTTGACGCCCAAATTCTGTTGGTGATTTCGGTAACGAACTTTTCTTGCACGGCAGTACTTTGACTTTCCTCTAACAAGCGTGCGTTTTCAAGTGCCAGTGCAGTTTGAGCGGCAATTGCGTAGATCCAATTTTTGTCTTCTGCGGATAGAGTTTCTCCTGCTTCCAGTCTTAGCTCTCCAATAATTTGGTCGCGGAGAGTGATTGGTACCTCGACTAGGTTTTTCTCACCGTCCTCAGAATCTTCTCCCATAGCAAGCGATATTCCGCCTTGGGGAAGGTTGCTGTCAATCCACGCCTCGTGTAAATATTGTTTCTGGATGTTGCGCATTTCATTCAGTCTTTGGCGGGTTTCCTGGAATAGGCGAGCATTGTCAAGAGATATCGCCACCTGGTTTGCCATGTTTTGCAATGTTTCAATATCCTGTTCGTTAAAGGCTGTCTCTTGCGATGAATGTACATCAAGGGCTCCTAATATTTGGTCGCCAACAAATAAAGGTAGCGAAAGCTCTGAACGTGTGTAAGGCAAAAGGGGATTTTTGAGCTGGATGGCGCTTTCGCTGACATCTAGTGAAATTTGAGCCCGCCTGGTTTTAATTGCCTTACCGATTAGATTGCCGTTGGTTATTTCTATGCGGTGCTTGCTGTCTTTGAGGGCCCTGCCCGCTTCGCCTGTTGCTTCTTTCAATTCGCACCACTGGCCAGTTTGATCTACCAGATAGATGGCCGAATAGTAGTATCCAGACTCCTTTGTAATCAGATTTACAACACGGTTGAGGAGTTCATCTGGGTCAAGGGTGGCTGTTGCAACCCGACCTACATCAATAATGGCTTTGAGCTGGGAAGTGCGCTCGTCAACTTTCTTTTCCAAATCACCTTGTAGTTCTTGTAACCGGGCAACCATACGGTTGAAATAAATTGCTAATTGACTGATTTCATCAGATGAAATTACAGGCGCACGCGTACTTAGATCCCCGTTTTCTACTTTTAATAAAAGAATCCATGAGTTGTGCCAATGGATTGGAGATCGACCTTGCAAATAAAAAGGCCAAGCCGGAAGCAAATAAGATAGCGAGTGCGCTTACTAAGCTTGATTGAATTTGAAGATCACTTAACACTTTTTGCGAGCCAACTTCATGGTATAGCACTATTGTGGTTTGGTGATAGCCAATTGGGGCAATCAGCAAGGCGGTGATAGCAAGTGAGAAGAATACTATTGCTAACGTCTTGTTTAGTATTTTGATTTTGGTCAGGCCAGATAATTGTTGCGAGAAATCTTTTGGGATGAGCACGCGTCGAACAGGCACGAGTAGTCCATCCAGGATTATGGTAGACAATGGAATAAAGGCTAAATTCGAAACCAACCCAGCTATGAGTCCATAAATAACTTGATCTTGAGTTACAAATCCTGATGATGTTAATAGGATTGTCTTAGGTATAAGAACAAACCCGAAAGAGACAATTCCTGTAGCAAGGGCATATTTCCAGATAATGTTGTGAGAAGCTCTCCAGGCATCTTCGTTATCTTCATTTTTGAAAAGTTCTGGACTTTCTTTCCATGTATTGAGGCGAGCGCGTATGCTCCGTGAGAGGATGAAAACAATGGCAATAGGAAGGATAATTACGGCTGGAATTGCTACAATCTCAAATTTTCTGAGCAATATTACAACTTCGGGGGCGTAACCAGCATTTAACTGTTCAGATATGAACCCCAGTAACAGTGCAATAGATGCTATAGCCTGCGCCGATGCTGCCGCAATCACAATGTACCGTCTACCCGTCTTTGCGAGAAGGCGCTCTAGAAAACTTTGAGGTTGTATAGAACTTTCCATACTTTATTCTTCCCTGTTATCTTGGGGCTCAGTTTTAGCTATATCGGGCTCTTCCACTGTAGCGCCAATTGTGATTTGTGTTTTTCGAGCGCCTGTCACCCGATGAAGTTCTTGAATTGTGGTGGATAAAATCGTTTGCATATCAGTTGATCGACGAATTTTGCTGCTTATTTCATTGAGTAAGCGCTCACGTTCTGCCTGTTTGCGGATTTGATCGACTAGGCGTGCGTTGGCGATGATGGCTGCTAGGCTTCCAGCCAACGTGCCAAGCATTTCCTCGTCATTTTCGTTGTAGGCACTGACCTGTTCGCTTTCAACATTGAGTACTCCCAGAACATCGTTTCGAAATATCAAGGGGATAGCCAGTTCCGACCGTGTGTTTGAACTGATCTGAATGTAGCGTGTATCTTGGGAAATATCATTGACGCGCAAGGGCTTTCGATGCGCTGCAACCCACCCCGTGATTCCAGAGCCAACAGGAATGATCAGGTCAGTGGTGTTTTCTGAATAGCCAACCCAGGCTTTGACTACCAAATTTTTGCGTTCTTCATCTGACAGGAGAATGGCAACACGATCGCCGCCTAAAGTCACCTGCAACCCTTTTACTGTACTGGTGAGGGCTTCCTCTAAAGTCGTTCCAGATGCGGCGGATGTAGTGATATGGTGTAACAAACGGTGTTGAGATAAGTGCTCCTGGATTTCGGCAAATAGTTCTGTGTTATTGACTGCAATCGCCAATTGATCGGCTAACGTTTGAAAGGTATTGATATCACTGGGAAGAAATGAGTACGGAGATGTGCTTTGTACGTCAAGTACGCCGAGTATCCGGTCGCCAACTTTCAGCGGTATAGCTGCCTCAGCACGTGTATCGGGGAGCATGGGGTTAGGCAAATGTGTGGCGTCTTTTGTGATATCGTTGACAACCAATGGTTCTCCCTGTCCAGATACGTATCCGACAATTGATTTTGAGCCAACAGGAAGTTTGTGACCAACGCGCTTCATTTGTGCGCCAGCTTCGCCTGTGGCTTCGCGAATAACCGCAACGTTTTCACCGGGGTCAATCAAAAAAATGGATGCGTGGTAGAAACTAAATCGGTCGTGGATCAAGTTGACAGCTTTGAGTAACAACTCGTCTAAATTAAGGGCTGAACTGATTTCACGCGCAATTTCGGAGGCGGTTTGGACCTGCAAAAGTTGACGGCGTGTATCGTCAAGTATGCCCGCAGCATATACGAAGCCTGCTCCTTGTTGTGCTATCGCGGTCAAAGCCTGTAAGTCAAAATTATTGAATGCATTTTCGTGATCAAGGTCTTGGAGGATGATGCTGCCGATTGCCTTTTCATTGACTAACAATGGAACACCTAACCATGATTTTGCAGGCTTGCCAAAGGTTTTTGCACCCAGCGCTTCTGCTTGTTCCTCAACATTTTTTACAAGCATCAAGGGGCGTTTTGTGCGAATCAAAACCGATGTCAGGCCTTCTCCGATGGGAAAGGCTTCTACAGAGTTTAGCTTGCCATTCTCATACAAATAAGGAATGCGGATGGATTGAGTATTCTCATCATATAAAGCGACGGTAAAACTGTAATCGCCAATAGAGTGCTTTGCTCGCTCGTGAAGTGCGCTAAATGCGTTTGCCAGGTTCCCGGAAGTCGCAATGATTTGGCTGATGTCGGTTATTGTTTCACTACCAATTGCATTGTTTTCGAATTGTTTGATTGTTTTCGCCTGTTCAAATATTGTGCCCGCGAGTTGGATGGTCTCTAAATAGGGTTGAAGCGAATCCTCGGTGAGCGATTGTTCTTTATAGCTCCCAACCATGACAAGCCCATGAATGTCGGCATCACTGGATACTTTTAGGAAAGCCACATTTTCAAAGCCCAAGCGTGATGCTAGATCAATTAAACCCGGAACTATTGTTATGTCTTTTGATACACTGAATATCTTCCCGCCACCTTTTAGTTTCTTCTCAAGTTGATCCGGTTTAACAGCGATTTGCTTTGGCAAATCATCTTGATTTAGGTTGTTACTATGGTCGGATACAGTCAAGAGTGTAAGTGTCTCATTTTCAACTAAAAAAATTGCAGTTGGAAACGGTTTCCCCTCTAATGCTTTTGTTAAGGTTGTTAGGGTGGATGTGAAGATATCAGTCGACATAATAGATTAGCTTAATTCCCACACAGGGTCGCCGTTCAGGATACGACGAATTTGTTCTGGGAAACGGTCAGGGTCAAGTGGCTTTCCAAGGAACCCGTCAAACCCGGCGCCGCGCGCTTTTGTAATTTGTTCGTCGCTGGCTTCCGCTGTCACAGCTACGATGGGAATGGATTTCAAATGGTCAGATGCCCTGATTTTCTTCAAAGCACCATAGCCATCTTCGTAGGGGAGACGAATATCCATTAGGATGAGGTCCAGGCGGGGTAAAGTATCTGCGTACTCAACCACCTCGTATCCCGATGTTTTCCATTCACAGTGGATTCCCAGATACCCCAACATGCGCGCAATCAGCACGAAATTGGATACATTATCTTCTACAACCAAAACCGTAGTGTCTTTTGGGATTGCGACTTTCTTGGGCTGTATATCTGTCATGTTTGACTCTGCATTTGCCATCTCAACTCCTCAAAAAACGCTCTATTTGTTCCGAGAGCAAGTCGATATCGATTGGTTTTTGAATATAGCCATCGCATCCGGCTTCCAATGAGCGCTCACGATCACCACGCATCACGTTGGCGGTCAGAGCAATAATGGGAATAGGCTCAAGCTCCGGAGTTTCCTTGATTTTTGCTGTCAGAGAATACCCATCCATGTCCGGCATGTTGATATCCATCAAGATCAGGTCAGGTTTATTGTTTTTCAGAATCTCAAGGGCTTGTGTGGCATTGACAGCTTCAAGGAGGGTGTATCCTTCAGCCGTCAATATCCTTCTCACGAGCGTTCGATTGTCGGCATTGTCTTCGACATAAAGAATAGTGGCATTGTTTGGCATAAGTAGTATCTCCGACTTTGATTTTACTTGCAGGGCATTTTTGCTTCCATAACAGCACCCTTACAAAAAAACTTGCAAAAGGGTAATTAAAGCAAAAACACGGTTTCGCAAGAAACCGTGTACCCCATGCGGGGTATGAATGAGAGCGGGTGAACGGATTCGAACCGTCGAATGGTAGCTTGGGAAGCTACTGCCTTACCACTTGGCGACACCCGCTGGATAAGCGTTGTTTTGGAATTTTAGCCTTGTTTTCGAAAAACGTCAAACGTCAATATCGTGGTTGTTAATAACCTGGTCTGATCTCGATGAAATGGGTTTCACTCGATAAAAGGAATTACCCGTTTTGGCGATTTTCGCATCGGACTCGGCCGCTCACTGCTCCCGTTTCATCAACTTGTTGGCCAGCTCCATCAGTGCCTCCCCGGCTTCCCCTTGCGGATCAGCTTCCCTCAGGCTGTTTAAGGCCAGGGTGGTCATTTGACGCGACATGCCATGCGTGTATTCATAAGATCCCTCGTTAGCAAGCAATTGTGCCATTTCCTCAACCTCATCTGATTGAATCGGCCCTTTGGTCCAGCGTTCGGCGAACTTCCCGCCATGGCTCAGGCCATGCAAAACGGGCAGGGACTTTTTGCCCTCCAGCAGATCGCTGGCTGCGGATTTGCCCGTGATGGCCTCGTCTCCCCAGATGCCCAGAATGTCATCCTGTACCTGGAAGGCCAGCCCCACAGCGTGCCCGAAAGAGCGGTAAGCGTCTTGTTTGCTCTCGTCCACGCCGCCAAGAATAGAACCGATGTGGCAGCAGGCTGAAAGCAGGGCGGCCGTTTTACCCGCAATCATCGGCCAGTAATCTTCCACTCCTAAATCGTTGCGCTTTTCATAAGACATATCCAGAAATTGACCGCGCGTCAGGTCGAGGCAGGTGTTGTGTAAAACAGTTGCAGCTTTGACCACTGTTTCGGCGGGATAGTTTGTGCTCAAATCCATGATAGCTTGATTGGACAGCACGAACAGCGCATCGCCCGCGTTGATTGCCATGGGCATACCCCAGATTTTCCACATTGTGGTGCGTCCACGACGTTTGTCGGAGTTATCCTGAATGTCATCGTGAACGAGCGAAAAATTGTGCACCAATTCCACTGCAGCCGCAGCCGGTAATGCGTATAACCACTCCATCTCGCACGCTGCTATCGTAAGCAATACCATCAAAGGACGAATGCGTTTCCCGGTTGCTTCTGGACCTGCACCTTCGCCAGTCCAACCCATGTGGTAGGTGAGCATATCGTAGAAGGGGCGGGTGCGTGGCTCATCCAGCCGGGCGATCTGGCGCTGGAGTTCGCTCTCGATTGCTGGAAGCATGCTTTCCATATATTTTTTCAGGCTCATGGTTGTCTCTCCTTGTCACTATTGTAGGTGGTTATAACAAGTCCAGCCTTTGCAGTTCTGTTTGCAAATCTTCCGGTGACGTGAAGCGGACTGTGACAAAGCCCAGCTCTTTGGCGGTATCGATGTTGGCTTGGGAGTCATCGATCAGGACACACTCAGGGGCCGAATGGCCTGTCTTGCTCAGGAGCAGGTTGAAGATAGCCGGATCCGGTTTGTTCAGTTTGACGTCCCCCGATAGGAGAATGTCGTCAAACCAGTCAAAGAAGGGATAGTTATGCCGCGCGCGCGGGAAAAGTCTCAGCGGACCAGTTGCTCAATCCGTAGAGCGGACGCCCATCTTGCTTGAGTTGCTGCAGGATGTCCACTGTGCCGGGAATTGATCCGATGATGGAGTCTTCCCAATCATCATAATAAGCCTGGATGAGATGCGCGTATTGGGGGAATTGTGCGGAAAGTTCCGCAATGCCTTCCGCAAAGGGACGACCCTTATCTTGCTGCGCGTTCCACTCATGGAAATGGATCTCTGTCAGGAAATTTTCCATGGCTTGTGGCTGGTCGGGGAAGAAGCGTTGATACAGATTGCGGGGATTCCAGTCGAGCAGGACTCCGCCGAAGTCGAAGACAATAGCTTTGATAGGAGAATTCATGGGGGCGATTTTATCAGGTTTCTCTATTGCTAAGGAGAGCGCAGACGCCAGATTTCATATCCGTCAAAACCGGTCGAGCCGCTTTCAGCGTTGGGGCGCATGGTCCAGACCGGAAACATGCCCACGTTGGAATCGTCTGGGTCATACAGCAGGACTTCCGAAATGATGAAGCCAATTGGAGTTTTGTGATTGGTGACGGCATAGGCGCGCCCGTCGGCGTCCACACGGTTGACGACCAGCATGTGTTCGAAGTTGCCGCCTGTTCCGGCGTAGATATAGATGAAGTCGCCGGGATAGAGCGGGGTTTCGTTCCAGTCTACTTTGTTGAGCTTGATCTTATAACGCCTGTTTTCGAACTGGTCGGGAGGAAAGGTTTTTGCCAGTAGCCTGCGGTCGTCCAAGACATCGGGGTTGAGCAGCCAGAAGGCATGCGGATCGAGATTGGAACTGATCAGTCCCGCATCTTGCAGGATGGCAATCGAAAGCGGACCGCAGATGTCGCTGGGCGCGCCATACCCGGGACCGTTGATCTGCTCGCCTAGCAGACGGCTTTCTTCTGTGTTCGTGCGGATGTATTCGAGCGAAGTTTCATAAATCTTGATCAGTTGCTTTACGTTCAACGGGCCGGTTTGTGAAAGGTAGCCGATCTTGCAGCAAGTCCATCAAGGTGTGGGAAAGGGTTGGGGTGGGGGATGGGACTGTTGGCGTAAGGGTCGGGGTGCTGGTGGTTGTCGCTGTTCCGGTGGGCTGGATCAGTGTGGGTGTGGGAGTGTAGGTATTGGTTGGTGGGGATATTGTAGGAGTGGGTTGCGGTGATGGAGTGGAGGAAATAAGCGTGGGTGTGGACGTATCCGTTGGCAAAGATGCAGCCAGGGTCGGCGGGACGAGCATCCCTGCCAACAGCATGGAGGTTGCGCTTAGGCCGATGAAGAGTCCGAGGCCCAGGTATTTGATGTCAGTGCGCATGGTGGGCGGGATTCTCGTCGTCGGTTTCCCAGTTGATGGGATTGGATTCGATGTAGAGGTGGATGTTATTCCATTCGGTTTCGTTACGAATGATATGTTCGTAATAATTGCGTTGCCAAATTGGAATTCCTGGTCGAATTCAAACGTTCATTTACCTCCGTGCGGAAAATGAATGAGTGCACGGACAATCTTCAGGAAGGCCATGACGTTTTGAGGTGATGTGGGCAGGTTTTGGTGTTGTAGGGGCAGGTTCAGACCTGCCCCTACAATGTATATATCATTTTCTTTTATAACGATTCAATTCCCATGTGCATGGTTGGGCATAATGCAAAATGTACCCAACTCAATGTTGGGGTAATGGTTTGGCAAATCATTCCACGCGTGTTCAACAATTTTTCCTATTTCATTCAATCGCATTTCCCCATCTATAACATCCCCAAACAAACATTGACGTTGATGCGTCACAATCGTAACGAAGTACGCACCGGGTTGAGAGTAATCATATCCCGGCACGCGGATAGAACGCCTGTGGTGTTTTTTGGGATCGAATTTGGATGGCATAATTATTGGGCGTAGGGGCGACCCGTTTTGATTTTCATTTTACGAAACTTATCAACCAACTTGCTCATTAAATCATAATTTCAATTAATTAGGACAAAGGGTCGTCCCTACAGATTATCCCGAATCAAATCCAACAAATCCTCGAAGGTTCTCTCGTAATTCTTGCGGTAGAAATCGACATATTGCAGATTGACAAGCATGAGCGGTGGTTGGACATCCTTGATACGAACTGGGAATGATTTTCTTCTTGGCGTTGTAATTGCATAAGCAGTTCTTTTTCAACAAAATCGGATTCGATAGATGCAGTTGAGAGGACATTCAGAACAACTTTGCATTGGGAAATCCCTTGCTGCGATTTCTTGCAGCCAAGCAGCACCACCTTCCAGGCTGCGGTCATCTTTCCAGACGCCCAACCCACAGCTTTCAGGCTTTTGGCAAGTTTGTTGACAAAGGATTTGTCTTTGTGGGCATAGCTGATGAATACTTGCGGAACGGACTTACCTTCCACGCCATCCAGCAATTGCTTGACATCCACCGTCACCACCTGCGGACCGACTTTGCGTGGGAAGGAGTCGATGCCCTGCTTTTCGAACTCGATCAACTCATCGTAATCGAGGACAAGCTCGGGGTAGTCGGGATGCGGGACTTTGGGAGCGGCGTCCAGGCCGGTGATGGTCTTGTGGATGGCGTCCAGCGTGCCGCGCACCATTGAAAGGGCATCCCGGCGGGTTTCGCGTTCGCCCGTCACGCGGATGAAGATTTTCTTGTCCTCGTAGTCGGCTTTGACCAGCGCCAGATTATCCCCGCTCTTGAGCACCACGCCCGCGCGCCAGACGGTGTGCTGGTGGATGAAGGGGTGCATGCGGACGATGAAGCGCGAGATGATGCTGCCGGGCAGGACGCTGTAGTGGAACTCGAAGGCCAGCGCATCCGCCCACTCGCCGGTGAAGGGTTCTTCGCGCGGCAGCAGGTCGGGGACCAGGTATTTGCCATCGTCGCCTTCGAAGGGATAGCACAGTTCGAACTTGCGCATCATGTCCACGATGAACATGTGACGCGACGCGCGGGTAGGCTTTGGCGGTCGAGCATCTTGCCAAGCTGTTTGGTTTCGAGCACGCCCTTATTCTGGAAGAGTTCGTTGGAGTTCAGGATGCGATAAACGCCGTTGGTGACCCATTCGGGGTTGAGGATGTTGGTCTCTTGCAGGCGCGGATCATCGCGGAAGTTGAGCACCGAACCCAGGTCGTGCAGAAAGCCGATCAGAGTGGATTGGCTGTTTCTTCGTTAGTAATGCCGCCCTCGTCGCACAGGGCTTCGTATTCGGAATAGGGGATGAAATCTTTATCCGAGTATTTTCGAGCTTTTCCTTGACCTGGAACCAGCTTTCAGGAAGTTGGTCGCGCACATGCGGCAGGTTGGAAATCTCGTGAGCTAGATAGCTCTTTCGTAGTTCATCGATGCCACGTCCATCCAGCAGAGAGGTTTCCAAAAGGCCTTGATGTTGGGATATTTAGCTTGCAAGCCGCGTTGGTCGATATCAAGTGGTGCTGGTCGATTTTGTTGCCGACCACGATAGACGGGCGAATCCCCGCCAAAAGATTGGATCATTCGAGCCAGTACTCGACCCGGTTTTCGTCTTGTCCCAGGCGGGCATCCAGCACCAGCAGATATAGACTGCGTTTGGTCAGAAAGAACTGGTGGGTGGCGTGCATGATTTCCTGCCCGCCAAAATCCCAAATGTTTAATTTAATTTTTAGTTGTGGTTATTTGCTGTTAAACAGAATTTGCTATTACCCATTTTCCATCAATGTTCCATTTATTTACTGCTATACCCTCGGTTGTGCTCTCACTTGTATCGAATTTATTCCAAATTAAACGTTGAACAAGTGATGTCTTCCCTACACTGCCCTCTCCTACAACTAATACTTTTGCTTCATTTTGAACTGTAGCTTGAACTACATCCCAACCAATATCCTTCTTTGATTCGATTTCTGTCTCGATGATAAGCTTTGCGTATATTTTTAGATGTAGTAATTGCTTTAATAAGATGTAACCATTCTAATTCTTCATCTGTAGTACTTGCCAATGTTATAGATAATTCATGTACTCTAATGCAATAGGTAATTGGTATTCTTGTATCAAAACCGGCAAGTAGATTGTAAATCTTGGTAAGTGGCTAGATAGGGTCTGCAACATAAGAATACTTTAAATTCTGTCCAGTAGCTTCTAATGTAGTCTGGTGATAAGACTAAAATTGTCTTTCGACTTATCATTATTCCACGTTCCAATCTCTCTTACAAGCGGTGCCCAAAATGATTGAATATCTCGAAAGTCAATAAATACTTTACCCCAGCTATTCCTCCAAGACGGGGCAGTAGTATCCCGTCGTACCCATTTTTGTTTCTGTGGCTGTAGTGAAATAAAAAGAGTCCGTATTGATAATCTGTTTTATCGTTCATGTCACTCTCTTAGGATCGAAATAAACATTGTGATTATTGCCATCTGCGACTGTTTGTGGTTAATCCTCTAGTAAACCAATGTAGTCTGCCGGAATACAAGTCCAATTCCTCCCAATTTCAATTCTGTTGCACCTGTTCCAGGCACTATTGTCCAATAAAGTTCACCTGACAAGATATACCTGATTTGTCTCCTCTCCATTTGTTTATCCTTTACTAAAATTGTTTTCATTCTTAAATTTGATCCATACTTTCAATTCCTGCTGCAAACATTGTGACTTCAATCTGTCTCTTTGTCAACCTTATCATTTCCACTGCCTTCTCGGTCGAAACCGCCGCAGCCTTTAGGAAATTTCCCGGCCATGCCGCCCAGTGTTGCGCCCAGCGCCACGCACTTGGCGATGTCGAGCCCGTCTTTCAGGCCGCCGCTGGCGAAGACTGTCATCTCGGGCAGAACGCGTTTGACATTCAAAATCAACTCGGCGGTGGGGATGCCCCAGCCGACAAAGGTGGCGGCCAGTTTGCGGGTGAACTCGTCCGGGGCGCGGTGCATCTCGACCTGCGACCAGCTTGTCCCGCCTGCGCCGGCCACGTCGATGGCGGAGACGCCGCAATCGGCCAGTAGCTTGGCGGTTCTTTCGGAGATGCCCCAGCCGACTTCTTTGGCAATCACCGGCACTTCTAACTTTTTGCAGATTTCTTCGATCTTCTTGGCCAAGCCCGCGAAGTTTGTGTCGCCCGCATCCTGGACGGCTTCCTGCAGGGGATTCAGGTGCAGGATGAGCGCATCGGCCTGGATCATGTCCACGGCGCGGCGGCATTCGTCCACGCCGTAGCCGTAGTTGAGCTGCACCGCGCCCAGGTTGGCGAACAGCAGAATATCGGGCGCGACTTTGCGCGTGATGGCAAAAGTCGGGATTTGTTCGGGGTGTTCGAGCGCGGCGCGCTGGCTGCCGACTCCCATCGCCACGCCGACTTCCTGCGCGGCCTCGGCCAGTCGTTGGTTGATCTCGCCGGCTTCCTCGGTCCCGCCGGTCATGGAACTGATCAGGATGGGAGCGGCCAATCGTTTACCGAACAGGCTCAGGCTGGGGTCGATGCGTTCCAGGTCCAGTTCGGGGAGAGCTTCGTGGACGAAGTGATAATTCTCCAGCCCGGTAGTCAATGCGGAGCGGACATCCTGTTCCAGGTTGATCTTGATATGGTCTGCTTTTCGCTGGTCGATTGGCGCAACTTTTGTCATGGGGTAGTGTTCCTGTCTGTGAGTCTCGATAGGATGAGTCCCGTATAGGGAAAATTCTCGAAAGAGGATGAGGCTGGCTTGACATGCGTGTACTAAGGGTTACAATAGGCCAGCCAAGAAATGAAATCAATTTTGGAGGATCATTATGTCTGATACGTATGCTGATGTTAAGGCAATTATCGTGGATCTGCTCGGTGTGGACGAGAGCAAGGTGACGATGGAAGCCAGTTTCCGCGATGACCTGGAAGCCGATTCGCTCGACCTGGTCGAGTTGATCATGGCTTTCGAAGACAAGTTCGGCGCGGAGATCTCGGACGAAGACGCCCAGTCCATCACGACTGTTGGCGGTGCAGTCAAGTATATCGACTCACACTAAGTTTTTTTGATTATAACCGCAGAGGCGCCTCGCAATGCCGAGGCGCTTTTGTGTGTTAACTTAGGAGTTACGCGAACTGCGTAAGTACATTAACTTTATGTTGTACTTGATGTCGCTTGTGTTGCCAGCGGAATTTTGTTTGTTATAATCCGTCTGTGACAAATATCCCAACCATCATACAAAATTTTGTGCTTTTCCTGAAAAACGGTCCCATGACTTATTTGGGTTACTGGAATTATATTTTGTTAGCCTTTCTGGTTGCAGTTGAGGGCCCCATTGCTACGTTGCTGGGAGCGGTGGCTGCCTCCGCGGGGCTGATGCGACCGGCGTTGGTTTTCGTTTTTGCAGCACTTCGGAAACCTGGTTGCCGATTCGCTTTGGTACTTGTTAGGGTATGCGGGCAAAATCGAATGGCTTTTCCACAGCGGGCGGCGTCTGGGCGTTAAACGAGAATATCTGGATCGTTTGCAGCACGGGATGCGAAAACATACTTTAAAAATCCTTTTCTTTGCAAAACTCTCTATGAGTTTTGTCATCCCTTCTTTGATTGCGGCTGGATTAGTCAAAGCTCCCTGGCGACGTTGGTTCCCGGCGCTTCTGGGCGCGGAGACGCTCTGGACCGGCTCGCTGGTGTTAATTGGATATTACACAACGGAAGCCCTCAAACGCGTGGAGCAAGGCGTGGAATACTTTGTCCTTTTCGGGTCAGCAATATTCCTGGTTTTTCTATTCTGGCTAGGACGGCACGTGCTTAAGGGAGGTGTCGATGATGGCAACAATTCCGGCCAACCCTGAGCAACGATCTAAAAAAGGTGGTGTCGGATGCGGATTCTTATAGCAGGCGTGACATATTATCCAGCCCCAAACGGGCAGGCTCGCGCTACGGTGAACCTGGCGGAAGGCCTGGCTCGGCTGGGACACGATGTCATGATGGTGATGCAGTCTGATAGGAAGGTTGCGTATTCAGATCAGCGAAACGGCGTCCACATTCGGGGGATAAGTTCTATCAACATGAAGCTCTGGCATCCCGACGCATACTTTAGTCCATTCCCTAATAAATCCATTCGAAAGATTTTCGATGAATTCCAGCCAGATATTGCCCACATTCAAGACCATTACCCTCTCACGCGCTACGTGGTTCTGACTGCACGCAGGCGAGGCATCAAAGTGATCGGGACGGATCATTTCATGCCTGGGAACCTGGCCCCTTATCTCCCCGGCTATGCCCAACTCCAACCTGCTTTATGATTGGATCCTGTGGCACTGGATGTTGGAAGTCTTTAACCGGTTGGACGCTGTAACGGCTCCATCGAAGACTGCTGCCGATTTACTACGCTCACAGGGACTGCGCGTGCCGGTTTTTCCCATTTCTGGGGGAATCAATCTGGAGCGTTTTTACCCCGATTCGGGTGTGGACCGAAAGAATTGCCGTAGTGCGCTATGGGCTTGATCCGGACCGGGTCAATTTTTCTCTACGTTGGCCGGGTTGATGAGGAAAAGCGCCTCGACGTGATTCTGCGTGCCTTGCAGCGTCTCAAACGTGATGACATCCAGTTCTGCGTTGCGGGTCACGGCGCAGCTCTGGGCAAGTTGAAAAAGATGGCTCAGGAGCTGGATCTTGGCCAGCAAGTACATTTTACCGGTTTTGTCCCCAGCGAAGATTTACCTGGCCTGATCAATAGCTGTGACATCTTCGTGATGCCCAGTGAAGCAGAACTATTGAGCCTTGCCTCCCTGGAGGCGATGGCCTGTGGACGTCCCATGTTGGCCGCAAATGCAGTTGCCTTGCCTGAATTGGTTACAGACGGTGTGAATGGATACTTGTTCCAGCCGGGCGACGATGCGGATGCGGAGCGTTGTATGGAAAAGCTGGCAGACCAGCCTGAGCTTTGGGCTGATATGGGAGCAGCCAGTGTGGAAGGGGCCCAACCACATGGTTTGGATGCGATCCTGGAGCGTAATGAAGCCCTTTATGAAATGGTTCTATCGGGGAAAGTCGCTACGGAGGTGGATTTCTCCAGGCATCGCACGAAAAAGAACAACTCGAGTCGTGATGCGTCTTCTGCATAAAAACGCACTCTAAACAATAAAGAGCCACCCGTTAAACGGGTGGCTCTTTGTTGTTGTAGGAAAAGTTTACTGTAACAGCGTTGGGATTTCTTCCGGGTGCTTGGCCACGCGCACGCCCGCGGCTTCGAGAGCCTTGACCTTATCAGCAGCCGTGCCCGCGCCGCCTTCGATGATCGCGCCCGCGTGTCCCATGCGTTTTCCGGGAGGCGCGGTCTGCCCGGCGATGAAGCTGGCCACCGGTTTGGTCATCTTGGATGAGATATACTCCGCGGCCTTCTCTTCGTCCGTGCCGCCGATCTCGCCGATCATGATGACCTTCTCGGTCCGGGGGTCATGTTCGAACATCTCCAGCACGTCGATGAAACTGGTGCCATTGACCGGGTCGCCGCCAATGCCCACGCAGGTCGAGGCGCCCATGCCCAGGTTCTTCATTGCATACAGCACTTCGTAGGTCAGCGTGCCGGAGCGCGAAACTACACCCACGTTGCCGGGAATAGCGATGTCGCCGGGGATGATGCCCACTTTCGACTCGCCAGGAGTCAGCAAACCGGGGCAGTTCGGTCCCACCAGACGGACCTTCTTCTGGTCGAGATAATTGCGCACGCGCATCATATCCTGGACGGGAACGCCTTCGGTGATACAGACGATGAGCGGGATACCCGCGTCTGCGGCCTCGAACATGGCGTCAGCGGCGAAACGCGCCGGTACAAATATGACCGAGGCGTTTGCTCCCGTTGCTTCGGCTGCCATCTTGACCGAATCAAATACCGGCACCTTGCCATCCAACACCCATTCGCCGCCTTTGCCGGGCGTCACACCTGCAACCACGTTAGTCCCATACGCAACCATCTGGGTGGTGTGGAAGAGCCCTTCGTTGCCTGTGATGCCCTGCACCAGCAGGCGGGTTTTTTTATTGATCAGTACACTCATGGTTAGGCTCCCTTAGCAGCAGCGACGGCTTTTTTGGCGGCGTCGGCCAGCGTCTCAGCAGTGATCATGTTAGCATCAGCCAACAGGGCGCGGCCTTCTTCGGCATTCGTGCCTACCAGCCGGACGACCATCGGCACGTGTGGCTTGACTTCTTCCATGGCAGCCAGAATGCCGCGCGCAACTTCGTCACAGCGGGTAATGCCGCCAAAGATGTTATACAACACCGCCTTGACGTTCGGATCAGACAGGATGATGCGCATGGCCGCAGCTACTTTGTCCGCGCCCGCGCCGCCACCGATGTCGAGGAAGTTGGCCGGTTCGCCGCCGAACAGCTTGATGACATCCATACTGGTCATTGCCAGCCCTGCACCGTTGACCATGCAGCCGATGTTGCCATCTAGCTTGATGAATGAGAGCCCATATTTGCGAGCTTCGGTTTCGGAGGGGGCCTCCTCGTCGGTGTCACGCATCTCGGCCAGGTCGGGATGACGGAAGAGCGCGTTGTCGTCGATCAGCATCTTACCATCCAACGCCACGACGCGTTTATCCTTGGTGATGACCAGTGGGTTGATCTCCGCCAGGGTCGCGTCGGATGCTTTGTAAGCTTGCCAGAGACCGTTGGCGATCTTACCAAAATCACGCCAGTAATCGCGCGGCAGGTCGATGAACGCAGCGATGTCACGTGATTGATAGTCACGCAGGCCGAGCAGCGGGTCGATATGGGCCTTGATGATTTTCTCAGGTGTAGTTGCCGCGACTTCTTCGATATCAACGCCGCCAGCCGCAGACGCCATCATCACGGGCTTTCTGGCTGCGCGGTCATTGGTGATACCGAGATAAATTTCCTGCTCAATGGCAGCGGCTTCGTCGATAAGCACCTTGCGTACGGGTAAACCTTTGATTTCCATCGCCAGGATCTGGGTGGCAAGTTGTTCGGCTTCGGCTGAGTTATTGGCAACTTTTATCCCACCCGCCTTACCACGTCCGCCGACCAACACCTGCGATTTAACAACAACGCGGCCACCTAACTCGTCGGCAATCTGTCTTGCCTCACTCGCGGTAGCCGCAACGCGTCCCTTTGGAATCGGAACGCCATACTTGGAAAAGATTTGTTTTGATTGATATTCGTGGAGTTTCATGAACTCTCCCTTGGATTTAAGAGTATTGCATAACTATCTCGGAAGACCTAAACAGCTTTATATAGCAGAGCGATTATACCATTTGCAAAAAACAGCCCGGCAGTTCAACTGTCGGGCTGTTCGGTACAACTCTCGAACTGTGTAGATACTGTCTTATTGACTTGGCAGAGTAAAACGCATAATGCGATTGTATACACTGTCCGTTACCCAGATATGCCCTTCCGCATCTACGGCGATGCCAGATGCCAGGCCGAAGGTGGTCGGCGAGTCGCCAAAGTCGCCCCAGGTGCGCACCACCTCACCATCACTGGTAAACTCGATCACACGGTATTGCTCCGGGTCGGTCACAAAGACGTGCCCCTCGTCATTGACGGCGATGAAGGGTTTGTTGTCAAGCGATTGCCCGTACCAACCGAACACTTCCCATTGTCGATCGGGGAAGAAGACTGTTTTATCATCCGATGGCGTAAAGGTTTGCACGCGCTGGTTCCAGGTGTCGGTGACATAAACTGTCCCATTTTTATCGATGGCTATGCCGACGGGTTCATCGAATTGACCCGGGTCGAGACCGGCTGTGCCAAATTCGGTCAGATAATTCCCATCCGCATCGAACACGACGATACGCTTGTTCCCGGTATCGGCAACATAAACGTTCCCGTCAGCGTCTACCGCTAACCCGCGTGGGCCATAAAACGTGGCAAGCTGATCCGCACTCCCATATTGGCTCCAGCTTGTGATAAGCTTTCCATCAGGTGTGAATTTCATTACGCGGTAATTCCACGTATCGCTGACGTAAACCGAACCATCTGGGCCAACCGCCACCCCCCAGGGTTCGCAGAACGTGTCCAGTGATGGATTTGCTGGCGGGCCGCTGACGTATGGGCAATCCGGGGATACCCTGCCCCATGTTCCGAGCAGGTTTCCGTTTGCATCCAGATGGACGATACGATGATTGCGTGAGTCGGCTACATAGAATGTTCCGTCCGGTGCGAAGGCCAGTGAGCGCGGTGCGTTCAAACTGACCGACGGGGATTGTGTTTCGTCGATGATCAGGTCGGCGGGCAGGATAATGTTCTTGCCATCGGTCGGATCAACGACGTCGACTGTTTCTACCGGCGTTGCGCCATAATTCCAGATCTGGGCAGCGATGTCTTTACGGATATACAGGCGCATCTGATCGGCGGGCTGCCAGGTGGATGGCGTCAGGTCGGTGTGGCCGGTTGCGGCTGCATACTGGGTGTAATCACGGTTGAACCAGATATCCCAAATCCCGTCTCGGATTCGTGTGTTGCGTATGGCCTCAACGATGCGATCTTTGTTTAGTCCGAAGTAGTCCTGGTTGGGCCACCACATGCGGATGTAATCGAAGCGATAATATCCGGGACCGAGCGCCGGTTCGACCTTGTCGAAGTTTTTGGCATCCACTATGACAAAAACAGAATCCCGCAGAGCCTTGGTAGGCTGATCAAAGGAACGTTGGTTGGTGTAATCCCTTAGATACCATACGAACGGCCATGAGACACCTGTATCAGGCGCACTGGCGTCGTAGGAGAGTGCCAGCCCCATACCGCCAGTGGTACGTTCTGAGATTTCTTTTGCCTGCGCCATGACCTGCTTGATGCCTGTTGCGCCATGTGCATATACCAGATATTCCTTGGCGCTGTCATAGTTGATATAGCTGGCGCGGAAGGAGGCCCGTATGGTCAGGATGGTCAAAAAGCCAAAGATGGTCAACGTTACCAGACCAGGGAAAGCTCCTCCTTCGCGGTCGCGCAGAAGGAACAAGCCAACCAGGCTGGCAATCGTGATTGCGAGAACGATGATCAGCCTGATAACACTTGTCACGATCTCTGAAGCCTGTGCCTCAATCCCGGAAGGGATGCTAATCGCCAGATAGGTTGTCCCTACCAATCCCATAATGAAGAGAAATGTGAGCGCGACTTTGGTTAAGCCGGCGCTTTCGTCCCTCAACAAATAAACCAGTCCGGCTGCGCTGGCGAGAGTCAAGATGGCTGGGAACAGGAAAGCTGTGGTGGCTTGCAACTGAGAGAGATCCTTGCCCTGGAACGGGGGAGTGGGCCCAAGCAGGGAAGAAATGCTGTTGAACATGCCTATCAAAAAGAGGATGGTAACGATCAACGACAGAGCAGAACGCGAGGGGCGCAATCTGTCCCAACTGATGCTTTCGATGACCTGGCCGATTCCCCAGCCGGTGAGCAACACCATCGGCCAGGTCATATGATAGGTCAGCCAGGGCATGCGCTCTCCAGCGTAACTCAAAGCGATGATGCCTGTAACGATCCACCATAACAGCAGACCGAAGGTATTTGCAAAATTACGTTCAACCGGATCGCTTTCAGAGTCAGATTCGAAGTCCATAGCGGTGGCAGGTTCGCTGGCTGGAATTGAGGCGAGTTCATCCAATTCTTCGCCGGTAGCTTCCGGTTCAGCGATATCGAATTCGGCTTGTTCGGCCCGCGTGCTCGCCGTCAATTTTTTGATGCCAAGGTAAGCGGCCAGTAATGTTCCCATTGCAGGCAGGAATTCATAGACCGGGATTTGTATCAGGACATAGTAATACCAGGGTTGGCTGCCACGCTCCACGCCTTGCTGCGCCAGCCAGTAACCCAGGGAGCCGACCAGCCCTGTAAAGAAGCCGTCGCTGTTGGTGAAGACGGATGTGTATAGAACCGTGAAGATCCCCCAGAATAGCAGGGCTGGCTTCCACCAGTCACGGCTCCAGAGCTGGCCAATGGCGATAGACAGTGCAAACATGATGACGATGAAAATGCCCATGATCGCGAATTCGCGTGGCAGACCGAAGAGCAGGTTCTGACTGGCTAGCAGGCTATCGATCTCTGGGGCGGTGGTAGGGATGGTGACGTGTAGCCAACCCTCCAGAAATTTGAGCGGGAAAGGCGCTAGCATGGGGAGCACCAGGGTGCCGATCAGGATCATCAGGCCAAACGAGCGTTCGGCTCTGAGCCTGTTCCAACCATATCCGCAAATCAGGGATACCAATGCGCCAATCAGCAAAACCACGCCAATGAGGACGAGAATATTCGTTACCGAGATACCGGTTTCTACCATTGCTAGCGGTGATTGGGGCATTGTCGGGTCGGCCGGCATGGCGGTTTCGGCCCCGGTCAAGGTGCCGCCAGAACGCTCGTAGAGGCCGTAACCAAGTGCGCCGCCAACCAGCAGGATGCTAACTGCTAACAAAATGATAAATGTGCGGAACTGCCTTTCATTCCCATACCAGGGATTTCTTGTAACCTGGGCGATAAAGTAGATTGTCAGGAAAAACAGCGCTTGTGCCGCATAAATAAAAGCGGTTTCCTTGGCTGTGAAGTGAATGACCAGTGTGAGTGCGACCAGGTATAGATAACGTTTGTTCCCGTTTTCCAGGTAGCGCAGGATGGCATAGAGCATAAGAATGCCGGAAAAGCCTGCATAGGCTTCGTTGCGGACATACCGCCCGTAAAACAACATATACGGAGAGATGACCATCAGGAAGCCAGCGATAATAGCGCCAGTTTTGCCAAGATAGCGGCGCCAGTACCAGACCATCCACACCGTGGCGATGCTGAACAGCACTGCTGGGATGCGGGCCGTGAAGTCACTCACGCCAAACAAGAAATATGAGAGCGCCAGCAAGTGGAATTGCAATGGCCCGTGCATCATGGGACTGTGCTGGTATCCCTGTCCACGGTAGAAAAGCCAGGAGAAATAAGTATGCAGGCTCTCATCATGGCTCATGACGCGTGTTCCCAGGTCGAAGAAACGCGTGATGATAGCCATCAGGATGATGGCTGCAAAGATAACAACCTCGTTTGTGATGCCCGGCAAGGCAGGGAGGATAGGGCGTTCAAGCCAGTTTTGTTTTTCAGCTCATAGGAATCGTTTAATTCAGAATGTGTGACTTATACTGTATTGTCACATTTCTGAAAAGCTGGGTTGTAAGACTTTGTTAATACTGCTATCAGATGTCGGGCAATATTGTTCCTGGCAAGCAGAGATCAGATGCTGGCAAACTGCTGTCGTGTAACCAGTGCTTCATCACAACGTTATAAAAAGCTCCATTCCGGGAACAATCTACTCTTCAGATAGAAACAGTTCCATAATCAATTCCTTTGAAATCCCATGCTTTGTAGCAATACTTTCAAGGCTGTCAGTCGCTTGTACGATATAAGTGATGACATCGCAATCTTGCATAGTCAATTTTATCGTGGCCAATTGGGTTGGCGCTGACGGAGTAGGGGAGATATTAGAAAGTAGCAGCAACTCATTGGGAGTAGGCAAGTTTGTTGGAGTTTCATCCTTCAAGCTGTGTATTTGGATGCCAAAGTGATTAGCAAGCATGACGTATCCCAATAATAAAACTGCGACAATTGTAACCTTTCCTATGGACTGTGTCAGACTTGGGAAGTTGACCCACATGAGTTTTGCCGGAGTTGGGTTCATGATGGCTTGTAAGTCAAGTTTGGGTTGTTGGTCATTCCACTCGGCATGTAATACATTTCGCAAACCTGCTTCCAAATCTGTGAGACCGTTTGCGTAATCGCGGCATTCTTTGCACTTTTCCAGGTGGGCGTTCAATGCTGATGTCTCATCTGACGCAATTCTTCGATCAGCCCCCCGGAAAACCTTCATTTTTCGAAGAATAATATAAACTTCGCATAACCACTAAATACAACAAAAACACTCACAAAAACCAACCTAAACTGTAAAAGAACCGCCAACTGACCGCAACCCGCCTGGATATCAATCCCCCGGCGCATGCGGATCGTACACGGAATTCCGGCCTGCTCCAGCGTTTCTTTGAACTTGGCAGCACTCTGACGGGTTGTGGCCCGGCCCTGATAGCCGGTCGTCGGGTTGAGGGGGATAGCATTGACGTGGCACATCAGACCCTTAAGCCGCGCTGCCAGTTTACGGGCTACTTCTTCGGTGTCATTCACGCCGCTGATGAGCGCCCATTCGAAGGAAATCCGGCGTCCGGTTTGGTCAACATAGTAGCGACAGGCTTCCAGCAGCTTGCTGATGTTGTTGCGCTTGTTGACTGGCATGATCTTGTCGCGTTCTTCGTCATCCGCGGCGTGCAGGGAAATCGCCAGGTTGACTTGTCGCTTTTCGTCGGCAAACTGCCTGATTTTCGAAACCAGGCCCACGGTCGAGATCGTGAAGCGCCGTGCCCCGAAAGCGTAGCCATCCGGGTCGTTCAGTCTGTCAATCGCCGCCAGCGTGTTGTCATAATTATGGAAGGGCTCGCCCATACCCATCAAGACAATATTGGTGACGTTTTCATCCTGCTCGTGCAACATGCGCGCATAAAACATTACCTGAGCAACGATCTCGCCGCTGCTGAGATGACGCTTGAAACCCATTTGTCCGGTGGCACAAAAGACACAGCCCATCGCACAGCCAGCCTGCGATGAAATGCACAGCGTGCGCCTTCCTTGTCCCCGGTGTGTGGACGGGTCATACTTCATCAGGACTGCTTCGATGAGACGATTATCGGGCAGTTGGAAGAGCGTCTTACGGGTTTGCCCGTCAGACGAGTCAAGATATTTGACAGGCTTGAGCAATTCAAAGCGCAACGATTTCCCCAATTGCTCCCGTAATGTTTTCGGCAGGTTGGTGAATTCATCCGGTGTATTCCAGTAATGTTTGTAAAGACCCTGCCATATCTGGTCGGCACGATAGGAAGGCTCGCCAAGTTCAGCCAGCAAGTTTTTTAGATCGGTTTGTTCCAGATCGTAAATAAAAGGTAGATTATTCATAGTCACTCAATCATAGTACACAAATCATCGACAATAAGATTAGGAGCGGGTTGCCATGCTTCGGCTTGTTGCCTGGTCGACACACCGCTCAATACCAGCGCCGTTTTGCAGCCAGCCGCCTGCCCGCCGCAATGTCGGTTTCTAGGCGGTCGCCAACCACCAGGGTCTCTTCGGGCTGCGTGCCCAGTCTTTCCAAGGCCATGTACATCATGGCAGGTTTGGGCTTACCGATAATGATGGGTTCGACGCTGGTGGCAGCTTCAATGGAAGCCAGGATCGCGCCCGCGCCGGGGACCAGCCCCTCGGGGGTAGGGAAGGTTTTATCCGGGTTGGTGCCGTAAAACGGGGCTCCCGCGCGAATGTGCAGAGTGGCGCGGCTTAGTTTCTGGTAGGTTACACTGCGGTCGAAGCTGCTGACGACCGCCACGGGGACGGTCTTATCTGTAGGGTCGGCAATGACCTTAAACCCGCGTTCTGCCAGAGCGCGCTGGATGCCGTTCTCGCCGACAACAAACACCGCGCCACCACCTGGAAAGCGTTTGCCCAGCATATCTGCTGCGGCAATGGCTGAAGAGATGATCTGCCAGGGTTCCAGGGTCACGTTGAAACCGGCCAGCTTTGCCAGATATTCGTCGACTGTGCGCGTGGCATTGTTAGTCGCCAACGCGACTTTGAGCCCGCGCTCGCGGATGCGAGCAAAGATAGCGGGCAGGTCGCCAATGGACGTGTCGTCTTTCCAGAGTACGCCGTCCATATCAAGGATGAGAGCTTTGATGTGTGAGAGAATGGGCATATGATTTATCACCGCCGGGCTGCGTGGAGTCAAGTTCCGAACGTAGTGGAAGGATCTTGGTATCTCGAAACCGACGGGCTTGAGCCTTGGCAGTTAATTTCAAATTTTTTCAACAAATATTCCAACACAGGCCTGTCGATCCAGCCTGCCTCCAGGTCACAGCGTTCTTCGAAATTCTCATTGCCAGTGAAGGCGCGCAAGGCAGTTTTGGTCAGTTCTTCGTAGGTACCATCCGCCTTGCCTTCCATGTAATCCAGCCGAATCAGGACTTCTTGCAATTGCCGTAAGGGTTCACCCTTCAGGGGTACGCGCTCTTTCTCTTCGCTTTCGCCAAAATACAATTCATGGAGTTCGAGTAATTCACCCAGGCGTGGGACCGGATCTTTGTGATCGTCCACGCGGTAATCGATCCAGCGATCGATATAACCGCCGTACCCGCCTTTGGGCTTGACCACATAAATCGCAGCCGATTGCCGTCCACGCCGGTCGCCACCCGCACGATCCCCGCTAGCAGTGCAGCATACAGTCGGGCGGGGAGTATCCCTTTCGTCTCCACAAAAGCCTTTTGCATCGCAACAACTACCTGTTCGCCTGCCAGGATGTTGCCCTGAATGGCATACCCGGGACCTGTCAGTCCGCCGGCCCAATCGAAACACTCGGAGCCGGTAAATGTCGCGGCATGACCCTGCGCATCTACCAACCCGACCTGGCGTTGTTCGCGTTCTTTATCATCTTCCAAAAGTTTTGCCAGCGTCTCTTCTGCGGACAGGCCGGAAGCCATCAGGTCCAGCCCGCGTGGGCCAAAGGATGTGTTGGCAAACGACTGCGTGGCCACCGCGCCCGCGCTGGCCCGTGCCCAGGGCACTACCGCGCCCACGGCCGGGAATTTGGATGCTACCGCTACGCCCCAGGCCTGTTCATCCAGGTCACAGGCAACGATCGAAAAAGTAGATGGTTTTGGCATAAGTTTCCTGCGCGTGATTATACCTTGCGAAACGGGTTGCGAATTACCTATAATCAACCCTATTTGCGAGGATGAAAAAAGATATAATCTTTAGAGTAGAAATCGAGGTAATGATGCCGGACTCGCCCGAGGATAAAAAACCGTTTGTAATCGCAATCGCCAATGAAAAGGGTGGCGTGGGCAAGACCACCACCACTCTGGCCATTGGCACAATTCTGGCGCAGAAGGGCTACAAGGTTCTCTTCATCGATCTCGACCCGCAGGGCAATCTGACTCTTTCGTTGGGATATAAACCACACGATATGCCCACGCCAAACTTCGGCCTGGCAACGAGTGGCACACTATTTGCCAAAGATTCCTATCGAACAGATGATGAAAATCTTAACCTGGTTTTTGCGCGCTCTTTGATCGTCAACGATGAATACCAGGTGCAAGTCAACACCGGCGACGATACCTATTACCTGAGTGAAGATTTGCGCGTTGTTAGAGAGTTGGCATACGATTATGTGCTCATCGATTGCCCGCCATCCATTGGAAAGATCATGGTCAGTACCTTGCTGGTTGCGGATTTTTTGATCATCCCATCGCAGGTGGAATTCTTCTCTGCGTTTGCGCTCAAAGATATGATGGAATTGATCGGGGTGGTGCGCCGAGAAGGTAATCCCGGATTACCCTACCGCATCCTGATCACACTCTTTGACAAAAGGAACCGTATCCACCATAGCATCAAGAATCAGTTGATCCACACCTTTGGCTCAGGAATATTCGACACAATCATCGAAATCGACACCAAGCTTGCGCACGGCTGCCATCCTGGGCTTTCCAACCGAAAAAAGTCGTGGGGTAAAGCAATACCATACATTGGTGGATGAACTGCTGGATTATATCCAAAATCTCCGGACAGCATAAGCGCGTATGGATCGGGAAACAATCTTGGGCTTATTGAAGCCTGCTTTGGATGCGCGTGCAGGCCTGTTCGACGAGCGACACGAATCCGCTTTTCGGCTGTTCAACGGATTCTATGAGGGCTATCCCGATTTGGTGCTGGACGTCTACGCGCGGACGTTGGTGATCCATAATTACGCTGATCCGCCCGAAGACGGCCTCCCAGCCGTGGACGAAGCCCGCCTCTTCCTGCGCTCGAGCCTGCCCTGGCTGCGGACAGTAATTCTCAAAACCCGGAATTCTCCGCATCTCGACCAACGGCGCGGACAGGTCATCGAGGGGGATGCACCCGATCGCAAAGTCCGCGAGCACGGCGTGTGGTATGCCCTCGACCTGACTATGAACCGCGATGCCAGCCTATACCTCGATACGCGCAACCTTCGGAAATGGGCGATCGATCATCTGGCGGGGGCGACGGTACTGAATACCTTTGCGTACACCGGCAGTTTAGGGGTAGCAGCCATGGGGGGCGGTGCGCAGCGGGTTGTCCATCTTGATTTAAACCGCAACTTCCTGAATGTCGCCAAGGCTTCTTATACGCTGAACGGATTCCCAATCGATAAAAAGGATTTCATCAGCGCTGATTTTTTCCCGGTTATCAGCCGCTTGAAACGGACGGAGGAACTCTTCGATTGCGTTTTCCTCGACCCGCCATTCTTCTCCACCACGTCCATGGGAACGGTGGACCTGGCCGCAGAGGGGGCACGCCTGATCAACAAAGTGCGCCCTTTGGTAGCGGATGGCGGCTGGTTGGTGGCGGTCAACAACGCGTTGTTCCTGAGCGGGCGGGATTATATGGCCATGCTCGAAGAACTGTGTGCCGACGGTTACCTGCGCGTGGAAAGTCTGATCCCCGTCCCGAACGATTTCACTGGCTACCCGGAAACGCGCGTGGGCAAATTTGTGAGCGACCCCGCGCCGTTCAACCATCCGACCAAGATCGCGGTATTGAGAGTGAAACGAAAGAGCGGGTAATCGGTTAAGCAATATAACAAAGTTCGAGAGTTGTCAAAAGGCAGGTGGCAATAATGGAGCAATTAGAAATCGCCAAGAAATCAAGAACAGAGTTTCAACGTCACGAAATAGCTGTTCGTAGAAAAGGCAGGTGATTAAAATGGCAGATGAGAAATATGTGAAAATCTTGCAACAGGGCGTCGAGGCCTGGAATATCTGGCGGGGACAGAACCCTGAGACTGCTCCTGATCTAAGCGGGATAAACCTGCGTGAAAAAAATCTGGAGGGGATCGATTTTCGGGGGACCAATCTCAGTAACGCTAATTTGCACCAGACGAACCTGTCAAAGGCCAATTTGGGTAAGGCGATTCTTCGTGATGCCAATCTTTATGAAACCAACTTGCAGGAGGCTGACATCAAAAGGGCCGATTTCAGGCGCGCCAACATGCGGGGCGTGAATGCACAAAATGCCACCGCCAGTGGCGCGAATATGAGACGGGCCAATCTGAGCAAAACCGATTTCACGGGCGCCAACCTGACCAATGCGCTGTTGGAAAACGCAGAGCTAAGCGGAGGCGCGAGTTTTCGTAAGGCGAATTTGAACTATGCTTTGCTCGTCAAAACGGATTTGATCGCGGCCAATCTCAACGAAGCAACTCTGGTGCATGCTAATTTGCACGAAGCGGACTTATCTGGAGCCCGGTTCCAGAGGGGCGGACCTGCATTTTGCGGACCTGAGCGAAGCGGATTTGCAAGGCGCTGATTTCACACAGGCAAATCTTCGCGAAGCGAACTTAAGTCAGGCTTCGATTGTAAAGACGAATTCTTGAAGGGGCGGATCTGGTCGGCTGTCGTGTATATGGCTGTTCGGTTTGGGATATCCGTGGGGAACCTGCCTCGCAAAAAGACCTGTTGATCTCCCAAAAAGAAGATGGCGACATCACCACAGATGATATCGAAGTGGCGCAGTTCATTTACCTGATGTATGACAATAAAAAGATTCGCACTGTGATCAATTCGATCACATCCAAAGGGGTGCTCATCCTGGGACGTTTCTCGCCGCCGGAACGGAAGGCCGTGCTAAACGGGCTGCGCGACAAACTGCGCGAATTCAACTTGTTGCCCATCGTGTTCGACTTTGACCGTCCCACCGATAAGGATTTTACTGAAACTGTGCAAACGCTGGCTAGCATGAGCCTGTTCGTCATTGCCGATGTGACCAGCCCGAAATCCACGCCCTTAGAATTGGAGGCCACGGTAAAACAGTTCAAGATTCCATTTTTACCGATCATCGATACCAGCGTGGATTCACATCCTTTTTCCATGTTGGACGATCTGCAGAAGAATTACCACTGGGTCTTACCCACACTGGGATATGATTTAAAGGAGAAGCTTTTGGACAATATCAAGGTGACGATCATCGACCGCGCCTTGAAAAAGCACAATGAACTGCGTGCCCAGAAGGCCAAAGAATCCAAAACGCTGACCGTTGACGATCTGTTGGCCGGTAATCTGGGTTGAGATAAATTTGCGAACGGCCCGGTACCGTTCGATTATCCTGTCAAAATTGTAGTGTTGACGGCTACAACGTGTAATTCATAACTTGCTATAATTGCCCCATGAACAACGCGGAAAATATTACAGAAAATAACGAGGCTGATCGATGAGGTGGATAAAAGGCTTGAAGCAGTTTGGAGTAGCCGGTGGGGCTGTGATTTTATCGGTAGCGTCCATGTTCCTGGCGGTCTTGATTGCCGGGGGCATCCAGGTGCTGATCGGGACCGGCTTTCGTCCGGAGATGTTCCTGGCGGCCATCCTGATCGCGCTGGCGTTAGCCGGGCCTTTATCCTATGTGGTCATGGTCTCCTTGTTCGAACTGGATGATGCGGTTTATGACCTGACCAGGAAGGAATCCCAGGTCGATTACCTGGTCAATATCGTTCTGGAAAAGGACGAATCAGAAAAAGACCAACTACTCGAAGATTCAAAGTCGTTTGCCCAGAATGTGGCGCATGATCTGAAAACGCCCCTGACGGCTATTCTGGGATTTGCGTCCATGCTGTCTGATTCGCGCGCACGTATCCCGCCCGAACAACAGAAAGCCGCATTGCAGGCCATCGTACGGACCAGCCTGAAGATGAACAATATCATCCAGGAACTGCTGTTGTTGGCAGCCGTGCGCCAGGAGAACGTGAAAACCGGACCGATCCAGATGGCCGGCGTGGTCAGTGCGGCCAAGCAGCGCCTGTGGAGCGTCATCGCGGATACGGATGCGGAACTGGTCGTGCCAGATGTTTCTTCCTGGCCTGTGGTGGTGGGCTATGCACCCTGGATCGAGGAAGTCTGGATCAACTACATCAGCAACGCTATCAAATACGGGGGCAAGCCCCCGCGCGTCGAACTGGGTTCGGATGCGGATTACAAGACCTTCCCGGACGGCCATAGAATGGCACGCTTCTGGGTCAGGGATAACGGCAACGGCATCTCGCCCGAAGACCAGGCACAACTATTCAACCAGTTCACACGTCTGGACCAGGTGCGCGCCGAAGGCCACGGCCTGGGACTCTCGATCGTGGCGCAAGTGGTCGAGAGGTTAGGCGGCGAAGTCGGCCTGGAAAGTTACCCGGGAAAAGGCAGCACGTTTTTCTTCTTGCTGCCCACGATCTACACCGAGCCGGTCACCCGCGCGCGGCAGCAGACCAACTGGTTCAGGGATTGAGCTAGCTACTGGGTTGAACCCAATTGGCATCAAGGGGGATGAAACCACCAGCCTACCCTGGCAGGACGAATGTGGAATTCCCATCATTCAAGAAGTGGTTTTGAGAGATGATCGCTCAAGTGAGAGTCTCGAAAGGGATAATCATTCGAAATGGTTGAATGATAAAATGAAGGGAGTGGAGTGACAATCATCGTTTTAATTCAACAGGAGGAAACATGCAGGCAACAACTTTCACCTTCAAAACACCCGATGGCCCGGAAATCTTCGTTTACAAATGGGCTCCAGATGCAGGAATAAAGCCCAAGGCTGTGGTGCAAAAGCAACTTGCGCGCAATGACCACGATCGCCTGATTTGGTTTACGCATTCGACGCAAATATTTTTCGTATTGTTCTTTCCAATACGGCGAAATCCGAATGGCGCGCCACGCGGCTTCCACCAGAAGCCCAGCGCAATTCTTGCGTCCACTCTTGGTGATCTGTTTTTCGAGTGATGTTCCTTGCCGCTGTCATGTACGCCGGCTCCCAAGCCAGAATAGCCTACTAACTTCTTGGCACTCTCGAAGCGGGACACATCACCGATGGCTGACAAGACCGTCATGCTTAACACCACACCAAACCCGGATAGTTGCAGCAGCGCACGCCTGTTTATTCCATGTCTCTCCCAGGCTTTGACGCCCCAACTCCGCATCCACTTCGCTTTGTGTTTGGCGATCTCTCCAGCATGGCCAGTTCCTGCGGATCTGGATCTTCTCCAACGCACTGATCTGCTGCCATCCACCAGGCCTGATCGGTCAATGCGCCTTTGGGCAAGATCAGGTTGTGACGATGGATCAGGCTTTGCAGACGATTGCGGATCATCGTGCTGGTCTTCACCAACGGTTACGATACGAGATCATCCGCGCAGCTCGCGTACGTGTGCGGGCGGCACCACACTTCCGGCACAATGTCCGCGATCAGCAGGCGGATCAGCGCTCAACGTCTTTTTATCGTCTTCACGCGCTTCCGCGATCTGCCGAACCCCTCCGGCGTGCGCTACCACCACATAATTCACCAGTGGCGCAACAATATCGTAGATGTCCCACACATTCGTCGTCGTCTCCAACACCACGGCATCCCCTGCGCGCAGGTTCGCCGCTGCCCACTCGCGGAACTTCTCGATCCCGATCGGACGCGGCGCCATCACCCACTCCTGCCGGGCATTTTGCCCCCCTACCAGCGCGTATTCTTTGTGTATGTCGAAGGCGACGTACCGCTGAATCCCGCTTGTATCTTTCTCAAATTTCATGCTAAACTCCTAATGTCGAGTCAGTAGCGCATGGCGCGGCTGAACATGGACTACGCTATGAGCGTTTCGCCAGCTACGTGACAAAGGCCGGGTACGTGGTCTATGCCAATGACCACCGCGGACACGGCAAGACAGCCGGGGATTTAAAAAAAGCGGGCATTGCGGGGTCGGATGCCTGGAACGGTTTTATGCGGGACATGCACCAATTGAGCGACATCATCCGCCAGGAAAACCCGGGCTTGCCGCTCATATTCTTTGGACACAGCATGGGTTCGTTGATTGCCCAGAACTACATCGAGAACTGGGGTGATGAAATCAAAGGAGCCGTCCTGACAGGTACCTTTGGCTCGCTGGGCGGTGAACCAGCTGCGATTGTGGCCATGTGCGAAAAGGAAGTCCAGGCCAACGGCGATGACGCGCCCTCCCAGCTTTTTGCGAATATGTTTGTGGGCTTCAACCAGCCCTTCCAGCATAAGACCGGTTTCGAATGGCTCTCGCGGGATGAGGCCGAAGTACAAAAATATGTGGACGACCCCTGGTGCGGATTCCCGTTCAGCAACCGCCTGGTAATAGACTTTTTCAACGGCGCGGCACACATCTGGTCGCCGGAAAACGAAGCTCGCATTCCCAAGGATTTGCCCTTGCTGGTCGCTTCGGGAGAGTTGGACCCGGCCGGGGCGAACGGTGTCTCTGTCAATGAGTTAGTTGACCGCTATCGCGCAAATGGCATGACGGACATCCAGGTCAAGTTTTACCCGCAGGCGCGCCACGAGATATTGAACGAAACGAACCGCGACGAAGTTCAACAGGATATCCTAGATTGGATGGATAGACTGGTTGGATGATCCTGTCTGAAAATCTAATTTAGGGTGGAAAACAAATGCTTCTAATGTCACAAAACGCCCTGCGAAATTGTCCCGCAGGGCGTTTTCTTCTTGATAAAATATACCCATGACAGGCTTCTCATCTACCTACCCTAACATCGCCTATTGGACCGAATCCTGCGGCTGGATCGAAATCGGCTACGATGAATTCAGTCGCTCCTTTATTCGTGTTCTGGATGAGGGTGGCATGCAGTGGGAAAGCGAACACGAATACAAATCTTTTGACGAAGCATTGGCCGAGTTAGAAGCTGCGCTGGAAAAGATCATTGACAAATTTGGAGGCTGAAATGTCTCGAATAGAAAGAGACGAAATCCGCGAAGAACGTATCATGAATGAGATCATGGTTGATGCTTATGGCGAAGAAGAACACGCTATGAGTTGGTATTACTACCTGGATGATGTAATGGCTTTTCCATTCAAAGCAGAATGCGTAACAGAGCGAAAAACATCATTACTTCGCAAAGGTGAGAAAGTTAAGGTAACTGAATTGTCACCCCTGGATGACTGTATGAGAGAGATGTTCGTTCAAATCGAATGGCAGGGACGCGAAATGGGCGTGCCGCTCGCCCAACTCAAACCGGTTGGCGTGGATGACGAAACAGGACAGGCCATCGAAGATTGGCAGTATTGGGTGGAAATGGGGTACGAGTTCTAAAAAACAATTGCGTATTCTGCCCAGGGAAGAGAGGTAACCATGCCCGTCAAATATATTATTGTTCCCCATAAAATCCCTTCTAAACCCGATGAACCCGTCAGCTACTACCCGCGCGTGAAATCGAGCGGAGAAGTCAGCCTGCGCGAGATCGCGAAAGATATTGCGCAAGAGTCAACCGTCAGCCCGGGTGACACGATGGCGGTGGTCGAAAGCCTGCTGCAAAACATCCCGCGTTACCTGGCTCAGGGGTATATCGTGCGACTGGGAGAGCTGGGTAGTTTCCACCTGAGCATCCAGGCTGAAGGCTCACCGGATGCGAAATCGGTCAATGCCCACAAGATCAAGCGCAACAAACTACACTTTCGGGCCGGGAAGCTGATGAAGCAAATGCTGAAAAGTATCGTCTATGTGAAGGATTAATCAGCACCTGTTGGCATACGAGTTGTGACTCGTCAACGTACAGGTCACTTCTGTTCGAACAAAACACCATGGTAATTCGATCAAATCACCATGGTGTTTTCGTTAATTCACCATGGTCTTTTATGCAAAACACCATGGTGAATCGTTTGGGAAGACGGGTCAGGAAGGCTGATAAGACAGGAAAGGTTGGCTGACTTGTAGTGATGAGTTGAACTGTTGGACAGGATAAACATCACATCCAAAAGGGGGAAGATGGTTGTTGCCTGCTTCAAGAATTTTGACTATAGTTTAATTATTCATCTCAGTGTAGGGGCGACCCGTTTAGCCTGGCAAAGCACACTTGTCCCGCCGCTCTTTGGCGGGGTTCTTGCCCTTGAAGGGTTGCCCCTACGGAACATGGAGGGCAGGCCGATATGTCACACACCAGCTTGAAATCCGGATACACAGAACTGGTCGAACGCTTGAACCGTTTCCCGCAGGGCGCGCCGCCCTCGGATACGCTTTACAAGATCCTGGAGACCCTGTTCAGCCAACGCGAAGCGGAGTTGGTAGCCCTGCTGCCGATCAAACCCTTCACTGCCGAGAAAGCCAGCCGCGTCTGGAAAATGGACCTGGCCGAGAGCCAGAAGGTGCTGGACGAACTGGCAAGCCGCGCCATCCTGGTCGACATCGAAGCGGACGGCGAAACCACTTATGTGCTGCCGCCGCCCATGGCCGGCTTCTTCGAATTCTCGATGATGCGCCTGCGCGGGGATGTGGACCAAAAGGTTCTGGGGGAGTTGTTTTACGAGTATTGCAACGTGGAAGAAGATTTCATCCGTGAGTTATTCACGGACGGCGAAACCCAACTGGGACGGGTCTTCGTGCACGAGCCGGTGCTCTCCAACGAGAATGCCCTGCACGTGCTGGACTACGAACGCGCCAGCGAAGTCATCCAGACCGCCACACATCGCGGCATCGGCGTGTGCTATTGTCGTCACAAGATGCAGCATGTGGGTCAGGAATGTGACGCGCCCCTGGACATCTGCATGACCTTCAATAACTCCGCCGCCGCACTGACCCGTCACGGCTATGCGCGCCTGGTGGACGTCAGCGAGGGCTTGGACCTGCTCCAGCAGGCCTACGAGGGTAATCTGGTGCAGTTCGGCGAGAACGTGCGTGAGCATGTCAACTTCATCTGCAACTGCTGCGGATGCTGCTGCGAAGCCATGATCGCTGCCCGCCGGTTTGGGATGCTCAACCCGGTGCACACCACCAACTTCCTGCCGGTTGTGGATGAGAGCGACTGCAACGGCTGCGGGAAGTGCGTGAATGCCTGCCCGGTGGAAGCCATGACGCTGGTCTCGACCAACGACCCGCAGCATCCCAAGATGAAAAAAGCCAAAGTGGACGAAGACCTCTGCCTGGGCTGTGGCGTGTGCGTACGCACCTGTACTAAAGATGGGCTGTCCCTGCGCTCGCGCCCGGAGCGCGTCATCACCCCGCTCAACTCAACTCACCGTGTGATCATGATGGCCATCGAGCGCGGCGACCTGCAAGACCTGATCTTCGACAACCGCGTGCTGTGGAACCACCGCGCGCTGGCGGCTGTCTTGGGCGTCATCCTGCGCCTGCCGCCGCTCAAACGCGCCATGGCGAGCGAGCAGTTCAAATCACGCTATGTGGAAACGTTGATTGAAGATTTGGTTACCGATGATGCCGGTGATAATAATCTGGCCACCGAGTACGATGCCGAACCCGCTTTTGTGACCACGGCTGTGTTTACCTCCACGCTCTTGAGCCCGTTGACGCTGACACCGCTTTTATTGATTTTAGGAGCCTTAACTGTTACATTGTGCGCGGATGAGACCTGATCTTCGACAACCGCATGTTGTGAAATCACCACGCGCAGGCCGCCGTCCTGGGCGTGATCCTGCGCCTGCCGCCGCTCAAACGTGCCATGGCAAGTGAGAAGTTCAAATTAAAGTTATGTCGAGAATTTGATTACGAGGCTTGGGAATAGAAAGTTTCGGGTAAAGTAAATTTAAATTTAGCAGTGTAGATGATGCCTACTTTGTGAGGAGTATAAATGTCTCTCATTGCATTACTTGTATCAACTATTGGCGCTTCTGTAGCAAAGCTTTGAAAGGTACTTGGCTGAAGAACGATATACTTTCTCAAAATGTTGGGAGTGTTTTATTAGATTATTTGCGATCAAAAATGACGATTTGTAGCTGCAAAGGATGGGGAGCGATTTTTTATTACGATAGGTGATAGGGTTTCGAAACATTTGTGACATTTTTTGAACAATTTGAAGAAAGCCAACAAGAAGAAAAACATAAAAAGATTTCAGGTGAAGCCGTAGCTATAGAAGTTGGTAAAGCAATAAGTGATGCTCGTTTGACTTTTAATACTTTTGTAACATTGAACTATGACACTCATGAAGTTGTTAGACACATAAAAAGCAATCACCCGATTGATAAAGCATTATTTTCGGAAGATGAAACTCAGCTCTATGAGCAGGCAATAACCTTATCGGTACAGTATATTCTTGGGATACTTCCCAATCTACCCGGCTATACTTCCAAAAACTTTACAGAAATACTTCAAAGAATTGATAAATCAACAGAAAAAGTGAAGAGGCAATAAAAACAGTAAATAATCTTCGTGAGCTTACGGGTTAAACAGGCTCAACAAATTGATGCCGATTTTGAGCTTGAATATCGGTTGCGGATTCAAAAAAGTTAGACAATGTAAATTTATTCGGTGCAGATTTAAAAACCAGGGAAGCAAAAAAATATAAATTAAGTGTTGCATATATTTCGTTAGATATGACAGAAAACACATTTTATCGAGGAAAGAAAAAGAAAAGTGATTGGATGCCAAATCGTATACCTGTGCAAGAGGCTATCAGAAAATCGAAGCGAGTTGTAATCATTGGGGAGGCAGGAAGCGGAAAGACCACATTACTTCAATGGATTGCTGTTAATCCGGCTGAAGATCAATTTCGAAAAAACCTAATAAATTGGAAAGATAAAGTACCCTTTTTTATAGAGCTAAGACGCTTTACAAATCTATTTCCTTCACCGGAAGAGTTTGTTAAGGAAACTCTTCCGGCAATAGCGGGAAATATGCCTTTGCGGTGGGTCCATAAAATATTAATAAGTTGGAAGAGCAATTTTATTAATTGATGGCTTAGATGAAGTTTCGCAAAAGAATAGACTGAGTATACTTATCCCCAAAAACTGGACCACGAGCTAAGGTGATAAAAGGCTAAAATAAACCTAGTTTGTGGAGACAGAAAAATGGCAATAAAACGAAAAAGACATAGCGCCGAGTTTAAGTTTGAGGTGGCACTAGAAGCAGCCAAGGAGCTGCAAACAGCGAGCCAAATAGCGAGTGAACGAGAAGTTCATCCGAATCAGATCAGCCAATGGAAGAAACAATTGCTAGATGAAGGTGTCACTATATTCAGCAACAAAAACTTCCTTAATGAAAAAAAACAAAACGAACGGGAAACGGCGCTTTATGAACAAATCGGTCGTTTGAAGATGGAATTGGAGTGGCTGAAAAAAAAAGTCACCGGACGGGACTGAGGTCAAACGAGCGATGATAGAAACAACCCATCCCGAAATCAGTATTCGTCGTCAGTGTGAACTGATCGGCCTGACGCGCTCAGCGTATTACTACCAACCGGCCAGCGAGACAGATTTCAATCTAAAAATAATGTGTTTGATTGACGAACAATACATGAAAACGCCGTATTATGGTTATCCCAAAATGACAGCCCATCTACGCCGGGCAGGATATCCGGTCAATCCCAAGCGAATTCGGCGTTTGATGCGAAAAATGGACTTGATGGCGATCTATCCCAAGCCGCGAACGACCATTTTTGCACCCGAAAACAAGGTTTACCCCTATCTCCTGCGAGGATTGTCGATTACTCGACCGAACCAGGTCTGGTCTACGGATATCACCTATATCCCCATGCCAAAAGGGTTCATGTATCTGGTAGCTGTGATAGATTGGTATAGCCGTTATGTTCTCTCTTGGAAATTGTCCAATACCCTGGATGGCGCTTTCTGTTTAGCGGCTTTGAACGAAGCTTTGCAACTTGGCAAACCCGAAATTTTCAACACCGACCAGGGCGTTCAATTCACCGCCCACACCTTTACAGCTACACTGGAGGATGCTGGTATTCGGGTTAGCATGGACGGCCGCGGCCGCGCTTTTGATAATATCTTCGTCGAGCGTCTCTGGCGCTCAGTGAAGTACGAAGATATCTACATCAAAGACTATGGCACCGTACCCGCTCTGGATGCTGGATTGCACACCTACTTTACGCTTTATGACACAGAACGACCGCATCAAAGTCTGGATTATCGGACACCAGCTGAGGTTCACTTCAGTTGTTAATGTGCCTTTTTATCACCTTATTTTCCCATTCCCGTGGTCTTGACTTTGGGGATAACTATACCGTTAGTTCTAATAGTCATAAAAATTAAGTACGTTAGAGTGTTAGTGCAAAAATAAATTACATCCATCACTACCCTTGCCGGCTCATATCCTCTACACTATAGAGTATGAGCCTTCCTTCTTCCAAAGGAGTCCAAAAATTCGCGTCGGCTGCCCCGCCCACAACTGCGGCAGACGCTGCCTGCTCATCGCCCGTGTAGAAAACCCATGAAATTCGACCCAAAAATCCCACCACCGCCGCTCCATCCGCCTGAAAGGCTACGATTACCGCCAGGCGGGCGGTATTTCGTCACCATGGTCACGCAGGGGCGCGAAATGTTGTTTGGCGATGTGGTCAATGGCGAAATAATATTAAACGACGCCGGGGAAATGATTGTCCGCTGGTGGTTGGAATTGCCCAACAAATTCCCCAACGTCAACGTGGATATTTTCATGCCCATGCCCAACCATTTTCACGGCTATATTTTCATTTTGAAATCGCCCGGGAGGGGTTGACCTGCGTGTCAACCCCTATCCCAACGGCACGGATAATTTCGTGGATACGGGGATATTTCCCGGCGAAAGGGGCGGATACGTGGATCCGCCCCAACGACCCACGTTCGAATCCCGTCCCAACGTCCCATTATCGCAAATGATTCAATGGTTCAAAACCATGACCACCAACGAATACATCCGCGGCGTCAAACAATTGGGCTGGAAACCGTTCAACAGCAGGGTCTGGCAGCGCAATTATTACGAACACATCATCCGCAATGAAACCGAATTAGACCGCATCACACGCTACATCGAATCCAACCCGGCGCGCTGGAACGATGACAAAGAAAACCCGGCACACAAACCGACCAAGGACGGATGACCAATGACCGAAAAACCCAGCCTCCGTCCATCGTCCTTCGTCCTCGGTCACGAAAATCCGCGTCGGCTGCCCCGCCCACAACTGCGGCGGACGCTGCCTGCTCATCGCCCACGTCGAAAACGGACGCATCACCCGCCTCGACACCGACGACCGGCCCGATAGCTCTCGCCGCCCCGCAACTGCGCGCCTGCCCGCGCGGACGGGCCTACCTGCGCCGCCAGTACCATCCCGACAGGCTGCTCCATCCGCTCAAACGAGTCGGCAAACGCGGCGAAGGCGAGTTCGAGCAGCATTTCATGGGATGAAGCCCTGGATACCGTCGCCGCCCAGTTCGAGCGCGTCAAAGCCGACCTACGGCAACGAGGCCCTCTTTGTCCCCTACGGCACCGGCTCCTACAACCAGCTCAACGGCTCGCACACCGCCCGCCGCCTGATGAACCTGTACGGCGGCTGCCTCGGCATAACCAACTCCTACTCGTGGGCCGCCATTAATGCGGCCACGCCCACCGTCTGGGGCACGCTGGTCACCGGCAACCAGCGCCAGGACTGGCTCAACAGCCGCTACATCCTGATGTGGGGCTGGAACCCGGCCGAAATGCGCGACGGCACCAACTCCGACTACTTCATCAAACTCGCCCGCCAAAATGGCGCCCGCGTCGTCTGCATCGACCCGCGTCACTCGCTCTCCGCCGCAGCCCTGGCCGACGAGTGGATTCCCATCCGCCCCGGCACCGACGCCGCCATGATGACCGCCATGGCCTACGTCATGCTGACCGAAGGCCTGCTCGACACCGCCTTCATCCGCAAATACTGCCTCGGCTGGGACGCCGCCTGCATGCCCCCCGGCCACGAAAGCGACGAAAGTTACAGCGACTACCTGCTCGGCATCCGCGACGGCACGCCCAAAACCCCCGAGTGGGCCGAAGCCATCACCGCCGTTCCCGCCGCCACCATCGCCCGCATCGCCCGCGAATACGCCACGCTCACGCCCGCCGTGCTCTACCAGGGCTACGGCATGCAGCGCCGCGCCTATGGCGAGCAGGTGGTCCGCGCCGGGTGTACGCTGGCCGCCATCACCGGCAATTTTGGGATTTCGGGCGGCTGGGCCAGTGGATTGGGATTACAAGCCCCGGACGGCGGCGGATTGTGGACCGTTTTCCCGACCGGAGAAAATCCCGTTAAAGCGGCCATCCCGGTCTTTCTGTGGACCGAAGCCTGCCTCCGTGGAAAAGAAATGACCCAGGCTGACGGCGTCACCGGCGCCCCCCGCCTCGACAGCGACATCAAACTGATCTACGCCGTCGCCACCAACTGCCTGATCAACCAGCACGCCAACGTCAACCGCTCCGCCGAAATCCTGCGCGACGAATCCAAAGTGGAATTCCTCGTCGTCCAGGACAACTTCCTGACCCCCACCGCAAGATTTGCCGACATCATCCTGCCCGCCTGCACCCAGTTCGAAACCTGGGGCGTGGAAGACGGCTGGAAATACTCCGACGAAGTCATCCTGCAGCCCAAACTGGTCGACCCGCCCGGCGAATGCAAATCCGACTACCAGATCTGCGCCGAGATCGCCGAGCGTCTGGGTATCGGCGAAGCCTACACCGAAGGCCGCGACGAAAAAGCCTGGGTGGAGTATTGTCTCGGCGTCTGGCGCTCCACCCGTTTCCCCGATCTGCCCACGCTGGATGAATTCATAGAAAAGGATTTGGGTGCCTGGAGCAACCCCGTCACCAAACCCGCCATCGCCTTCGAAGACTTCCGCCGTGACCCGCAGAACCATCCGCTTAATACGCCCAGCGGCAAGATCGAAATATTCTCGAAGCAACTCTACGACTTCGGCAACCCCGATGAAGTCCCGCCTATCCCGAAATACATTCAGGAATGGGAAAGCCCATTTCCATGTCGTTGCGAGGGCGATAGCCCGAGCAGCAATCTCCCGTTAAACGGGATAAGCCAACATCCGAGGAGATTGCTTCGCCGCCTACAGCGTCTCGCAATGACATGTTAATTTCCGCTCCAGGCCCTCGGCCACCACACCCTGGCCCGCGTCCACTCCACCCACGACAACAACGACTGGCTGGGCGAAGCCTTCCCCCAGCGCGTCTTCATCAACCCCATAGATGCCGACTGAACGGAGCATCCACGATGGCGACCTGGTCCGCGTCTGGAACGATCGCGGCGAACTGGTCATCCCCGCCCGCGTCACCCCGCGCATCCTGCCCGGCGTGGTGGACATCCCCCAGGGTGCCTGGTGGGCTCCTAACGAAAATGGCGTGGACTTTGGCGGCTGTATCAACGTCCTGACATCCGAGCGCTGGACGCCGTTTGCGTTTGGTACGGCGCAGCATACGATTATGGTTCAGGTGGAAAAGAGAAGTAAGGGCGATAGACAATTGCTATCGCCTCCTATCAAGGGCACAAAATGACCTACGCCTTCACCTTCGACGCCTCCGCTTGCTCCGGCTGCAAAGCCTGCCAGATCGCCTGCAAGGACAAAAATAACTTGCCCGTCGGCGTGAACTGGCGGCGGGTGTACGAGGTTTCCGGGCTGGATTCGCTGGCAGCAGCATGGGCGAATGCCCTGGTATCAACCGATGTCTTCGCCTACAACCTGTCGATTGCCTGCAACCACTGCGTCCATCCCAAATGCGCGGGCGTATGCCCCACCGATGCGTTTGTGCAGCGTGAAGATGGCATCGTTTACATCGATGAATCGAAATGCATGGGCTGCGGCTATTGCAACTGGGCCTGTCCGTATGGCGTGCCGCAGTACAACCCCGCGCTCGGTCACATGAGCAAGTGCAATTTCTGCATGGACAATATTGATGCAGGCTTGCCCCCGGCCTGCGTGGCGGCCTGTCCGCTGCGGGTGCTGGACTTTGTTTCCCTCACCTCTAGCCCCTCTACCCTGACGGGCACACGTCCCACGGGGAGAGGGGAAGGGGTGAGGGCGTTATGGGAATTGCCCGCATCTGAACATCCTTTCCCGTTGCCAAAAAATCCCGCACCGAGCCACATCTGGCTGTCAAACCTCATGCCGGGATGTTGAATTCTTTAGAGAAAACGATTTCCAACCGGGAAGAAATCAAGCCTGCCAAAACCAAAAGCGAATTGCCATTGGTGTTTTTTACACTATTAGGCCAAATGGCGGCAGGAATAGCAGTCTTTGCATTCTTTTCCGGTCCGCTCACGGTGCCGGTACTGATCGCCATTGGTGGGCTGATTGGCCTGGGCGGGCTGGCGTCGCTCTTGCATCTGGGTACGCCTAAAAACGCCTGGCGTGCAGCGATCCATCTCCGCAAATCGTGGCTGAGCCGGGAAATCTTGATGTTCGGACTGTTTGGGATAAGTTGGTTAATTTCTCTGGCGATGCCAGGGATGGGCAAACTCCCGTTGGCGCTCTGCGGGCTCGGCCTGGTCTACAGCATGGCGATGGTCTATCGTTTGCGCAGCGTCCCAGCCTGGGATACCAGCCGAACGATGTGGCGTTCTTCGTCAGTGCGCTGTTGCTGGGTGGATTGGGATTGAACATCCTTGATCGTTTCGGGAATGATGTGCCTATGCCATTCACAATTCTGACCATTGGAGCAGGGTTGGTTGCTGCGTTGGCGTTGTCGCTTGCAGACCGGAGTCAATTCCATCAAACGGCGCGCAAGCTCAGGTCTGGTCTGATCGGGTTGGGGATTGGCTGGAGCGTTGGGAATGTATGTTGTCCCAGGTACAGTGGGGATGTGGTTGGTTGTTCCAATCTTCATCGTTGTTCTGATGGAAGAAGCGTTAGGACGTTGGCTGTTTTACGAACATCTTCAACAACGAATTCTTTAAACAAAAACGCCCCCGGTCTTATAAAAGAAACGGGGGCGTAACGTACTGATAGAGATTAAGCTTTCACTTTTTCTGGCATCTCCAGCACCTGGTCGATCAGGCCGTATTCCACAGCGCCCTTCGCATCCAGGTAGAAGTCGCGGTCAGAGTCGTGCTCGATCTCTGCGGGAGTTTTGCCGGTGTGCTTGGCCATAATACCTGTCAGTAAAACTTTCAAGCGTTGAATTTGTTCGGCCTGGATCAGGATGTCGGTGGCCTGACCTTGCGCGCCGCCCAGCGGCTGGTGCATGTGGATGGTGGCGTTCGGAAGGGCGTAGCGATGGCCTTTCGTGCCGGCGGTCAGCAGCACCGTCCCGAACGAGGCGGTCACGCCCACAGCAAAGGTGCTGATCGGGTTCGAGATCATCTGCATCGTATCGTAGATCGCCAGCCCGGCGTAGATCACACCACCCGGTGAGTTGACATACATACTGATTTCACGTTCGGGGTCTTCATGGTTCAGAAACAACAACTGAGCCACGATGACGTTTGCAACCTGGTCGTCAATCGGGGTACCAACGAAGATAATGCGCTCTTTAAGCAGGCGAGTGAACACATCATAAGCCCGCTCGCCATAATTTGACGATTCGATCACCATGGGGGCAATATTCTTGAAATTGGGTAGCATTCGTTTCTCCTTGATTTCTGTTTCCTTGATTCCTGACGTAATCATACTCGAACACTGTTGGAATTTTATTAATTTTGCCAATGAAAATTATCAGGGCGACACATTGTGTCGCCCTGAGCTATTATTCGGGTTTGGCTTCCTCAGACTTTTTGTCATCAGACTTTTTGGCTGTTGTCTTTTTGCTGGCAGACTTGGGCTTAGCTGCTGTCGACTTTGTCGGTGCCGACTTCTTGGCCTTTGTCTCTCCTTCAGCCTTTTTCTCCGCGCTCTTACTGGACTTCTTGGCTGCTGAGGCCTTCTTGGGCTTTTCTTCACCCTCGGCTTCTGCTTCAGTCTCTTCGGGCTTATATTCACCCGTAGCGATGGCCTTGATGCGTTCCAGCGTACGGCGTGTGATTAGGCGATTGGCCAATTCCATGGCAATGGCTTCTGCCATCTCCTGCTGGCCGCGTTTTCCACCGCGTACCTGATCCAGGTTTAGTCCCTGGTATTGCAGTTCTGTCAGCGTTTGGCCGAACTCGTTTTGCAGAGAACCCTCATCCACTTTGATCTTCTCGTCACGGGCCAGTTGGTCCAGGATGAGCGAGCGTTCCAAACGCTTGATAGCGACCGGCTTGGCTTCCTCTTCCAGGAATTGTTCCTGCGTGGTCTGGCGCATCTTGAAGTAGGTTTCCAGGTCGAGTCCCTGCTGCGCCAGTCGCTGGCGCAGATCGTCGATGACGTGTTCAGCTTCGTGCTCTACAACCTGCGGCGGGTACTTGATGGTCGCGCCAGCTTTGATCTTATCGATCAGCTTGATGAAGTATTCGTCTTCATATTCAGTTTTGGAGCGGTTTTCAAGTTCTGTCTTGAGCGATTCCTTGAGTTCGTCCAGCGTTTCGTATTGGCCGGTCGTTTTGGCGAAACCATCATCCAGTTCGGGCAGGGTCAGGCTTTGCACGGTTTTCATGGTTACTTCAAAGTTGACTGTTTCGCCCTGCAACAATTCGTCAGGGTCATCTTTGGGGAATTTATGCTTGACAGTTTTGCTCTCACCCGAATTCATTCCAACCAGTTCTTTGGAAAAACCGGGATAAGGCCATTCGTCATCTTTGGCTTCCTCGCGGACGACCACTGCATACCCACTACGGGAAAGTGCTGCTGCGCGGTCTTCTTCATCCTTGGGCTTGGCGCGCTCGCCTTTGACGTCCACCATTACGTAGTCACCCATCTCAACGGGACGTTCCACCGTCTCTGTGGTGGCATACATTTGCTGCACTTCCTTCAAGGCCTCGTCCAATTCCTTTTTGCCGGGTGCAGAATATTTATACGGCAGACGCAGCGAGCGGTAATCGCCCAGGTCGATTTCCGGAGCCAGGGGCACACGGAAGATCAGCTTGGGCGGGTCCAGTTCTTCGATCTTTTCCAATGAACCGGCCGCAGCGGGTTGGATCTCGGCTTCTTCCAATACCTTTGGGTAGATCTCGTCCACCAGTAAATCCATGGCCTGCTCCACAATGGCTGCCTCGCCGTAATGGCGGACAATCACCTCGTAGGGAGCCTTGCCCGGGCGGAAGCCAGGAATTTTTCCACGCTTGGCAATTTGCTTGGCAGCGCGACGCTTGTTGGCTTCCATGCGGTCAGCTTCGACCTCAACCGTCAATTCTATCTGATGGTCTTCTAAGAGTTGTTTCTCGATTTTCAAAATTTTCCTCCAGAGGCCCTGACCGGTCTCTCGGACCATGTGGACCTTTAGTTTCAGTGGGGACGGAGGGACTTGAACTTGAACCCTCACGCCTTGCGGCACATGATCCTAAGTCATGCGCGTCTGCCAATTCCGCCACGTCCCCGGGGTTTCAATGGTTATGACTTGTCCCGCAAGTGCGGCGGAATTATACTGCTTCTTGCGTATATTTGTAAACCGATTATAATGGGCGGCTGTAAAACTAGAACGCCTGTGCGAAAACAAGAGGAAATATGTCTCGTGTGATTAACCCTGATTCGGCTGGAAAAGAACGTACTCGCCTGACCAAAGCGATTATGATTGCCATTCGCGAACTTGCCAAGCAAAGTGAACCGAACGCATCAGCCCGTGATATGGCGGCATTTATCGCGCTGGCTTTACAAACGATTGCAGATGGGATCGATGTCTCTGTGGCGGCCTGGGAGAAACGCGATTACTGGGTTAAAGCCGATCGTTTCCGCATGGAATGGGCCTGGGCAGCCCAAGTGGGGGAGAAGATGAGAACCGCTGTCCTGAATGATGATTGGGGAAATGTGGCCATGCTCGTGGCACAGATCGCTCAAAAATTACAAAAAGTAAAAGTGTCTGAAAAGCATAGAATGGGCCAACCCTGGGTAGGAGCCTGGGAACAACTCAATAAATCTTGAAGGCACTTATAATGTCCTCGAAACGAATTTTTTGAGAGTGGGAGAACCGCGTGAAAAATAATATCTTGCCTGTTATTCTACTTTCTATTGTGCTGTTGGCGGCTTGCAGTAGCACAGAATCGGGTCAGAACCTATCTGTAGTGAAAAGTTGTACAGCCTGCCATGCGGTGGATGCGACACCCAAGGTTGGGCCGACCTGGGTCGGATTGTATGGCTCACAAGTTGAGCTCGACGATGGCAGCTTTGTGGTGGCGGATGAAGCTTACCTGATCGAGTTGATCAAAGAGCCGAATGTCAAGATTGTCAATGGGTACGCCAAAGGCACTATGCCTAGAATTTCGTTGACTGACGATGAACTTAATGCTTTAGTGAACTACATCAAAAGTGTGAAGTAACCACCCCTATTTAAAATAATGCTATCTGTGCCGGAGCGCGTTGCCCGTCCAATAAGAGGAAAGGCGCGGCGCGTTCCGCTATCACGCCCAGCTTTTTCAGCATCGATAGGTCACGCAATTTGCTTATCCGACGTGCACGCAAAATCGCATTGGCGCCTTTAAGACCGATGCCTGGCACGCGCAACAATTCACCCCTTTCGGCGCGGTTGATTTCCAGGGGATGCTCGGACAAATTGGCTTGCGCCCAGGCCAGCTTCGGGTCGGTGGGGAGGGGCAGGTTGCCATCCCCGCTGAAGGGCAATTCTTCCAGGTCAAAACCGTAATCTCGCAACAGGAAGGAGGCCTGGTAGAGACGGTGTTCCCGCAGCGGATCGGTCGGGGTTTTGTTCTCCAGTGGCGTATCTCGAATGGGGGAAAAGGCTGAGAAGTAGGCTCGTCCCAAGTGTACATTGCGATGCAACCAACTTGTGGTAGTCAGTAATTCCAGATCAGATTCATCTGCGCCACCCGCGACGAATTGTGTGACTGTTGAAGGCCAGCGTCCATTCCAGCCTTTGTAAGCGGGTTGGCTGCGGCGGATTTCGTCCACCCATTTGAGCGGTTGCAGTAGTTCTTCCATGAAGATTTTATGGGGTGCTAACCGCGATAATCGCTCGCTGTTGGGCGCTTCCAGATTGACCGAGACCCGGTCAGCAAGTTGCATAGCGCGCTCCACCTGGGCTTTCTCCGCGCCTGGCATAATTTTGAGATGGAGATAGCCACGAAATCCCAGCTTGTGGCGCAGGATATCAGCCGTGTCCAGCAACCTGTCCTGTGTGCGGATACCACCGCCGGCCACGCCGGAACTCAGAAAAATACCCTCCGCAGCCCCTGCGCGATGCAGATTGATGAACAGGGATGCGAACTCTTCCGGTTTAAAGGTGGCACGCCGAAAATCCCGCCCCGAACGAAATGGACAGTAGTAGCAATCACGCTCGCAGGCCGACGTCAGAAGTGTTTTGAGCAATTTGATACTTTTTCCATTGGGAAGCTTGGCGGGATGTACAAAAGTTTCCCGTTGTTGTTTGGGCGTATAACAAACGGGCCGTGTTGAAGTATCCTCGGCAGGTTCAAGGTGCATCTGATCCGTCAAAAGTTTAAGTCTACCGATTGAGTCCATATTTATATTATAGAACATATATTCTACATGTCAAGATGCGCAGGAACCATTTTTCCAATACTTTTGCGCCCACTTTGATTTGAGATGTGCCAAAAGTGATTTGCAAATAATAAGAAGAGACACACACTGAGTGGGGCAGGGGGACTTATCTTTATTTTTTGCGGTCAAGCGAAATTAGCAGATAAGTTGCCGTCTTGCTTGAGTTTCAATCTAGTTGAAACAACGGGCTTATTTGTTTATAGCGCTGTTGTGATATAGGATAACGGTGGGGGAGGTTGACACGGGACAAAAATTACTTTATACTATTATTGCTTTTGATAAGTATTATTATCCTAAACAATAAGGATATCTGAATTATGAGTGATCTAACCATCTCGCAAGCCATTTTGGCCTATTTAGACAGTGTCCAGTTAGCGCGCAGCCAGAACACAGCACGGACCTACAAGAATGCGCTCACCGTTTTTCAGCGTGTGTTGAAAGAATACTGGCTCGATCCGGAAACATCCCCTGCCGCAAAATTGACGGAGGATGCCATCTCCTGGCTGGCAACATATTTAAAGAATTTTTCAGCGCCCACAGAACGCCTGTATCTCACTGCTGTTTCTGGCTTCTATGAGTACGTGGCCGCTGAACGCCTGGCTGATATAAACCTGCCCCGTCTACGTCTTGCTCATCCGTCAGCGCGCGCGCCGGCCTGGCATCCGTTTGCCACAATTTCCAGCGGAAGATATTCAACGCGTGCTTGACTTTGTGAACAATGTCACAGAACAAGTGTTCGAGAATAAAAATGATAAGTTACGCGCATTAAGGGACCGCGCTTTCTTACTGACCCTGGCAGATACTGGCCTGCGCGTGCACGAAGCCTGCGCTTTACGCCGCGGGGATGTGGATTGGAACGAGGGACGTGCCGTGATCATTGGCAAAGGCGACAAACAGGCCGTTGTACGTTTCTCCAGCCGTTCCCTGCGCGCGCTGCGGGACTACCTGTCAGCCCGCTCCCGTTTGGATGGGGCTTCAAACCGCCCATTAACCGCCCTGCCCCTCTTTGCCCGCCACGACAAAGGCGCCGGGAAAAAAGTCAAGCCCATCACGACAGCAACAGGTCGCAATATCGTCAAGGAACGTGTCGGACAGGCGTTAGGCGAGGAAGCCATTGGCACGATCACCCCCCATTCCTTCCGTCACTACTTTGTCACCACCGTATTGCGTGCATCAGGCAATCTCAAACTGGCGCAGGAGTTGGCAAGGCATGCCAATATTCAGGTGACGCAAAGATACGCGCACCTGTCCGACGATGAACTTGACAAAGGATATTATGAAATTTTTGAGCAGAAGAAAACGGGATCGGATGAGTTGTAAACGTAACCGATCCTTCACGGAAGCAGACCAAGGTGTAGTATGAGGCGCTCCAGTTAATTCAATTCAATAGCAATTAGCGTTGATAAATACTTTCCGTGTGACGCATTACATAGGATGTATAACCATCCATCAGTTTTTTTGTAATGGGACCAGGAGCCCCCTCCCCCACTGTTATATCGTCAATCCGGACAATCGGTACAATTCCGCGCGAACTACTGGTCAGGAACGCTTCAGTCAACGCCGGAACCTGCTCCCGTTTCATCGGACGATAAACGATACTGAAACCACTCCCCCGCGCTACACGTAACACCGTACGGCGCGTAACGCCCAACAAGATATCTCGGCGCGCTGTTCCCAACATCCCATCTTTGATATAGAAGAAGTTGCTGGTCATCCCTTCCAATATGAAATCATTGCGCACTAAAAGTGCTTCAAAGATTTCGCTGTTTGCAATTTGGGTACGTGTACCTACGCTGGTCGAGATAAAAGATGTCGATTTCAAGCGCGGTGTTTGCCGTTGCACATCTGCCGTAATTACCTTCACCCCATTTGAATATATTTCTGCTGGCAACAGAGTAAGCGCTGTTAGCATGATATATATCTGACCCATTTCGGTCATGACCAGGCGCACACGGGCATCCTCAGGGTAATCCTGTAATAGATCGGCCAGATTTCGACGCAAAATCGTGACAGGCACGGATGGAATGATCTTTTGCATAGCAGCAGGATGATACAGACGTCTCAAGTGCGCCTGCAACCCAAGCACGCGCTTGCCGCCATCAAAAGTACGGAACGTGCTGTAATATCCCTGGGGCAACTGGCGTGTGATCACATCCAGATTGGAAGTATCAGGAAAACTGGTTTCAACCGCCCCATTTTCGGTTGAGAGTTGCCATACCTTGGTAGTATTTTTAGCCATTCTCTAATTATAAGCCTTGACACATTTGCTACAACAGAGGTAAACTCTCAGGGCTTTAATCTAATTCTAAGGAAAGGAGGCGCACGTATGTTCAACCTGATTTATACGCTCAAATTCGGTAGCCCCGCTGATGATGTACCGTGTTGTAGTGCGCCTATTGACCGTTATTAGGTCATTTTATCCCTCGGTTTACAAACCACGGCGCACACTGCACCGTGGTTTTTTTATTCTTTTATTCGTTGTTATCGATACGCCCAAAGAACACGGGCTACTCAACCACCATTTTATAAAAAAGTGAGAAGACATGGCAACTTTAGCCCAACCATCCACTCCATCCACATATTTTGACTTCCGTACGGCCTTGAACAAGAACCGTCTGAAAGGCCTTTGGAGCATGATGACGGATTTCCGTCTGTCCTATCTCGGCGCTGTGGTCACCTTGCCATTTCAGCGACAGCAAAAACAGCTACCTTCTTGCTTCTACGCTATTTCGTGGACAACGTCATGACCGAATCAAACGCAGGGAATCGCCTGACCAATGACCTGATCTATGTTGCCCTCGGCTTTGTCGGGCTGGCGCTGTTCGAAGGTGGATTTGCCTATTTCTCGGGCCGTCTGGCAGCTTATACCGCTGAGGGAGTCACGCGCCGCTTGCGCAACTTCCTGTTCGACCATATCCAGCGGTTGAGCTTCTCGTATCACAGCACCACGCCAACTGGAGACTTGATCGAACGCTGCACATCCGATGTGGATGCACTGCGCCGCTTCTTCAGCGAGCAGGCCATTGGTGTTGGACGCATTGTGTTGCTGTTCATCATCAACTTCATCGCTTTGTTGGAATTGAACGCAAAGTTGGCCTGGGTTTCGGTGGTTGTCATCCCGTTCATTTTGCTGGTTTCGCTGTGGTTCTTCAAAAAAGTAACGCAACGCTATGAAAAATACCAGGAACAGGAAGCGATCCTTTCCACGACTTTGCAGGAAAACCTGACCGGCGTACGCGTGGTCAAGGCCTTTGCCCGGCAGGAGTATGAGAAGGGCAAGTTCGAAAAAGACAACTGGGAGAAATTCCAACGCGGCCGTCTTGCTGTTGGTCATGCATTCCCTGTTCTGGCCGCTTTCGGATATTGTGCTCGGCTTCCAGATGCTGGGTGGCTTTGTCTTTGCAGCCATCATGGCCATCAACGGCGAGATCACCATCGGCACGTATCTGGCTTACGTTGGATTGGTCGTCTGGCTGATCTGGCCAATCCGCAACCTGGGACGCCTGATCGTGCAGACCTCCACCGGGTTGGTCTCATATACCCGCTTGATGGAGATCACCAAACAGGTGCGTGAACCGCTCACGGATGGCGAGGTGCAGCCCGAGGGTCCGGTACGAGGCGAACTGGTCTTCGAGGATGTTTCCTTTACGTATGCAGATGGAGAAACGGACGTGCTCAAGAACGTCTCCTTCCGCGTCAAACCCGGACAGGCAGTTGCTCTGCTCGGTTCGACCGGTTCCGGCAAAACCAGCCTGATCAACCTGCTGCCTCGTTTCCACGAGTACACCGGTGGGCGCATCCTGCTGGACGACATCGAACTGAAAGATTACTCTCGCGAGTATCTGCGCAAGCAGATTGGCATCGTGGAGCAGGAACCGTTCCTGTTCAGCCGTTCGATCCGTGAGAATATCACCTACGGCGTTGGACGAGAAATCCCGGAAGAAGAGGTTGTGCAAGCTGCAAAGGCCGCTGCTGTCCATGACGTGATCCTGACCTTCCCGGATGGCTACAACACGTTGGTCGGTGAAAAAGGCGTGACGCTCTCCGGAGGGCAGAAGCAGCGTGTGACCATCGCACGCACCCTGCTCAAAAACCCGCGCATCCTGATCCTGGACGATTCGACCTCATCCGTGGACCTGGAAACAGAAGCGGAGATCCGTGAGGCGCTCAATGGCCTGATGAAGAACCGCACAACGTTCATCATTGCCCATCGCATCCAGTCGGTGATGATCGCAGACCTGATCCTGGTGCTGGACAAGGGTGAAGTCGTCCAGATGGGTACGCATGAGGAACTGGTGGCCCAGGAGGATGGCATGTACCGCAGGATCTACGATATCCAGACTCGCATTGATGATGAGCTGGAAACGGAGATTTCCCGTGTCAACTAGGACCCGTTGGTCGAGTGCCGCTGAGCGGTATATCGCGCCAGACGGGCCGATAGTCGAATGATTTCAAATAGTCGCATGTGGTCTCGATACGGCAGAAAAGCACTGCCTACTCGACCACCGTTTGAAGCGGAGATTTGTCATGAGTGAAGAGATTATCGAACTCGAAGAAGAAGAATACACAAGTCCGCTAACCATGCCGGTTTTCAAGCGCATTGTCGGTTTGCTCAAGCCGCACTGGCGCTGGGTAGTTGGATTCCTGCTTACGATTGCGCTGGTTTCCGCACAGGATTCGTTTTTTACCTACATCAACAAGCTCATCATCGATCAGGGCATCGTCAAAAAAGATTTGAGCGCTGTGTGGCGACTGGCAACTCTTTATGGCGGTCTGCAAATTCTACAGGCCGGGTTAGTCTTCACGTTCATTTACCTGGCCGGCGTGCTGGGCGAACGCGTGCAATACGACTTGCGCAAGATGTTGTTCAACCACCTGCAGGAACTGTCACTTTCGTATTACTCACAAAATGCAGTTGGGCGCTTGATGGCGCGCGTTACATCAGACACAGGCCGTGTATCTGACCTGGTGACCTGGGGCATGTTAGATGTGACCTGGGCTTTCATGAACATCGTCAGTTCCACATTTTTCATGATACTCATCAACTGGAAGCTGGGATTGATCGTCCTGGCGGCCATCCCCATCCTGGTCTTCATCGCCATCCAATTCCGCAAGAAGATCCTGGTGGAATTCCGTGCATCCAGGCGCGCAAATTCAAAAATCACCGGTGCATATAACGAAAATATCGCTGGCGTGCGCGTGGTCAAGGCTTTGAGCCGCGAAGATGAAAACCTGGAAGAGTTCGAGGTGCTGACAAGCAACATGTACCGCGCCTCTTATCGGGCAGCCTGGCTTTCGGCGCTGTTCCTACCCACCGTGCAGATCATCTCGGCCTTCGCGTTGGGAGCCATCATCTGGTATGGCGGCTTACAAGCCCAGGTTGGATTACTGACCATCGGCGGCATCCAGGCTTTTGTCTCGTACCTGACCTTCATGATGTGGCCGGTGCAAGACCTGGCACGCGTCTACGCCGAAATGCAGCAATCCATCGCTTCAGCGGAGAGAATCTTCAAGCTGGTGGATACAGACCCCGAGGTCCGAAACCGAGCGGGTGCTGTCGCCGCGGAGACGCTGTTGGGCGAGATCGAGTTCGAACACGTGGACTTCTATTACGAAGACCGCAATCCAGTCTTGACCGATTTCAGCCTGAAAGTCAAAGCGGGCGAGACCATTGCCCTGGTCGGGCCGACAGGCGGCGGCAAGTCAACCATCGTGAACCTGCTGTGTCGCTTCTACGAACCCCAGCAGGGTCTGATCCGCATCAACGGGCGCGACTACACCGATTACACGCTCGAATCGATCCATTCCCGCATCGGCATTGTGCTGCAAACCCCGCACCTGTTCTCCGGGACAGTGCGCGAGAACATCCGCTACGGACGGCTGGATGCCAACGATGAGGAGGTAGCAGAAGCGGCCAAGATCGCTGGCGCGCATGACTTCATCGTGATGTTGGAAAAGGGTTACGATCAGAACGTGGGAGAAGGCGGCAACCTGCTCTCGGTTGGACAGAAGCAGTTGATCAGTCTGGCGCGAGCCGTACTGGCCCGGCCTGAGTTGTTCATCATGGACGAGGCCACCTCCAGCGTGGATACACTGACCGAGGCGCTCATCCAGCGCGGCATGGAAGCCCTGATGGAAGGACGCACCTCCTTTGTGATCGCCCACCGCCTGAGCACCATCCGGCGCGCGAACCGCATCCTGGTCATCGAAGATGGCCATATCAAGGAGCAAGGCACACACGCCGAACTGCTGCGCCAGCGCGGTCACTATTACCGCCTGTACACACAACAATTCCGCCACGAGTTGGAAGTGCAATACGGCGTGAGTGAGCTGGTGGAAGAGAACGAGCCTGCGCCGGATGCGCTGGCAGCGGATTAGGTTCTGCCCTGCTCCACCCGCCCTTCGGCACCCTCCCCAAATACGACAGTAAAATTTAGGTCGTGAAGAAGAAATCTCAATGTCGTATTTGGGGAGGGCGCCATTGAGGCACATATGAAAACCGAACTAATCCCCTTTCCAAAAGAACTTGATTCCTGAAGCGAGCACGTTGCTGGCAAAACGCCACCAACGGAACCGTCAGGTATTTCCTTACCTGCCACCTAAGTTCGAAGAACCGGATGTAGCGGCCAAAGCGCTCGAGGCGCTCATGGACAAAAAGACGACCAGTGGATATGCAGCCATGCGCGATGGAAAGCTGGTCGCGTATCTGATGGGAGACCACACGGTCGAGCCGTGGGGACGCTGTGGCTGGGTACGCCTAGCGGGCAGTGCCCTGGCCGAAGGCGAGAGCGTGGCCAGCTCTGCAAGACCTGTACGTTTTACTCGGCGATGATTGGGTAAACCGAGGTGTGTTTATCCATCATACTTATCTTTCTGCCGCGGACATGGATAGCGTAGAAGCCTGGTTCAACCTGGATTTTGGCAAGGAACGCATCGATGCCATTTTAGATTTCAGCCAGATCGAGATCCCTGAAATCCGGATTCCGGATGGGGTACAAATCCGTCGTGCGGGGCCGGGGGACAACGAGCAGCTGGCGGGTATGTCGCATATCATTTTTCGTGAGTTGGCAAAAGCCGCCCTACTGGCACCCTACCCCACCCGAAGTATGGGATGAATTGCGCGAGGGCTGGGCCGAAATTGCAGACGATACAACGATGACCGCCTGGTTGGCTATCGAAAACGGAAAAGCACTTGGCATGATCGGGTTTTACGAACAGGAACAGGGTGACACGGATATGCTGGCAGCCCCGAAGATGTCGTATTTAACGGTAGCAGCAACTCGTGAGGAAGCACGCGGGCGCGGTATCGCAACGGCCCTGACCTGGACCGGTCTCGCTCATTGCAAGCAAAATGGGGATGAAACTTGCATCACCAACTGGATCAGTCCCAATTTGGCTGCCTCCCGTTTCTGGCCGCGCTTTGGCTTCAAGGAAGTGGCCTATCGCCTGACGAAGCAAATCAATCCGATGATTGCCTGGACAAAGGAATAGACTTTATCGGTAATCGGTGAGAACGTCCCGAAGGTTGTCACCAGATGCTCGAATTGCCCGAACAAAACCTTTTACTGCTTCTTGCATAAATAAACGAATTTTGCACCGGATTGTACCGGAGAAACACGTGTTTGAGTTCAGCTATTTACGCAGCACACAGTAATTACAATCTTAATTGACCCTGCAACTATCAAACCTGTAAACTATGGAAATTGACTACGGCATTAAAAATATTGTAAAATCTTGCAAGGTTGGGGACAGGCAGCCAGGATGTGCAATTTGCAGATCAGGACGGGGGATAAGCAAGTACAGGCCAAGGATATTGCATGAGCGTAGGATGACCGAACGAAGGATATAGGATGAATATAGCCATGCTATACTCAATATATAGATATAGCGAATGACGACTATATGATCACTACAGGATCACTATAGGATGACACTATGAAGAAAGCAGGCAGTTATGGCAAAGGCAAATAAGAACGCGATCGTGCTGGGATTGAGCGGCAGTATTGGAGACCTGGTATTCCGCCAGATGCCAGATGGCAGCACCCGAGTGAGCAGAAAACCGGATTTCAGCCGGCGGGTATTCAGCCAGGGACAGAAAGATCACCAGAGCCGTTTCCAGCAGGCAGCAGCTTACGCGCGCCAAGCAGCCAAGACTCAACCTATCTACGCCGAGCTTGCCAGGGGAACGGCGAAGAGCGCCTATAATGTGGCGCTCTCAGATTGGTTCAATCCGCCGGTCATCCATCGCATCGAGAGGAGAGAAGGGGTCGATCAGAGTGGAGGCCAGCGACAACGTCATGGTGACGAAGGTTCAGATAGAGATTGTGGATGCAGAAGGGAAAGTTTTGGAGCAGGGCGAGGCCAGGCAGGCGGATTCAGACTGGTGGGAATATGTTCCCAGCGGCAGAGGGAACGATCAAGGCGACGGCCTGGGACCTGGCAGGCAATCAGACGAAGTCGATTTTATAGCAAAGAGTTCAAGAAGACACTGGCCGCTATTTTGACAAAGGGACACTTGAGGGAGGCGTTTAGGATCAAATGTCACTTGCCATACTTCATGGCAGAGCAGCAGTAATCTTACGATATTCATCCTCTGTAAATGCGCGGAAGGTCTCCGTGTGGATATTCCCTTGCGCACCAATCATGAGCACCAGTTTGGCAGCCGTTTCATCATCCGGTCCTTCGGTGATGACAACTGCATCATATTGACCCATCACCAGATACCATTGTTTCAATTCAGCGCCCATGGATTGAAAGAGCTTCTTGGCCGCATCCAGCCGTGCAGGGCTTTCCTTGATATTCTTGGCACCTTCTTGGGTGTAACGCAGTAGACTAATATAAGTGGGCATTTTATTCTCCTTTCAAATTGACAGGGAGCGCCTCCCTCAATGTGTTTACGCAATAACAGCCCAAAAGACTTACCTAACTCATAACCCCCGCCAAAGGCGCGGGCAAAGTCATCAACGCTCATATCCAATTATTCTGTGTAGAGTGGGTAATGAAGGATCAGGTACAAGTTCATTATAGGTTTTTTGAAACCAATATTCAATCCCCATTTCTAAGCAAAAAACAACCTCCATCGGACGGCCATCTTTGTTTATGCAAAGACTTCTTGATGTTTTCTTGGCGATGTGGAAATTTAGCAGGAACAATCGAATGCACCTACCAATCTGTTTGAGCAGAGTAAGAACAGTCAGATTTATCGTTTCTTGCATAAATCCCTAAACTTCCAAGTCAGTTTTTACAGAGATAAAAATGAACGGTCAGGTTTAGATAACTACACCCTGACCAATCCCGTCTCCTAGAAATTAAACGTCAGTTATGGATAAGCATGTACTTCCGCCCTGAGAAAGCGAAATGTAGAATATGTATGAAAACATCAAGTTGCATAGAAGAATAATTTGTGAATGGGAGCAACCAGGCTTCAAGAGCACAGTGAGCTTGCTTCGGCACCATGGCGGGAACACAGCGACAGAGTACGATATCAAAAGTTCAACTGGATATGTACAATAATAGTATCAAAACCGAACGTGGGTATTTACTCATTGTAGAAGACGATCTGGATATCTTGAAGCTTTTAGAAACAACGTTGAACTTCAGTGGCTATCGTGTGGTCACGGCTCGCAATGGGAATGAACGACACGCTATGCGTAACGAAGCCCGGAAGTTGTAGATTGCACGATATCATGATGCCTACAGTAGAATGGGTTCAGGTTTCGTTCAAGCGGACGAAACAAGAACACGTAGATTTCCATGGCAAACAGTCTAGCACGTACGAAATCGGGATTCGCAATACATCTCTACCCGTTTCAAGCCAAAAGAATCGAGCTGAACGGTCGATCTACAACATATACAAAGAATAGCATCGTTGCAAACTCTGAAAGATCTACGCAAATTCTATGAGATGGATATCATCGAGCGGAAAGCGAAACTGGATCAAAATCCACCTGCTTGGTGACGATACCGCAGAAGATGCAGTTCGTCGAGTCTTCATCTAGATATCCGTGAACGGGAAGAATGCACTGATGATCTTTGACCAGATCCATGCGAACTTGAAAAACAAGTATCGGAACCGGTACTTAAGGGCAACGAGGCTCCTCTGTGATCACACTGCACTTCAATACACCTGCCGTTTCCTCACCCCGTCTCCCCGAGACCATGAGAAGGCAGATGAAGCTCTGCTTCCATCGAGCTCACTCTGAAGAAGCAGAAAGTTCAACCCGTTCCGCCGAGGAAGAGCGCGGTCGGGCTGGCTACAGATGCGGGGACGAACCAGGGTAACTCTAAAAGAGGTCGGGAAAAACATCCCGACCTCTCGACTTCACGTAAACTTGTCCTGCAGGTCACATTTTGATGACAAACCTGCGGGACGTTTGTTTCAACTTCCCAACGACACCGCCAGCACGTCATAATACGTCCCGGCGCCGAAGCCATCGAAGAGGATGTGGTCCCCGGGTTTCAGGCTGGGAAGTTGGCGCAGGAAGGCGATCATATTGGAGGCTGCGCTGACGTTGCCAAAATCACTGATCAGCCAGGGCATGGGGAAGCTGATCCCCAGTTTTGCCAGGTGTTTTTCTTTCAGCCTGTTGATCTTGTAATTGGCATGGTGCACGATCGCTACTGCCAAAGCTTTATCGGGCATGCCCATCTTGTCCATCAATTCCCGGTAGGACTGGTAGACATCCGACACGACCTGAACGCCCGTACGCACGAAGAGCTTGACCATCCCCATCGGGCCGGCCATCTCAATGGCTTGTCCGTTCGAGGGCTCGTGCATCAGCCCGGCCACACGAATGTGGGGCCCGGTCTGCGATACTTCGATGAGCGATTGGCGCGAATGAGGGTAATACATGTGGATGGCCAGCACACCTTCATCGTCAAAGGCTTCGAAGCTTTTCCCGACCAGGAACTTCATCGTTTCGCCGGGAATGACACCGATCACCCCGGCCCCATTCCCAAACAATTGCAAGGCAGTTTTATCACGGGCGTGGCTGGTAAAACGGCTCAGGCCTTCGATGCCCCCCACCAGCACCTTTTTCCCATATAGCTCTTCGGCAATGTTCACTTTATTGGAATACCCCAGGCCCGGATTCAAAGCCAGGTTCAAGCCGCCCACCGATCCGTCACAGGCTTTGTGCACACTGACCTTCAAGGCACTCTCAGGGATGCCGGCCCGTTTGCAAATCTGTTCCACATAATCATCTGAAACCGGGCCGCTCATCCCGATCAAGACGGCCTGTACCTCGCCGGGAGCCCAGCCGTTTGCGAGTGCAGCTTCTCGCAACAATCTCGAACCGACTTCGAGCTCCAATTCGAGGTGTTCCGCAGCGCTCAAATCCTTGATGTGATGCCGGGAAATAAAACCCAATTCAGACAGGTTCATCTTGTCGGCGTCATTCAGCGGGCTGCCCATGCGATAGGCAACCAGTTCCGGTAAAGTCAGGTTGTCGTAGCTATCGCCCCAGGTTCCATATGCGCCACCGATGCCGACTTCAGGGTTTGAAATCCGCTCGACTCCAAATGGGATGCCGCCTGCCACCGGGATGGTTTCCTGATGAACCTGCGGGCGCTTGAAAAAAGACGGGATCGCCCCGGCCAATTGTTCCAGCATTGTATTTTTATCCATGTTCTATACTCCTTGCAAACCAGTAGATATGCCAGTTATAACCCATTAAATCGCGAAGGGCCTCTCACAAAAGGCACCAAATTCGATATAGAACCATCAGAAAATTGGCCAGCAACTTCCGCTGGCCAATTTTCTTAGCGTTGCCGGTCCCAAACCTGACGGTCTTCCGGGTTCTCGGCGTCCAGGTCACGCGGGTCTACCTGATTGACGAGCTTGTGTCCGTGCGACGTCCACAGGTCTGCGGATAGTTTGCGTGGATCGGATTCGACACCCTGGGCCCCAAAATACTGGCAAACGCGGGCCACGTCGCGCCGGAAGATGGTCCAGGCGGCGGGATTGCCCTCAGGGGGCACAACCTGTGGAAAGTCGATCAGGGTGATATCGCCTTCCCAGTAGAGAATATTGTAAGCCGACAGGTCGCCATGAATACGATCCTGTGCCAGCATCAGGTCGATGTTGCTGAGGGAGCGATCAAACAATGTCTTTGGCCTCAGCAGGCTCGAGGTCCAGGGATTGAAGCGCGGGCGCAGCCATGTCGATGTCGCCGATGTAGCCCATCAGGATAGCGTTATTGCCCATTGTATACGGGACCGGTACGTCCGCGCCGGCTGCATGCAACTCCTGCAAGGCCTGGTACTCGTAGGAAATCCAGGACTGGTGACGCAGTTTTTCCCCAAAGGAGGTGCGTTTACGAATGGCGTGGAGCTTGCCATCGTCTATGATCGCGTTGCCGGTATCGTCCAATTCCGTTCGACCGACACGGTACAAGGCATCGTTCTTCAGGTTGCGGAATTGACGCGGACGGTAGACCTTGGCCGCCAACAGCGGCGCATCTACCGCAAGGCCAGATTTGCACAGGTAGACCGAGGCCTCCTTGCCGCCTTTGATCAGGCGCAGGACATCCGAAATCCACTTCTGCTCGTAGAATGCTCCCAGTGAATCCAGCATCCACCCGGCCTCATGGCGGGAGGCTTTATAGGTAAAGTTAAAACCCGCGCGTGAGTCGTCTTGAACGCCGATAAAAGTGTGTTCTTCCGCTTCCAGTTTTTTGGAGATGCGTCCTTTGGGGTTTCTGGGCCGCTGCGCATCAAATTGTAAAAATGTATCCAGTGCATCTTCGTCATCGAGTTCATCAAAGAACTTGAGATAATCGTTGGTGTTCATTTTGTTCCTATATATTGCATAACCGGTTACGATTGCGGAATCAAAAAACCGCAGGGCGGAGCGCACCTGCGGTTGATAGACAGTGGGATGATAACGACTGAAGTCGTTACTACATTACTGCTTTCCTGGCAGGAGGTACGCTCAATACACGTTCGATGGACGCAATTCTATAGATGCTCATTCGATTGTCGGACCTCCTTTCGTCAGAATTTGATGGGGGTATTTTACCACCAAAGCCTATATTGAACACCGTTAACCCTCACTCTCGGTAGGGCAATCACATTAGAAAAATAATCCTCCAAAATAACGATGCCTTTGCGAGCGAAGCAATCTCCTGAAAAACAGGATATTCCCGTATAGGTGGAGATTGCTTCGGCAAAAAACGCCTCGCAACGACAAAACTTTTAGAACAAATTTGAGCCTGCCATTTGACCGCCATCGACAAGCATGGTTGTCCCGGTGGTGAAACTGGAAGCTGAGGACGCAAGATACAAAGCCATGCCGGTTACTTCTTGTGGCTGGCCGATGTGTCCCTGGGGGATTTGGGCGATAATTTTTTCATGGATTTCCGGCGTGTCCCATAAGGCACGGCTAAAGCTGGTCTGGATAAAACCGGGCACAATGGCATTGACCTGGATGTTGTCCCCCGCCAGCTCGACTGCCAGGGTTTTGGTCAACATCAGGACGCCAGCCTTACTGATGCCGTAGATGCCCATGCCCTGTTGGTGTTGTAGTCCGGCAATAGAGGCTATATTGATGACCTTCCCGCCCCCGCGTTGGCGCATGCTGCCAACGCACTCCTTGACCGTCCGGAAATAGCCTTTGAGATTGACATCCAGGATCTTGTCCCAGTGGCTTTCTTCAGAAGTCAGAAGCGGGCCAAAATGCGGATTGGTGGCGGCATTGTTGACCAGGATGTCCACGCCGCCAAAATGCGCGATGCTGGCAGCAACAAGCTCCTTCACGCTCTCGGGGTCGCCGGTATGTACCGTATGCGGAAAAGCCTCGGCGCTCTGGGCCCGCAATTTTTCCGCAGCCTCGTCCAGTGCCTCCTGCTTGCGGCTGGCGAGTACGACTTTAGCTCCCGCTGATGCCAAGGTTTCCGCGATGGCAAAACCGATGCCGCGTGATGCGCCTGTGATGATGGCGACTTTTCCGGACAAGTCAAATCGATTTGTTGTCATTTCTGCTCCATTCTTTTCGCCCTGAGCGGAGCGATAGCGTAGTCGAAGGGCAGTATTAGTGTAAATTTACGCTTCGACTGCGGGTCTCGATACGGCGAAAATCACTGCCAACTCGACCCTCCGCTCAGCGAGAAAAATTAAGGTTTTTGATAAATTCAGTGCCTTTGCCCCACCAGCTCCTGGTAATCATCCGGCGCGGACAAATCGGCCAACAGCGCCCGGGTTTTCTCACGCAGCACCTGCCGCGCTTCGGGTTGGCCTGCATCCTGCCACTTCTCCATCGTCCAGCGTGGATAGACGTCACTAACATAATAACCCTTTTTGTAATTCTTCAGGGTCGAAGGCGACGACAGGAAGCTGCCGCCCGGCCCGACTTTGGCGATCTCGTCCAGCACAGCCTGCGCATCGTCCAACTGGAAACCGTCCGCAAAGCGCAGGGCTTGATCGATGATCTCGTGCACATGCACGATGGTGGTCGGGGAAATTGCCTTCGAGCCCAGGCTATCGCCGACGAATGGTGCTAATCCGCCCTTCGTTAGTGCAAAAGTGAGCGTGTTCATCCAGTAGGTGTCGGCGGCGATCAGGTCCATGCCCCAGCCGGTGCCGCTGCCCGAGGTGCCGCAATGCGGCAAATCGTAATGTGCCATCATCTCAGCGCAGGCCAGGTTAAGCAGCAGACTCTGCGGATCGTAGAAGTTTAGCATGGATTTCATATCGAAGTAGACCGGCAGCATCCCCAGTAGAATCGGTGCACCCGGCTTCATGACCTGACTGATGGTCAGCCCGGCCAGCAGTTCGGCCAGCAACAGCGCCAATGTCCCGGCGGGCGTCAGCGGGGTAGACGCGCCGGCCATGCTGTAATTCGAGAAGATGAACGGCAATCCGCGCTCGATGGCAGCTCCCATCTTGAGCAGCGTGCCGCTGTCCATCACCAACGGCGAAACGGGATTGAAATAGGGCAGCACGAAGGGCTTCTCCCCCAACCCACCGTGCAGATGCTCGAACATGTTCAGCACAGGCGCAAAGTTGTGCTCATCCGAAACCAGCAGCACCAGTGGCTTGGCCGTGTTGGCAAAATGTTCCAGGCTGCCGTACAGGTCACTCAGTTGTTCTGGCACATCGCGCACGATGCCTGGTGTGGAAATCACATCATACAGCGGCAGCGTGCCCCCCAGCCGCGTCAGGTCGCGCATGTGCGCGCGCGTGAACATTTCCAGGCCTTCATCAACCGGATTTTGATAATACAACGCCGTGACCCCGACCCCAAAGCGCAGTCGATCCTCTCCGAGACGGAAGGCCGGATTCCCGCGCCGGTCGTACATCTGGACGACAGACGGCGCGGAGCGGATGGCCCCTTCTACCAATTCAGGGGATAACGTTACGATGATTCCCCCGCCCTTCGACTTCGTTCTACTCCGCTCAGGACGAAGTTGGGCTTGCCCGGTCTTCTCGAGCATCTCCAGCACGGACGGCGAATCCACGCGCACGCCGGTCTCGGAGAGGATGCGCAGGACATAGCCATGCACCTGTTGGATTTGTTCTTCGTTGAGCAGCTTGAGCTGCGGGCGGACGTTGTTCATAGGGCTCCTTGACTTCAAGTGTCACCGCGAGGAGGTCCTGAGCGGAGCGAAGTGCACACCGCCCCGGCAGGCGGTGCCGGGGGTCGAAGGGCCGACGTGGCGGTCTCCTGGTTCCATGAGACTGCCACGCTCCCTTCGGTCGCTCGCAGTGACACAGGGTTACTTCACATACTTATCAAAAAAATGCGCCGAGCGTTCCATGAAGGCATACCACTGATCGGCAAAGAAAGAATGACCTTCGCCTTCGTAGGCGAAGAGTTCGGCCTGCACGCCGGCATCGATGAAAGCCTGGTAGGCCTTCTGGGACCATTCCGGCGGGGTGCCACTGAAGAGCTTACCATCGGCGGTGCCGTAGTTGATTTCAACGGGAGCAGTCACATCGTCAAAGTAGTGAATCGCCGCGACCTGCTTCAACAGGTCAGGATCTTTAGCGGCGTCCTTATAAGCCTGGATCAGGCCGGGTGGCAGGTCGAGCGGGAGTATATCCGAGGAGTTACAACCGTAAATCCTTTCGCCGCGGGCAATGTCGCCGATGCAGCCGGGCCCCCAACGATCGATGATGTCGGCGTCGTCGGCGCTGACGGTGGAATACAGCACGGCAGCCTTGATGCGCCCGGGATGCTGGATCGGATCGACGGCGAGCACTTTTAGGGTGGCACCACCGCCCATGCTGTGGCCCCACATGCCAATGCGCTCGGGGTCGGCCTGCGAGATGGACGGAATAGCGTTCATCAGGTTGATGACATCGATGACGAGGCCGGAGTAAAAGAGACTGTAGCCAATATCGGAGTCGCCCCAACTGCGGTAATCGGAAGAAAGCGTGAGATAGCCATAGCGGTTGAGGAACTCAGCAGCGCGGTCTGTGCCATCTCCGGAATGATATACGCCTCGATTGAAAAAACCGTGGTTCATAACGATGACCGGGAAGGGCTCTTTGCCCACTTTGGGAACCTGCATGACGCCCGAGATCGTCAGACCATCGGATGGATACGTAATCAGGTAGCTGGTGTATACGTCGGTCTCGTTGAGCTTGTCGCCAACTTTGATCTTGCCACTCTGATACTTATGCGCTTGCAGGCCTTCAATTGTAAAAGGATAAATCCATTCCTCGATAGTCGGAACCGGCGTAGGGCTGGGCGTGAGTGTAGGTGGCACGGAAGTGACAATCGTCACGTGCGGGGTTGGCAGGACAGGTACAGAGTCACCAACCTGCGAAGACAGACAGGCAGACAGGCTCAGAACGAAGCTAAGACTCACACTAAGCAGTTTGATAGAAGTGGAAAATTGTTTGGGCATCCGCCCAATTTTATCCCATACGCAGGCCGGGAATGAAAAAATAATGATTAAAGCAATCCATATGCTATACTCGCTGTGCCGTTCACTCCCTTCTGGCCAAATACTTTTCTAAATGGTTTCAATGACAACTTCCTACAAAATAAATCGTGTATTCCTTATTTTTGCGCTCATCACTGCGCTTTATCTGAGCAGTTTCTACAGCTATCTGCTGTTCCATAGCATCACGGAAGTGTTCGGTGTTGTTGTGATGGGCAGTATTTTTGTCCTGGCCTGGAACACGCGGCATTGGATGGATAACGATTACTTCCTTTTTATCGGGATTGCATTCCTGTTTGTCAGTTTGATTGATTTTATACATACTCTGGCATACAAGGGCATGAACATATTTCCCGGGTATGATGCCAATTTACCCACACAATTGTGGACGCTTTCACGATATATTCAAAGTATTTCTCTTCTGGTGGCGCCTGTTTGGCTCAGGAAGCGTCTTCTACCATGGCGTACGCTTGGAGCTTACTTCGCGATTAGCGTTGTATTTGTCGGGTTAATCTTCACAAACAATTTCCCAACCTGTTATGTGGAGGGTGTCGGGCTTACAGCTTTCAAAATCATCAGCGAATATGTCATCATCTTGATCCTGGCAAGTACGCTCATTCCATTGGTCATGAACCGGAACAAGTTTGAACCGAGGATATTTCAGGCGCTGATTCTATTTGTCTTCTTGTCCATAGGCACAGAACTTGCTTTCACGACATACTTCGGCGTGTATGATGAAGCCAATCTGATCGGCCATATCCTGAGGCTCGTTTCCTACCTTGTTCTGTATATTGCATTGCTCAGAACGGGGCTGCAACAGCCCTTTGACCTGGTCTTCCGCGACCTAAAACAAAAGGAGACAGCCCTCCTTCGCAGTGAAGCCGATCTACGAAGACTGTTCGATGTCAGCCCGTTTCCGGTCGATGATCACAACGCTGGCCGACTCACGCCTTGTCAAAGTAAACCATGCCGCAATGGAAACGTTTGAACTCACGCCGGAAGACCTCCCGAATTACACAGGGCTTGATTTTTATGCCAACCCGGAAGAACGGGCAAGAATGCTTCAAAAGCTGCGTGAGGCAGGCGAAATTCACAATGAACCTCTGGAACTCAGAACCAAATTGGGGAAATCCATCTGGTGCCTGGCCGATATAACCCCCATCGAATTTGAAGGCGAAAAGTGCATGTTGGTAGGTCTGGCAGATATTTCCGAACAGAAACGTATTCAAGAAGAGCTTCAATACCTGAGTATGCATGATGCGCTGACCGGCGTGTACAACCGGACGTACTTCGAAGCCGAGATGGAGCGCTTACAAAAGGGCCGCCAGTATCCGGTCAGCATCATTATGTTAGATACCGACAATCTGAAGGTGATCAATGATAATTACGGCCACGCGCAGGGGGACAAAATGCTTCAAAAAGTTGCCAGTCTGGTTGGGGAAGTCTTGCGCTCGGAGGAAGTTTTTGCCCGCATCGGTGGGGATGAGTTCGCTATTCTATTACCTCATGCAGATGCCGAGGCCTCTCAATTGGTGGTCTCGCGCATCAAGGATCAACTGGAACATCACAGCAGTCAGAACGGGAACGAACACATCAAGGTCTCGATTGGGTTGGGCATTGCGGATGTCAAAGAAGACTTAAACGAAGCCTTTAAACGGGCAGATGCAGACATGTACGCGAATAAGAAAGTCAGAAAACAGAGCGCACAAGCCTGATTGGTTGCAACTTTAAGGGTTTACGGGAAAAGCGGGAAGATAAGCGGTAAGGCGATCATCGTGGCGATAAATAGGAAAACAGTCAGCAACGCGCCCACACGAGCGTAGTCAAAGAATTTATAACCACCCGGACCGAAGACCAGCACATTGGCCTTGTGGCCGACGGGTGTCAGGAAACTGGTCGCGCCGCCGATAACCACTGCCAGGGTGAACGTCAGGTGATTGGCACCCAGGCTCAAGGCGGTATCGATCGCAATCGGGACCACCAGTACCATGGCCGCCGCATTGGACATGGGTTGTGTGACCAAGGCGGCCAGCAGATAAATCCCGGCCAGCGCAGCCATCGGACCCAACCCGCCAATTGCGCCCAACATCAAGTCTGCGATGTAGCGGGCTGTACCGGTCGTCGCCATGGCGGTCCCTAACGGCAGCATACCAGCCACCAGGAAAACGGTGCGCCAGTCGATGCTTTCGTAGGCTTCGTCCATGCTCAGGCAGCGTGTGATGACCATACCTACCGCTCCCAATGACCATCGCCACCGCGATGTCGATTCCGGCGAACAGCACCAATCCGATGACCAACACCATCAGCCCAATAGCGATTGGCATTTTGCGCTTGCGTCGCTCCGAAATCTTGAGCGGTTCCAACACCAGGAAATCGTTCTTTTCCTGCAAACTGGGCAGGCGATGGCGTGGCCCCTGGAGCAGCAGATCATCGCCGAACTGCAAACGCACGCTGCGCAGTCGATTGGTGATGACCTCGCCCTGCCGCCGGATGGCCAACACCGTGAAACCGTAACGCTCACGGAAATTCAGGGAACGCAGGCTGCGGTTCACCATGGAGGAGCGCGGCGCCAGGGTAGCTTCCACGAGATCCATCTTCTCCACTTTCAATGGTCTCAATGTCAACCAGGCGCTTGCTCTCGTTGGCGGTCATCAAGCCGAGATCGTCCCGGGCGCGCATCAGGTTCTCGACTGAGCCTTCGACCATTAAAATATCATCTGACTGAATAAGCGTATAACGTTCAACGGGCTTGATGGTTCGATTGGAACGCACCAATGCAATGACCGTCAGGTCATAGTCCGCACCCAGTTTGGATTCCAGCAGTGTCCTGCCGGCCAAGCGTCCCATCGGGCAGGACGCGCACTTCGCTGATGAAGATGCGCTCCGGGCCGGTGACCTGCGTTTCATCACCCGGCGCCCGGCGAACCGGGAGAAAATGGCGCCCGATGAAAACCATGTACAGGATGCCTGTTGCAAAAACCACCAGCCCGATAGGGGTGAAATCGAAAAAGTGAAAGGTGGGCAGGCCTCTATCGGCTACGATGCTGGTGGCGAGAATGTTGGCAGGCGTGCCGATCAAGGTCAGTTTGCCCCCCAGCAGAGACGAAAACGAGAGCGGGATCAGCAGCTTCGAGACCGGGATTTTGGTCTGCTTGCCCACACTGACCACAGCGGGCAATAACATCGCTGTCGCCCCGACGTTGTTCATGAAAGCGGACATCAGGCCACAGGTCAGCATGATGACCGCGATCAGGCGCACCTCGTTTTCCCCCGAGAGACGCAAGATGAATTTTCCAAGCATATCAGCGACACCGGTCTTGAATAATCCCCCGGAGACGATGTAAACCGCCCAAACGGTGACGACCGCCGAGTTGGCAAAGCCCGCAAAGACGTCTTTGGGCTCGACCAGACCCGTCAACGCGACCGTCAACAACACCAGCAGCGCAACCACATCCACGCGCAGCTTTTCGGTCGCGAAAATAACCAGCGCCGCGACGATGATGGCCAGGGTCAGGGCGATCTGGGGCGTCATCTGTCGATTATATCAATCAACATCTGGCGGTCGAGTAGACCGAAGCCGAAGGGCTGAGGGCGTATCGCCCGCCCCGCCTGTACTTGTGGTACCGGCGCAGGCGGACCATGACGGGCCGGGGAGACCACGCTGTTTACAGCCAAAGGAGCGCCGGGATTGCACCAGACGCTCCTTTGCATGATAAGTGACTATTTCTTGCCGCCAAACAGACCGCCCAAGGCATCGGCGGCCGAGCCAGACTTCAGGACCATGTCTACCTGCGCAGCGACCGGGGCCGGGAGTTTCTTCTTGAGGAAGTCCAACACCACCTTGACTGCCTGCTCGGACATCTCCTTGCTCAAGCCGGTTTTTTCCGATACAAGTTTTACCAGTTCATCCATCGTTTTTCTCCTTTGTCAAAATATGGGAAGTGACTTGCTCTGTCGCTAGTATAGCACGGCGCATCAAGTAGGTCAGGCTTGTAGCCTGACAATACACTATTTCGGCTCGATGCGCAGGCGATGCACTTGCACTTGTTCTGTGTGACGATACGTCAGCACTTGCCGGTCTCGATCGTGCTCAAAACTGCCATCCGAAAGGGTGACGCGGATGCCATGCGGGTACTGGAAATTGGGGACGAAGATCTCGGTCGGCGCCTCCACAGCGGGGTCGTGCCGGAACTCGAAATCGAAGCGCCTGCGCCGGATGTCGAAGGACATCTTGAGCGGTTCCCCGGCGGTCTTGCTGGCATAAGGACGCACGACCGCTTCCAGCGCGCGCCCACCGGAGTTGATGTCGTCCGGGTCGGTCTGCTGGTCGCGGCTGAAAATGGACAGGTCTTCATCGTTCCACAGGTCGCCGTGCGCGTTGGTGTTGTCGGAGGTGTAGTTCCAGAGCGTGTAACTCACCAGCGCATCGTCCATCGCCCGCAGGGTACGGTCCATGGCGCGGATGACCGTCCGAAAATCCCCCGTTTTATAAGCACGTTTCTCCTGTACATCGAAGGGGACGCCGGTCTCGCCGATCACGGTCGGCACGCCGCCCATCTGCTCCCGCGCCTGGCGCTTGTAACGCTCGATCTGTTCCGCGTAACTTTTTCGGACGCCCCAGGGCGTGAGCACCAGTTTCGCTTCGTGCGAATCGACGCCCAGCCAGGGATGGAAATCCTTGAGCATCAGGACATAAGCATCGTACCAGTGCGGGACCGAGACGATGTTCTCCGCATCGGACTCGCCCCAGGCTGGCTGCTCGCTTTTCGGGCTCTGCCTCCACGAAGATGATCGCACCCGGATCCACCTGACGGATGGCCTGCGCAAACCTGTTGGCAAACGGACGGAAATAATCCTGGTTGAAGTTTGCCTGAGAGAAATAATCCGGTTTCAGCAGATGCGGCTGCCCGTCCACCACATCCCAGACGCCATTCTGCTTCCAGATCGGTTCGCAGCCCTCGCGCCAAACGGAGACGCCATCCGGGTTCACCACTTGCGTGCCGATCTTCTTCGGGCCGGTGGCTTTCAACTCGTACAGGTCTACTTCTTGCGGGAAGCCCGCGCCCAAGCAGCATGGACTGGAACGGCGTGGGGGACGGTCCGATTTTCAGGGGCCAGGGAGCAGCTTCGAGCGTAGGCAGAGCGATGTAGCCGGCGGCGGGTTCGTTGAGCGTGTCGTAGCCGAGCACGTGTTCGAAGTCCGCCAGACGTTCCGCTACTTTCTGAATGGCTGCGATGTAGTGACGTTGCAAATAGTCCTGGGCGGGTTCGCCCTCGATTTTCGTCTCAGGGGCGAAGTCGTTCCCACCGAAGAAGAGTGTCCACATGCTAGCGGCGGCCAGCTTGTGGTTGTTGGTCGGCCAGATCATGCGCGGGAAGGGATCGCCGTGCGTCTGGTGGACGACCGCCGCGCCGGTCTCGGCCAAACGGGTCAGGTCGAAGCCGACCGCTTCCAGCGTCCAGCCGGGCGCGCCATCGCCGCCGGTGAAGCGACTCCAGACGTCCTCGTGCGGGTCGATGAAGAGCGCCAGGCCGTGCTCGCCCGCTTTTTTGACGACCGCCCGCAGGTAATCGAGATAGGCCTCGTCATACTGACCAGGGCCCGCTGTGCTCAACGGCTTCCCAGGTCACCAGGAAACGCAGAAAGGTCAGCCCCCAGGCTTTGAGCCGCCGGAAATGCTCGTCGGCTTCTTCCAGCGGAAAGGGACGCCCCACGAACGAGACCTCGCTGATGCTCGAAAAAGCCTTCGCGGATGTAGGTGGCGCCGTTCGGATAGGGCACCTTGCTGCCCCCGCCCAGGTTGACCCCGCGCAGCAGCAGCGTGCGGTTATGTTCGTCTTTGAAGGTGATGCCGTCGGTTTTGATCATGGAATTTCATCCTTACTTTTGGACACCCCGGCCCGCACGGCGGAGCCGGGACGGGCGGAATGCGCGGAAGTCACGGATTTCTATTTGAAAACACGGAAGGTTATCCATAAAATCCGTGCAATCCGTATCCAATGATTTTTTTGTGCGGATTGTAACATTTGGGCAGATTTGTGCTATAGTATCTCGACTTTTGCGATGATTTTGGCTGTAGCGGGTCAAATAGTTGACAAAAATGGCGTTTTGGTGGCATCTTTCAGGAATAGCTCATTTCTGGAGGTTTCACGATGTTACCGATTGTGCGATTTCCTCGGATTGTTGAACAGCAAGCAACCTGGTTTGACACGGTTTTTACTACAGACGAACAACGCAAGCATTTTCGAGAGTATGTCACAGGTCTAATTGTCGGCCACGAAGCCACGGTGAAAGCCATCAATCAACTCTTCTTGGGGCGCAATGATCAAAGCTCGCTGAGTAAATTACCACCGCCAAAGGCGGTGGCTTTGGCATGATGCGCCTGGAAGGCGCGCTCTTACTGCCGGATGTTAATCAAACAACTTTCCTTGCACTGCTTCGACATGCTTTTCTTGCTTCTCCTGCCACTGGACATACTTCCTGATCTTTTCTTCATCCAGTCCAATCGTGCTCACACAATAGCCTCTCGCCCACAGGTGACGCCCCCAATATCGTCGCCCGAGACTTTCATAGTGTTGGAACAACCGCAGGGCCAGTTTGCCTTTCAGGTATCCCATGAACCCTGAAACCGCATACTTCGGCGGGATCGACACGATCAGATGCACATGGTCTGGTTGCACATTCAGTTCCAAGACTTCTACCTGTTCTTTCTGCTTGCACAGTTGATAGATCTGTTGCTTGACATATTCTCCGAGCTCACCCTTGAAAATTCGGTGCCGATATTTCGGACAGAACACTATATGATACTTGCACTCGTAGAGCGTATGTGATAGCCTTTTGAATCGTTGGGTCATGATGAGCCTCCTTTTGGTTGGTTGCACGCCTTCCAGGGAGCTCATCATACCCACATTTTCAACTACTCTTCACGGTAGAACCTTTTCATGGCACTCACTGCCATAGGCAGTGGTTTTATCTGCAAA
>CAWHJM010000082.1:0-98739 GCA_963829615.1 uncultured Chloroflexia bacterium
GCTGACCCACTGTGGCTTCGACAGGTCACCGCCGGTCATCACGTATGCCAGTTTCTGGGCAATGTGCAGGTCGTACTCGGTAATATACCCACCGGCACTGAACGGGACCAGGCCCCGATGCGCAGCGCGCCCTGCGGGTCACGCCCGGCCGCATAGATCTGCTCCGGCGCGGGCGGAGCGTAGCCTGTAGCAATCATGTTAAGCACTTCCTGTTTGCGCCCTGGCGAACCGGTAATCGCGGTTCATGAGGGCCACAGGTCTGCGGGGCCAAGGATGCCCATCTGGCGGGCTTCAGCAGCGCTGTAGGTGGCCCCCTTCGGCCTGCCCAGTACCAGGAAAAACCTTTTCCCAACAGGCAACACTTCAGCGTCGGGAACCCGCATCGCCGGGTTAATAAGACGGCGCATGTTACTTCGTGCGGCCACCCACCGGGATAGCGCCTGCGCCCCAACTTGCACCAGACCAATATCAGTGCTTCATCGGGCTGCATTGCCCGCAAAGCGTGCATAGTCACTTCGCCAGCCAGCCGCCCAGCGCCGTCCTACCAGGGGCAACCACCACCAGTTTGGGCGAGTAGCGCATACGCATGTTCAGGCCTTGCAGTTTCTTGATAGCTTCGTCAAGCGTATCCCACATGCCCTGCTGCGCAGCCACTTCCACCATGAACAGGTTGGCGCCAGCGCTGAAGTTGTCAGCTTCGTTGCCGATCACCAAACCGTCAAATTCAGTGTCAAGTCGGTCAAGCGCCTCGATGGTAACGTCGAAAATGTCGTCGTCGAGGGCATTCATCTTGGTGTGGAATATCCACACAGGGGACACCGTCACCTATATAGTTCAAAGTCGCGCGGCATTCTTCGAGATTTCCTTTGTGTTCTCGCAGCAGGACCAGGCCCGGGGTTCGTTCGATGCGGACGTAGTCCCCTTTGGTGACGTTATAGACACCGACCTTGGCCCCATTCTCATATTGATAGAACGTCTCTTTCCCGGACTTGAGCATGCTCTCGACCCAATCGGCAGGAGCATAACCCTCGGTTTTCATCGCTTCAAGCGTCTCGGAAACGCCAAGCATATCCCAGGTCTCGAAAGGACCGGCTTCGTGCATGAAACCCCAACGGGAAGCATCGTCGAGCGGTTTGGGAGTATCGGCCACTTCAGGCAATAGCGTGGACGCATACTGGAAACTCTGGTAAGTCAACGCCTTGACCAGTTGGGCAGCCTTGTCATCTTCAACCAGCAGCGCCTTCAAACGCTCGCCCAGGTTTTCGATATCTTTGGCCTTGCCGACCGCATCGAAGCGAACTTTTTCGGACGGCGTGTGCTCGAGGGTGTTCAAATCCAGCGACAAATAGATTTTTTTACCATCCGCATTGCGGGTCTGCTTATAAAAACCGACCTTGGTCTTATTACCCAACCAGCCTTTTTCAACCATTGTGCCGATGAGTTGGACAGGTTTCGGTGAAGCGAGATATTCCTGTGCCAGTTTGTCATACGGGATAGCAGGAGCCAGGTTCTTGCCAACGTGCTCCCAGACATCCACACCCACCAGGTCAATCAGGCGGAAGGTGGCGGTTTTAGGATTGCCAATCAGCGGACCGGTGATGGCGTCTACTTCGTCGACAGTGTAGCCATTTTCAAGGATGTAATGCAACCCGAAGGCTCCGGTTCCAAAAGCCAGGCGGTTGCCAATAAAGTTGGGCGTATCCTTGCACAGTACGACGCCCTTGCCCAGGCGATACTCGCCGAAATGTCTGACAAAATCCACCACTTCGGGAAGAGTGTCGTCAGTCGGGATGACTTCCAACAGTTTCAAGTAACGCGGCGGGTTGAAGAAATGCATGCCCAGGAAATGCTGCTTGAAGCCTTCCGAGCGTCCGTCTGCAATATCCTTGACCGGAATACCGGATGTGTTGGTGGCAATGATGGTCGTCGGCTTGCGGACCGCGTCGATGCGCTCCATCAAGCTCTGTTTGATTTTCAGGTTTTCGATGATGGCTTCGATCACACAGGTCGGCTTCAGCGATGGCGTCAAAGTCATCATCCAAGTTGCCAACACTGACCAGCGTGTACTGGTCGGACGAGGCAAATGAAGCCGGGCGGGATTTCTTGGCCGCTGTCAAACCGGCCTCGACAATCTTGTTGCGAGCAGCCTTATCGCCTTCCGGCGCGTCCTTTGGGACAATATCCAGCAGTGTTACAGGGACACCTGCATTCGCCAGGTGAGCAGCCAACGCCGCACCCATCGTCCCTGCCCCAACCACCACTGCTTTATGAACGTGGTATTTCATAGTTTCCTCCATTGCCCTCACCCCTCGCCCCTCTCCCTAAGGGAGAGGGGTTGGAGTGAGGGTAACTTTATCTCAATTCTCGTCCGCTGTAGCCCAAAATCTGACGGGCTACAACCAGCCGGTTGATTTGACCGGTGCCTTCGTAAATATCGGTGATCTTGGCATCCCGGAACCACTTCTCGAGCAGGAACTCGCGACTGTAGCCGAGCGGGCCCATTAACTCAACAGCCTTTTGCGTGATTTTGGTGGTCACGTCACCGGCCTTGACCTTGCTCATTGAGGACTCCAGCGCGTTAGGCTTTTTATTGTCTGCCATCCAGACTGCCTTGATGACCATCAGCCAACCGGAGCGCAGCATAACTTCCATGTCAATTACGTCACGTTCGATGCTGGTCAGTTTGTTGCGCGGCAGGCCGTAGCGAACTTCCACACCGTTTTCGGACAACTTCTCCTTGACGAATTCCAACGCCGCACGCGCCACGCCAATTCCAGTCGCAGCCACGAGCGGACGGGTGGCATCAAAAGTCGCCATGGCTTTCTTGAAGCCCTTTTCTGTCTGCTTTTCGACAGTCGGATTGCCGAGCACATGGTCAAATGGTACACGCGCATCCACCAGGGAGATGGCGGCCGTGTCACTGGCACGGATGCCCATCTTGTCTTCCAGCTTGGTGACTGTCACACCGGCGTACCCTGCTCGACAACGAAACCGCGCATGCCGGCGCGTCCCGCTGACGGGTCGATCGAGGCCCAGACCACGATAAAGCCTTTACCAAACTGGTCATCCGGCACCATCGATTTGTGTCCGGCAGTCACAAATATCTTTTCGCCGTTGATAACCCATTCGTTGGTCTTTTCATCCAAGACGGCATTGGCCTTGATGGCCGAAGTGTCCGAGCCCGCTCCGGGTTCGGTCATGCACATGGCCGCAAAAGTCGGCTTTTCGCCGCCGAAGCGTGCCAGGAATTTTTGCTTTTGCTCCGGGGTGGCCGCCGCTTCCACAGCCGCCGCACCCAGACCGCCGCCCGGCGTCACCAGATACATGCCTACATCGCCCCATGAGAGCATCTCCAGCATGTGCGCCAGCAATTGGTACCCAATCGGCGGGCGTTTCGGTTTGTTCGGATCCACTTCTTTTACTGCCTCTGTCCTCGGAGCCAGCGAGCCGGCACCGGTAGCCCTCATGGCCTGGTGCATGAACTCGATGTAACCATACGGAACCGCGTGCTCGTTCTCGTCCATTTCACGCGAAACAGAGCGCATCATATTTTCAGCGACCGTCTTCAACACGTACTGCTGTTGAGCGATCGGTTTTGGGGTTTCAAATTCTATTGTCATTATTTACTCCTTCATCCGATAGCCATCTTTCTTCTTTCATCTTCCGTCAACGACTAAGAAAAAAGATGAAAGACATTAAACGATCGCTAATCCCGTAAAAGTTGCGAAGCCTCTTCCATTGCGCATCCACATTTCGACGGGATACTCACGGATATACCCGTAGCCGCCCAATATCTGCACAGCCCGGTCGGTCACCATCATGGCCATATCAACAGCGCCCATATAGGCCAGGTAAGCCGACTGGTAGCCGTCCTCCACACCGGTATCCAGTTTCCAGGCCGCTTCCCAATTCAACATACGGATGGCCTCGATCTCGGTCGCCATTTCAGCCAGCATGAAAGCGATAGCCTGTTTCTGGGCCACTTTCACGCCGAAGACTTCACGCTCCTTAGCGTAATCGCGACTATATTCGAAAGCCGCACGCGCCACACCGACCGCCAGCGCCGCCAACGAAACCCAGCTTGCTGCCAGGATGGGTTTGACATCGTGCCCATCTTCGCCGCCGAGACGATTGGCCTTGGGGATGCGGACCTCTTCGAGCTTGACGCGATAGGTGGGCAGTGCCTTCAGACTCATCATTTTTTCCGCTTCTTCCTGGACCGATAAGCCTGCTACCGTTTTCGGGAGGATGAACCCCTGCGTTTGGCCGTCTAGGTTGGCGTATACGATCATGGCTTCGGCGCCTTTGGCATAGGGCACAAAGGCTTTTTCGCCGTTCAGCACATACTCATCGCCATCCGCTTTGGCAGTGGTCTTCAGATCAAGCGCGTCGAAATCGAAAGCGTACTCAATCAGTGCAGCAGTGTAAGGTTGCCAGTCCGCTTCGATGACGGGCGGAATGTACTGTTGCTTTTGCTCTTCGGTTCCCGCCAGCAAGATAGGCGTCACAAACAGCGACGGCGTCATCACCGCCAGGGTCCCTGCCAGGTCGCCGAAGGCCATCTCTTCGGCAGCCAGCACACCGGTCACGGCGGAGCGCTCCCCGAATCCGCCGTAGGCTTCGGGAATGGAGGCTTGCAGCACACCCATCTCCCAGCCCTTGCTGATGATCTTGGGAGGCAGAACCCCGTCTTCCTCCGCATCGCGCGCCAGCGGTCGCAGTTCATTGGTTGCGAACCGGCTGACTGCATCGATCAGCATTTGTTGTTCCTCATTGGGTTCAAACGAATACATATCTTTTCTCCTTTGGTAGAATTTCGGAGTCATTCACTTCGTGCAAGCGGCGATAACGCACCGCCGCAGGTTGACCGTTATCTAATTCGTCCAAGTTGGTGATTTCGAGCAGGCCACGCTGGTACAGATTTTCGATATACGCCCCGATCTTTTCCAGCACCAGCAGGGAGTTGTACCCGCCCATCTGGCCGTAGACCTGCTGTGTGACTTCCGCAATGGTGCGCGATTCGGCCAACGCTTCCAGCGTCTGGCGAATGCGCCCGGACATGTGCTGGCAAATCGTAGCGATCCGTCCCGGCAAGTCGGTGATCGGGTCATCGTGACCGTTCAAGATCAGGGAAGCGCCCTCTGACCAGTGTTTGAGAGCGGTGAGTGATTCAAGGTAATGGCGCAGCCCCATGTACGGGGTCAGTTCTTCGGGAGATTGATGCGGAATGATGCGTTCGAGCACCAGGTCGCCGCTAAAAACTACATCATCCAATTTGATGGCCACATGGCCAGGGCAATGACCAGGCAGGTAAATCATCTCGAAGGGGCCAATCTGCATGTCGTTGGCTTCGTAGGTGAAATCGACCGGAACCGAATGGTAGAGCAACTTAGTGAAACGATACATCTGGATCAGCTCATCGCGATGCTCATCCGGCACACCCGCCTGAGAAAGGAAAGCCTTCACGCGGCGAGTCATCAGCGCCAGGCGCTCCTCGTGATGGGCAACCGTCTGCAGGTCCAGTTCGTGGACGCCAATTGGGGCGTCGGTACGCTCACGCAAGTAAACCAATCCACCAAAGTGGTCGATGTGGCCGTGTGTCAACAGGATGCTGAGTCAGATCTTCGAAACGGAAGCCGGCCTGGGCAAGTCCCGCTGCGAGGTCGGCGTTGGATTTTTCACTACCGGAGCCGGTGTCAATCAGGTTCAGGTCATCGCCGGTTTTCACCAGATAGGTGTTGGCCCACATGTTTGGGAATGCCTCTACAGGCAGACGGTAGATACGCGTGCCGGTGGAGGTCTGGTATTGGGCAGTAAGGTGCGATGAGTTCATTTGCTTACATATCCTGTGCAAAAATTCTTTCTTATTTCATCAATCCATTCAATAGCAAAGTGGTGTAAAGATCGGCAATCTGCTCGATGGAGAGTGACCCATCCGGGCGGTACCAGGTAATGGTCCAGTTGAGCATGCCCATCATGGCACGTACTGCCAGCGCCGGGTCGGAACAGTTGAACAAGCCATCCTGCGTTCCCTGTTCCACAACTTCACGCCACAGGGCTTCGAAACGGTCGCGCTGCGGGACATGGCGTTTGCGTTGCGCAGGTTCCAGGGAGCGGTGTTCGAAAAGCAGCACGGAGGCCAGGTCGGAATTATCAGCCAGTCCAACAAGATAGGCGTGGATCATCTGACGTAATTTCTCGTCGGCGGGCAGGGGCTGATTCGCAACCGCACTGATATGCTCGATCAGCATATCGAGCGCGCGGTCTAACAGTGCCAACAAAATTTCTTGTTTACTGGAAACGTGGTGATACAAGCTGGCTTTTTGCAGCTTGACAGCATCAGCAATGTCAGCCATGGAAGAGCCATGAAAGCCCTTCTGGCGAAATACTTGTGCGGCGGCATCGAGGATATCATCTCTGGTCATGGATTCTCCCTACCGAACGGTCGGTAGTTTCAGTATATCAAATTTTATTTGCGCGGGCAAGAGTTTGAGTGATTGCTTCATCATATTGGCCGCAAACCACAATTTTTCTCTTGCCCATTCTCCCCTTTTCCTGTATCCTCCAAGGATGCCAAGAAATGAACACCACACCGTCTGGTCTTCTGATCAGGGAGACTTGCGCAAAAAGGAAAGCAAAACCGGACCTGTGACAGCTCTGCCTGCAAACCAGCAAACGGCTTACCTACATCGCGAATCAAAAGGACGCGGCGGAAAAACTGTTACGCTGGTCAAGAACCTGGTGCTCTCGGAAGCAGATTTGAAAGCGCTGGCTAAAAAGCTCAAAGCCGCTTGCGGCAGCGGCGGAACGGTCAAAGAAGGAATGATCGAGATACAAGGTGAGCATCGCGAGAAGATCGCGGAGGTCTTGCGAACAGCAGGATACAAGGTTAAAGTTGCTGGTGGTTGATAGAATTAGTTCTTCGCAGCACCTTAATTTGCACATTAATGGGAATTGAGTAACCCAAATGTGACAATAAAGGGTAAAATAAGAATATGGTCACCCCACAAGGTTACGTACTGGTTGTAGACGATATCCCCGACATCCTGAAACTCCTGGATGCGACCCTGCAATTCAAGGGCTATCGGGTGGTCACGGCCCGCGACGGGCAGGAAGCGCTGGACGTCATTCAGCGGGAACGTCCGGCCTTGGTGATCGCTGATATCCTGATGCCCAAAATGGATGGGTTCAGCCTGCTGCACAGAATACGTCTGGACCCTGAAATGCGTAACCTCCCCGTAATTTTTCTCTCTGCCACCTATGTTGCCCAGGAAGATAAAGATTTTGCACGTGCCATTGGCGTTACTCGTTTTATTGAGAAACCAGTCGACTGGGATAAGTTCTTGCCAATTATTTCAGAGATCCTGACAGAAGGCGCACCCGTCACGCCGACTTCCCTGAATGAATATGGATTTTATGAGGGGTATCGAAAACGCCTTGAAATAAAATTGAATCACAAAATAACACAGATCGCTCGCGATGAACATCTGATGAAGACTCTTCCCGAAGCCGAGAAACCGACCTTTGCGGCCACGCTGCAACAGGCCATCAGAGAACGAGATGAGTTACAGATTCTGCTCTCCCAAGTCCACGAGCGCCTTAAAAAATACGACCAGTCTGAATAACAGTGGCATCGTTACTTATCATTGTCAATAACATACAATTAGCATGGCTACCTATCCCGTTCAGTTGAACGGGATTTTCTGTAATAAATAGTAAAATAGCATCAACAGATCACGACATGGCTGGTAGAAGCCCGAAACTTTCATAAAGTACTGAGTATAGTCTCGCGTTTAGCGAACGGAGCAACCTCATGCAAATCTCGCGTATTGATGTCACTCCTGCGCAATTGAAACTACAAACACCCTTCCGGACTGCGAAGCACCCGGAACCGTTCACACAGATTGAAACTGTCTTCATCCGTGCCGAAACGGTCCGTGATTACGGTGATGCCTGGGGCTGTGCCGTCCTGGATCCTTTCAGCGGAGAGACACTCGAGCAGGTAACACGCGCCTGCCAAGCCTGCGCTGATAAGCTACGCGACCTCAACCCGCTCAATACACAGTACGCCCTGGCGGAACTATCCGAGCTGACAGATGACCTTCCAGCCGTACGCTGCGCCTATGACATGCTGCTGAATGACCTGTTGGGACTTTGGTCAGGCCTGCCGCTTTATCGACTATTGGGCGGCTACCGTGATCGTATCCAAACATCTATCACGCTCGGACTTGACGATGTGCCTGCCACCGTTGAAATGGCCCGGAAACACGCTCGGGATGGATTCCGCATCCTCAAGCTCAAGGGCGGACTCGATCCGGAACTGGACGTCCGCCGGGTACGGGCTGTCAGACGCGCGCTTCCCAAACTGACCCTGCGCCTGGATGCCGACCAGGGCTACACCGTCAGGTCCGCACTGGATGTAGCACGGGCATTGGAAGGGAAACTCGAATTCCTCGAGCAGCCCACGCCAGCGGAAGACCTGATTGCACTGCGGCAGGTGACCGAGAATAGTCCGGTTCTCATCCTGGCAGATGAAAGCCTGCGCGGTCCAGCCTCCGCCTTGGAAATCGTCAACCAGCGCGCTGCGCACGGAATCAGCACAAAACTGGCCTCCTGCGGTGGCCTGGATTGTGCACGCCAGATTGACACAATTGCACGCGCAGGGCATCTTTCCACCATGGTTGGCTGTCTGCACGAACCAGCTCTGTTGATCGCTGCCGGGCTGGCCCTGGCCCTGAGCAGCCCTAACATCCGCTATGGCGACCTGGACGGTCACTTCGACCTGGGCGACGACCCGACCGTGCCCGGCTTCCAGTTCCAAGATGGCTGGCTGATCGCCACTGAGATGCCGGGATTGGGCTGCAGGGTTGATCTATAAAAACACACCTACCCAAAAAATTCGGTGAAAGAAAATCAGACAATAGATGCGAAATCGATATGAGCCTTGAACCAAAATCCGAAAAATCTCTGCAACCCGGCCTGAGCGCTGAAGTTGAAATTACCGTCAGCGAGAAGGAAACCGCTGCACATATGGGCAGTGGTCTGGTGCCAGTTTATGCCACCCCGGCTTTGGTGGCGCTAATGGAAAATGCCGCTGTCCGTGCGCTGGAAGGACACCTGCCGCCCGGTCACACCACCGTTGGCGGGCAGATCGACCTGCGCCATCTGGCAGCCACGCCGGTCGGGATGCAGGTGCGGGCTCGCGCGGAACTGGTCGAGGTGCAGGGCCGAAAGCTCACTTTCCACATTCAGGCCTGGGATGAAGCGGAACAAATCGGGGAAGCTCAGCCACGTTCGCTTTCTAATCGAGGAAGAAACATTCATGACCAAAAGTTAGAGCAAAGGGCAACCAGGGCTAACCCGCATTTTCATGAGACAAACCAAATCCCGCTCGTTTGAGCGGGATTTTCGTGATTGTATTTCGATGTAATTTGTCATATTATATGAGTAGCGCCGCATCCTTTTTTATCATTGCGAACGCTACCGCTTACGCGGCACACATTATCTCAGGAGGTCATCGTGTCACTCAAAAAAAGTCTTCAACTTATTGTTCTGATTGCCCTGTTCGCCCTGGTCTTTGCCAACCCCGGGAGCGCACGTGCCTGGTCTGGCTGCGGCGCAACCTACTACGTCCAGTGGGGCGACACGCTTAGCCAGATTGCGGCTAACTGTGGCACCACTGTGGCTGCCATCCAGGCTGTCAATCCCGGTCTTGGCGGCTGGGTCTATGCCGGGCAGACGCTGGTCATGCCCTCTGGCGGCTACTATTGCAATTGTGCTCCTGCCAGCTATAGCGGCACCTACACCGTCCAGTATGGGGATACCATGGCCAAGATCGCCCGCCGTTTCGGGGTCAACTACTCGGATTTGTTGGCTGCCAACGCATATCTCTACAACCCCAGTCTGATTTATCCCGGACAGGTTATTTATCTGCCCGCTACCCCCACCTACCACACGGTCCAGTACGGAGATACGCTTGGTAAAATCGCCGGCTACTACGGCACCAACGTTTCGCATTTGTTGGCGCTTAACACCTGGATCTGGAACCCGAGTTTGATCTATCCTGGGCAGGTTGTCCGCGTCTGGTAAGCTGCGCTCATCAACCAATGCTATGCAACCGCCTTCAACGTGAATCTGATTCACTGGAGCTTTAATTGCGATCGGACTCATCTCCGTCTGCTACGATTTATCCGGATATAACTTTTATCTCAAACGACCTCTTGTCGCCAGGAAAGCAACAACGGCAAAGAAACCAAAATCGGCAGCCAAGTCAACCAAAAAGTAAAAGCCGAAGTTCCATCGCAGGCTCTCATGCTATAATAAATATATGACAACACCCGCCCCTGAAACTCCCGAACTGACTGTCGTTGAGGAAGCCCAGCAGCGTGAAGCTGAACGTCGCCAGCGTACAATCGTTATCACCGCGGTAATAGTACTGGTCGTGTTGATTGCAGGCATCGTTGCTGCGATCATTGGCCTGCTACAACCTAATACCCCCACTGATAAGATACGCGATATTTTTATCATCTTTATGGCGCTCGAGTCACTGTTGATCGGTGTGGCGTTGATCGTGCTGATCATACAGTTTGCCAGCCTGATCAACTTGCTGCAGAACGAAGTGCGTCCTATCTTGGATGCCACCAACGAGACGGTCAATCACCTACGCGGCACAGCAGAATTTTTGGGGGAGAACGTGGTCGAGCCGGTCGTTAAGCTGAACGGCTATCTGGCCGGTATGCAACGTATGTTAGAATTATTAGGCGTAAAGAAAAAATAACTATCCCCAGGAAAGGAGATAAATGATATGTCTGATAGAGATGAATTTGGAGCATTCCTAGTAGGTTTCTTAGTCGGTGGTCTCACCGGCGCAGTTGTTGCACTTCTGATGGCCCCGCAATCTGGCGAGGAGACTCGTGCCATCATCAAAGACAAGAGCATCGAATTGCGCGATAAGGCCCAGGTAACAGCCGAAGAGGCGCTTGCCAAGGCCGAAGCTACTGCCGCCGAGGCGCGTGCCCGTGCTGATGAACTGACCCTGCAACTTAAAGAGCGTGGCACAGAAGTTGTATCCACCGCTAAAACCAAAGGCCAGGAAGTAGTAACCACCGCCAAGACCAAGGGTGAGGAAGTCATTTCAACGGCCAAAACCAAAGGCCAGGAAGCTGTCGATAGCGTCAAAAAGGCGACTACCCGCAAAAAGGGCGACGCCGAAGAGGCTGCTTAGCTTTTCAACTTTGCCGAAACAATTGAGGGTTTGACCGGTACCGGTCAAACCCTTGTTTTGTTCTTATGCAACATCTCACCCGCTTCCTACGCATCTTCTTCCATCTACTTTACCATCCCTTCGCCTGGTCCTATGATCTGGTCGCGTGGACGGTTTCCCTGGGCCGTTGGAAAGACTGGGTCAAAAGCGTGGTTCCGTTCATCGAAGGGACACGCGTGCTGGAGCTTGGTCACGGCCCCGGACATTTGCAACGCATCCTCCGTGACCTGAACCTGCTGACCGTTGGTCTGGATAAATCGCGTCAAATGGGAAATCTCGCCAAAAAACGCCTTGTCCAAAGTGGTTATACGCAGCCTAGGTTAGTTCGCGGATTGGCACAGTCCTTACCCTTCCCTGCTGAAAAATTTGAGACCGTTATCGCTACGTTCCCATCCGAATACATCTTCGAGCAGGGCACCCTGCTCGAAGTGCGTAGAACGCTGACAAACGGAGGCAGGCTGATCGTCCTGCCAGTTGCGTGGATCACCGGTCAAGGAACACTCGATAGGTTTTTAGCCTGGTTGTTCCGTTTCACCGGGCAGGCTCCCTCCGATCCATTTGATGAGGTAGAAACCAGACTGAAAGAACCCTTTCTCGAAGCCGGGATTTCAGGTGAAAATTCAGCAGGTTGAAGTAAAATCGAGTTTGTTATTAATCGTGATTGCAGAGAAAAGACATAGAGGAACCCCATGCTAAAAAAACTACGTGAACCCGTGAACGGACTGACCCATTTCTTCGCCGCCATTGCGGCCCTGATCGGGTTGGTCATCCTGCTTATCGTCGGCTGGGGCAGCCTGGACAAAACACTGGCCCTGACCGTCTACGGCATCAGCCTGGTATTGTTGTTTGCCGCCAGCGCTACTTATCACATGGTGAAAGCCAACCCGAAGGTGATGGAAATTCTGCGCAAACTGGACCACTCTGCTATCTACCTGCTCATCGCCGGGACTTATACGCCGTTCTGCATCATGTTCAACGGCTTCTGGAAATGGGGCTTACTGGCGATCATCTGGTCGCTGGCCTTGATCGGGATTGTGGTGAAAGTTTTCATCATCAACTCGCCGCGCTGGTTGAACGCCGGCATCTATGTGGTGATGGGCTGGCTGTGCATCGCCGCCATCGGAGAGATGCTGCGCGTGCTGCCGCCCTGGGCGCTGACCTGGCTGATCATCGGAGGCGTGGTCTACACACTGGGCGCTGTCGTGTACATCACCAAGATCATGAACTTCTGGCCGGGAAAATTTGGCTTTCACGAGGTCTGGCATATTTTTGTGATCCTGGGCGCGCTGGCGCATTTCATCGCAATCGCTTTCTTTATTGCGCCAGTACAGGGAATTTGACCACAAAGACTCAAAGACACGAAGGTACAAACCTTTAAATCTTGGTGGCTTTGCGCCTTCGTGTCTTGGTGGTAAATATCGGAGGAAATCTTGAAGCAGCGAATCGGCATGCTCACACTGCTCATCATCATGCTTGTACTGGATAGCTGGACGATAGTGATAAATCCCAAGGTAACTCATGAGAGCCATTTTCAACAAACAACTGATCGGCCCGATGGTTTTCTTCTTTGCAGGCCTGCTATTTTTCGCCATCGGTTCGGGGATGACCATGCGTCAGCGCACGCTCGAAGGCCAGGGCATCGAAGCGCCGGGCGTGGTGGTCGACCTGCAAGAAAACTACGACAGCGACGGCAGCACCTACACACCGGTGGTACAGTTTCAAACCAGCAGCGGGCAAAGCATCGAATTTGTCTCATCCTATTCGGCTAATCCCCCGGCTTACGATGTGGGCGAGAGCGTGACGGTAGTTTTTCCCCCGAAAACCCCGCAGACGCCATCATCAAGGGCGACGGCCAGATGCTGCACATCATTTTCATGGTGCTAGGCGGGATCGTTGCGGCGGTTGGGTTTTACCTGGTGATCTCGACTTTGCGCGCCGCGGCTATCATCGGCTCGGAGGAATAATGCGTCCGCTCGAAATCCTGATCCCAATTACGTTCGCTATTTATCATTCTCTGGCCCTTCTTCATCGGCAGGGAAAATCCGCGCTTGGTTAACTTTGCTTCCTGTCTTTGCCGCCGTACTGATCGGTGTGCACTTGCTGGTTGAAGGATATCGCTGGCAGATGATTCCATTATATGTTCTGACCGGGATACTCCTGCTGACGGCCATTCCCGCAATTATTCGACCCGCCACTGACAGCTTCAACCGTTTAAGCTGGTCTGCAGCGGGTCACATCGGGACCCTGGTCCTGCTGGCTGCTTCGACAGCTTTGCCTGCTCTGCTGCCAGTTCCATCGATTCCCGCTCCAGGTGGCTCCTACGAGGTCGGCACACGAACCCTTGTTCTGACTGACAACTCACGTCGCGAACTGTATTCTGGGGTAGATGAGCCGCGCAAGTTCATGGTCCAGCTCTGGTATCCGGCCAACCCCGGACCGGACGACCAACACGCTCCCTGGATGAATGATGCAACAATTTATGGCCGTGCCATCTCAACTTACCTTGGCCTGCCCGCATTCTTCCTCGATCACCTGGTGCTCGCGCAAACACCCGCCTGGCAGGATGCACCCCTCAAGCCATCCGAAGGCGGATATCCCCTCATTCTGTTCTCGCACGGTTGGAATGGATTCGCCGCTCAGAACACCGAGCAGGCTCTGGAGCTTGCCAGCCGCGGTTATGTGGTCGTTGCGCTGCAACACACCTACGGCGCGGTCGTGACCGTTTTCCCGGACGGTGAAATCGCCTATAACAACCCGTCTGCGCTGCCGGATGGCGCTCCCGAAGACGAGTACGATGCCGCCGCGCATCTGCTGGCCGATCAATGGGCAGGCGACATGAGCTACACATTAGATGTGTTGGAAAACAGGGGCATGGATATACGCGGTTCTTTCTGGGGCGCATTTGACTTCGACCGCATCGGCGTCTATGGCCATTCGACTGGCGGCGGCGCAGCTATCCAGTTCTGCGGCACAGATTCTCGCTGCAAAGCTATCTTGGGTATGGATTCCTTTATGACACCAGTCTCGCAGCAAGTGCTCGATAACGGCCTTTCCCAACCCGCCTTCTTCATGTTCAGCCAGCGCTGGTTTGACCTGACCGATAGCAAAAACAACAGGCTATTTAAGCAATTTTATTCCAACCTTGATCCGGCCACGCATGTAATCTACATCCAGGGCACGGCTCACTACGACTTCAGCGACCTGCCCCTGCTCTCTCCCATTGCCCCGCAACTGGGATTGAAAGGTCCGCTCAATGGGAAGCGTGTGACTAAGATCGTAGACGATTACCTGATTTCCTTCTTCGAAATGACATTAAAAGACCAGCCCACCGATTTGTTCGATGGGCCATCTAAATATCCGGAAGTTATCAACCTGCATTAGAAAGGGCTGGTACTGCATTCTTCTGTCTGTGACGCGCCAGCGCCGAACGGAATAGCAGGTCCACAAACCCGGCGTGCCCGCGCGGATCGTAATGCAGAATGTAATCCGCCATACCAGGCGTTTCCGGTGGATAGAAGATCGCGCCCTGCGGATTGATCTCCAGCATATAAAGCTCACCCTGCGCATCCATGCGGATATCGCAACGGCCGTAACCTGTACCGTTCAGGCCCACAAATAATTTGGCGGCCATACCTCGCAACCGGGCAGACAGTTTCATATCGTCACAGGGTTGCATTGCAATTCCTCATACCGGTACCATTTCATATCCTGTGTTTGAAGCGATTCCCCGCGTGGAAAAGTAACTTCTACCGGCACATAGGTGACCGGGTTTTCCGTATCAGCGGGATTTTCCGAGACCAACACGGAAAACTCGCCGCCCTTCAATGAATTCTTCCACCAAAGTTCCGCCGAACAAATCCAGCATACGCCCGACTTGTGTTTGCAATTCTTCGTAGCAAGTTACACGCGATTCCTTGAGCAAGCCAACACTGCCGTAGCTGTTGGGATGCTTGACGATCATGGGAAAATGCATCCGCTTGACCTTTGATTTCAGATTTTTAGTATTTTTTATTGCAGCCCCTTGCGGCGCACGGACACCGTGCATACGGCATACACTTTTCATCTGCTCGCGGGTTGGCTCGTAATAATGGGAAGCAGCGCCGGTAAATGGCAGGTTCAACGCTTCCAACGCCAGCACCACATCCAGCCCGGGACGATCTTCATCGGCAGCGCCATCGCACATATTCAGATAAATATCAAACCCTCGCTGGGCGAGGGCTGTCAATTCTTCCATCACATGCGGGCGGTGCAAATCGTGCAATTCCCACTCATATCCTTGCAAATAGTAGGAGGGGTCAAATGGGTCACCCCACTCCGGGTCACTCAGGACGCATATTTTCATGATACCTCATCAATAAATACCGATTATTACTGCTTTTTGTATAAATCTCTAAACTTGCGTGCGAATGTTCTCAATGAAATGTAGATTTCAGTTTAGCGATTTACGCAGTACTCTGTAATTGCAGTGCGCTATTATATGTTTATTACAGAATAATGGAAGGGGTCAATTTGTGAGATTTTCTGACATGATTTGAAAGCCTCTGAAAATCTTTTCTCCTACACTTGGATAAAATACCGGCAAACATGGAGGAAGACATGAAGGTCAAAATGATCCTGCCTGCACTGACGGAAGCCAAAAGCCCATTTTGGAGACCAATAAAGTACTCGTTGTTTCCCCCATTAGGCTTGGCCACCCTGGCAGCCTACCTGGATGATAGCGATGAAATCAGTCTTGTTGATGAACACGTAGAAACATTGAATATGAATGATGAGCCCGGATATGGTGGTTATTCAGGTTTATATAACTTCCGCCTATCGAGCCTACGAAATTGCTGACCGGTACCGCGCGAAGGGAGCTTACGTCTGTTTGGGTGGCTTACATGTTACATCCTTGCCCGAAGAAGCAGCGGATCACGCAGATTCTATTTTTATTGGTCCAGGTGAAGACATCTGGCCGGCCTTCTTGAGTGATTACCGGTCCAGGCAGCCACAAAAAGAATATCGCTCTCGGACCAGAACCCTGGAAAAAATCCCTTTGCCAAGACGAGATTTGATCAAGCGCAATTCGTACCTTGTCCCTAATTCAATCGTTGTTTCCAGAGGCTGCCCCTATCACTGCGATTTTTGTTACAAAGAGGCTTTCTTCAAGGGTGGAAAATCTTTCTATACTCTTACTGTTGATCGTGCTTTAACGGAAATTGAATCATTACCTGGCAGGCACCTGTATTTCCTGGATGATCATCTGTTCGGCAATCCATACTTTGCCAGCGAGCTATTCGAAGGGATGCGAGGCATGGGCCGCCTATGGCAGGCAGCCGGAACAGTGCAATCTATCTTGAAACCGGGGTTGATGGAAAAGGCGGTTGAATCTGGGTTGCGCAGTTTATTCGTTGGCTTTGAAACCCTCAATCCAAACAACTTGAAGCTACAGCATAAATATCAAAACCTGGACCGGGATTATTCCAAGGCCATTCAGCGATTGCACGATCTGGGCGTGATGGTCAATGCGAGTTTTGTGTTTGGAATGGATGAAGATGACTCCACGGTCTTTGATCGGACCGTCGAGTGGGCTATACAACAAGGCATAGAAACCGCAACCTTTCATATCCTGACTCCCTATCCAGGCACGGTTTTGCATGAGAATATGACACGTGAAAAGCGAATGTTAACTTCGAATTGGGATTTGTATGATACCCGGCATACCGTTTTCAGCCCCATGAAAATGACAACCGAAACCCTGGAGGCCGGTTACTGGCACGCCTATGATGAATTTTACAAATGGGGCAACATTTTCCGCTCAGGTTTGATGCACGACAACGCAATAGATACCCTCAGGCATGTAGCCTACACGGGCGGTTGGAAGAAATTCGAACCGCTATGGGATTGGGTGATTCGAGCAAAGAAAGTCGCAAATTTTCTCCCTTTGCTTGAATCCGTATTAGGTAGATTTGGCTCACTCAAAGGCTATCAACCAAGGGCACAGATAACGAAAAAGGTTGAGGTAGGATAAAATCATCCATAACGGAAGCAATCTCATAGCCAAGAGAGGAGCGAGGAGAATTATGCAAATCCCAGAAAAAAGTTTACCAAAGGAACAAGTCCTGGGCACGTTACAGGCTTTCAAATCCCATGATATGGATTGGAAAGCGGGCAAGGTCTGGTGCTACGTTTACAGCCCGGGCGAAGACACCAGCGACGTGGTCAAGCAGGCATACATGTCGTACCTGAGCGAGAACGGGCTCGACCCAACGGTATTCCCGTCGATGCTGAAATTGGAAACCGACGTGGTGCGCATGCTGGCCACCCTGCTGCGTGGCGACGAGAATGTGGTCGGCCACATGACAACGGGCGGCACCGAAAGCATTATGCTGGCCGTGAAGACCGCCCGAGACCGGGCGCGGGCGCTGCATCCAGAGATCATCCGGCCCGAAATGGTACTGCCCAAGACAGCGCACGCCTCGTTCCACAAGGCGGCGCATTACCTGGGCCTGACGCCGGTGGTGGTGGACATCAACCCGGCCACTTTCAAGGTGGAAGCGGATGCCATGCGAGCGGCCATCACCGAAAACACGATTCTGCTGGTGGCTTCGGCACCAAGCTACTCGCAGGGCGTGATCGACCCGATTGCCGAGATCGGCGCGCTGGCCCAGGAGAAGGGCCTGCTCTTCCACGTGGATGGCTGCGTGGGCGGCATCCATCTCTCGTTCATGCGCAAGCTGGGCTACGACCTGCCCGATTTCGATTTCAGCGTGCCGGGCGTGACCTCCATCTCGGCCGACCTGCACAAGTACGGCTACGCCGCCAAGGGCGCTTCGTGCGTCATGTACCGGGACAAGGACATCCGCAAATACCAGCTTTTCGCCTGCACCGATACTACCGGTTACACGCTGATCAACACCACCGTCACATCCAGCAAGAGCGGCGGCCCGATGGCGGGCGCCTGGGCCATCCTGAACTACCTGGGCGAGGAAGGCTTCAAGCAACATCGTCAAGACCGTGCAGGAAACCACCCGCAAGCTGATCGACGGCGTCAACGCCATCCCCGAGCTAGAAGTGCTTGGCCAGCCCGCCATGTGCATGTTCTCGTTCAAGTCGGATGCCATCAACGTCTACCAACTGGCGGACGCCATGGCCAAACGCGGCTGGTACATCCAGGGGCAGTTCTCCACGCCGCTCACACCGCGCAACCTGCATCTCTCGGTCAACTATGGAACCGTGGAGCAGGCCGACGCGTTATTGACGGATTTGCGCGAATGCGTGGAAGAAGTCAAGGAGATGGACCCGATCGACAGCGACGGCATCCGCGCGATGGTCGGGGCAGCGCTTCAAAGCCCGGACCCGGAAGCTGCTTTCAACCAACTGGCCGCCAGCGCCGGCCTGACGGGCACCGACCTGCCCGAGCAGATGGCCTTCATCAATGAAGTGCTGGACGCCTTGCCAGACGCGCTCTGCAATACTTTTCTGGTCAATTTCTTCAACGACTTATACGTTTAGTGAATTAAAAAGGGGAAGCCCGCGAAAATGCGGGCTTCCCCTTTTCATGCCAGTTTATTTTAGATGCTCACATTTTGCTGAAATTGGCTTTGATTCGATTTAGGCCGGTTCCTGATAAACACCTTATAACTGCCAAGAACATCCTGTTTAGCCATCTGAAGCGCCATCTGCGCGTCGCTCACAATTTCATCAGCGCTCCGATAATCAGAGTTGCAATAGATAACGCCTATATCAACCTTGACTTCATCCTTTAACCTGGCGTCGACCAGATAATCTTCAAACTCAAGGTGCATTCTCCCCGCAATGGTAGCAGGCGTAAAACTGTCTGCTGCATCTTCGATCAAAACCATGAATTGGTTGGCATCGAACCTGGATACGATATCCGTGGGACGCAATACCTGCCGCAATACCTTCGCCAATCCCTGTAAGATCTGCTGACGATGGTCACTTCCATCGGAATTTTTATGATTTGATGAATATTCCAGATTAATCGTATAAACAATAAAACGGCTATTTTCAACCTCGCGAGAGTGCTCAAGCGCCTTTTTAAGTCTCGTATTGAAAAACGAAGGCGTATAAAAACCTGTTAAAGAATCCCAGGGAGATTTTTCGACAGAATTGTCAATAGAGCCGACCAGTGAAAACAAATTCAACAGCCGCTGTTCGCTGACTGGCAAGAGCAGCACAACTGTAGCGATCGAGAACAATTTGTGGGCTACTTCTTTGTGGTTTGCCAAGGCAACCACCGGAACCATATTCAATTTCTCACTTTGCAAAATCTCTATAAGACCATTCCCTGGGATTTCATGCTTGCTGACGTGAAGAAAAATGACTTCCGGCTGAATATGGTCAATTCGATCCAGGGTCACTTGATTACAGGCAATCAACTCGGTAGCATATCCGGCAGAGTCCAACAACTGCCGAAAATCCAACAAATCCATGTCCTGTGAATCCACAATAATCAAAGCCCTGGACGAATACATTAATAAATCATCTCCTATTATCACAACAGAGAAATTTGGTTTTGATGTCCACAAAAATTCCTGATTCCAAAACAAACTCCTTAGCCACAATCGTATTCATTTTGGCATATACCCGATACACACAGGCAATACCTGGAATCACTATCTTAAGAATGAATGCATTTAGAAGACAGCCCGCGGCCAATACAACACGGGCTGTCCTCATCGTCCACCCCCTAAATCGAAAATAAAGATTTAATCCCCACAGAATAACTTGTTTGGGATGATTGCGCGCGCTGCAAAATTTTATTGTCGCTGCGATGATCTTGCTTTGCCTTCTCAACCGCAACCTGTGCATCACGCATTACTTCTTCAATTGTTTCATACTCGGTTGCGCAATTAAGCACGCCCATCTCGATCTTGATGCGATTTTTCAATCCAGAACTGAGCAAAAACTCATCGAATTCAAACTGCATCCGTTCTGCAATCGAGGCGGGAGCAAAACGGTCAACAGCATTCTCAATGAGAACCAGGAATTGATCTGACTCAAAACGAGAAACAATATCGGCGGGTCTCAAAACTCTTTTCAAGACTTTGGCTGTCCCCTGTAAAATTTGCTGCCGGTATTCCTTGCCAAACTTCTTTTCGTATTTCATCAATTGGTCCAGATTGATCGAGAAAACAATAAAATCATTCTTTCCATTTTGATGAGATTTTTTGATCGCTTGATTCAAACGTGCGGTAAAGAAGGAAGGGGTGTAAAATCCGGTCAGTGCATCCCAGGGAGTCTGGTCTATCGGCTTATCAATCGAGCACAAGCAAAGAAAGCAGATTGGTCAGGCGTTCATGATTGACAGGCCGCAATAATACGACATCCGCAGAAGAAAATAGCTTGTTGGCCACTTCTTTATAAGCGGCCAGCGCAACGACAGGAATGTTTTTCAAGTTGGCATCGTTTTGTAGGGCTTGATATAGTGTTGTTCCGGAGACAACAGGCAGGTCAAGATGCAAGAAAATGACATCCGGTTTGATATAGGCGATCTGGTCAAGGGTCACCTGACTGTCAATAATAAGCTCAGTGGCATAGCCCGCATTATCCAGCGTTTGACGAAAATCAAGGGAAACAATATCGAGGGTATCTACAATAATCGCCGCACGCGACTGATCCAAAGTATACCTTATCTCTCATACTTGCATGACGTCAAAAATCGCATTTAGTTACTCTTATTTAGCAGCATTTCACTGTAAAACCGATAGAATTAAGTGAATCTTAAGAAAACATTAGGTAATTTTTAAGACAAGATAACAAGGAAATCATTAATTCCTGGAGTTGCCCATGCCATTTTCAAACACACCCCGCCCTGAAATTTTGAAATCCCTGGCAGATGTAAAACTTATCCCCTTCTGGATGGATGATAGGCAGCGCCCCGAACCCGCTTCCATGCTGACCGAGGCCATCAACGCCGACCTTTGTGTCATCGGCGCTGGCTTTACCGGACTTTGGTCTGCTCTGCTTGCGAAGGAATCTGACCCAGCCCTGGAGGTAGTCCTGATCGAGGCTGGTGAAGTGGCGAGTGGCGCCAGCGGACGTAATGGCGGTTTCACCGATCACTGCCTGACCCACACTTTCGAAAACGGACTCGAGCGCTGGCCCAACGAACTCCCTATGCTGGTGAAGATGGGCTACAAAAATCTGGATGCCATTGAGGAGACAGTCAGACGCTACCAGATCGAGTGTGACTTCCAGCGCACAGGCGAGATGGTGGTTGCCACCGAACCCTATCAGGTGGAGGAGTTACGCAGTAGGCCAAAAGAAGCCGCACCTTACGGACTCAACTTGCAATGGTTCGATCAAGAACAAACCAGGGCGCTGGTCAATTCGCCTACCTACCTGGGTGGCTTGTACGATCCCGGTCTCGTGCTGCTTAATCCGGCGCAACTGGCCTGGGGCTTGCGGCGAGCCTGTATGGAGAACGGAGTCCGCTTATTCGAACGGACGCAGGCCACGGGTCTGAGCGAAGAAGCGAACGGAATCGTCGTCAGCACACAGTATGGACAGGTCAAGGCGAAGAAAGTCGCACTGGCAACCAACGCTTTTCCTCCGTTGTTAAAGCGTCTAAAGTATTACATCGTGCCGGTCTACGACTACGCCTTGATGACCGAGCCACTAACCAAGGCGCAGCGCAATTCTATTGGCTGGGAAAAGCGCATGGGCGTAGGCGATGCGGGCAACCAGTTTCATTACTACCGCACCAGCGCAGACGGGCGCATTTTGTGGGGCGGCTATGATGCAGTTTATTACTGGAATAATGGATTTGGTTCCAATCGGGAAACAAACCACAGAGTCTTTTGCGCGGCTGGCAGACCATTTCTTCCAGACCTTCCCGCAATTGGAAGGGATTCGTTTCACGCACGCCTGGGGCGGCGCCATTGATACTTGCTCGCGTTTCAACGCTTTCTGGGGGCAGGCCTTTGACGGGAAGTTGGCTTATGCAGTCGGTTATACCGGGCTGGGTGTGGGCGCATCGCGTTTCGGTGCGCAGGTGATGCTGGATCTATTGAACGGAGCTGATAACGAGCGCACGCACCTGAAAATGGTGCGCGAGAAACCGCTCCCCTTCCCGCCTGAGCCTGTCCGCTCGGCAGTTGTCAATCTGACACGCTGGTCCATGGACCAGGCGGATCGGAATAAAGGAAAACGGAATCTGTGGTTGAAGTTGTTAGATGCGACCGGGTTAGGATTTAATTCATAAAATTTTCAACACAATCGAGTGTAACGAATATTGTGAATTACAATGGAGTTGACATATATATTTTAATGACCCGCCTTGTATACTTGAAAAAAGAGTGGTGAAGATATGGAAAATGCGATTGATAAAAAGGTGTGGTTTCTCATTATCCGATCAAGCAACGAGGAATTGCAAGAATACATTTTGAAGCCGGGAAAAAATGTTCTTGGACGAGATACCGGCAGCAATGTTGTTTTGAATGATGATGCTGCTTCGGGTTTTCACGCTGAAATCCATTACGATCAATCCAACAATACAGTAACAATTCAAGACCTTGAAAGTACGAATGGCACTTTCGTCAATGGGAAGCGGATATATACAACTCAAGCTTTGCAGCACGAGGACCAGATCCGCATTGGCTTCTGCATTATCACAATCATTCAACCTGAAACGCAGTCAGAGCTTAGGGATTTTGCCCGCCAGGCTAGGACCAAAGTTACAAGCGAGTTAATTCTAGAATCTATTGATCATTATGGTGTCCTCCTGCATGATGTTGGTCAACGACTTGTCAATGTACCGGACTTGCACAATGCGCTCATTGAGATTTCCGAATTGATCAAACGCATGATTGGCGCCGAGGCATGTCAGATCATACTGGCAGATCAATTCGAACGCTTGGACGAAAAGGGGCTCCCCGCCTCGCTAGCACAAAAAATCATTGAGAACCAATCCGCTACTATATTTTCAAATCCAAAAGAAAAGCCCGGCGGAATTATTGAAAATAGCGCTACACATCCAGCACAGTCGATGTTGCTCGTGCCAGTCATGATCGAAGGGATCGTTGTTGCTCTCATATTTGCGAAGAAATCCAAAAAATCTTCAACTCCATTCTACAATGGTGACCTGCAATTAGTTTTAGCTGTCAGCAACCAGGTTGCAATGTCAATCCAACGGAATCGTGTTGAGGGCATATTGCTGCATAGTTCTACTCACGATTCGTTAACCGACCTGCCAAACCGCAACCTTTTTCTTGATAGGCTCCGCCACTTAATTACCCAGGCAAAAGAAAAACCGGAGAGCAAATTTGCTGTTTTATTTTTTGATATTGATGATTTTAAAGTTGTCAACGATAGTCTCGGTCACGAAATCGGAGATAAACTCCTGGTCGCGATGGCAGAGAGGCTGAAACATAACATGCGACATGTTGACTTAGTTGCACAAAATACAGTGATCGCTCGTTTTGGTGGGGATGAATTTGCCATACTTCTCGATAATATCAAGGCTGACTTTGTTATGGCCGTTGCGGAGCGTCTTAAGGAGATTCTCGCAAGGCCATTTAATATCAATGGGAAAGAGATATATACCACTGTAAGCATTGGCATCGCTATGAGCTCGAATTCGTATGAATACCCTGAAGATATTCTCAGGGACGCCGACATGGCAATGTACCAGGCTAAAGAGTTGGGTAAAAACTGCGTTGAAATCTATGACAAAGCCATGCATGATCGCGTCTTGAAACGCATGAATATGGGAACGGCTCTGCGGCGAGGCGCGCTTCAAAAAGAATTCCGATTGCATTATCAACCCATTATCTCACTGCAAACCGGTCGTCTCGTCGGATTTGAAGCGCTCTTACGCTGGTATACCCCGGATCAGGGCATTCTGGCCCCAGATGAATTCATGGCCGCTATAGATACAGCGGGCCTTATTTATACAACTGATCAATGGGTGCTTGAAAAAGCATGTCAGCAGGCTGTCGAATGGCAAAAATTGTATCCAAATAATTCTTATCCTTTTGTCGCTGTAAATCTTTCTGCAAGGAACATCAAACACCCTAACCTGGTCAGTAATGTTGAGGAGGTGCTTCAAGCAACAAAACTGGAACCAAGTAGGTTATGGATTGAAATAACCGAACAAGTTAGCGCAACGAATGATGAATCAGTTGTTACCGTTCTAAAAAACTTACATGCGTTGGGCATCCGAATCAGCCTTGACGACTTTGGTACTGGCTATTCGGCATTGAATTATCTGGCTCGATTCCCAATCGACGCGCTAAAAATAGATCGCTCATTCATAAAGATGATCGGTGTCAATGAAGAAAATCTAAGAATCATCGAGATATTAAAAGCGCTTGCCAACCAGTTAGGATTAATCTTAATTGCAGAGGGAGTCGAGAAGGCTGATCAAATACCATTCCTGCAATCGATTGACTGCGAATATGTACAGGGCTTCTATTACGCACATCCATTGGACGCCGAATCAGCGACGAAACTCCTGATAGAAAATGGCCAATGGTAATAGTCTTACAATAGGGCTTCATATTTTATACTGCTACGCCTCATTGCGAAGCGAATAGCTGTTTCCTTTTCGAAAATGATTGCTCCAATTACATGGGCCCTTGACGAGGGTCTATTTTCTTGCTACAATAATTTAGGTATACCTAAATTATAAATTAGCCTAATGATAAAAGACCATCTCACCGACTCCATTCAGGACTACCTGAAGCATATCTTCGAACTGACCGAAAATGGGCAGCCCGCCAGCACCACCGACCTGGCAGCGCGACTGGGGGTCAAGCCCGCTTCGGTCACGGGCATGGTGCAAAAGCTGGCTTCGGCGGAAACGCCCCTGGTGAATTACCACAAACGCCAGGGCGTCACCCTCACACCCGCCGGCGAGCGCGCCGCACTGGAAGTGCTTCGTCATCACCGTCTGCTCGAAGCCTGGCTGGTGCAGTCCCTCGGCTACACCTGGGACGAAGTCCACGAGGAGGCCTGCCGCCTGGAGCATGCCATCTCAGAAGATTTCGAAGCCCGCATAGATGCTGCGCTTGGTCATCCGGAGCGCGACCCGCACGGCGACCCCATCCCGGATGCCGACCTGGTCATGCCCAGCGACGAAACCCGACCGCTTGCTAGCCTGCGTCCGACACAACAAGCCGTCATCCTGCGTGTCAACGACGAAGACCCCGCCTTCCTGCGTCATCTGGACGAACTCGGTCTCGTACCTGGCGCACAGCTTGAAATTAAATCTTATTCATCTTTTGATAACAACCTGACCATCACGGTCCACGGTCAACCGTCCACCGTCATCGGTCTTGCCATCACATCCAAAATCTTCGTGGAGGTCGTATGACTTTCTGGTATATCGCAACTGCACTTCTGCTGATTTACATCTTCATCCCCCGTTTCGGTCTGCTGGCTCTTTATCGGGACTGGCGAGCAGCCCGTCAGCGCGAACAGGTGGAAGACGCGCTCAAGCATCTGCTTGACCGGGAGCAGGGTGGCCGCCACGCCTCACCCGAGTCACTGGCCGGAACCCTCGACCTGCCACGCGTTAAAACAACATCTCTCATTGCCTCGATGGAATCCCAGGGGCTGGTCGAATCGCGTGGCTCTGATCTGCACCTGACCGCCGAAGGCGAACATTGGGCCATGCACATCGTCCGCGCCCATCGCCTGTGGGAACGCTATCTGGCGGACGAAGCCCGTATGCCGCTTGAAAAGGTTCACAGCGAGGCTAATCGCCGCGAGCACGGCATGACCGATTCTGAACTCGATGCGATGGATGCCGCGCTCGGGCACCCATCTCACGATCCGCACGGCGACCCCATCCCGACGCGCGAGGGCAAACTGGCGTCAGACGAGACAACGCCGCTTACCTCGTGGCAGGCTGATCGTCCGGCGCGAATCGTCCATCTCGAGGATGAACCCGCTATCGCTTACGAACAGATCCTGGCAGCGGGATTGCGTCTCGGGCAAACCATCCGCATATTAGAAAGCACGCCGCAGCGCTACACCCTGAGCGACGGTGAAAATGAATATCTGCTGGCCCCGGCGGTGGCTGCCAATGTGCATGTCGCGCCGTTACCAGAAGGCGCCGTGATGCCCGCCGGAACGATTTCGCTGAATGAGCTGAAACACGACCAGCACGCCGAGATCGTCACGCTGGACGAGGCGGTGCAGGGCTTCACCCGCCGCCGCTTCCTGGACCTGGGCCTGACGCCCGGCACGCAGATTTATCCCGAACTGCAAAATTTCTTCGGCGACCCACGCGCCTATCGCATTCGCGGCACGTTGATCGCCCTGCGGCACGACCAGGCCGCGCAAATCTGGGTGAAACCCGTATCGTAGTGTCATTGTGAGAGAAGCGAAGCAATCCTCATCTAGGAGGAGATTGCTTCGTCGGGGAAATCATCCTCCTCGCAAAGACACATAAAATTTAGAGGTAACGAATGAATGAAAACACTTTCCGCATTGTAGCTGCCCTGCTCCTTTTTATAGGAATGGGTATTTCAGGCTACTTCCGCCGCAAGGCAGATAAAGACACCGGCGAGAAAATCTCTCGCAAGGCAGACGGCACGGCCATGATGACCGTTATCAGGCTCGGAGGACTGCTCCTCTGGCTGAGTCCATTTGTGTATTTGATCAATCCGAGTTGGATGACCTGGTCAAAAATCGGACTTCCCGAATGGGTCCGCTGGCTTGGTGCTGGCATCGGAATCCTTTGCGATTTCGGGGTGTACTGGCTATTCAGCAGCATTGGCAGTGGCATCACCCCCACCAGCGCTACGCGGACGCAACACCAACTCGTCACCAGCGGACCGTATCGCTGGGTACGTCACCCGCTCTATACGGTTGGCTCATCCATGTTTGTGGCCTTCGGAATGATGGCAGATAACTGGTTTATCGCCGGCCTGGGTATCCTCGCATTCGTCATGATGGCAGTTCGCACACCGAAGGAAGAAGCAAATCTCATTGAAAAATTCGGCGATGAATATCGTGAATATATGAAACGAACTGGAAGGTTTTTACCGAAAATTAGCTAACCACTGAGAACACGGAGTACCCGGAGAAACAATAAAGAACTCTGTGCTCTCTGTGAGCTCCGTGGTGAAACAGAGGAATTATGACTGACAACAAAAAACAACTCCCCACCGAACACTGCGAAACCTGCCCGGCCTTCACACAATTGGAGCAAATGGGCATCAACGTGGACAAATTCGACCGTGTAGTCGCGCTGGCTGGAAATCCCAACACGGGCAAGTCCACGCTCTTCAACGCGCTGACCGGCCTCAAACAGCACACCGGCAACTGGCCTGGAAAAACGGTCACGCGCGCGGAAGGCGGCTACCAGTTCAACAGCGTCAACTACAAGCTGGTGGACCTGCCCGGCACGTATTCACTGCTATCCGCTTCGCAGGACGAAGAAGTCGCCCGCGACTTTATCCTGTTCGGCCAGCCCGATTGCACCATCGTCGTGACCGATGCTACTGCGCTCGAACGCAACCTGAACCTGGTCATGCAGGTGATGGAGATCACCGATAAAGTCGTGGTTGCCATCAACCTGATGGACGAAGCCAAGCGCAAGGGATTGGAAGTGGACGCCCGCAGCCTGGCGCGTGACCTGGGCGTGCCTGCCGTCCCAATCACTGCGCGATCGGGTGAGGGGATTCATACCCTGCTTTCAACCGTCGCAGATGTGATTGAAGGTGAAATCGTGACGAAACCCATCCGCGTTGAAGGCACACCTGAATTCCAGCGTGCGGTAACAGAACTGGTTCCCATGATCGAACAATATCGCGCCCGGCATTCCCAACGCCCGCTGGCTGGCCATCCGCCTGCTGGACGGCGACTCCAAAGTCCAGCAAGCGCTGATGAGCGGCGAACTTGGCAGGCTCATGGCGCGCCAACAAAGCGCAGATATGCAGTTCAGCCGCAAGATGTCCGTGGAAGGGAGGCAATAGAGTAGCTATGACAGACCAAACATTCAACCCCAACGATGTGCTTGCAAAAGCCGAAGCCCTACGCGGCGGCCTGTCCACAGGTTTCCGTGACGAAATTGTCAAATCGCTATACAGCGAAGCCGAAACGATCGCCAAACGCGCCGTCAAGTCTATATCGGAAAAAAATACGATCTCGACCAAAAAATCGACCGGCTGGTCACTTCGCCGATCTTCGGGCTGCCTATCATGCTGGTGCTGCTGAGCATCGTCATCTGGCTGACCGTTATTGGGGCCAACTATCCTTCGCAGATGATTGCCACAGCCTTGTTCTGGGTCGAAGAACAGGCATCTGCGCTTTTCACCAATATCGGTGTTCCCTGGTGGATCACCGGCTTCCTGTGGCACGGCGTCTATCGCGGCCTGGCCTGGGTCATCGCGGTCATGCTGCCGCCGATGGCCATCTTCTTCCCGATGTTCACCATCATGGAAGACCTGGGCTACCTGCCACGCGTAGCCTTCAACCTGGACTGGATGTTCAAGAAGGCCGGCGCACATGGAAAACAATCGTTGACAATGGCAATGGGCTTCGGCTGTAATGCTGCTGGCGTGATCGCAACGCGCGTGATCGACTCGCCGCGCGAACGACTGATCGCCATCCTGACCAACAACTTCGTGCCCTGTAACGGACGCTTCCCGACTCTGATCATGCTTGCTACCGTTTTCGTAGCGGCTGCCTTTCCCCCGGCTTTTGCCTCCTTCGTCGCCGCCGGGACAGTCGTCGGCGTGGTGCTGGTCGGCGTGGCCTTCACCTTCCTGATGTCCTGGATTTTGACCAAAACCGTGCTCAAAGGAGAGGCTTCGGCCTTCACGCTCGAACTGCCTCCCTATCGCCGCCCGAACGTCGGACGCATCCTATACACATCCCTGATCGACCGCACCTTGTTCGTGCTCTGGCGCGCCATCCAGACGGCGGCCCCGGCTGGTGCAGTCATCTGGATTTTGGGAAATATTTTCGTCCAGGATGTCAGCCTGGCCAACCACATCGCCAATTTCCTGAATCCCTTCGGCCTGCTGCTCGGCCTCGACGGTGTCATCATGCTGGCTTACATCATCGCTATCCCGGCCAACGAGATCGTTGTCCCGACCATGCTGATGGTTTACATGGGCACCGGCATGATGACCGACCTGCCCGGCCTGACCCAACTCAAAACCCTGCTGGTGGATGGTCACGGCTGGACCATGCTGACCGCCGTCAATCTGATGTTGTTCGCCTGCTGCACAATCCATGCGGCACGACCATCATGACCATTTACAAAGAAACCAAATCCTACAAATGGGCAACGTTGAGCGTGGTCATTACACTGGGGACAGCCTTCATCGTCACCTTCCTGACAGCCTCAGTAGCCCGAGTACTTGGCTGGGTTTAATTTCAGATGCTCTAAAAAGCAAAGAGACCAGAATTTGAACTGGTCTCTTTTTGATTCAAATCATTCTCTAGTGTGGTGACGAACGAGACGATTTATGCTACGATAACAATCAAGACAAAAGTTATCCAATTAAAAGGAGATGCAAATGAACCGTAAACTACCCCTCCTGTTCGCCATTCTGGTGGTTTTAGTAGCTTGCATACCCCAACCATCCCCAGACAAATCTGATGTCTGTCCTGTAACTCAACCACAACAACCGCCTTTTTCTCCCCCGATAGATGCTAACTACGAAGGGCGTTTTTGGTATGGCTCGTCAGCTCTGTGGACAAATCTTCCCTCTGATGGGGTTTGGTGGGGTTTGCCGCATGATGATGACGGTTATGTACAAAAAGCCGTTTTCTGGCGCGAAGGCTTCGTTGCGCTCGATGAGCCAAGCCCGGCCCTGACCGTATCAGGCCGCAGGCTGGACGCATCCGCTCCAACATTCTCTTTTTCCGATGCCACGCATGGCTGGGATGAAACCGGGGATTTCATGCTGATGGGCATCAGCATACCTACCGAAGGCTGTTGGGAGATCACCGCCGAATACCAGGATGCGCAATTGATTTATGTAGTCAAGGTGGTGGAAGAACGCTAACGCAATTGAATACCACCGAAAAACGCTTCAAGATATGCTGTGTACTCAGCGGGCATACTCAGGTAGGGAAAATGCCCGTTGCTTAGCGTGACCACCTGCGCCGTTGGATACGTTTCCTTCAACTGCTCACGCAGAGCTTTTTCTACCAGCGGGTCGTTGTCCGCTTCGATGATCATGACGGGAATACCCAGCGCGGCCATATCTGGCGCTTCGAACGGTTCGACCACGCAGCGGTAACGTCCCAGCACCTGTGCCTTGCTCATGCGTCCGTAGGTCTGCTCCAGACCAAAAGCCAGCACCAACTCCGAATCCCCCGATGCGGGATAGACACTCTCGCGCATACTACCGCTCAACACGTTCATCACCAGCCATTCAGGCAGGTAGGGCAGCAGCGTGCCAATCGTTTTGTTTTTTTCAGCCAGGATGTCATTCGGGGGAAAGGTGTTGGCAAAGACCGCACCCAGGATTTCATTGGGATGACGTGTGACCAGATACTGGGCGAAGTAGCCGCCCAACGAACTACCGACCACGTAGAAATGCTCTACTCCCTCCGCAGCGAGGATCGCCATCACGGCCTGCTCCATCTCCTCCAGGCTGTTCGCCGCCGGATAGGTGACCGAGATCACGCGATACTCATCTTGCAGCGCTTCCATCTGCTGCCACCAAATGTCGTAGGCGCCGGTCATGCCGTGCAGGAACAGGATCGTCTCGGGACCTCTCCGAGTGAGACGTAATCCCATTTGACGCCACGCAGTTCCAGGCTCCGGACGGGATGCGCTTCCCGGAACGTCGTCAGCGAGTCCACCGTTTTCGCATCCACTTTGGCGTAGAGTTCGTCAACGGATTTGTGCGGCGTGGGATACAGGTATACACCCGCCACGATCACGATCAAAATCAAAGGAATCAACCAGCGTAAATAGCTACCCATCGAGCACCTCCATATCCCCCATTTTACGTTAAAACACGACAGGGCAGTGTGACCTGCCCTGTCTGCTGTTTCAAGTTTTGATTAGTACTGGCTGCCCTGCGGAGCCGGGTTCTGCTGCCAGCGACCACCGCGTCCGCCGCCCATCATTGCCGGGGCCAAATTGACCACCGTTGGGAACTTCATCGCCATCGAACATGGGGCATTCGCCATTGGCGCCGTAGCCGTAGCCATTCATCATTCCGCCGCGACCGAAACCGCGAGAATTCATCCAGTCGGCCTGATCTTGCGTGATGACGCCAGCCGCCGCAGCCGCTTCCAAGCCCTTGGTGCGGGCATCCTGCATCAGGGCAGGGATTTCTTCGGCGCTGAAGCCTTCAGCCAGTGCGATCTGATAGAAGGTCTCGCCGGCATCGTGACGGGCTTCGAACTCGTCCAGGCTCAAGCCGACAGCGTCAGCCATGGCCTGTTCCATATAGTCGTGCATCGGGCCAACGCCATCAACGGTGCCACGCTGACCATAAGGCGGCTGCCCGCCTTGAGCGGCGACAACGCCAATGCCGAGGGCGCCCAGCGCCAAGAATTACCAATACAACGATCCAAAGTGTCTTTTTCATTTTGTTACTCCTTTTTATGTATTTTCAAGGTTTGCCTTGCTGTTTATCTGCCCCAAGGATACCGCCCGTTTGTAAAGATTGTGTGAAGAAAAGAATAAGGTTGTTGAAAGAAGAAGGTTGAATCAAGTTCGTATATAATTGAGCCAACTGACCGTTCTCCTACCCACACAGGGGATTTCCCATGACCGATCACGTTTTCACCAATTTTCTTACCGCCAACGGGCAGGAATTCGCGCGCCGTTCATATCATTTGAAAAAATTATCACGCATCTTGCTCGTCGGGTTGATCATCCTGACCGCCTGCTCTACCGTAAGAAAGTCCCCAGCCATGACCCCAACCGCAACGCTGTTCGTTCCACCGACGGCAACAGCGACTAAAGTGCTGCCTACTCCTTCATCACCCAATGATTCGATCCTGTGGGATGACCTGCGCGTGACAATGGACCAGCTTGAAATCACCCAGGAATATCTTACAGATTTTGGCTCCACAAGAAGTCCATCTGCAGAGACCAAATTCCTATGGGTGCACATCCGTCTCAAAAACACGGGGCAAATCGAGATGGATATCCCAACCCTTGAGAACTATAGCGTTTTATACGCAGCAGCTGAGATAAAACCGATCTACAGTCACCGCATGGAATATGTGGATTACACCACATTGGGCGCTGTCATTTTTCCAAATCAAGAATTGGATGGATGGCTGCGGTTCGACATCCCAGTCTCAGCGGAACTGAGAGAGATGCTCTTTGTTTTCCTACCCGAAAGCGCCCAGGTGGGGACATCCTTCTCTTCCCCCAATTTTCCCTATTCGGACGACAAACCAACGTATGTTTGGAATTGCGCACCGTAAAAAAAGAATTGAGACTGGGTAAACCACAAAGTCACAAAAACTCTCAAAACACAAAGGGAAAATTGTGGCTTTGGGCCTTTGAGACTTTGTGGTTCCGTTCAGACCGGTTTTGATTTTATAGAATTTGAATGCTCACAGACCCTCCGTAAAACCTGTCAGGTCTCACCTGCTCATGTATAATGGGACTCAACTGACGCGCCACTTACCCAACAGGGGATTCCCATGACCGATCACTGTTTTATCAGCTATTCCACCGCCGACGCACTGGATTTTGCGGCTAAACTTGCCGACGAACTCGAAGGCGGATTTCCGTACATCAACGCCTGGTTTGACAAACGCGATTTGCGTTCCGAAGCTGAGTGGGACAAACAACTTGCCGAAGCCATTAAAACCTGCAAATGTACGCTGTATGTTATGACGCAAGACAGCACTGCCGAAGGTTCAGTTTGTGCTGAAGAATGGGATTGGGCTTTACGCTATAAAAAGCCGGTTGTTCCTTTACGATTACATACGGATATTGAAGTGCCGTTCCGATTGGGCAGACGTCAATGGATTGATTTCAGCAGCAACTTTGAAGCGGGAATGGCAAAATTGCGCAATTACATCACATGGATTGGATTCCCACGAAGGCAAATTGCAATCATTAAAAGACCGTTTAGCGGATGCCAATAGAGATTTGCGCCGCTGCCAAAGGTGATGAAGAAAAACGCATTCAAGCTGAGATCGAAGATCTGAAAACACAAATTCAGGCGCAACAAAAGATCGTAGACAATCCCAAAGCCGCTGAAGAACAGACCGAAAAGAACATCCAGGCCGGGCTGGAACGCGAACGCCAACCGGAAAAACCCGTTGCAACGAAAACCAGCACCAAATTCATCAATCCCCCGCCAGGAATTGCGCCCACTTATTTCCAAGACCGCTTGATCGAAACCAAAGAAATCGTCAAATTTCCTGCACGATGATGCCCAACGCCTGATGACCGTCGTCGGGCGCGGCGGCGTGGGCAAGACCGCCATGGTCTGCCGCTTGCTGAAAGCCCTCGAAAGCGGAGGGTTACCCGACAACCTGGGCGAGATGAAAATCGACGGCATCGTCTACCTGAGCGAGAGCGGCAGCCACCGCGTCAACTTTCCCAACATCTTCGCGGACTTGAGCAAATTGCTGCCAACCGAAACCGCCGAACAAACTGGATGCGCTCTACAAAGACCCGAAAGCCTCCGTGGAGAGCAAGATGAACGCCCTGCTGGAGCATTTCCAGGGTGAGCGCGTGCTGCTGCTGCTGGACAACTTCGAGCCGGTCGTAAACCCTGAAACACAGGAAATCACCGACAAGGAACTGGATGAAGCCCTGTGCGCCCTGGTCAGCGGACCGCACCACATGGTCAACGCGCTCATCACCACCCGCGTGGCGCCGCGCGAACTGAACCTGTGCGAGCCGGGACGCCAGCGCGTGTTGACTCTCGATGAAGGCCTGGAATCACCCTACGCCGAGAACATCCTGCGCGAAATGGACGAAGACGGCAAGCTGGGCTTGAAAGCCAGGGAAGAAACCGATCCCTTGCTTCAACGCGCCCGCGAAAAAACGCGCGGCTACCCGCGCGCGCTGGAAGCCTTGTTCGCCATTCTCTCCTCCGACCGCTACACCACGCTGGAAGAACTGCTGGAAATGCCCTCTGCCCGAGAACGTGGTCGAAGCGCTGGTGGGCGAAGCCTTCAGCCGCCTGGACGCGACCGCCCAGAAGGTGATGCAGGCGCTGGCGGTCTACAACCGCCCGGTGACACCCGCCGCCGTGGACTACCTGCTGCAACCCCACCTGCCCGAAATCGACAGCGCGCCGGTTCTCAACCGGCTGGTGAACATGCACTTCGTCCGCCGTGAAACCGGGCGCTATTATCTGCACCCGGTCGATCACGATTATGCCTTTGGGTTGATTCCCGAGAAGATTTAACCGCAGAGATCGCAAAGATCGCAGAGTAAGACAAAAAGTAATCTCTGCGCTCTTCGCGTCTCTGCGGTTAGATGCTTTCACCCAACACGATCTGCTCACCCGCGCCGCAGACTATTTCGCCCAAGCCCGCAAGCCGCGCGCGGAATGGAAAAAACTGGAAGACCTCGCCGCGCAACTGGCGGAATTTGACCTGCGCTGTGCCGCTGGCGATTATGATACTGCCGCAAGTGTGTTGACCGATATTGATTTTGATTACCTGCTCTTGTGGGGGCATTATCGCTTGATGATTGAATATGCACGAAAAATTACAAGGAAAAATTCAAGACAAAGAATTTGCAAGAACGAAGCTGCATATGGAAATCTTAGGTATGGCTTATATGTACATCATTGGACAAAGTAAAAGATGCTATTAACATATTTACGAAACAGCATTAGAAATGGCACGAGAAATAAAAAATCGCCTAAGAGAAGGTGCATGGCTTGGCAACCTTGGGAATGCCTATGCAGCGATTTGGGCAGATCCAGCAAAGCCATTGAATTTTACGAACAAGCATTGGACATTGCCCGTGAAATTGGCGATCACAAGAGAGTGAAGGAGCAATGCATCTTGGACAACTTAGGCAAATGCGTATTATGAACTTGGCGAGAATACTGACAGAGGCTATTGAATATTTACGAACAAGCATTTGGATAATTGCCAGAGAAATTGGCAATCAAGATATGGTGAAGAAGTGACCTTAGTAGAATTATCTAGCAATGGTTCTGAATATAAAGGTAATATGCAGAATGCAATAGCAAATTCATTTGCAGAATCTATCAAAATTGCGGAAGAAATCTAGCTAAGTCCGCAGATGTATCAAATAGTTATGTACAGATTAGCACAGGCTTATCTCTTTCCAAAATGATTTGGCCAATGCCCGCGCCCCATCGAAGCCGCGCTACAATATGATGTGCCAGAATACAATCACAATGTCAGCGCCCTGCACGGAATCATCGCCTTGCGGCAGGGGGATGCAAGCGCGGCACGTCAAGCCTTCACGCGCGCCATCGCCCAGGCGGATGAAATCCTGGCCAAAACGCCCGAGTATTACGATGCGCTGGATGCGAAGGGGTTGGCGTTGTGTGGGTTGGCGCTCACCAAAGACCTGACAGGTCTCACGGAGAGTCGTCCAGACGGTGGAAGGTTCTGACGAAGACCTGTCAGGTCTGATACCGCAGGCCATCGAAACCTTCCGCGCGGCGCGGAAGATCGCGCCCCATGCGGGGATTGTGAAGGCGTAATTGCGCTTGTTCGATGAGCTGGCCAAATGCGATCCCGAGGGGCTGCTGGAGGGTGTGCGGGAGGCGGTGGAGGGGAAAGGGTAGGTCCCTGAGCGGAGTGCCGAGCGAGCGAGGCGTAGTCGAAGCGCAAGTGAACGAATGAACGTAGTCGAAGGGCGGGAGCGGATGTAAAATTACAAACAGAAATTGCCCTCGCGGGCTTCGACTGCGACCTTTCGCTAACGCTCAAGGTCTTCGCTCAGCTACCATTTTGCTTTTTACTTTTTTCTTTCTCCCGCCGTTTTCTCTCATCTCTCACAATCTCATGGATGGCCTGAAAATCGCCCCTGATTAAAGCTTCTTTCTTCGCGCGGCTCCAACCTTTGATTTGATGCTCATGCAGTAAGGCTTCATCCAGAGTGGCTACCTCTTCACTCCAAACCAGTTTCACCGGCCTGCGCCGAAAGGTATAGGCAGTGGGGCTTGCACCGTCTTGATGTTCAAACAGCCGCCGCTGCATATCGTCCGTGCTGCCGGTGTAATACGAGCCATCTGCGCAAAGAAGAATGTAAACGATGTAAGGCATAAAATAACCAGTGTCCCTGAGCGGAGAGGCGGAGGCCAGCGACGACCGAAGTCGAAGGGCAGGCAAGAAATTAGAAGAAAACGCCTCGCATCACCGGGCTTCGACTACGCCCCTTCGTTTCACTCAAGGGCTCCGCTCAGCCACACAAGCTACTCTTCCCCCACCATCAACTTGATCCGCTCCCAGGGCTTCAAATTCTCTTCCTCGGCCAGGATCGTCTTCAACTCATACATCTCATCGCGCATGGCGGCGGCCTTCTCGAACTCCAGATTCTTGGCGGCTTCTTTCATCTCTTTTTCCAACTGAGCGATGATCTTCTGTAACTCGCCGCGCGGCAGGCCGCTGCCTTTGACATCATATTTGGCCTGGCGCTCGGCCACAGCGCGCGCTTCCAGCGAGAGACCATCGGTCAGGTCACGGATGGCCTTGTGGATGCTGATCGGCGTGATGCCGTGTTCTTTGTTATAGGCCACCTGCTTGGCGCGGCGGCGGTCGGTCTCGCCAATGGCGAACTTCATCGAGTCGGTCATGCGGTCGGCGTACATGATGACCTGTCCGCCCAGGTGACGGGCGGCGCGCCCGATGGTCTGGATTAATGCGGTGCCGGAGCGCAGGAAACCTTCCTTGTCCGCGTCCAGGATGGCGACCAGCGAAACTTCCGGCAGGTCGAGTCCCTCGCGCAGCAGGTTGATGCCCACGATCACATCGAAGACGCCCAGGCGCAGGTCGCGCAGGATGCCGACCCGTTCGAGCGTGTCGATCTCCGAGTGCAGATAGTGGACTTTGATGCCCAACTCCATCAGGTAATCGGACAGGTCTTCGGCCATGCGCTTGGTCAGCGTGGTGACCAGGATGCGCTCGCCTCGTTCTACCCGCTGCCTGATCTCTCCGACCAGGTCATCCACCTGCCCTTTGGTGGGACGCACTTCCACTTCAGGATCGACCAGGCCCGTCGGGCGGATGATCTGCTCGACGATTGCATCCGCTTTCTCCATTTCATACGGTCCCGGCGTGGCAGAAGTGTAAATCGTGTTCCCCATCACCTTCTCGAACTCGGCGAATTTGAGCGGACGGTTATCCAGCGCGGACGGCAGGCGGAAACCATACTCCACCAGCGTCTCTTTGCGCGAGCGGTCGCCGTTGTACATGCCGCGGATCTGCGGCACGGTCATGTGACTCTCGTCGATCACCAGCAGGTAGTCGCTGGGCAGGAAATCGATCATCGTCCAGGGCGGCGTGCCCGCGGCGCGCCCGTCCAGGTGGCGCGAGTAGTTCTCGATGCCGGAGCAGTAGCCCACTTCCTTGAGCATCTCCAGGTCGTAGCGCGTGCGTTGTTCGATGCGCTGGGCTTCCAAATGTTTGCCTTCCTGCTTGAACAGCGCCAGTCGTTCTTCCATTTCGCTTTCGATCTTGCTGATGGCTTCTTTAAACCGATCGCCTTCCGTCATGTAATGCTTGGCGGGATAGATCGAGACTTCTTCGGGCTCGTCCAGAATTTCACCGGTCAGCGGGACGAACTGCATGATGCGTTCCACTTCGTCCCCGAAGAAGGTGATGCGGAATCCGAGCTTGTCTTCGTAGGCGGGGATAATTTCCAGCGTGTCACCGCGCACTCGGAAGGTACCAGGCTTGAGGTCCAGATCGTTGCGGGTGTACTGGGATTCGATCAACTTTCGGATGAGCGCATTCCGTCTATAGATCTCTCCCACGCGCAGCGTCACCGAGGCTTTGAGAAATTCGTCCGGGCTGCCCAGTCCATAAATGCACGAAACCGAAGCCACAATGATGACGTCCTTACGCGAGATAAGCGCGGTAGTGGCCGCCAGCCGCATACGCTCGATTTCCTCGTTGATGTCGGTCTCTTTTTCGATGTACAGATCGTGACGCGGCACGTAGGCTTCCGGTTGGTAATAGTCGTAGTAAGAAACAAAATACGAGACGGCGTTCTCAGGGAAGAAATCCTTGAACTCGGCATACAGTTGCGCCGCCAGGGTTTTGTTGTGCGCCATGATGAGCGCCGGTTTCTGCAATTGTTGGATGACGGAGGCAATCGTAAAGGTTTTGCCAGTGCCGGTCGCACCCAGCAGGACCTGATGCCTGCTTCCGTTTTGGACGCCCTGCACGAGCTGGGCGATGGCTTCCGGTTGGTCGCCGGTGGGTTGAAAGGGAGCGTTAAGTTTGAATTCCATAAGAGTTTGTGTTTTCCAATAAGTGAACAGCCGTTCTATTATAGTACAATCAGGGCAATGAAAGTGACATGTTTGTTACCACGAGACCATAGTTCACAGAGAAAATTTTTGTGTTCTGTGTGCTCCGTGAAACCAAAGTAGGCCGAATTGTCACTGCAGTTTACATCAGAGTATAATAACGACCGGAGGATATCGTTTACATGGAAATAACCTGGTACGGACATTCTTGCTTCCGTCTCACCGAGCGCAGCATGGCGACGGTGGTGACCGATCCCTACGATAATACCAATATTGGCTATGGCGCCCTCAAACTAAAAGCCGACATTGTGACCGTCAGTCACGATGCTTCGGGGCATAACAACACCAATGCTGTCAAAGGCACAGCACACGTCATCACTGGCCCAGGCGAGTTTGAGATCGGCGGCGTCTTTATCACCGGTGTACAAACCAACGGTCATAGCAAGGCAGACGATAACGAACTGCGTAACACTCTCTACGTGTTCGATTATGATGGCATCACCATCGCACACCTGGGCGACCTGAAACGGGTTCCCTCGCAGACCGAAGTAGAGGCATTGGGCGCGGTCAATGTAGCGCTGGTTCCGGTCGGTGGTGGGGGCGGCCTGAATGCGGCCAAAGCGGCCGAAGTCATCAGCCTGATTGAACCGAACATCGTCATCCCAATGCATTACGAAACCAAAGACGCAAAACTGACACTGGATTCTCTCGACAAGTTCCTGAAAGAAATGGGGTTGAGCGCATCACAGCCAGAACCTTCTCTGAAAGTGACACGCACCGGCCTGCCCGAGGAGACGCACGTTGTCGTGTTGGAGTACCAGCAAAGTTAACGCCGCTGATTGCCCCGCCTATTTGCGGCGGGGTTGCCCCGCCAATCTGTGGCAGTGGCGGGGTCGCGGTCCAAGGAGAAGCGTGTGCCCGTTAAAGCTTTAATGACCTGGGATATTTCGCCTGATAAGGATCAGGAATATTTTGAGTTCGTGATTGGTGAGTTCGTGCCTGGTGTGCAACGCCTGGGACTGCAACCCATTGAAGCCTGGGCCACGATTTATGGTCAATACCCACAAATCCAGGTGGGATTATTGGCCGATAACGCTCAACGCGCTCAACACGTTATGGATTCCCCGGAATGGGTGCAGTTACAAGAACAACTTTTTGGTTACGTGAACAATTTTTCATACAAGGTCATCCCGGCCCGGGGAGGCTTTCAGTTCTAAGTCTGTATGGAAAACAATCAACATAGATTGCTAGATACCTGGCCGCTGTTCTTCCTGCTGGCGTTTTTGGAAGCAGCGGCCGCTTTACTTGTCCTGCTGCGTATTCCTTCTGAGGGGGGAGGCCTTTCGATTACACGCTGGGTTTTGATATTCCCGTTAGTTGTCACACTTGTTGCATCCGCATTCGCGGCTCATTTTTCTCGGCACAATTCGAACTTTCGCGCCCGTTGGCTGGATGTGAATGTCCAGCCAAAGTTGTATAGTTTTCTGACTGTTGCTTTCCCGCTGCTTGCAACCGGGGCAAGTATCGGTGCATTTCTACTGCGTTGGTGGAATCCCGACAGGCTGCTGCCTTTCTTTGAGCGCGCCTGGCCGCTATTGGCGTTTGTCATCCTTTTCAGCATCCAATCGACATTGTGGCTGCTAGCCCTGCGTTTCGGCCTCCACAAAGTGGACTTCGACGCGCGCAAACCGATGCTGATTGCCTTTGTCATTCTGTTGGCGATATTTGGATTCGTCAGCCTGACCAAACTGGGCGTGACGCCAGACCCGGCTTACTGGGGCGAACCGGGAGTCCCGCTTCAGGGCTGGCAACTGGGACTCGCACTGATGCTTGCCGCATCTTTCCTGCCTTTAAGCCTGCTTCCGTTTTTCAAGTCCAATTCCCGCCGGACCGATTTCCTGATCGGCGTGCTCATCTGGGCCCTGGCAGCGGGAATCTGGCTGAGCGTGCCAAATGAAGTGCTGAAGAACAGCTTCTACTTTCCGATCGACCCGCCGGCGAATATGCCCCTGCCCTACTCCGATTCGGCCTATTACGATTACATGGCACACAGCCTGTTGATCGGCACGGACTACGTCGGAGAGGTTCCCACTCGCCCGCTCTATATTGTTCTTCTCACTGCACTACATTTGCTCTTCGGTGAAAACTACAACCTGATCATCGCCGGACAAACGTTGGTGCTGGCTGCGTTCCCAGTCGTCTTTTATGTGCTGGGGAAAAAGCTGCACAGCCGACTCGCTGGAGTGACTATCGCTTTGTTCGCCATCTTCCGGGAGTGGACTAATCTGCTGGTCTCCTCCGATACGCGCGTTTCCAACACCAAAACCCTGCTGGTAGATGTCCCCACCTTGCTCCTGATTCTGCTGGCCTGCCTGTTTGCCTTCCGCTGGCTGGAACGTAAAGACAAGCGCAGCGCCTTCATCGCCGGGGGAATTTTTGGCATCTTACTATTGCTGCGCACGCAATCGATGCTCATCTTGCCAGTCGTGTTCGTGGTGGCCTTCCTGGCATTGCGCGCGGAGAAACGTCCCTGGTTAGCGCCAATGCTCGTTTTCCTTCTGGGCGTGGCTGTTAGCGTAACGCCCTGGTTGACACACAACTATCTGCGCATTGGCAAATTCTCGTTTGACGCGCCCTTCCAATACCAGGTGCTGGCCAGCCAATACGCCTACACCGGCAACCTGGATTTTCAGGCGGTTGACCTGGAAAACAAGAGCCTGAGTCAGATCCTGATCACCTTTGCGCTCAAAGACCCCGGCTTCGTAGCCGGGTTCATCAGCAACCATTTCCTGGCGACCGAAACAGGCGCTTTGCTGGCTCTGCCGTTGATTGTCCCGTTCAACGGTCTACACGCGCCCATCAACCTGTACTGGACTTCCTTCGACGGTACATTGGCATGGTACAACATTCTCTTACTGATTGGCTATCTGGTCTTCATCGCCATCGGTTTGGGCGCAGCCTGGAGGCGCTGGCGCTGGATAGGCTTGCTGCCGCTAGCCTTCAATCTGGGTTATGCTGCCGCCAATGGCATCGGACGCTTTTCCGGCTGGCGCTACGACCTGCCCGCCGATTGGATCGCTTATTTCTACTTTGGGATTGGCTTTGCCGAAATGCTGTTCTGGTTGGCAAGAGTATTTGGGTTTCATCTTTTGGACACCCCGAACTGGTCGTCGGGGCAGGCGGATAACACGAAAAAAACGGATGGAGATAAACCCGAACGGAATCTTGTTCTGCGACTCATCCCAATTGCCGCCATCTTCGCGCTGATTGGCGCGCTGCCCTGGATTGCGGAAAGTATCAATCCGCCAGCACGTTATCCAGAGCTATCACCTGCCGCCTTGCAAGCCCAGCTCGCCGATGGTCAAACTGCCGTTTCCAGCGAACAAATCCAGGTCTTTGGAGATCAGCCTGAAGCGGTCACACTTCAGGGCCGGTTGTTGTATCCGCGCACTTTCGGGGGCAACTCCGGGCTGGTGTCAGCAACCCCCTGGCCTTCCTATGCGCCCCGCGATTACCCACGGCTGGGCTTCAAGCTGCTCAACCGAGATGTGCGCGAAGTGGTTTTCCCCGACAAAGGCGTGCGCATCAAAAACGTTCAGGGATTCGATGTCATCGTTTTGGGCTGTCAACGTGAGAACTATATTGAGGCCAGGCTGCTCCTATTCCCAAATGATAACTTGACCTATCTGTCTGACCGGGCCTTAGAGCCTTGTTCGCCATGAGATAGCAGCTCAACAATATATACTGGTTATACGCATGACTTCTCGCCTCGCCACCGGAATCCTAACCTGGTACCGTCAACAAGGCCGGACTCTGCCCTGGCGCGGACACCCCGATCCGTATGCCGTGTGGGTTTCCGAGATCATGCTACAACAGACGCGTGTTGAAACGGTCATCCCTTACTTTGAAAGATGGATGCAATTATTCCCCACCGTCAAGGATCTGGCGGGGGCATCGGAGCAAGATGTGCTCAATGCGTGGGAGGGACTCGGCTACTATAGCCGTGCGCGCAATTTGCACAAAGCCGCCAAAATCGTAGTCGAACAATATAACGGTGAACTGCCGCGCGATCTGAAGGCGCTGCGCAAGTTGCCCGGCATCGGGCGTTACACCGTCGGGGCAATTGCCTCCATCGCCTTCAACATGGACGAACCCACGCTGGACGGCAACCTACGGCGCGTGTTCGCCCGCTTGTTTGACGTGAGCGAACCGGCCGATTCGCCTGCCGGTGAAGAAATCCTGTGGGGGCTGGCAGCCGAGCATCTCCCCAGGGGACAGGCTGGCGATTACAACCAGGCGCTGATGGATTTAGGGGCCGCCATCTGCCTACCCAAAAATCCGCGTTGCCTGCTGTGTCCCTTGATGGAAATGTGCGAAGCGCGCGCCAATGGCACACAGGAACAGCGTCCCGTGTTGAAACCCAAGAAGGAGACGCCGCATTACGTCCACGCGGCGGGAGTGATTGTCGAAGGATGCAGAAAGGTTTTGCTGGCAAAACGCCCCTCAAAGGGATTGCTGGGCGGGATGTGGGAATTTCCCAACGGGCGGGTTAACGGGGAACCGACTGATGAGTTAGAGTCTGTGCTGGAAGCGGGATACGGGCTCAAGGTCCAGAAAAATGAAGCGCTGGGTACCGTCCAACATGCGTACACTCATTTTCGGGTCACGGTGCATGCTTTTCGCTGCGAACTGATTTCCATGTCAGAAAACAAAAACCTGAAATGGGTTGGGGTGGAAAAATTGGAAGATTACCCGATGGGCAAGGTTGACCGGCAAATCGCCAGGATTCTGCATGGATAAATACGAACGCGAACGCAAGCAAATGGTGAAAACACAGATCATTCGGCGCGGATTGCGAGAGCCGCAGTTGTTGGCCGCGTTTGAAGCCATTCCAAGGCATCTGTTTGTGCCGCAGGAATACCGTTACGCGGCGTACGATGACAGTCCGTTGCCGATTGGTTTTTCGCAGACCATCTCCCAGCCATATATCGTGGCCTTGATGACAAATTTGCTTGGACTGAAAGGGGATGAGCGCGTGTTGGAAATCGGTACGGGTTCCGGCTATCAGGCTGCCATTTTGGGAAAGGTGGCCGGAGAAGTTCACACCGTTGAATTCGTACCCGAACTGGCCACACAGAGCCGATAAATTCCTCAAGGAACTGGGACTGGACAACGTACACGTCCACATCGGGGATGGCTCGTTAGGCTGGCCAGATAACGCACCTTACGCCGGGATCCTGGTAGCGGCCGCTGCGCCACAGGCTCCGAAGGCATTGTTAGAGCAATTGGATAATGGTGGACATTTGGTTCTGCCAGTGGGGGGGAGAGGCATGCAAAACTTAGAAGTTTGGGAAAGAAAAGGTGAAGATTTCAACAGTAAAATCGAAACAGCCGTTGCCTTTGTCCCATTGCGAGGCGAGCAGGGCTGGGATAGGAAGGAATGGTAGACGCGGGGGATTTTTACTTTTGTAAAGTATCGCAATGGCAATCTCATATTTTTTACACCAATCGGCTATAACAACAATTCAACAATAGGTTCAATGACGTTACAGGTTGAAATCAGTAATTTGACATTTGCGGTGGAGTGTGGGTACTTCAGTAAAAAACCATCCCTTATAACGAAAGGATGGCCAAGCAACATAACGCTTGGCCATCCTTATTTTTCTGTCGACTAAATTTCTACAACATAAACTTACGTTTTACTCAACGTCACAAACACCATGGGGCGGCGCTTGGTCTCATTGTACAAAAACGATTTGACAGCACCGGCTATATCTTTCTCAGCATCCATTCCGCCACCGTTTACGATGTCCATGATGCGTTTACGCACTTCCGGCAAGCAATTCATTAGCGTCATCAGGAGAGAGAAAACCACGCGTCAGGATTTCGGGCTCTCCCAACAAGCGACCGGAGTATTTGTCCACATTCAGGTCCACAAGGAAAATACCGCTACGAGACAACTTCTCACGTTCGCGCATGACACCGTGGTCGACATCGCCAATACTCTGCCCATCTACAAAGACGTAGCCGCCAGGGATGCGCTCGCCCTTCCTGAGTTTCCCATCAACTAGTTCAACCACTTCCCCGTTCTCCACAACCAGGATATTTTCTTCCGGCACACCCACTTGTTTTGCCAGATAAGCATGTCGCTTGAGCTGACGCAGTTCGCCATGAATGGGAATGAAATTCTTGGGCCTGATGATGTTGATCAGCAATTTCTGCTCTTCCTGGCTGGCATGCCCGGAAACATGGATCGGCGCAATCGCATCATAGATCACTTCTGCGCCACGCCGCATCATGCGGTTGATCGTACGGCTGACGCTCTCTTCATTGCCCGGAATAGGATGCGATGACAACACAACCGTATCCCCCGCCTTTAAATCGAATTGACGGTTGGTCCCCGCAGATAAGCGACCAATGATCGAGGACGGTTCGCCTTGTGAACCGGTACACATCAACACCACCTGTTTCGGATCCATATTGAGCGCCTGCTCGAGTGGAACCAGCGTCTTTTCGGGTATGTTCAGGTACCCCAAACTACGCGCGATCTTGGCATTGTCCACCATACTGGTACCGGCGAAAGCCAGCTTGCGGTTATGACGAACAGCAGCATCAGATACCTGTTGCATGCGCGAGATCAGGGATGCGAACGAGGCCACGATGATGCGTCCTGGAGCGGAAGCAAACACATTGTCCAGCGCCGGACCGATGACCATCTCCGAAGGTGTCCATCCGGGGCGTTCCGAGTTGGTCGAATCCGAAAGTAGCAAATCAACGCCACGGCTGGAGAGTTCTGCCAGTTTAGCAAAGTCTGTTGGCCAGCCGTCCACAGGCGTATGATCGAATTTGAAGTCGCTCATATGGACAATCAGACCGGCGGGTGTGGTGATTCCCAATCCGACAGCATCAGGGATGGAGTGACAGACATGGACAAACTCGACCCGGAACGCACCAAGCTGGATGCTCTGGCCTGCTTCCACTGTATTGAGCGAGGCCTTGCTGAGAACGTTATTCCGCGCCAGTTTGGCCTCGATCAGGCCACGGGTCAGGGGCGTAGCGTAGATCGGAGCAGAGATAACATCCAGGATATGGCGAATGGCGCCAATGTGATCTTCATGCCCGTGTGTGATGACAATTCCCACCACGCGGTCGGCCTTGTCCAATAGATAATCGAAATCAGGGATAATGTAATCAATCCCCAACATATCATTCTCGGGGAACATGATGCCGGTATCTACAATCAGAATGTCTTTGCCGTATTCGTACACGGTCATATTCTTACCTACTTCCCCTAATCCTCCCAGGGGAATGATTCTTAATTTGTTATTTTTACTCATTTTTTCCTTTTTCTTAAAACAAAATTTCCACCGCTTATGCGGATAAATTCAAATATATAGAAAAATACCCCGAAATCTTGCTGGCCGGGGTTTTCAACGCTTTAGTACTGGCTTACTAAATTACTAAAAACTGCCATTTGGCAGATAAAGTCTACAACCAACAAAGGTGAGTATAGCAGGCGAGGGGTAATTTGTAAAGCAAATTCATGCCTGAGTTAACAGAAAATATATTATTCGAATGAACGCTTACGACGCTCAAGCAGCAAATTAAGGCGATTCCCCAAATTCAAAAATTGACAATCAATATCAACTCTTGTACACTACTTGCATGAATATTGACCTGGATCTTTACCGGCACGAAGTGCGCGTTTCCACAAATCCGTTGGTGCGGTTATCGGCAATTGACATCTCACCCGACCGCCCCCAACGGACTTTTGTTTTCGTGCACGGTTTCGGTGGGCAGGCCAGCCAATGGATGTACCAACTCCAGGCATTTTCATTGGAAAATCGTGTCATCGCCCTCGACCTGCGCGGTCATGGGCTTTCAGACAAACCATCCAGCGGCTATGACATGCCACGTATCCTGGCAGACCTGGATGCCGCGTTGGAAACCCTCAAGGTCAATGGAAAAATCGTGTTAATCGGGCATTCCTTTGGAGGCGCGATCGTTACGGACTATGCCACCCAGCATCCCGAACGCATCGACGGTCTCATTCTGATTGCCACTGCCGGGGAATTCAAACTCAATCCACTCTTCAGGCTGGGTCTCAACCTGCCCATCTGGTTGCTGCGCGTCATCGATCCCTTTACGCGCTCCTGGCTTTCTGGACCTCCCCACGCTCTCAAACCCTTTTACCATACCAACCTGTCCAAATGGATCGGATGGGAGAAGTTTGCCAACTTACAGGTGCCGACAATGGTCATCCGCGGCCATCGCGACCTGGTCTTTGAACGCCCAATGTTCGAGAAGGTAGCGCGTTCCATCCCGGGCGCCGAAGATGTCGATATAAGGGTATCAGGACACATGGTCATGCTCGAACGACGCGAAGCGGTCAATCGCGCCATCGAACGTTTCCTGGAGGGGGAATCCCGGCGCTCCTGGCGGGACGATCAGCCTGCTTCCGTCAAATCCAACCGCGAGGCGCTCGAGCGGGAACGCCCCTGGCTGGCCCACTACGAAGAGGGAGTTCCATACACCATCGGCATTCCAAATATCCCGGTGCATCATCTCTTACGCTCGGCGGTACGCAGATTTCCACGCAATACTGCCATCATCTTCGAGGGTAGCCGCCTGTCCTACCGGAAGTTGAACCACGAGGCCAACCGCTTTGCCAACGCGCTGCTTTCATTGGGACTCGGCAAAGGCGCGCGCGTGGTGCTGCTCCTGCCCAACATCCCGCAAATGGTGATCGGCTTCTTCGGCACACTCAAAGCGGGCATGACGGCCGTCTTCATCCCACCCCTGACCGAACCGGAAGAGTTGATCAACATCATCCGTGATGTGGAAGCCAGCACGCTGGTGACCATCAAACCCGCCGCCGGGCTGGCGCGCCAGATACAGAGCAGCACCGGATTGCCCCATATTGTGCTGACCGGCCCGGGCGAGTATCTCTCGTTGCCGAAGAAATTGATTTCGCGCTGGCGCAATCGCGGGTTGAGCGCTCCAGGAGCGATCCGCTTCCATCGCTGGCTGGCCGCCCAAAGTCAACGTTCGCCTACGCTGCAGGTCGAGCCCGAAGACATGGCGGTCATCCAGTTCACCGGAGGAACCACGGCCGCCGCCAAAGGCGTCATGCTTTCCCATCGCAACCTGGTGGCTAATGCCTTGCAAACCCGCCACTGGATGCCGGAAGCCAAGGAAGGCCAGGAACGTTTTTTATCGGCGCTACCCTTCTCGCATTCTTATGGCCTGACAACTGCCCTGACCGTCCCGGTAACTCTGGGCGCAACCCTGGTACTGAAAGCGCAGTTTCAGATCAAAGACATCTTGCAATCGATCAAGAAATATCACCCAACGATCTTCCCCGGCGTGCCCAACATGTACATGGCCATCAACAACTTTCGCGGCGTGCGCAAGTATGGCATCCGCTCGATCAACGCCTGCATCAGCGGCTCCGCGCCCCTGCCGGTGGAAGTGCAGGAAGCCTTCGAAAAACTGACCAAAGGACGACTGGTGGAAGGGTATGGCCTGACGGAAGCCTCGCCGGTTACACATGCCAACCCGCTGAACGGGAAACGCAAAGTCGGCAGTATCGGCGTCCCGCTGCCATCCACTGAAGCGGCTGTAGTCGATCTGATGCGCGGGCGCAAGGAAGTGGAAGCCGGCCATATCGGCGAACTGGCCATACGCGGCCCGCAGGTGATGATGGGCTACTGGAAAGATGAAAAGGCCAGTTCGAAAGCCATCACCAAAGACGGCTGGCTGCTGACCGGCGATGTGGCGCAAATGGACGCCGACGGCTACTTCCGCATCATCGCCCGCAAGGCGGATATGTGGTATCCTGCCAAACCGGGCGAGCCCGCCTTTCCACGGGATGTGGAAGAAGTCATTTACGAAATCCCCCAGATCAAAGAAGTGACGGTAGTGGCCGTGGCCGGCAATCCGTTCGCCTTTGTGATCGCTGGCAAGGAACGCCCCACACCCGAAGCGGTGATCGCCTATTGCAAACGCCGCCTGCCGCCGCAGCTTGTGCCGCGTTTTGTAATCTTTATGGAAGATTTCCCGCGCACATTCATTGGTAAAGTATTACGGCGTGAACTCGCCAAACGTTATGAAAAACATATTACTGAATAACAAGGGTGAAAAGATTGCCCCTCCTACAGATGTCAATTCTGTCCGGGCCGGTGAAGGCGCACCGGTCATCCTGGCGCACGGGCTGGCAGCTTCCCTGCATGATTGGGATGCGCTCCTGCCCGAACTCGCCGCACATGAGTACGCCGGTTATGCCCTGGACCTGCTCGGGCACGGAGAGAGCGCAAAGCCGACGCAAAATTGATCGCTACACCGGCGATTCCGTTTTTGCACACATGCTGGCTTGGATCGATTCGCTCGATCTGGAGCAGCCCGCCATCCTGATCGGGCACTCGCTCGGCGGCTACATGGCCTTGCAGTTCGCCTTGCAATCCCCTGAGCGTGTGCGCGCCCTGGTGCTGGTCAACCCGTTTTATACACAAAGCCAATTGCCGCCAACCCTGCGTTTTTTCCTGCGCCGTCCGCTGCTCAACACCGCCCTGATCCAGCACACCCCCTACTGGCTCTTTCGCCTGATGATCGACGTAACCAGCCTGCAATTTGGGAACAGCAATGAAAAGTTTCACACCTTACCGGAGAGGGTGCGCATCCAGACCGCGCTGGACTACAAACGAGCCGCCCCGGGCATTTACAATATCCCCCGCACGCTGCGTGACCTGACCCCTGAACTGCCACACGTCACCCAGCCAACTCTGGTCATCTGGGGAGCGCGCGACCAGACCATCAACCCGAAGACATTCCCGTCTCTGGTTGAAAAAATGCCCAATGCACATGGCGAGATCATGCCCATTTGCGGTCACGTGCCGCACCAATGCCACGCAAAAACCTTTAACGCCAAAGTATTCGATTTTCTAAATTCTCTGTAATCAGGATAATTAGTCCAGGTCTTCAGTGTAAGCCAGAACCTTGTTTTTCCCCATTCGCTTGGCAGCATAAAGCGCCAGGTCAGCTTTTTGGAGCAATATTTCACCAGATGAGCCATGAACAGGAAACATGGCGATTCCTATCGATACGCTGGCGCTAACTCTTTCATTACTATGAATAATTTGGTGTGAAAAGATGCTCTCGCGCAATTTTTCCGCTCGTTCAAAGGCAATATCTTCGGCTACATTACCCAGCACCACCACAAATTCATCGCCGCCATAGCGGCAGGCAATATCCCCAACGCGAATATTCTCCCGTACGACGTTCGCAATATACATCAGGAATTCATCCCCGGCCTTGTGACCATATTTGTCATTGATATCCTTGAGATGGTCACTGTCCATCATCAGGATCGCCAGGGAGGTTTGAGAACGCGTCGAGCGCGCAAACTCCACTTCCAACATTTCGTGCAGGTAGCGACGGTTGAACAAATTGGTCAACGAATCCCGCACAGCCAACTCTTGTAATTGTTCTTGCAACAATTCGACTCTTTCGATTTGTAATTGCAAAAGCTGGTTCGCATTCCGTAATTCTATCTCTGTCTTTCTGCGAAATTCCAACTCTGTCTGAGACTGTTCGAACAGCCGGGCATTTTGCAATGCTACAACCGCAAGATCAGCAAAGCGCTTGAGCGCTGACACATCATCTTCCGAAAAAATCGTATCGTCTTCAAAGCCTTTGGCAACCCCGATCACCCCCACAACCTGTCCTTTCAGGATCAAAGGCATGCCAACGATGGCACGGATCAGGCTTTGCGAAAAATCGTTAATTCTATCGGGCCAGGTATCATAATCAGAAACAACAACCGGCTTCCCAGTTTTCCAGGCAGTGCCCGAAACGCCTTCCCCTATAACAACTTGAACTTAAGAGACTCTGCTAACGCACCAATTCCCACCACAGGCTCCAACCGGCCTGTTTCCCGCAACATATCCAGATAGCCGTGCTTCGTCCCCAGCAATTGGCAGGCTCTCTCCACAATATTGTGAAGAACAATATTCAAATCCAGGCTGGAATGCAAGTCAAATGCGGTTTCCTGAAGCGCTCGCAACATCAGGTTCTGCGTTCTTAATGACTGCTCCTGTTTTGCGCGCATCTCGCTTTGTTCTAAATGTGCATTATCTCGAATAAGCACAACCTTGCACATGCGGTCTCCAGCGAGGCCGTTGATGGTTGAGATTGTAAGCTCCGCATAGAAAACTTGTCCATCGCCACGGCTCAGGCTGACTTCTTTCCGCCCATCCCTTAAAACCTCGTCGCGATATGCCGAGGACGATTGTCGAGGGAATACCGTATCCACCGACCTGCCTATCAGGTCAGCTTGCTTCATTTTGAGCAATTGTTCCCCGGCTAGATTCACTCCAATGATTTGATTGTTGATACCCAGGAAAATGATTGCTTCAGGAAAATCGTTTAATGGGGATGCCATTTTAAAAAACGATCGTAGGCCTAATGTCAAATGATGATAACATCGACAGTATTATACGACGAAAACCTTTCTGCATATACAGTATACTAGTTGGACCCATTTAAACATATCAACATCGTTAAATAAGAAAATCAAATGGACATCTTGCGAAGACATGTAAAGATTTTTGCTTAAAGCAAAAGCGCCTGTTAATATTTTAAGGTAAATCACCCATACGTCCTCTTGAACGGATTTTGTATCTATGCTAAAATCTGGTTCAGATTAGCCATATGTACGGGGATGCAGAGCTAAAACGCCCATATATGGCGGCGACAAGTGTTCTACTAATGGAGAAACCCATATATGCGGTGTCCGTATTGCCAACACAACAATTCTAAAGTGCTCGATACTACCCATGATAGCCAGGGAGGCATCCGCCGTCGAAGGGAATGCCTGGATTGCGGGCAACGTTTCAGTACCTACGAACGCGCCATCCTGGCCACGCCCCTGCTGATCAAGCAGGACGGCGCGCGCGAAGAGTTCGACCGTGAGAAACTGGCGCGCGGCGTGCGCATTGCCTGCGCCAAACGCCCCGTCTCTGCAGCGGACATCGAACGCCTGATTGGCAGCGTGGAGGCCAGCCTGCAAAAAATGGGAAAAGCGGAAGTCTCCTCGCGCGCAGTCGGTGACCTGGTGATTGCCGCTTTGAAAGAACTCGACCAGATCGCATATATCCGTTATGCCATCGTTTACCTGGGCCTGGACGACTTACTTTCCTTACGCAGTGAAATAGATCGCTTACTCGAAAGCTAATTAAATCGGCAGAAACTCCCTTTTATGCGGAGACGGTGTTTCTGCCGATTTTTTGTCTGTGCAAATAAATTATATTTATAGGAGAATGATTATGGTAACTAAAACAGCCGCACAAAGTAAGAAAAGTTTACTCCCTACTCCGCCATTGCCCAAGAAGCTTCCCAAAATCGATTTGACCGAGAACGCCCGCCAGGTGCTAATGCGCCGCTACGTGCGCCGCGGCGATGACGGCCAACCGGTCGAGACTGTGGAGGAGATGTTCTGGCGTGTGGCTTATCACATTGCCAAGGTCGAGCAGACCTGGGGCGGGGATGTGATGGAGCGTGCGACTGAGTTTTACCATTTGCTGACCAGCAAGAAGTTCTTTCCCAATTCCCCGACCTTTACCGGCGCGGGCACACCTTTAGGCCAACTGGCGGCCTGCTTCGTGCTGCCCATCACCGATGACATGGGCCGCGACACGGCCGGTATCTTCCAGACCCTGCGCGATGCCGCCTTGATCCAGCAGACCGGCGGCGGGAACGGATTCTCGTTTTCGCGCCTGCGACCGGCCGGGGCGCTGGTCAAATCGTCGGCGGGGCAGGCCACCGGGCCGGTGGGCTTTCTGCGCGTTTACGACCACGCCTTTGGCGAGATCGCCCAAGGCGGGACGCGCCGCGGGGCCAATATGGGCGTGTTGCGCGTGGATCATCCCGATATCGAAGATTTCATTTCCTGCAAGACCAACGAAAACCAGATCACCAACTTCAACATTTCGGTCGGCATCACAGATGCATTCATGCAGGCTGTTACGAGACGATGGCGAATGGGAACTGCGCTTCCCGGATGTGCATGACCCGAGTTATCGCGAATACGGCAAAGGGACACTGGAACAGGCTGAAGCCGCGGGTGTGCCCATCAGAACTTTTGCCAAGGTCAAGGCGCGCGACCTTGTTCCAGAAGATCGTCGAGCAGGCGCATCACAACGGCGAACCAGGTGTGCTGTTCCTGGACGCGGCCAACCGCTCCAATCCCGTCCCGCACCTGTACCCGCTCGAAGTCGACAAACCCGTGCGGCGAGCAATGGCTTGGCCCATACGAGAACTGCTGCCTGGGCTCGGTCAACCTGAACGAACACTGTGGCTCCAGACGGCACGGTCGATTGGGAAGGCCTGCGCCAGTCGGTGGTGACGGCCACGCGCTTCCTGGACGACGTGGTGGAAGCCAATGCCTACGTCCCGGCAGTCGAAAAGCTCAAGGAAGCCGCCTTCCGCGCGCGCCGCATCGGGCTGGGCATCATGGGCCTGGCGGACCTGATGTACCACGTGGGCGTGCGCTATGGCTCCGAGATCGGACAGGAGTTCGGGGCGCAGGTGATGGAGTTCGTGCGCTATCACTCGATGCAGGCCAGCATCGACCTGGCGGTCGAGCGCGGACCGTTCCCGGCCATCCAGGGCAGCATCTATGACATGGACGACATGACCTGGCAGCCGCCCAGGCACTGACTCCCTATCAGCATACCTGGAGCAGGCCGGAGGTCGAGTGGGAGGCGATAGAGTGCGGCATCCGGGAGCACGGCATCCGCAACGCTGCCCAGACCACCGTCGCGCCGACCGGCACCATCGCGACGGTCGCCGGTTGCGAGGGCTATGGCTGCGAACCGGTCTTCGCGCTGGCTTACGTCCGGCATGTCAACGACAACGGAAAAGACCTGCAACTGACCTACGCCAGCCCGCGTTTCGAAGAAGCGCTGAAAGGGGCCGGGCTGGGCGAGGAGAAACGTCAGGAAGTGATCGAGCAGGTCATGCGTGAGGGCACCTGCCAGGGGCATTCTCCGAAGTGCCGCAGGAGATCCGCGAGACGTTCGTGGTTTCGGCGGACATCTCGGCCGAGGAGCACGTGCGCATGCAGGCCGCGTTGCAGGCTTTTGTGGACAACTCGCTCTCGAAGACGGTCAACTTCCCCGAGACGGCCACCGTGGACGACGTGGCGCAGGCCTATATGCTGGCCTGGGAACTGGGCGCCAAGGGCATCACGGTCTACGTGACCGGCTCACGCGATAAGGTGGTGCTGGAGACCCAGGCCACCGCCGAGAAGAAGCTGGCCCCGGAGGCCGAACAGCCCCGAATTTGGCACGATAGCAAGAAACCGCGCCCGCGCGCGCTGGCCGGCAAGACCTATAACGTGGACACACCGCTGGGCAAAGCCTTCATCACCGTCAACGAGAACGGCGGCGACCAGCCCTTCGAGGTCTTCATCAACACGGCCAAGGCCGGCTCCGAAACTGCGGCCGTTTCGGAAGCGATCGGACGCATGATCTCGTACATCCTGCGGCTGACCTCGCCGGTAGAACCCTTGAACCGCCTGCGCGAAGTGGTGCGACAGTTGGGCGGCATCGGCGGCGGACGTTCGCTGGGCTTCGGTCCCAACCGCGTGCGCTCGCTGCCGGATGGCGTGGGACAGGTGATCGAGATGTACCTGCGCGAAAAGGACGGCGTGATCGAGCAGACCCTCCGAGCGAGAAGGCCAGCGGCAACGGCGGACACCCCCACGTGGCGGTCCCCTTTCGGGGACAGGCGGACAAACGAGCCGACCCAGCACACGCTCAAGATCGGCGACCTGTGCCCCGAGTGCGGCGAGGCCGCGGTGGTGAACGAGGAGGGCTGCCGCAAGTGCTATGCCTGCGGGTTCTAGTGAATGTTGACCTGCCCCCTCCGCCCGCGAGGGCCCTCCCCCAAATACGACTGAAGTGCGTCGTATTTGAGGGATTCGGGTATGTTCGCGAAGGCCGGGTGGGGGCCTTTTTAGGAGTACCTTATGAAATCAGGACAACGCCCCAAATGCAAGAACCAGACGGTTTACAAATCCAAATCAGGGATCGGATATAGGAAAAGGGGTGCCTTCTACGTGTTCACTTCAGCGATGACGATGCCGACCCCAACAGAAGATTATGTTTGCACGACCTGCGGTTATTTTGAAACCTATATCGCAGATCAGGGCAAGTTGAACGAGGTGGCGCAGAAGTGGGAGAAGGTTGGATAAAGCATGCAAAGCAAAACCAATGCCCCTAGTGATAGCAGGCCACAGTAGTGAATGAGCAGGGCTATAGGAAGTGTTATGCCTGCGGATTCAGTGAACGGTATGATTGTGAAAGTGACCGCAAGTCTCTTATCCACGTATTATTGTGAGTGAGACCTGTGGTCGTGTCTTGGTGAGGTCAAAGGCTAATAGCTAGTGAAAAGGAAACCTATCAGGAATAAAAAAATGAGTTCTCCCGTCTTTCTTAACTGGAAAAGATTTTCGTGCCCTCGCGAAGGTTCATATCGGCTTACTGACGCTGGTTAATTAATAGATTACGAGGATGCTCCGTCATATTTAGCTGATCCCAGTATTGTTACTCTTGAAAATCTCTTTGATGTTCCTTGCCTTATATTATTGGGGGAACCAGGTATCGGCAAGTCAACAGAGATTGAAAAACATTCCAAGTTCATCCAAGAAAAAGTTGAGAGAAGAGGGGATGCATTCCTTGAATTTGATTTGAAAGATTATCAGACAGATCAGAGACTATTCGATGCCATTTTTGGGAATCCTATATTTAAGAAGTGGCAAGCGGGGGAGAATCGACTTCATTTATTTTTAGATAGTTTTGATGAGGCACTTCTAAACATTAACGTTCTTTCAACCGCATTGCCTGCTGAACTCAAACGTCTTCCTGTGGAAAGGTTGTACTTCAGGATTGCAAGTCGAATTGCTGATTGGCCAATAGTTCTCGAAAACGAACTCAAATCTATTTGGAATAAGCATGAAGAGGAAAATGTACGTATATATGAATTGTTGCCTTTACGGAGACAAGATATTGAGGAGTATGCAAAGGTAAATGATATTAATAGCCACATTTTCATAAAAAATATCGAAGAGCGGGATGGACAGCCCTTTGCAATAAAACCTGTCACCTTAAAGTTTCTAACAAAAATATACAAGCGCGATGGCAATATTCCAAAAACCAAAAGAGAAATGTATCTAAAGGGTTGTCTCCATCTATGTACAGAAGAAGGCACTCGTATTACATCGCGAAGAGCTGGCAAGCTAACGCCTGAACAGAAAATGAAAATTGCGGGCAGAATTGCCGCTTTAAGTTTGTTTTCAAATAATGCCACAATCTGGATTGGCTCTAATAAGGATGATAGCCAAGAGGGCGATTTGGCAAAGCAATCAGTATTTGGCGGGCGAGAGTTTGTGGATGGAATTGACTTTGTGGTTGGATATGATGAAGTTAATGAAATTTTGAATACTGGATTGTTTTCCGCAAGGGGGCAGGAAAGATTAGGATGGTCACATAGAACCTATGCAGAGTTCCTAGCTGCATGGTATCTGATAGGACACAATTTTGAGGAAGTCAAAAATATTAAGCTTGATTTCCCATTCTGGGGATATAAATCAGAGGGTGACTTCGCAACTCCAGGAAACAGCTGCATGGCTGGCTACACTTTCCAGTCAAATATTTGACACTCTAAAAGATAGAAATCCTGAGGTTTTATTGCGTAGCGACGTTATGGCAGCAGACCCGTCCGTTCGCGCATCATTAGTTGAAGCTTTATTAACGATGTATGCGTCAGGAAAACTTTTCGAGCTTGAATGGAGGGATTTTCTTCAATACAAAAAATTAAACCATCCTGGCTTGGGAAGTCAACTCAGTAGATTTATGAGTGATAAAACCACAAATTTTAGAACCCGCAGACTGGCTATCGATATTGCTGAAGAATGTGTCTGCCTAGATTTATTAGATGAACTTGTAGGAATTGCGTTGGATCGTGAAGAATTGCTCGTGATAAGGGAACAGGCTGCCCATGCAGTAATGAAAATAGGGGATAAAAACATCAAATCGAAATTGAAAACATTAATAACAAATTCAGGGGATGACGATGTAAATGATGAATTAAGAGCGTATGGATTTATGGCTAATTGGCCCGACAACATGACAGCCGATGAGCTATTTGAAATAATATCGCCTCCAAAGCAAGATAGCATTATAGGTTCCTATTCACAATTCTTGGATGGGTCAATGATAGTGCAGCATCTAAAATTGCAAGATATTCCTACTGCCTTAGATTGGGTGGCGAAATCTTGTGAGAACCATAGGATGCCCGGAGATCCGTTAAACGAACTTATGAACCAAATTATGCTCTTAGGCTGGAATAACTTGGACCAACCAGGAGTTTTGGTACCTTTTTCCTTAGCAGCTTTGATAAGGATTAATAACTTCTACGGAATCTTTAGCAAGGCTATTTCTTGGAGAATGGGAGAGAATTTCCAACCGCAAAAAATCATTGATGAAGATGATGTTAAAAGACACCTTCTTGTTATCGAAATTCTGAATTTATCATCGAGAGTGTCTTTCGATCCTGGATATTTAATATTTGGTCAAACACCGTTAATCTTCAGAAAGGACTTTGATTGGCTACTATCCACTTATTCGGTAGTAGAAGGCGTTTCACAGAAATCCACAATTGTCAATTGGTTGAAAGCAGGATATGTGACTCAACAGACTTAAGCCAAATGAGCACTTTATATTACTTGTACGAAAAAGACCCTATCTTCAAACAAGTATTCAGCGGATGGTTTGACGCTGTTGAGCTAGGCTCTGAGCGAGCAACTAAACTGAAAGAATGGTTTCGCATTAGTCAGCAAGAAAGGGAACCGTCTCCCAGTTTGAACCCTCCACTGGCTGAGAGAATACGGATGCGATTGGAAAAGTTTGAACAAGGAGAAGTATCATATTGGTGGATCTTGAACCGCGATCTGACAATAGACGAATCTGCTGCCCGATATGGCAACGAATGGGAACAGGATATTACTGAACTGCCAGGGTGGAAAAGTTCTGACAATGGAGTTAAGGAAAAAATTGTATCGGCAGCAAAAAGATATATAAGCGAGGGAGAACCAAATAATAAGGAGTGGATGGGGAAAGATATTATTTATCGGCCCGCAATGGCAGGTTATCGAGCTATGAGATTGGTGCTTAAAGAGGACAGCGAATATATTGGGAAGCTTGATCATGAAATATGGCAAAAGTGGGCTTCAATCATTTTGGCTTATCCGATGCAAAATAGTGAGAAAGCTAATATATTGGATGATACTTTGCTAAAAGTGGCCAATATTTACTCTCCTGACCAAATTGAGAAAACATTGATATTCTCTATCAAGAAGGAAAACAGTAAAAATGGTTTGATTGAAATAAATCGCCTTAATTGCATTTGGGATGAAAAACTTGAAGCTGTTTTAATGAAAAAGCTTAAAAATCAAAAATTTGAAGCCAAATCTATTTAGAACAATTTTAGGGTTTTTACTGCAGCATCATTCCCAGCCTACTCATGATTATGTGCTTCGTAAAGTGAAATCTTATAAAACAAATCACAACCTGAAAGATAAAGAGAATGTTGGAGCAGCTATACAACTTCTTTTAGTTTATGGCGACAATATCATGTGGGATTCAATTTGGAGTATTTTGAAGGAGGATTTTGAGCTTTTAGATAATGTAATTAGTGGTGTTGCCTATCATCACGAATCCCAAAAGATATTCTCTTTACTATCATTTGATCAATTGGCCGAACTATATCTATTTTTGTTAATGCACTATCCGCTCGAGGATGACCCCAATCATGAAAATGAAAACGGGTACACTGTAACTGTTCGAGATCAGATTGGACGCTGGCGAGATTCCATCATAAACTTTATGGCAAATAGTGGGAACCCAGAAGCTTGCAAAGCTTTGCAAAGATTATCATTTGAACATCCCCAATATGAGCATCTTCAATATGCTCTTTTCAGAGCAGAATTCAACATGCGACAAAAAACATGGACTCCTCTTAATGAGAGTGAACTTCTAGACTTATTTTTGAAGCCAGATGCAATCATAATTGAGAGTGAACAGCATCTTTTGAATGCAATTATCCAATCCTTGAAACACTTAGATCAACTTTTTCAGGGAGAAACACCGCAAGCAATTTATAATTGGAACGAGTTAGGTAACAATATCTATCGCCCCAAAGATGAAAACCGTCTTTCAGACTATGTCAAAATTCATTTGGGTAAAGAGTTAAAACAAAAAGGAATCATTGTAAATCGAGAGGTAGAAATTAGGCGCGGTGAGAAAACCGATATTCACGTTGATGCAATTAGGAGAACTGCTAGTGGTGATCTTTACGATACTGTAACGGTAATTATTGAGGTAAAAGGATGCTGGCATCGCGAACTTGAAAGTGCTATGGTAAACCAGTTAAAAGATCGATATTTGAAAGATAACCAATGTCGAGCTGGGTTATATCTAGTTGGGTGGTTCAATTGCGACAAGTGGGATCAGAATGACTATCGGTGTAAGGATGCTCCAAATTATAGCTTGAGCGAAGCAATATTACACTTTGAAAGCCAAGCTACAAATCTATGCTCTGAAGATATACTAATAAAATCTTATGTCTTGAATTTATCTATATGATCTAAACCAACACGGTTTTATTCTTAGATTTCGCATTATCGATGCAAGTGATGAGTTGTGAACACCAGTCGTTCTCGTGACCAGGCCACCGATATCTACAATCAAACCCGCCCCTTGTTCGACGCCGCCATCGATGTCAGAATGTAATCCCTGTTGGGTGCGGCGGGTGGAGGAGCGCACACTCCATGCCGTGTGCATATACCAGCCGGAATTCCCAGGTGGCGCTGGTCTGTCCTTCCGGGGAGGTGCAGAGTCCGGTTAATGCAACGAAAAAGCGGACGAGGCGCCTCGTCCGCTTTTTCGTTCATTCATCAGAACTTGCAGGATATAGCTATCCAATCACAAGCTCTCAAATACAGTGTCATTTGTAGTGCCCTCGATGAAAAGGTCGGTGGCCTTTTTGATCAGCTCCCAGTAGTCCGGGTCCGTGCCGAAGAATTGCTGATACTTGTCGAGGGTCGCCAGGTCTTCGAAGTCAACCTGCCAAACCAGCATATTAACGTCGCCAAACCGCGATGAAAATGCCTGCAACTTGTAATTGGGCTGTTTGCTGTTCACGTAATCGGTCACTTCCTTTGCCCATTGTACGGCTTCTAAATTCCTGGCTCCTGCGGAGCGAATGGAACGTTGCCAGCGGATCATGTTTATACCTCCTGTTTTAAAGGATTCCAACATAAGCAGCGAATAGTATTGAGAGATGTTAAACTGCCGATTTAATCGACGGATTTGTGTGTGGTTTGATCGATCTCACCTTCTCCCTTCTTATAACCATAACTTATGAATTAGACAAAATAAGTCATATTCACTTTAGTCAGTATACAGAGAATTTCAATCGAATACAATAGGCAATTCCTATGATGTGAGAATATCCTTGCGGGTGTATGGCATATATTTCCACTTTCGTGCCGCCCCAATTCCCGCGGAAGCTGTCGTTGGGGGCAGCGTACACTTGCCTTTGCCGCCAATTTAACCGATCAGCAATGGGCACCTGCCGAGCCAGGCAAAGAACATTCCCCGCAAATCGATTACAATCCCCGCTATGCGATATTATGCCCTTTGGGTGCGCATCACCTGGCTGGCGTTGTTTAGCCTGTTGCTGGCCTCCTGCCAGCCGCCATCCCCCGCGACCGTCACGATCCTGGATGACGGGCAAATCCATAGGCTAACTACAAACGAACGCATCCCGGCAAACCTGCTGACGGAGGCAGGCATCTCACTGGCGCCCAAAGACCAGGTACTAGTCAATGGACTGCCCTTCCCGCGCGAGCAAACACTCCCGGCGGGTTTGGATGTTCTGCAAGTGCGCCGGGCGATGACGGTCAGGCTGGTCACGCCGGGGGGCGAGCAGGAACTAGCGACAACGGCGCAGACAGTCGGAAGTGTCTTGGCCGAGGCTGGTATTCAGCTATACGCAGCCGATTTTATCGACCCGCCCGCAGAGACACCCATCAGCGCAGAGATGACCATCACCTACCGTCCAGCGCAGGAGTTGAAGGTTACGACCAGCGCCGGGGTTCTGACGATCCGCTCGTCGGCTGGGACGGTTGGCGCGGCGCTGGCCGAGGCCGGGCTTCCGCTCGAAGGGCTGGACTACAGCCTGCCGGCTGAGTCCGAGGCGCTGCCCGCTGACGGTCAGGTGCGCGTGGTGCGGGTCAGCGAGTCCCTGCAACTGATCCAGAAGTCCATCCCGTTCGAGACCGAAACCGTCTCATCGCCGGATGTTGCCGTGGGTCAACAGGAAATCGCGCAGCCCGGACAGGAGGGGCTGGCGATTGCGCGCACCCGCATCCGTTACGAAGACGGGCAGGAAGTCAGCAGAACGTCGAAGATGAAAGCGTGGTGCGCCCGCCGCAAACACGCATCGTCAATACAGGCACGAAGATCGTGGTGACCACGGCCACTGTGGGCGGCGAGAATCTGGAATACTGGCTGGCCTATAAGATGTATGCCACTATATATTCACCCTGCAATTCCGGCACAGGCGGATGCTCTTACGGCACCGCCAGCGGCCTGCGCGCGGGCCGAGGCGTGGTGGCCGTCGACCCGTCCATGTACAGCTATCTGCAAGGCCAGCGTGTTTATATCCCCGGCTATGGCTATGCCGTGATCGGAGACGTCGGAGGCGGCTACATCATAGAAAACTCAATCGGGGTCTCAAGGTATCGTTGGATCGATCTGGGTTTCAACGACAACAACATCGTGGATATGAGCGGCTGGCTGACAGTCTATTTCCTTGCCCCCGCGCCTGCTTCCATCCCACCGGTGATGCAATAATTATTTTCTGTCATTCGCCCTGCCCAGAGTGACCTACTTTTTACGCAGCACACGGTAATTCTAGGAAGTATGGATAAAAGCATATTTTTCATAACAGCGATACAATAAATCACATGACTCGCACCCAAAAATCTATCCTCACCGTTCTCTCCGTAATCGCTTTTGTCCTGCTGGCGCTGGTCGGTTGGCTGGGGTACCAGACTTACGCCAACCTGTGGCAGGCGCCGCTCGGCCCTGCGATTGCCATGTCCACCTCCGACTGGAGCCTGCCCGCTACCTGGACCCCCACCGCGTCAGATTTCGCTTCCAGCCTGAATCCAACTATGACTCTCGCCCCAACCAACACTCCGGTCGAGACAACATTTTGCGGCGGTCCGCCCGTGATGACCCTGCTGGCAGTCGGCACGGATGCACGTTCGAATTCCTACAACTACGGTCTGGCGGATGTCATTCGCATTGTGCGCGTCGACTTTGTCACGGCGAAAGTAACCATTCTCGAATTTCCGCGCGACCTATGGGTGGAAATCCCCGATATCGCCGATAACATCAAAGGGCAAGACCACGAAAAACTGAACCAGGCCTACCTGTATGGCAACCCTGGCTTCGGCTATTATGACGGTCCCGGCCAGGGGCCCGGATTGCTGGCGCGCACCCTGGCGCTTAATTTTGGAGTTAACCCGGATCGCTATGTCGCCGTCAACATGCGCACCTTCGAAAAGGTTGTAGATGCTGTTGGTGGTGTCAAGGTCAACTTGCCAAACGGTGTCGATGGGCGCACGTCCGAAGACCGTAGCGCGCGGCTTGTCTTTCCTCCCGGCACACAGGTCCTGGATGGCAAGCAGGCGCTCACGCTGGCACGCATCCGCAACGATGGTGTTTTTGAACGCGCTACGCACCAGAACACCGTCATGTGCGCCCTTCAGGAAAAGCTCACCAGCCCGAAGCGTGATCGTGCGCATCCCGGCCCTGATCAATTCGTTCAAGGGCGCTGTCCAAACCGATCTGACTCCCGAGCAAATCACACAACTGGCCTGCATCGGCACCAAACTCAAAGGGGAAGACATTACCTTTGTCAGTTTTCCCCAGGAACTGTTCGAAGGGACACGTGTGTATGATCCGGTCTTCAAAGCCAGGGTGTTCATTTGGGATGTGGATTTCGATGTTCTACGCGATTATATTGCGCGCTTCAATGCCGGAACCTGGCCTGCTCCCGCTATAGCAGGCGAGTCCCAACCCGATGAAGATACCGCTTCCACCTGCCCATGAGCTCTACCCGTTTTCCGCCCCCCATTCCCCCGCTAAACGCCGCTGACCTGCTCAAACAATACGGTCTGCACGCCGATAAACGCCTGGGACAAAACTTCCTGCAAGATCCCTATGCGTTGGAGAAGATCGTCCAGGCTGCCGAAATCCGCCCGACGGACACCGTACTGGAAATCGGCCCCGGCCTGGGCAGCCTGACACGCTACCTGGCTGCGGCAGCGCAGAAAGTTTGCGCGGTTGAACTTGATGATAGATTGTTCCCACCGTTGGAAGCAGTTGTCGCCCCGTATCACAATGTTTATCTCGTACACGGTGACATTTTAGAAATTGAGCTAAACGAGATTATCGAACAACAAGATTATCTGGTCGTTGCAAATATCCCCTACTACATCACCTCGGCACTGATCCGACATTTGCTTGAATCCAACCCCAAGCCGCGTCGCATCGTATTGACCATCCAGAAGGAAGTCGCTGAACGCATTTGTGCCAGTCCCGGTGATTTAAGCATGCTGGCCCTGAGCGTGCAAGTCTACGGGCAAGCTCGTATTGCGACACGCATTTCGGCAGGCGCATTCTTCCCGGCTCCCAAGGTCGACTCGTCTGTGCTTGTGATCGATATTTACTCTTCGCCTCGTGTAGATGAAAAACTCCTGAACATTTTCTTCCAACTCGTCAAAGCCGGGTTCAGCCAAAAACGTAAGAAGTTGCGCAATTCAATTTCTGCCGGGATGCGCCAAACGCCAACCGAGACAGAAGAACTGCTCCGTGCCGCAGATATCGATCCGCAACGCAGAGCAGAGACGTTAAGTTTGGAAGAATGGGGAAAACTCAGTTATCAGTATTCTGTCAACGAAAATTTCACGGGGTAGGAACAACACGCGCATTCCGCCCGGCCCGCCTTATATCACGATAGTTCCACCACACCTGCCAGACACGTAAGGATGCTTCAGCCTGTATTTTGAAAGACATTTTGGATTTACCCCAGCGCCGGTCCGCAAAATAGATGGGGACTTCTTCTATGCGGTACTCTAAACAATACGCCAGGTAAGCCATTTCCACCAGAAACACATAGCCGTTGGAGCGGATACGTTCCAATGGCATACTTCTCAAAGTCTCACAACGCCACATGCGATAGCCGGTGGTCACATCACGCAATGGAAACCCCAAGATGGAACGCGCATATAAATTTCCAAAAGCAGAAAGCTCTTTGCGCCATAGCGGCCAACGTTCATCGACCGAGCCACCCTGCACATAACGGGAACCAATCACAACGTCACAGGATTCGATGCGCGCCGCCATATCGGTCAGCACCGCTGGGTCGTGGGAGAAGTCTGCATCCATCTGGACGATAGCCTCGGTATCCCCCAGTAGCACTTGCTGAAACGCAGTGAGATATGCAGAGCGCAATCCGAGCTTCCCAGAGCGATGCAATACTTGTAACCGCTGATCCTGCGCTGCGATATTATCAGCGACTTTTCCGGTACCATCGGGGCTATTATCGTCCACAACAAGAATTTGTAAATCAAGCGGAAGCGCAAATATGGCTGAAACCAATTTAGGTAAATTTTCCGCTTCATTGTAAGTGGGAATAACAACTGTGATTTTCAATTTTGCCCCAACCATGATGTTTTTACCCAGCGAGATACCCGTCCGCTCCTTCTTCCATCAGGGCTATTATCGTCCACAATAAGAACACGCAAATCAAGCGGAAACGCAAATAAAGCGGAGACTAGCCTGGGCAAGTTCTCCGCTTCACTGTAAGTGGGAGTTACAATAGAAAACTTCAATTGTTCCCTACCGAATAAGGCGCAACAATTCCTTTTTAAGCGTATCGACATCATTGAAACGTCCGCTGTCTGCGGGCACTTCAACAACTTTGATGATTAAACGATCTTTGCGTTTGGAAACCTGATCTCGATCTTTAATCGGATAGAAATAGTCCAACGATTGTTCTAAACGTGTCAGTATGCGATCCTGCAAGGAAGGTAGATTCCCCGGGGAAACCATCAGTACAAAATCCGTTGGGGTCAGATGACCTACAAAATCATCCGCACCACCTACTTCACGCATCGCATTATGAACCATCAGGCTGATTGCACGCAAGACATCATCGGAAGCTACAAAACCATACAAATCACGAAAAACATCCAGATTGATAATCGACACCAATAAAAGTGACCATTTGCCTTTCTGGAGCATCTCATATAGTTTTTCGTTCACCAATGCGCCATCCGGTAGCCCGCTGACAGGGTTGTTTAGCGATCCCTGGCTGGCACGTCGCAGTGCATTGCGTACACGTAAGCGTAATTCCTGCACATCAAAGGGTTTAGTAATATAATCATCTGCACCCAGTTCCAGACCATGTAACCGGTCTGCGCGGTCACGTTTTTCGGTTAGAAAAATAATGGGCACATCTTGCGTACGACGATCCGTGCGTAATCGGCGCGCAACTTCATAGCCATCAATATCTGGCAAACGGATATCGAGAACAACCAGATCAGGGTCAATAGTCTGGCATGCCCGAACACCATCTTCCCCCCAATTAACAGTAAAGACCTCGTAGCCTTGAACGCGAAAATATGCGTTCAACATTTCGGCGACGTCGAGGTCGTCCTCCACGACCAGGATCTTTGATTTGACGTCTGCCATGCTGGTCTCCTTTTTATAAATTAACCGATGGGGTCTTTCTGGATGACAAATTCACACACATCATCACCCATAGCAACGCACTTTGACTCATTAACACGAAATTCGTTGCCACCAGAAACCCATTTAAGCGAACTCTTGCAAAAGACCCGCTGCAATAAAACAAACAGGCTTGTCTGCGCCAGAGCGTCCCCAGCAACAAGGGCATTTATGGATCGTCCAAATATATTCGTTATCTTTTTCTTCAACCGTCGTGTGTTGATCTGTGAGTTGCGTAAAAATCTTTGCAAATGCGGGCAAACCAATACGAAGTTTTGATTGCAACGGTAAGACCACGAAAGCTAAATCTGCAACACCTGCCAAAGCGCCAAAGTTCTTCAGAGCATCCGAGAAGGTAGCACGGCCAGCACGGAGTGCGAGCCCGCGTCCGCCGCGAGGACCATACATTTCCTCCAGCGCAACGCTTAAAGCAGATAATTCTGAAAAATCAAAACCTTTATCTAAGTTGTCCGAAGGATAATTGTCAATATAATTATTCAACCCGGCCAAATTCAGGATCGCGTTGAGACCATTCTTCCCCATCACTTCTTCCAGGGATTTTATAGTTATCAGGCCAAATTTATTTGGATAGTAAAGACCACTTTTTTCAATGGGACTCATACATACTCCGCTAGATTAGTTTCGTCAAGTCTTCGGTTGCCCGACGCATATCAAGGAATATCAAACCCAACTTGGCCTGCTCCCGCGCCAAAGCAGTTAATACTGCTTCTTCGCCAACCGACATCAGGATAACATACCCTTTTTCACCCTTGATGTAGACCTGTTCGAGAGAACCACGCCCTAATTCAGATGCTATACGCTCACCGAGGGATAACATGGCTGCCGACATTGCCGAAACACGATCTTCTTCCACGCCCTGCGGAAGCGCTGATGCAATGCTCAACCCGTCCACGCTAACGATCGCCGACGCTTCAATATCCGGCGAGGAAGCTTGAAGCTCGCGTAAACGGTCTACCATTTGTTGTGTGCGAGACCTGGACAAGACAGCCCTCCTAGAGAAAAGGATACACGTCCATATTGGTATTAATACCAACTGAACGTAAATAATTCTTAGCAAATTTAGCACATGGCGTATATTGTGTCAAGCAAGCCAGCAAATACCCTTAACAAGTCAATTAACAAAAACGTAAGTTGCAACGTGCTATAATTATTGATTGCTTATACTTCACCGTAGCTCTACAATATTATACCAATTGCTTGCCGTAAGACCATGAATTACTGTGATCTCAGGGCGGCACAGACAAATTGATTCATGGTGTATAAGATGGCAATTGGTATTATTTGGTTGCGGCACCTAAGGTAATACTCAATGAAACGAATTCTTTTTTTGCTGATTAGCATGAGCTTATTAGCAATAACAAACCCTATTCAAATTGCGTCGGCCCGGCAAGCTCCTCAACCGGATGAACCACAAAGTGGAGCCGTGGTATGTGAGCCATCTGCTTATCTCACAACGTCAGGTGGCTGCGTCCTGCTTGGACCTTCTCAGTATTTAAACGAAATGGCAAAACTGGGAATGACGTTTCCGCCGCGTCTTTTGCCTGCATCAAAACCGGATGCAAGCCTAACTCAACTCCCATACAAATATTATCTACTAAACAAGGATTATGTACCCATTTACAGTTCGCCTGGGGAAAAAGGACCGGGCGTCCGTCAATTTCCACCCGGCTTTGTTTACGTTTCTTACATTGATGTTTGGGACCAGGCTGGATATTATTTTCTCCTACAAGATGGTGGCTGGATTCCCGGTAAAGGTTCCCGCGTTGGTGAAATTTCGGGCTTCCAAGGTTTGGCATTCCACGCCACGCCACGCAATTCCTTTGGCTGGCCTTTCGAACAAATTCCAGTGAAATCATCCCCCGGATACAATACTCCTGATACAGGGGTATGGTTAACTCCTTTTAGCATTGTTCAAATTTATCAGACACAAAACGTTGACAATGCTGACTGGAATCTGATTGGGCCCAATCAGTGGGTCGAGGCGAGGAAAGTAGCGCAGGTGGTCGTCAACACTACCCCTCCCGAAGGTGTAACCACCAACCGTTGGATAGAGGTCAATCTGGCTGAACAAACCCTGGCTGTTTATGACAACCGTGAACTGGTCTTCGCAACAGTTATTGCCAGTGGCCTGGAACCGTTCTGGACAAAGCCAGGTTTATTCCAAATCTACCAAAAAAAAGAAACCGAGACCATGCGCAATAATGACCCATCGGATTTCTATTATCTGGACAATGTTCCCTGGACTATGTATTTCGACGGCGCGCGCGCCTTGCACGGTGCGTATTGGCGCACCAGATTTGGCTATCCGCAGTCTCATGGATGCGTAAACCTCTCCGTGGGCGATTCTCATTGGCTCTTCAACTGGGCAGTTGAAGGGGATTGGGTTTACGTTCATGATCCATCCGGCTTAACCCCTACTGATCCAAACCTGTATTCTGATTACGCATATTGACATGCAAGTAGGTGTATGATAAACTACTGCCCGCTTAACAATTGGTCCCGTGGTGTAGTGGCTTAACATGCGGCCCTGTCAAGGCCGAGATCGCGGGTTCGAATCCCGTCGGGGCCGCCAATAGTAAAATAAGATAGTTAGACGCTGAAAAGCCTGGGCTGACACCAAGTCAATCCGGGCTTTTTGGTTTAACGCCTACCAGCATGACCTGGTGGGCGTTTTTTTTATTTCACCAAGGAGGAACCAATGACGTTACCCAACAACTCAACCCCTTCCAACAAGGCCAAGCTTCTGGCATCAGCAGGAATTCCAGTTCTTTTCGGTCAAGGAAGTGGCCATCATTCTGGAAACCAGTGCAAAGACCGTCCATGAATGGATCAAGGATGGAAAGCTTCCTGCTTTCAAAGTCGGTCACCCTACCCGTCTGACCCGGATCAGACGCCAGGATCTGGAAAACTTCATCGAGCAGCATATCAAAGCCAAGAAGCCTGCCAATTAGCATCTTACACAGAATATGCAGGGCATCCTCACTTCTCTTCTAAGGTTTGTGCTGGGCAGCGCAAGAACTCTGCTTGAGTTTCTTGCCATATTCATGCTGGGTATTGTGTGGATTGTGCTGTTTGCGCTCCCATGGTTACTGCGTCTGTTCGCGGTCCTGTTGTGGCTGGCTGCAGGCTACATTGGCATCACCAAGCTGGATGAACTGTATAGCCCGTACATTTCATCCCCTATCCCCCTCTTTGCTCTGCAGTTCGCCCTGATCATCTTGATGGTCGCCACGCCCATGGTGGGCATGCTGCGCAAGCCAGAATTCATTTGGGGTGCCCTGGCCGTGGGCGGTTTCCTGATCGGCATCATCTTCTGGATGCTCGTGCCGTGGCTCCTGCAACATTGGGACCATGCCAGGCTATTCTTTCGCATTTTGCCATCCGCGATCTACATTGTGCTTCTGATCGCAGCCACATTGCGGTTGAAAAGGTTGCAGCTCATAACAAAAGGAGGTGATCCTTCCCCCTGATCTGTTCTGGAGAAAAACGGAAGCCGCCTAAAGGTGCTAGTCTCAAATCCAAGCTCCTTGTCCGGCGGCTACCGTCTCCATTGTATCAAGATTTTATTACCTGGAGACAATATTCGTGAACACAAATTCTTCTAACACCAAATCGCTGCTGGGCGAACTCACCGGCTCGGTCAATACAGACCACGGCGGCATGACCTTCGCAGACCTGGTCGTCATTCTGCTCGATCTGGTTCTGCTGGTGTACACCGCCTGGCGTTCATACGATTTCTTATCCACCACAGTCCCGGACGGCTGGCAGATGCTGGCCATGATCGGCTTGTGGGGCCTGGATATCGGCGCCATCGCCTGGTCACTGGTCTGGATCTTCGGAAGCACAGGAAAGTTCCAGAACTGGACAGCCATGGCCTTCTTCGTCATTGATATGGCAGGCGTGGCACTAACCGGTCTAACCGACTCCCTGATGTACGGTTCCGAAGGTGGTGCCATGACAGACACCCTGACATCCGTAACCACCATCGCAATTCCACTGGTAGTTTTCGGCAATGTCGTTGCAGGTTTCATTTACCACATGACCAGCCCGCAAACCAAAGCGCGCCGTCAGGCACGTGAAGCAGAAGCCGCCCACCGCACCCGCATGGAAGAAGTGCGAAGCATGGACCGCGATATGGAACACGCCGAAGCATACCTGCTGGCTCGTCAAGACATGCTTGAAAAAGCCACGCTCCTGGCAGAGATCAAGGTTGCTCAGGATCAGGTTGAACGCCAGACACAGATGGCGTTACGCGACAAGATGAAAGTGCACGGCATACAGAATGTCACTGAAAGTACAGCAGAGCAGGAAAAAGTTGGCGTCTTGAAAGCACGGCTCAGCCAACTAACTGCTCAACTGGGCCAGTCCAGGCAGGAATTTGTCTCGCAGGTCTGTGCTATCTGCACTCGCCCGGCGGCAAGCCTGACCCCCATTGAACTAGAAGGCATCCAGCGCGATGTTTGCCCGGATTGCAAGAAAACACTGGACGAACGTGCAAACCTGGAGCTCCTGCAAGTTCCAGCGAGCGGGGATCATCCACAGGCCCCTTTGAACGGCGGGCATTCGACAAACCCTTAGTCCGCCAGCAGCCGGATCTGCTGACCTGGCTCCTGTGGAAAGCTCGCAAGCTGGTTTTCCCAGGAGCCATCCAGGTCGCCCGGCGTGGCAGGCAAAGACTACCCTGCCGCAGCGAGGCACTCTCACTGGCATTAGGCGCTCTGGGCACAGTCAACCGGCATGCTGGCGTAATGACACTCAATATCAAAAGTAATGGCCGCCGTGTAGCCCTAGTTCTGATCGAAGATGCTGAGTTCGGACAGGACTCGCAGGGAAACACCACACTGGACGAGATCAACGATAAATCGTGACGAACTTACACGCACTCTGAATGCACAACGCCAACGGCGACAGCCTGCAGCTCCTCACAAGCCCAAAGCCGCATCCAGGCTCTTGCTGTTGGGCACAGCAATACTCTTCATAGGTACGGCAGTTCTGTTGTTCACCCCGCTCCTGTCCTCCTCCTGGCCAGTATCGTCACAAATGGCGATGTCGGACAAACGATCGTCGAATGCGCTCTTGCGTTCAACGACCATCCACCCCACAAGCACCACAGAGCCTGTCAGGGCGTTCGTCTGCACCCGTGTACCTAACGGACGCCTGTACGTGCGCACCACACCCGGCACAAGCAGTTCTGTACAAGGTTATTTATCCGAAGGTCAGGAAGTTCTGCTTCTGGATAACGTAACTGTCGAACACCAGGGCGGCCTGTGGCTGCAAATCAACTCCCCTATCAACGGCTGGGCGAATGCCCGCTTTATCTGCAAAGGACAATAACTATGGCTACAAAAATCGCAATTCCCAATCACAAGGGTGGTGTCGGAAAAACCACCACGGCTACCAACCTGGCACATGCACTGGCTATGAAAGGCTACCGTGTCGTGGCAGTCGACCTGGATCCCCAGGGGCAAACATCGACCGCCCTGGGGCTGCCCCAGGAACCGAGCGTCTTCAAGATCCTGGTCAACCCGGAAGAGGATGCCCTCCAGTGGGTGCGCCGCACCGGCCGGGAGAACCTGGAGATCATCTCCGGAGACCGCACCACCTCCACAGCCCAGCTTGTACTCAATGCCGAAAATCGTCCCATGAGCGCCATCAAGACCACCTTGCAGGAATTGGAACCGGCATACGACTTCATCATCTTCGACACTGCTCCTCTGTGGGCGGCATCCAGGAACGGGCTGTCTTTGCGTCTGACCTGGTGATCGTGCCCACTGCCACCGAGTTCTTATCCATAGATGGTATGGGCCAGATGCTGGCCACCCTGAAGACCCTGCAGCACAAGCACCAGTGGCAAGGTCGTCTGGTCGGGGTGCTGCCTACCTTCTATGACGAACAAACTACCGAAAGCAAACAATCTCTGGCACAGTTGCAAGAGACCTTCAATGGCACCCTGCTCCCCTCCATTCACCGGGCGACGATCCTGCGCGAATGTGCTGCGGATGGCAAGACTGTTTTCGAGATGAATCCCCAACACCGCGCGGCGCGTGAATACGAAAGCCTGGCAGCCCTGGTCGAGCGAAAGGTCTGATCGCATGTCTCGCCAGGATCCTTTCCGCCACATCCGTAATAACCCGGTCGAACCCATTGACCTGATCCCAACCGCGGAAGATTCGCAGCGTACCAGGCTGGAGCAGAAAAAACGGACGGCACAAAGAGAACGGCGTGCCGCCTATGACCAGCAGCACAAGGTGTTTTCTTATTACGTTCCCAGGCATCTTGTGCTGGATGCCAAACATGTCAAAGCCGCCCTGGCCGGACTCGCGTACGAAAAGCTATGCACCGAGTCCAGTCTGGCAATGGCTTTCCTGGCCTGGGCTGTGCTGGCTACTTACCTCGTCCACGGGGGGTTCGGTTGATTTTCGGTTAGTTTTCGCCAGCAGGCCATCCAATTCCCGAGTTCGCAAACGAATAATGGATCGAAGCGTAAAAAGCGGAGCGCAGAAAAACACCAAATGTGGACTTTTTCAGGAACCAGCAAAACACAGACAGGCCATCAACAATTCGTTGGTGGCCTTTGACTGAGAGCAATTGCTAATAAGGGATCGTGCTGTCAGTTCGTACTGACTGCAGACCGAACGTAGCTGTGGTGGAGTCCGCCCAGGACGGGTGTAGAGGTGATCCTTCCCCAGGGCTGTCCTATGGGCCAGGGACTGTTCTCGACGAAGTCATTGGGGATCTGCTGCTCGATGCCTTGATGAGGCCTGGAACAGTTGTAGTATTCGATGTAAGCCTGCACAATACGATGCAGTTGGTGACCATGGAGAATGAGCATGTGGTCCAGGCATTCACGCCTCAGGCTGCCAATGAAGCGCTCACAATATGAATTCGCCCTGGGTGCTCGCACCGGCGTCTTCAATATCTTGATGCTGCTGGCGACTGCTGCAAAGTGCGCACCAAACTTGTTGTCCCGGTCACGGATCAGGTTGTGCTGGCTACTTACTCATCCGCCCGGCTTTTGTAGACTTTTGGCGGGAATTTCGTCAAACCATGGACCTTTTCCGTCCACAGAAATGCATCTGAAAGATCTCTTTTGGGGAAATGCACCATCCACAAGCAGACAATTCAACTCGATCTCACAATTTGATATCAACTCATACTATTCACCCTTGGTCGTAAAGTTGTGACGCAAAATGATGTGGGTTAGTTCAGATATGTCGTACGGGAATAACTGTGGTGCAGTCCACCAAGTATTGCCTTCGATTTGATGCGTCCGCTTGTTGGCTTTGACTTTGGCAGTTCATACTGGTTGGGAATCCGCTGACCAATGCCCTGATGCGGCCGTTCCTGATTGAAGTAGATCGTGTATTCCTTGACTACCCGCTCTAAATGCTTATCATCATGGATCAGGATATGATCCAGACACTCTCTTCGTAGACTGCCAATAAACCTTTCGCAAATCCCATTCGCTTGTGGCGTTCGATACGGCGTCTTCAACTCTTTGATGCCTGTGGCAGCAGCCACTGTTGAAAAGTGCGTGGCATATTTTTTATCACGATCGCGAATCAGATACTTCGGCCCTTTCCCCCATGGAGTTGCTTCTCGTAATTGTTGTGCTGCCCATTCATCGGTTGGGTATTTTGTTACTCCTGTATGGACTATCCGCCGCGTTTTCAGCTCCATCACCACAAAGATATACCATTGCCGAAACAACCAGTCATTTACTACCGTAAAGTCACATGCCCAGGTGTTACTGGCTTGATTCTTCAAGAATGTCGCCCAGGTTGCTGGCTCGATGAATGCTCCTTCCTGTCTTTCGGCATGTATTTCTGGATGCTCCGTTTACTCACTTCAATCCCCAACTTCAGCAATTCACCCCGTATCCGCTCCGCTCCCCATAATGGATTCTCCTTCGCCATCTTTCGGATCAGGGCGATCGTTTCGGTTGAAGTCTTTGGCTTGCCTTGCGACTTCCGTCGCCAATAGATTCGAAACAGTTCCCGATGCCAGCGCAATAGTGTCTCCGGCTGAACTATATGTAGGGATTGTTTCCAGAACTTCGTGAAGTGAGCAAGAAGAACCAGGTGAAATCGGTCAGGGTTGGTTAGCTGAGGTCGTTTGACTTGTCGATTCAGCACGATCAGTTGTTGACGTAGCAGTGCATTTTCTACAACCAGATCGGTTCGGCTACGAGTGAGGTCTGAAAGATAGCCAGAGACCAAGACAGGTTTTGTCCAGTGTTTGAGGCGCTCTTGTAAGCCAGAGAAGAAACTTGCCCATCATGCTGCTCCCAGGGAATTATGAGATGAGTGTAAAATAGCATGATACTCCTCCTTTTATAATTCATTTTGCCTTACAAATCTGGGCGGATGAGCAAGTAGCCAGCACAAGCCAGTACAGGGTACTTTCCAATTCAAAAGGTGTTAAAAATAACAGCGTGAAAATCTACCTTGATGTATGCGCCATTCAAAGACCACTCGACACATCGAATCAAATTCGGATTGTTTTAGAGTCGGAAGCCGTTCTCGGAATTATTGCTTTTTGTGATATCGGGCAAGTTGAATTACTTTCGTCAGAAGCATTACTTTATGAAGGCGAACAAAGTTCTTTGCCAGTCCGAAAAGAACATACTTTAGCAGTTTTAGCGAAGGCAAAAAATATCATCAACATCTCGGAAAAAGAGAAATTTCGAGCGGCAGAGATAATGAAAGTTGGCGTAAAACCGCTTGACGCACTTCATATCGCATTAGCAGAATCAGGAAATGCCGATTATTTTTGCACTTGCGATGATAAGTTACTGCGAAACGCAAAGAAGTTCAAAGATTTAGCGGTAAAAGTAGCGAATCCTGTTGAATTGGTTCAGGAGATTGAAAAATGATTACAGATGCTAGACCCCTAATTGAAGTTAATCAGCAAGCAATCAACCTACTCTATAAAGAGTTGGGAGTTGTTGACGCTGTGCGTTTTCTCAAACAATTTACTCAAGGCTACGGAAATTACACTCAAGAGAGAGAAGTTATCTTTGCCAACAAATCTCTTGACGATATTGTGAATGAAATCGAAAAGCGGAGAAAAAGGACATAATAAGAAGTTCGTGAGCGCAGGCTAGTTTTATAGGCTTGCGCTCTTTCTTAACAGCAAAGGTTCTTGTGGGCAAAAACCCTGTGCTGGCTACTTGCTCGTCCGCCTGGTTTTTGGAGAGTTTAGACAGGAATTTTGCAAGGCAATCAAGGCGACTGCTCCAATTTGTTAATCGCATAAATATGCAAATGACCGATGCAGCCATATCAAGACACTGATTATGCGCAGCTCAACCAATAACATTTTTATTTTGATCCTTTTCGGCAAAACTACAATATCTTGTGACATAAGGGGACATTTGTCTCAACTTTATCAAAATCCCATAATTTGCTTGACATTCTCTACAACCCCGCATAAAATCAGCCTATCTTTACAGGAGAAACATCCTAAAAAGACATACAATTCAACTCATCGTTAGTCGATAAAAAAGTTACGCTCCGCGGCCTTGACCCCCGTCGGGGCCGCAGAGTTTAAACGAAAGAACCGAGTAAAAATACTCGGTTCTTTCGTTATTTTATGCCTATTTTCGCCCTAAAATTAGCTCGTTTCTTTGTTACGCTCCGCGGGGTCAATAAACAGTTATTTTTTATCGAAACCACGATTAGAAGCAAATATTCACGGCAAGAGAAAGATATCGATCTTCTTTTAGAAGAAGTAATGATAAATGGGGATCGGCAAATCCATATCAAGTTTCGAGGGGCATTTTAGCTTTACAACCCCATATATGGGGACTAAAGTATGGTATGCATCACGGCTGGTCGGAATTTATACCCGCGAATTTGGTTTCTGCCACACTTTGATAGTAGTACTGTTTTAGGCAACTGATTTTCATGCTTATTGACCATATGTAATCCTGTAAGCGAGTATACAAAAGTCGCCAAATTTTCATTTTCCACCAAGGGCTATAAGATACGGGCTATTTGCGATTGAGCATTCCTGAAAGTCACCACCAATTATTAGATACAATATTTAGAGTTACAACCTTCTGAAAAATTAGGATATTTGTTAGTTGCATCAGAAATGGGCTGGATGCTAAAATGATTTGAAGGTTTTGCATCGCCATGAAGCGCGTTGCCTTATACTTATTAATAGCTGTACTCTTTTTTCTTCGACCTTCTCCAGCAGGGTCGTCCGCACTTTCGACAGGTGCAGCTTTTGATATTGACCTGAACTTCGCACCCGGCAGTGTGGTCCGTTTTGAGCACCTTACCATCGAAGACGGTCTCTCTCAAAACGCGGGGCTGGCCCTTTTTCAAGACAGCCGCGGTTACCTGTGGATCGGCACACAAGATGGGTTGAACCGTTATGACGGGTATGATTTCAAGATTTTCAAGCATGATCCCGAGGACCCAACCTCGATCAGTTACAACAGCATCCTTTCAATGGGAGAGGACAAAAACGGTTCTCTCTGGATTGGAACCTGGGGCGGCGGGCTGAACCGTTACGACCCCTCGACAGAATCCTTCACCCGCTATCAGACCGATTCCGAAAACCCCGCAAGCCTTGGCAATGACACGGTCACATCCCTCAAGGTGGATTCTAGCGGGAATCTCTGGGTTGCTACCCTCACAGGCTTGGACCGTTACAACCCTGAGACCGACACCTTCGATCATTTCAGAAACGATCCCAACAACTCAAACAGTTTAAGCAATGATGCTATCTCATATATCTTCGAAGATTCAAACCATCAGCTTTGGATCGGTACGGGCGCAACCGGCATAGAAGGGTCCGGTTTGAACCGCTTTGATCCATCTACCGAAAAGTTCACGCGTTACCAGCACGATGATGCAAATCCTGAAAGTCTCGCGAGCAATAACATCGCATCCATCGTCGAAGCGCCTGATAGAACGTTATGGATCGCAACCGGCGGCTTCAGTTTGCACGGTGGCGGTCTTGATAACTTTGACCCGCGCACTGGCAAAGCGAAACACTATAAGAATGATCCGCAAGACGAACATAGCCTGAGTGGTGACGATGTGATGAGTTTGTGGCTCGATCCCGAAGGTGTCTTGTGGATTGGCGCATGGGCCAACGGTTTGAATCGCATGAGTCTTGCTATGCCCGGATATTTCACACGGTACCAAAGTGATCCATATTTCCCAGATAGCCTAAGCGGAGATGAAGTGTGGTCCCTGTTCCGGGATCGTTCCGGTATCCTGTGGGTCGGTACGTCGCATAGCGGCATCAACAAATTGCCCGCAAATGCCGGTCAATTCAGTTTGTATCGAAACAACCCCAGCAACCCAACCAGCCTCAGTACCAATGCGGTTGGCGCATTCGCCGAAGACAAACGCGGAAATATCTGGGTTGCCACATGGGGCGGTGGGCTCGACCGTTTCAATCCATCTGATGGCACTTTCCTACATTACCGGCACAACCCTGATGACCCGAACACGCTCTCTGATGATCTTTTCATGGATGCATATGTTGATGCATACAACACAGTATGGGCAGGTACACTTGGTAAAGGATTGAACCGTCTCAACACTGCTACTGGGCGGGTTACCCATTACATTCACGATTCCAAGAACCCCGCAAGCCTTGCCGACGATAACATTGCCGCGCTCATTCCCGATAACAGTGGCGGCTTGTGGATTGGTACCTTCGGCGGTTTGTCGCATTACGATCCAAATACCGACACCTTCACGAACTACAGCAATGACCCCGCTGTCCCGTCCAGCCTGAGCAGTAATATGGTAGTCAGCTTATATATCGACTCAAAGAACATCCTCTGGATCGGGACTTGGGGCGGCGGGCTGAATCAACTGGACTTGAACGACCCGCTTCAAACCGACCCGACAACTGCCACGTTCACGAATTACCTCCACAACGCGGACGACTCCAACAGCCTCAGCGAAGACTCGGTTTGGACTATCTATGAAACCGCAGATGGATTCCTGTGGCTCGGCACGCAACTTGGACTTAACCGTCTTGACCCGCGTACTGGTGAATTCAAACACTACACCGAGAAGGATGGATTGCCCAATAACACCGTGCTCGGCATTCTCGAGGATGAAAATGGCGACCTCTGGTTGACTACCAATAACGGACTCGCCAAATTCGATCCGCGCGCTGAATCATTCAAGGTGTACGACACGTCCGATGGGTTGCAGAGCAACGAGTTCAATTCGAATGCTTATTTTCAAAGCAAAGACGGCACGATGTATGTGGGTGGTATCAACGGATTTAACCTCTTCCGTCCCGAACAGATAAAGCCAAACCCCGTTGTGCCGCAAGTGGGTGTGACCCGTTTTGACGTGTTCAACGAACCCTTAAACGTGGACCTGACCGGTCATACGCCGATAGAACTTACCGACAAACAGGACTTCATCTCGTTTGAATTTTCTGCGTTCGATTTTCAAGCGCCTCAGAAGAATCAATACACCTACAAACTCGAAGGCTTTGATTCAGACTGGATCCAAGCCGGTAACCGGCGGTATGCCACCTACACTAACCTGCCGGGCGGAGACTATATCTTCCGTGTGAAAGCATCCAACAGTGACGGTGTTTGGAACGAGCAGGGTGTTTCCATTCCAATCGTCATCACACCTCCCTTCTGGCAGACATGGTGGTTTGTCGGGTCACTGATCTTCGTGTTGGGAGCGCTCCTCGCAGGCGGATTTCAGGTGGCGGTTAAATTTGATCCGCGAACAGAACGTCTACCTCGAAGCACAAGTTTCCGAACGGACATCCAAACTGCGCGAGACAAACATCCTTCTTGAAAAGGAAGTAGAGCAACGCAAACGTGCCGAAGCAGAACTGGCCAAACGCGCGGAAAATGAATTGAAACAATCCGAGGCACGTTTCCAGGCTATTTTCGAAAATGTTGCTGTGGGTGTTGCAGTGATGGGTCTTGATCGCAGACCAATTGCCTTTAATGCGACAACTGAACAGATTATCGGCTACAACGCAGAAGAAATGCGCAATATTGATCCGCGCTCACTGGCTGTACCGGAAGACAGAAGCATGGACAATGATCTGTTCAAGGAATTGATCGAAGGCAAACGCAATTCCTATGTTATGGAAAGGCGATATCGCCACAATGATGGTCACATCTTTTGGGCACGCATCAATTACTCGCTCGTTCGTGACCTCAATGGCAATCCCGATTACCTGATCGGCATCATCGAGGACATCAATGAACAAAAACGCGCTGCTGAACGAATAGCCGAACAGGAAGCTGATTACTTGCACAACCTGCAACAGCGCGTTCATGAGCGCACACAGGAATTGGAGGACGCCAACCAGCGTTTGCAAAAAGAGATCAAGCAACGCGCAAAGATCGAAAAGGAACTCTCGGAAAAGGCCGCGGAAGAAGCAGTGATCGCTGACCGTACCCGCCTCGCGCGTGACCTGCACGATGCTGTCACCCAAACCTTATTCTCCGCCAGTCTAACAGCGGAAGTGTTACCCGATCTTTGGGACATGGATGTGGATGAGGCGAAGCGGTCTACCGAAGAATTGCGTCAACTCACACGCGGCGCGTTGGCTGAAATGCGTACACTTCTGCTTGAATTGCGTCCCGCCGCGTTAACCCAAACGCGTTTGAGCGATCTTATCAAACAATTGTGTGAAGCCTTCATCGGCCGCTCGCGCCTGCCCATAACCTTGAACATCGAGGGAGACTGTGAATTACCGCCTGAAGTGCAAATTGCTGTCTATCGCATCGCGCAGGAAAGCTTGAACAACGTGTTCAAGTATGCGCGTGCAACACAGGTAAATGTGAGCTTGTTCCTTTTCTCCAACGGCTTACGTTTTGAAGTGTGTGATAACGGTATCGGCTTCGATATGACCACCAGCAAACCGACCAGCCTAGGAATGCGCATCATGCGTGAACGAGCCGAAGCCATTGGCGCAGACTTTCGTATTAGCAGCACACTAAACTCAGGGACGTGTGTAGAAGTTGTTTGGAATGCAAATCCGAATATGAAATTGAGAGTTTTATAGCTTTTAATAAGGAGTAAAAATGCCAATCAAAATTCTTCTCGTGGATGACCACGCTGTTGTGAGGAGCGGCTTGTCGAAATTCCTCATGGTCAACAAAGAATTCAAGCTCGTTGGTGAAGCATCCGATGGCGCCGAAGCCGTGCAGATGGTCTCCCTCCACATGCCCGATATTGTACTCATGGACTTGATGATGCCCGGCACAGATGGCATCACTGCCACGCGTGAAATACATCAAAAATTTCCAGGCGTGAAAGTCATTGCATTAACGAGTTTTACCGAACAAAACATGGTACAGGGTGCATTACAGGCGGGTGCTATCGGATATTTACAGAAGAACGTTACTGCAAAAGAATTAGGGTATGCCATTCGCTCGGCGTATGAGGGAAAAATGACCCTTTCCCCCGAAGCTACCCAGGTGCTCGCAAATTCGATAGCGCAACCGCAGATCGCTGGCGAACAACTGACCGAACGCGAACGCGATGTCCTCAAGTGCATGGCGGATGGACTGAACAACAACGAGATCGCAGAAAAATTGGTTGTGAGTTTAGGCACGGTCAAATTTCACGTTTCGAATATATTCCGTAAACTCGGTGTCGACAGTAGGGTGGAAGCTGTCAAACTGGCGATAGAACAAAAGTTGTCATAACAGCCTCAGGGTCTGAATTAGCCGTACTGTCCACTCGGCTAGGTAAAGACCATACCATAGGCAGATATCAATGGGCCTTGCTTATCATACACTACAAGCGAGGCCCATATGATTCGTATCATCATCGCTGATCCCGATCACGCAACTCGCAAGGCACTTACCCTTCTGCTTCGACGCAAGATGGGTACGAACGGTATTGTTGAAGTTGGAGACTTGGAGACCCTGATCCGTGCACTGGCGAGTGAATCGCCCGACTTGTTGTTACTGGATTGGAGACTCTACGGTTCTCCCGCACCCGATACCTGCCGGCTGCTCCAAAAAGCTTATCCACGCTTGAAAATCATCCTGCTCAGCGTGAACGCTGAAGATGAAGCTGCGGCCAAGGAAGCTGGAGCAGATTTCATCCACAAAGGCGCACCGCCCGATGAATTGATTGCAACATTAACGTCGCTTTTCCATAAGGGTATAGATAACAATGACCTAAATGATGATACAGGCGGCGATTTGAATAAAGAAAAAGTTGAATTATGAGATCCACACTTTTGACTTTGATACTTGCCTTGTTATTAAGTGGGTGCGCTTTCGCTTCTTCCTCACCGGAAGCTGCCACAAAAACCCCAAACATCATGCCCCGCCTCGACCCTTCTCCGACTCCATCCGACAGCACGCTTCACTCTAAGTAATCAATCCTCTGATAAACCCGATGTGCGCGGACCTGCGCTTGATGACAGTGTGGAACCTATCCATGCCACGTTTGGCATGGAAGCCACACCTGCAGCAACAGATAAATCCTTGCGTGAACAAGCTGAGTCTTTTTTGAAAGAGTTTTCAGTGGTGGACCCCGCTACTTATACAGCGGATGATATTTATCTTTAGAAGGATCGTCAGATTATGCCATTGCTTGTACTGCTTCAGATGATAAGATCATTTGCCCGGCGAATGCTGAACGGATGGCACTTCCCAATTCGGTGGCAGTGATATTTTTGACCAGATAACCGATTGCGCCAGCTTGGAGTACACTTTGAACCATTTTTTTCTCGGAGAAACTTGTAAGTGCAATGATTTTGACGGGTGGATACTTCTCGTGGATTTCGCGTGTGGCAGTGATTCCGTCCATACCTGGCATCATGAGATCCATCAAGACAACATCGGGCTTGTGAGTAGCCACCATCTGAATGGCTTCTGAACCATCTGTAGCTTCCCCGACCGGGACCAGGTCCTTGTTCACCCTAAGTACTTTGCTCAACCCGCTGCGAATTACTGCATGATCATCAACCACCAGGATGCGAATGTCAGTCATGTTTCATCTCCAAGTACGATTTCGGCGTCACGGCCAATTACGATCTCAATTTGTGCATACTTACTTTATCAAATCATCGGGGTCACCGCATCCTCCAAAAGGATTAATCAAGGGATTAAAAGATTATCTGTGAGAAAACCATCCATTTGACTAGCTCGAAGAATTGTGAAGTATGGGAGATCAGTGAGTCGCTTCAGATTTGTCATTGACCTGTCCTATCAGATAGTAAAGACTCCCCTTCTGATAGGGGTGTCCTTTTATATATCTACCTATACTGATACTACAAAAATATAACAAAGAGAGTAAACCATGCGCAAGACCTTTTTTTGCTTTCTGATGATCGCATCACTGAGTATTCCTGCCTGCTCCGGCAAGAATACTCCCGTACAAGTGCCACAAGCCTCCTATTTTCCTACACAAGGCTGGCACACCAGCACACCTGAAGCACAAGGCTTCGACTCTGCCAAAGTGGCGGAAGGTTTACAAGCCATGCGGGATAATGGCATCAATATCCACAGCCTGACTGTCATCCGCAATGATCAAATGATTCTCGACGCGTATTTTTATCCTTACGATGGGACGACATATCATGAAATCGCATCGGTGACGAAGAGCGTGATGACAACCCTCATTGGCATTGCCGCCGACCAGGGCAAGCTGAGTCTTGACGATAAGATGGTTTCATTCTTCGCAGACCGCACAATTGCGAATCGCGGCTTCCTCAAGAATCGAATCACTGTCAGGCAGTTGGCGGGAATGACGTCAGGGTTGGATTGTGTCTCAGCAAACGATGAGCAGACCCTGGCTGAGATGGGAAGCGCTCCTGATTGGGTGCAGTTCACGCTCGATCTCAAAGTCAAACACATCCCCGGAATTTATTTCGAATATTGCAGTCCAGGGATGCATGTGCTCTCCACCATTCTTCAAGAAGCAACAGGCATGACCACCGCCGAGTTTGCGCGCGTCAATCTTTTTGAACCGCTTGGCATCACAGATGTTCTTTGGGAGGCTGATCCGCAGGGTCATAACGATGGTTGGTCGGGGTTGTATCTGCATCCGCGCGATCTGGCAAAGATCGGATATCTCATGCTGCATCAGGGACAGTGGGAGGATATGCAGATCGTTTCGCCTGAGTGGGTTGCGCAGGCGACCAGCCTGCAAATGAAAACGGGCAGGGGTGATAACTATGGTTATGGTTGGTGGGTACCGCCGCCGACGCAGTTCGTTGAGTTTGCCGCCGAGGGACGCGGCGGACAATACATCCGTGTGTTGCCACAATTGAACATGGTCATTGTCACCACGGGCGGCGGTTTTGAGTGGAACGATATCACGCCGTTGCTTGTGCCTGCCATGGTGGATGTTGCTGAACCGATTCCAGCCAATTCACAAGGGATGGATCAACTAAATGCGACATTGACAGCTATCCTTCAACCTCCGACAGCGCAAGCGGTTCTTCCTTTGCCCGAAACTGCCTACAACATCTCAGGCAAAACCTACGCCTTTGAGTTTAGTCCGCTCGATCTTAAAACCATCCGTTGGGAATTCAACGACTCGACCGAAGCAAAATTGTTCGCAACTTTCTACAACCAGCCCGATCTTGAACTGCTGATCGGTATGGACGGTGTCTATCGCATGTATCCAGTTGGCGAACATGGACTCCTGATGGGCATGCGCGGCAGTTGGATCGACTCGCAAACCTTCCTATTTGATTACGACACGATCGCCAACCATGATGCCTACACCCTGGAACTTCACTTCGCTGGGGATACCGTGACGATCAACGCCAAAGAGCGAACTCACCAAGCGGTTATGACTGTGGTGGGAAATGTTCAAGATCAATAAATGATGGGAGAAGAAACAATGATCGAACAATTGGACAACGCGCCAGCAAGCTCTGAACACATCCGCACTGAAAAAGTCACATCCCTTTTCCAAAAGCATTCCTTGATGGCATATCTCGTGCTGGCGTTCCTGTTCTCGTGGATATTCTGGTTCATCGAGCCAAGCCTGCGATCAAAAGATTCGGTAACAGCCACGTTCTTCATTCAATTGGGAACTTTCGGTCCCGTCTTTGCTGCAATATTCGTCTCGTCTTTTCAATCTTCTGAACGGCAGAGTACCGCTCTTTGGCAAAGGTTGCTGGCAGGTGGTCTGGCATTGGCGACAGCGGTTTTCAGCAATTGGCTGCTGGCTGTATATATATTCGATAAAGCTTTTCAGCCGATCAACCTAATCCTTTTGGCGCTGCTCACCCTTCTCCCAGCCTGGATCTTCTTCAATGCTGGCTCTAGACGGTTTGGCGTGCACAATTTATTGAACAGTCTGACTCGCTTTAACTTCAACCCACTTTGGTTTATCGTTGCCTTTTTCATTATGCCAACAATAAGTGCGGTCGGGGTATTGCTTACTTCTCTCATCACAGGCAAACCACTTTCGATGTGGATCACATCCATTCAGGCTAATCCGATTATTCCCAGCTTTGTCCTGGTTTTCTTCGCAACTGCTTTATATGGCGGTCCTCTTGGAGAGGAGGCTGGCTGGCGTGGTTTTGCCCTATCGCGTTTGCAAAAACGATTTGACCCATTGCTGGCGAGTGTCTACCTTGGGCTGATTTGGGGAATATGGCACTTGCCTCTGCATGCGACAGGGTACTACAACCAGATGTTCGGTAGCCCTTGGGGTGGGTTGCTGCTACGTCTTTTTACAACCATTCCATTGGCAATCCTTTTCACCTGGTTATATAACCGCACACAAGGCAACCTTTTAATCATGCTCATTTTGCACACAATGGTGAATATCACTTCTGGCCTTGTTGCTCCCGAGATAGGGATGTATATCACTATGACGATTGCAACAGTAATGATGATCATTTTTGATCACATGTACAAGATGACTAATGCGAACCCAGCCACCTGACCACACTATCCGAATGGATAGTGAAAACTCCCCCATCGACAGGGGAGTTTTGTGTATATCCGTCTTACCATGATGATGGCATTCAATTGGATTGAAACAAAAGGAGAAAATGATGTATACCCTTCACAAACGTTATCCCTGGGTTGTCTCTTATGCCAGTGCATTGCTATTCTTGGCAGTTGCTTTCGTTGGAACGCCTATTGGTAATCAGATTGAACAGGCAGCTCACCTGCCTGTCAATAGCGGTATTTTGATTCAACAGTTTCTTCTGGTGATTGTATCTGCGCTGGCGGTAACGTTGTTCGGTGGATGGCGCGAGGCTGGCTTTGATAAACTATTCCAGTTCAAAGCCTTTTTATTTGCCGTCCCACCTTTGATCGGGCCGATCTTCCTGTTGTTTTATAGTGGCGTCATCGTTTCAGAACCGCTCCAAATTGTCATGTTGATTGTGTTCACGGCAATGATTGGGTTTGCCGAGGAGGCTTTGTGCCGTGGCGTGATGATCCAGGCTTTTTTGCCTCGTGGTCCGATGCAGGCAGCGATCATCTCGTCTTTGATCTTTGGCTCGATGCACTTGATTCAGATTTTCTACGGTATGAGTGTTGGCATGGCTTTGCTTTTTGCAGTATACGCAGCGCTGATCGGTTTTGGCTTTGCTGCCCCTTATCTGCGCAGTGGAGGTGCAATTTGGCCCCTGATCACTGTACATGCTCTATTCGACCTCCTTGGTAAACTGGGACATGGTTGGGGTGCCCAAGCGCAACCAACCTCATCCTTTGAAGTACTCGTTCGTCTTGTGTTGGCTATCCTGGTTGGAATATATGGCTTTTGGTTGCTGCGGCGCAAGACTCCTGTTACCTCTTTCGCTGACATGGCAGTGGAATCGAACTAAATTATCCTGTCTGTTGACATACTATCCATGTGGATAGTGAAAACTCCCCTCTCGACAGGGGAGTTTTTGTTTCTCCAAATATATGATGTAACAGAAAGGAATATGAACAATGAAAACCATCACACAACCCGCAGTCATTACACCCACCATCATCGGGCTTGCCTTGCTTGCCGCTGCAATCGTCTTTATTGGCGTGACGGGCAAAAAGGTTCCGCTGCTCTCCAACATTCGCGTGGACATCATCCTGCTCGTCATCATCGGTATGTCAATTTGCCAAATCGGCGGGATCGGACGCATCGCCGCGACGGGAGAGTGGACTCATCCACTTTCGATCATCGGCTACATCCTCGGCGGACTCATCCTACTCATCACCTTGGCAGTTTTCGTTGGTTGGAAACTTCCGTACATTCAGAATGACCAACAAGCATTTATGGCAATTGCAATTCTTGCAGGGCTCAAAGTAGTGAATGCAGGAACGCATTATCTTTTGGCTAAAGGATAAATTAATTACTATGAAAGATTGAGGAGCCCATGAACAAATTTCGAAAATGGATGACCATACTGCCCATTGCGGGCTTGATGGTTTTTGCAGCAGTTGTATTCATCAGACTGCAAATCGCATCTGCGAACGTGAAACGTGATTTGGATGGACTGGCGTCCGCTACTCCTCTCGCAATCGGTGAGACCAGTATATTGGAAATCCTTCCGCTTTATGAAGGAGCCGCATCACAACCTGATTTGCAAAGCGGACTCGGCGTTTCCTACCTGATCAAGACCGACACAGCCACGATCCTTTTGGATGTCGGCAATAACCCTGATGGGGTTTCTCCATCGCCTTTGGAACAGAACATGGCAAAACTGGGCGTTGGCATGGATCAAGTGGATATAATCGTCATTTCACACTCGCACTTCGATCATAGAGGCGGGCAAAAATGGCAATCGCAAGGAACCTTTAGCATTGCAGGTGGTACTCAAATTCCATTGGGTGACCGCCCGATTTATCTCCCCGAAGAAATGACTTATCCGGGTAGCAGTCCCATTATTGCAAAAGCACCCACCAAAATCGCGGAAGGTGTTGCAACGACTGGAAGCATTCCCTATGTTTATCCTTTCCCAGCCTGGCTGGCGATCCCGCAGGGGGTTGAGCAATCATTGGCAGTCAACGTCAAAGGTGTGGGTATCGTACTCATCACCGGCTGCGGACACATGAGATTGAATTCTCTTGTTGCCCATGCCAAGGCAATTTTCAATCAACCCATCGCAGGTGTCGTTGGCGGATTGCATGAGACCAATGCGACTGCTCAAGATCTGCAACCTGAAATTCAACTTTTACAAACGCTTCATCCCAAACTGGTAGCTGTCTCTCCCCATGATAGCTATGCCCCCGCCTTGGCCGCTTTTGAGCAGGCATTCCCCAATGTCTACCAATCTGTTCAAGTTGGCAGTTCAATTGTGATCCCATAGTTCAACGAAGGTGAAAGAAACTCAATGAAAGAAATTTGATGAAAAAGTATTTTACCCATCCTCGTAAAGTTGTCCTTTATTTCTTCTACTCGTACTGGCTTACTACGCTTCTCGGAATTCTGTTAACCGTTTTGTTTTCAGTGATTTTCGATTTACCCAGTCCGCAGGAACTGGGAGTGAGCGCCAGCCAGGCTCCCGCATATTTGTTGACCATACCCTATCATCCATTATTGAACCTGGCAGTCTGGCCCTTGTTCGCATGGTTATATTGGCGCGGACTTCCAGCAGAGATCGATAGAAAGAGCGAGATGCTTAATCTGGGAATCCTTTGGGCAGTTATCACTATCATCATTGACCTGATCGGCTGGGTGCTCATCCCTCATCCCTGGGCAATGACCTTCAAAGAATTTTATATCGATTACCAACCCTGGATTACATTGATATATCTCATTATCTTTGCCAGTCCAGTTATGGTCCCCTACCTTTATGGGTTGATTGAACGCCAACAAAAAGCCATTTGAGTGTTTCAAAACATTCGGCAAAATGGAGAAAAGAATGACAAACATTATTTCCCAACTTGGACTCAACCCCGATGCTCTGCTCGGCGAAACTGTCATAGTCACCGGCGCGGGCGGCGGGATTGGTTATGAAGCCGCGCGTGCCTTGCTCTGGCTTGGTGCGAACGTGGTCATTGCCGAGATCAACCAGCAAAACGGACGCATGGCAGAAGTTACTTTGGAAAAAGAATTTGGCAAGGAACGCGTGTTATTTGTCACTACGGATGTAGGTGATGAACCCAGCGTGAGGGAATTATATAAACTCTCCATCCTCGCCTTCGGCAAAGTGGACGCGGTCATTAATAACGCGACAATTGCCGTGCTTGGCAATGTCGTTGGTGTGCCCATCGAATCATGGGACAGAAGTTACCACGTCAATTTGCGTGGGCCTGTTTTGATGGCGAAAACTTTTCTACCAGATATGATCAAACGGAATCATGGCATCTTTGCCTGTGTCTCCTCCACAGGGACGGCATTTCTCGGCGGTTATGAAACCTTCAAAGCTGCGCAGGTGCATTTAGCAAACACATTGGATGCTGAACTCGAAGGTACAAATGTCACGGCATATACGATTGGGCCTGGACTTGTCCCAACGGAAACCGCATCAAAAGCAATCGGTCAACTCGCACCGCAGATGGGAATGAGCGTTGAGCAGTTTTTTGAGATGAACAAAGGTGCTCGTGCTTTCTGTCGAAGAGGCGGGCGTTGGATTTGCGTTATCGGTCCTCTTTGCAGAGAAATTCCGGGGGCAGGAGATCTCGTCCATGCAGGCATTGAAGGCGGCGAATATTAACTTCGGTGGCGGGGAGGAGGAAAAGGAATCAGTTGAGATGAGTTCTGAGAGAAGGAAACAGGCTCAGGCTTTGTGTGAAGCGGTGCTTGTCACTCTCAGAGAACAATCGGAAGGCTGGAAGAGTCGCTCGTTGTTCGAACGTCAATGGGTCATCCGTGATTTCAAGAAGACGGCGGGGATGCCTGTCGAAGAATGGCTGTCCAGTCTGGAACGTTTGGATGAAAACCTGCGCGGCGAGGGCACGATCACATTGTTACCGCTCGATAAGCTGGCTGGTTATTACGAGCATCTGGCAGAGTTGGCGAAGGGCTATGAAAAAGATGCCGCAAAACTGGAAGAAAATTTAGTGCAGGTTTACGGTTGGAAGAACGATGTGGAACAACTAGAAAAGGCGTTGTAATATCTATCCCTATGACCAGACTGTCCAAGTGGATAGTTGAAAACCCTCCTGTTGGCGGGGAGTCTTATAATTCTTTTTAGATAAAATGAGCTTAACACTCGATCAAAGGAAAACATATGTCATTACCTGTCATTCAAATTTCATCGCTCACGAGGCGCTTTGGCGAAACAAATGCTGTCGATCAATTAACGCTCGATGTGCAAGCTGGCGAGATCTTTGGCTTTCTCGGTCATAACGGCGCGGGCAAAACGACCACTGTGCGTTTGCTCAACGGCGTACTCGAATCCACAAGCGGGGATGCAAAAGTACTGGGGTTGGATCCGCAGGTTCAAGGTCCAGCGTTACGAGCCCGAACCGGTGTACTCACTGAAACGCCCTCACTTGATGAACGTCTCACAGCCCGCGACAATCTATCCATCTATGCGGATCTGTATAACGTCCCGCGTGCGGATGTCGCTACGCGTGTAAATTTTCTACTGACTGAATTTGAATTGGCTGACCGTGCCGATGAAAAAGTTGGCGGTTATAGCAAGGGGATGAAGCAACGCCTCGCACTCGCCCGTGCCCTGCTCCACAAGCCCGAAGTTCTCTTCCTCGATGAGCCGACTTCGGGTCTCGACCCAGTGGCAGCGCGACACGTCAATAGCTTGGTGGAAAATCTGGCGCGCCGCGAGGGTTGTACGGTTTTTCTCTGCACGCATAACTTGGTGGAAGCTCAAAAGTTATGTGACCGCGTGGCTGTGATGGAACACGGACATCTTGTAGCTTTGGGAACACCTTCAGAACTTACCCGCCAATATGTCAAACGCCTCGATGTGGACCTTGAAGTTGATCCCACTCAAACAGAATTGGTCCTACAGATTTTGCAGGACCTGCCCCAATTGGTGATCGGTTCTCCAAAACAGGAGAAGGATATTCTTACACTGACCCTCTCTGGGCGGGAAGCCATCCCTGAGTTATTGAACATTCTTGTGCAAAAGGGATTACAGGTCTATCGCCTTGCGCCGCAGGAAGCCAATCTTGAAGAAGTTTATTTCGCATTGCACGGAGACACACAATGAACACACGCGCTATTCTCGCCATCGTTCGCAAGGATTTGAAAGTTGCCGTACAAAATAAGGGCGTGGTATTGCCGATCATTATTCTGCCTTTAGTGTTGTTCGTGATCTTACCGTGGATCCTGGTTTACGCCTCATCTCTCGCCGAAGCGACTGGCACTTCAGCCAGCAACATGGGGCAACTCTTGGAACGCATGCCTGCAGGTCTGCTTCATGAACTAAGTGGATATACACACGACCAACAACTGACGGTTTTTACTCTGGTCTATATGCTGGCTCCCATGTTCCTCATCATGCCGTTGATGGTTTCCTCCGTGCTTGCAGCGGATAGCTTTGCCGGGGAGAAGGAACGCAAAACATTGGAAGCCCTGCTCTATACCCCCACCACTGACAGGGAACTCTTCACTGCTAAACTATTAGGCGCATGGACTGCGGCGGTCGTAGTGGCGTTATTAAGTTTTGTTGTTTATGCAGTCATGGCAAATGCCGCTGGCTGGCAAAGTATCGGGCACATCTTCTTCCCGAATTGGATGTGGATCGCATTGGTACTATGGGTTACACCTGCGGTGGCGGGGTTGGGACTTGTAGTAATGGTGTTTGCTTCCGCCCGCGCACAGGGATTTCAGGATGCCTATCAAACAGGTGGCTTGGTGGTTTTACCAGTTTTGGCTCTCATGGTCGGGCAAATTTCTGGTGTGATGTACTTCAGCCTTGGCGTTGTCATGATCGTGGGATTGGTGATCTGGTTGATCGATGCAGTCCTGCTTTGGTTCGCCAGCAAAAGCTTCCGCCGCGGCGAATTGATGACGAAGTTTTGAAATTCAAGTATCCCCCTCGAATTATGGGTCAGAGCAAATCCATCTCGCGTGCTTTGTTGATGGCTTCGATGCGACTGTGAACATCCAACTTGTTATAGATGTTTTGGGTATGAGCTTTGAGGGTAAAAGGAGAAAGGAATAGTTTTTTAGCCACGTCCGCCGGTGGCAAACCAGTTGCCAGCAGCCGTAGCACTTCCAATTCGCGCTCGCTTAAGGGAGTGATTAAGCTTGAGTTTCCTAATTCCGCTTTTTGGGTTATTCTGTTAATTTTTCGTGAGTGGGATGAGTCCAATAATTTCCTGGCATATTGGGCATGGATTTTTCTCTCCACAGCTCGTTGGAGCAGTTTATCGAGTTCGAGACCATCATAAAAGAAACTGGTATATCCGCAGGCCTGCGAAATTTCAAGTGCCTTTTCCAATTCTTCCAATGCCGCAGATGAATTTTTCATTCCATTATGGATCAATGCTTGCGCGATCGAGAGTTCGGCAACGCGAAAGAGCAGGCCACACTCCTTGGCGGTTTGCAAAGCAGGGCTTATAAAAGTGGATGCCTCTTGAAAATGACCAAGAGCAATTTGTACCTGTGCCCAAAACAGGTTACAGAAGTATTCAGCATCACGATGATATGGACCGATTCCAAGCGCGAAGGGGTAGGATGGATCGGGTGAGTATTTCTTTATCCAAGCTTCCGCTTTTGACCGTGCCTGCGGTTCATTTGGAGACTTCTTTACTTCAAACAAAACTTCGAGGGCTTCGGCGCAGGTAGCATGCTGAGGTCCCAATCTGCTCATGCGTTGAAGGATTTCCTGCGCACCTATGTTATTTCCACATAGGTGACGTAGACGTGCCAATTCAACGAAGCCGTGTAATTCCATCCAGGATCCCCAACCCAGCAGTTCAAGCGTCTTGACAAGAAGGCGTTCCGCTTCTTCGATTTGGTTGCGTTCAATAAGAATGATGCTTTCTACAATATCCAGTCCGCGTGCCGCTGGGATTTCTGGAGATTGGTCAATCACTTCAGATGAACTGGCCATTGTCTCAAATTTTTTCTTCCACTCCTGACAGATCATTTCTGCCTGGTCAACGTCTCCTTCATAAAAAGCAAGCCTTGCCTGATAGAAAAGATCTGCTACAGCGCCCAGAAAATTTCCTGCATTCAACATGAACGGAAGTGCTTCCTCGAATGCTTTTTGAGCGCCTACTGGATTGTTTTGCATCAATTCGGCATGGGCAAGATTGATCCTGCAAAGTGAGCGGAAGGTGTATTCCACTTCCGACAGGAGTTCCAAACCTTTGAGGCTTAAGTCAATCAGTTCCTGTGGATCAAGAAAGGTGTTAAAACGAGCCAGCAGAATTTGACTACGAATGACACACGTTTGGCCTATGACCCAGTCTCTATATGGAACCCGAGATCTGTCTTGACCCACCTCTGCGTGCTCGGGCAGGTCTGGATTTTCAATTGCTCTTGCTGCAATCTGCAGTTCTTCTTCCACCGCATCCAGATAGTCATTGCGAAAAGTCAATACAAGCGCCCATGCATAATAGACACAAATGTCCGGTGATTTTTCCATGTAGAATTTGGGAATCTCCCGGCACCACTCGATTACCAAACTGCCATACCCTTGGAAAATGATCGGCAGGGCATGTCGGTTCAGCAGTTGGTTAACGTATTCCCAATCCTTGCTTGCCAGGGCGTGCTTCATCGCCTCAGGGATAAATCCTTTGGCTTCAAACCACTCACTGGATTTTCTATGCAGTGTTGGAATCTCATCGGGAGAGGAGCGGCGCAGGGAATGGAAGAGCATCTCGCTGAATAAATGATGATACCGATACCATTGACTCTGATTGTCCAACGATACCAAGAACATGTTTCCCCGTTCCAGGATATCCAGAACAGACTGACTGCTGCCTGCTTCGTAATCGTCAAAAACGACATAATCACACAATTCAGCACAGAAACGCTCAAGAACCGATGTGCGTAACAGGAAGCGACGCGTCGTTTCCGCCTGCCGTTGTAAAACTTCACTAATCAGGTAATCGACGATCATTTTGTTGCTTCCGGCAAAAGCCTCGATAAAGGCTTGCCGTTCTTCATCATTGGAAAGTTCTTCCATCGCCAATGCGGCCAACTGCATTCCTGCCGCCCAACCCTCGGTGCGTTCCTCGAGTTTACCGATATCTTGTGCAGAAAGTTCCAGCCCCATGGTTTTCACCAGGAATGTCTGTGCTTCTGTTTGGGTAAAGCGCAAGTCCCGTTCGCGAATTTCCGTGATCTGCCCCTGGACACGCATCCTTGGGAGCGGGAACGGAGGGTCTTCGCGTGTGATAATGACAAAATGCAATGCTTCGGGCTGGCGCTTCAGCAACAATTGCAGGATCGAATGCACCTCCACTTTTTTGATCAAATGGTAATCATCCAATATGATCAAGAAGGGTTTTGATTCAATCGAGATTTCGTTGATCAGTGTTTCCACCAGTTCCAGCAATGGGGGAATTTGCGAGGAGTTCAGCGATGCCAGGATGGCTCCCCCAATCTTTGCATGAACCTTTTGAATGGCAGAAACTAGATAGATCAGAAAGCGAACCGGGTCGTTATCACCATCATCCAGTGAAAGCCATCCGAACGGTTTCCCCGGCTCCGTTGCCGTGATCCATTCACGGATGATGGTTGTCTTCCCAAAACCGGCTGGTGCGGAGACAAGTGTAACGCGTTTCCCTGCCTGGTAACCAGTTTCGAGAACCTGTACCAATCTTTGCCGTCGAACCAGACTGGCTTGTATCGGCGGAATATATAACTTGGTTGACAATACCTGATACGGCATGAGCAAATTCTTTCAGAGGAGAATATAGTTCATTTTCAGACTTTTCCATTATATTACGCCCACTGTCATAATTAATCCCTGCAATTAATCCTGTTGGAGGATGCGATTAATCCCCTGGTTCTGATAAAGTAGGCTTAGAAAAAAAACGGATAAAGTGTGCCGAATCACAGGATGTCCCTATGAACCAGTTCCCTGCTGTTGCCAGCAATAAAAACCCCGTTCTAAATCAAGTAGAACATTATCGCATTCTTCGTGACGGAGCCCTTCGACCCTGGGTACTTCCAGGTTCAGCGGATAATTTTCAAGCCAGGGACACCCAGATAGCTCAAGCTGTCGAGGATGCGGTTACCGCCGAGCGCAACCGCCTCGCTCGTGAACTCCATGATGCTGTCACCCAGACTCTCTTCGCTGTGAGCCTGACGGCCGAGGTACTCCCGGATTTATGGGATATGGATGAAAATGAAGCGCGCAAATCTACCGAGGATTTGCGTCAATTGACTCGTGGTGCTCTTGCTGAGATGCGGACCCTGCTTTTTGAACTCCGTCCGGCCGCCTTGAAACAGGCGAGATTAGCTGATCTACTCAAACAGCTTAGCGAGGCATTGATGGGACGGGAGCGTTTGCCAATTTGTCTCGATATGGATGGAGATTGCGAGTTGCCTTGCGATGTCAAGGTGGAGATTTATCGAATTGCCCAGGAAAGCTTGAACAACATTGTCAAATACGCCCATGCAAGTCGGGTGGAGATCAAGGTCCAGCTTGGGACGAACCGGGTACATATGGAAATCAAGGATAACGGCACCGGGTTCGACTCTACAACTGTCAAACCAACCAGCCTGGGTCTACGAATTATGCGTGAACGTGCTGAAGCCATTCATGCCGAGTTACAGGTAGCCAGTCTGCAAGGACAAGGGACAACGGTCAGCCTGGATTGGTACAGGTAAGAACATGTCTACGTACCATACTGAAATTCACGTTAAAGGAAATATAAATCCGAAATGGTCGGATTGGTTTGGGGAAATGCAAGTGCAGGAGAATGCCAGCGGTGAAACCATCCTCAGTGGAAAACTGCCAGATATGGCGGCTGTGTATGGGGTCATTTCCCGTCTGGGCAGTCTCGTCATCCCTTTGATATCTGTCAAATGTGTTGAAGAGTCTGATAACGATCAACTCGGTTGATGGAATAAACACCCTGTCCATCTGACCAGTTGAAGACTCTCCCATAGGCGGGGGAGTCTTTTTCGAGTTGAGGATAAGATCAAAATCGAAAAGAAAAAAACGAATGAGTAGAAACATCAGCTTGTTCGTCAAGATCTGATTGCATAATCAAGAAAAGAGATTGAATCATGAAAGACCAATCAGGAACAACATCTGATCAGCAACAGAACACCAAACCCAGAACCGTTGTCAAAGCCTCACTTGGGTTTGTCTTCGGCGCCATCCTTGGCTTGATCCTTGGAAATATGCTAGGCAGCCCTGCGCTGGGATTGATATTTGGGGCTTTTATAGGACTCGTCTTTGGGGCTGCTTTGGACCGTCGAAGCAAGTGAAAGGCAATTGGCGATAAATACAATTTTCAGACCTGTCCATATGGACAGTGCAAGACTCTCCCATCGGCGGGGAAGTCTTTTTTTGCGGGACGATAAAATAAATGGCGAAAGGGAATAACTATGACTTAATTTCTCATCTCATTATCCTATTGGCTTCACTCCCTTGCAACGGTCGTATTCATCGGACATTTTGTTTTGCTCGCCGGGGTCTATCTGCCTGCTTTATCACACAACGGGACAGCGCTCAGCGAAATCTCCAAGCGCAGTCGCCCGTGGATGTATGCGTCACTTCTCATCTTCATCGTCACTGGAACATATCTCATGCTGATCGACTCAGACTATCTGGGTTTCATGGATTTCGGTAACTTCTGGGGTGTTGTGATGTTATTGAAACACATCCTCGTCCTCGTGATGATCGGCATGGGATTTTGGTTCAACGCCATCCTGCGAGTTGGCCCCATGATGAGTTCGAACAATCCAGAGCAGACGATTGCCCGCTTCCGAAAATACATCAATGCAATGGCGGTTTGTGGCGTGCTGGTCTTGCTTCTCACCGCGCTCGCACAGGTGCAATAAACAATGAAACGAGGATCTGCGCTCAATTGGCTCATTCCCCTAATAGCTGTTCTTGCGATCGTCATTGCGGGAGTCGGTCTATTCTCGCAAGGCGGGGATGGTCCGTTTTCATTTACAACAATTTACGGCGATACCGTTGAGATATATGGACAGGGTATCTACCGCCATGATTCGACATTTGTTGCCGCGCTCTTTAGAGGCACGGATGCCATCACTTTATTCGTAGGTCTCCCGTTGTTGCTGGTAAGCTATTTGTCTTATCGTCGCGGCTCCCTACGTGGAAGTATCTTTATGATCGGTATGCTGATGTATTTCCTTTATATCGGTGTGACCTATACCTTCTCAGTGATCTTCAATTCATTGTTCCTGGGTTATACGGCGTTGTTCTCCGTTAGTCTTTTCGCCACGATCATCGCGTTGACGATGTTTGACGTGCAAGCATTAGCCGCCAAAGTGACATCTGGTATGCTACACCGCGGGATCGCAGTCTTCATGTTTGTAGCTGGCTTTGGAACACTATTTCTTTGGCTCAGCGAGTTGATCGGTCCGTTGATAGCAGGTCAAGCTCCAGCAAATCTGGGTCCGTACACCACCATGTTCACACATGGATTTGACTCAGCTGTCATCACTCCCGCAACGGTGGTCACTGGCATCTTCCTGCTAAAACGAAAACCACTGGGATATCTACTCGCCGCGCCGTTGCTTATCCTTTGCACGATCATTGGCGTTGTAGTCATCGCGCAAACCGTCAGTCAAGCAATGGCAGAGATCATTTTTCCTATCGGCATATATATCGGCATGATCGGCTCGTGGGTGGTAATGGGTGGTTTCGCTATCGGGCTTGCCATCTCGTTCTTCCACAATATTTCTAAAACCGCTTAATAACAGAAAGGCTTTCATCATGAATACTGTTCAAGCTTCAAATCCCAACCACATCCGTGTCATGTGGACAGCCGTTGGGCTGGCACTCTTCACTGCTCTATCCTACATCTTGATGCAATTCAACGTCCTCGGTGTCGGCGACCTGCAAGTGGACGAAAAGCCTGCGGGCATTATCTACGTCGCGGCAGGATGTTACCTCCTCGGTGGTTTGTTCATCCTCACCCGCAATCGCTGGCTCCTGCTTTTCGGCGCGTTTATCAATGCGATGGTTGTCCTTTTCTTCTTCAATCTGTACCAGAACCGTCCAGCAGTGATTTTCTCCCCAGGCGGTCTCGTCTCGAAGATCGTGCAGATATTGCTTGAGGTTGCGTTGGTCTATGTCATTGCTGTCAATTGGAAAAAGGTAAAAAATGAAATCAAATAGCATCGTTATTCGTTTGGCACTCATCATCATTCCCCTCGCGTTGCTCGCCGCGGGTGCAGGTGTCTTCTGGCAGGGAACAGGTGAGCCATATTCTTTCGACACTTTGCGTGGCGAAACGGTCATGATTCGTGGTCACGGTTTATATCGCTACGACACAGTCAACTCCTCCTCGCAAGAGGTCGGTGCTGACATCGTCACGTTGCTTATTGGCATTCCGCTTCTCATCACTGGCATTGTCCTAAGCCGTAAAGGCACTTTGCGTGGTCAACTTTTACTCACTGGTGCACTTGGCTATTTCCTCTATACCTACGGCTCAATGTGCTTCCTTACAGCATTCAATCCGCTCTTCCTCGTTTATGTTGCGCTGTTCTCGCTGAGTCTCTTCGGCTTTATTCTCTCCATGAAAAATCTGGATGTGGAAGAAGTCGCGCGACATATTCAGGATGGATTCCCTCGTCGTGCCATTGCGGCATACTTCATCATCATTGCGGTCTTTCTCAGCCTAGCCTGGCTCGGATTAGTTGCCTCTCCCTCGCTGACGTGGTTCCCACCCAACGGACTCGAATCCGCGATCACCATGGTCATTCAAGCCATGGACTTGGGCATCATCGTTCCAACGGCTTTCATCACTGCTTCATTGCTAATCAAGAAACGGGCATGGGGTTACGCGCTCTCTTCTGTGATGTTGCTCAAAATCTTGACGATGGGTGCAGCGCTAATCTCGATGATCATCGTTCAATTCCTTGCAGGGGTTAAGATCGATCCTGTCATATCGATCAACTTTGTGCTGATCAGTATTTCAGGAATCATCTTCGGGATCATAGCCTTGAGAAACATTCAAGACTGAATATGAAGATCATCGCGCTCGAACACGAACTTTCAGGCGCAACAGCAGAACGATTTCAGGAACATGCTGTTGCTGAAGCGCGTAAAGTCTGGGAGTTGGTTCAGGCTGGGGTGATCCGCGAATCATACTTCCGCGTGGATAGTAGCGAGGCTGTTTTGGTGTTGGAATGTCTATCGGTGGAAGAGGCGCGGGAGGTGTTGTCCACGTTACCATTTGTCCAAAATAAGTTAATCACCTTTGAGTTGATCCCATTAAAAAGCCTATCCCGGTTATGAAAGGCTATTTGCATAAATCGACATAAATAAGAGGTTTCCCATGAACAACACAGATCTATCAAACTCAATGTCATTCAAGGATTATTTGATCGGCACGCTCATCAGACCAGGCAAAACATTTGAACTTCTAATCAAGGACAATCGCAAATTGAAGTTCGGGTTTATCGCTCTCTCCATAAATGCCTTTCTTTACACTCTCATATATGTATTTCTGACCATAGGTGGAGGCGCACCCTCATCATTTGATCCCTGGCTGGCAGTTCCGAAAAATGTTTATTACTTCTATAACAGATTCTGGCTCGCTCCAAGCATGTTTGGCTGCTGGATTCTGGCAGCCGGAGTAGCTCACTTGTTAAGTAAACTATTTTCAGGTAAAGGTTCTTTTGAAGATACACTGAGTGTCTTTGGTTTTGAAATCACCATCGCCACCTTCTTTGCAGTTTTGCATGATCTGCCAGATAGTTTTCTGGGAGCGATTGGTCTACTTGATCTCCGCTGGTATGAAGTAGCTTTGAATTCTCCCACGATCTGGCGAACAATCCTGATGATACTTTATAGCACCGGTTTATTCATGCTCGCCTTTTTGTCAATCAAAGGAGTAAGCGCATCACAAAAAATCAAAGGCGGACCTGCTCTATTCATTGGAATTGTGGCGGCTATTGTTTATCAAGGTATATTCTTTGTCTTCAACCGGTAAGAGACTGAAACTTACCCAACTTCAAGAGACCAATCCACTTGACCAGTGAAAGACGCCCCCAAAGGCGGGGAAGTCTTTATTTCTGGGCAGATATGATTGAAACCTCTAAAAAAGGAGAAAATCACATGAACAAAATCTGGTACGTTTATCTTGGATGGGTTTTTGGTGCAGCCCTTTTGGGCTTTGTTCTTTCGACAATCTTTGCAGGGGCATTACATC